>DAINRU010000005.1:0-109123 GCA_036741695.1 Vulcanimicrobiota bacterium
AAGCGCTTTCTCGTGCGCGAGGCGAACAGCGAAGGGCAGGTCTTCGAGGTGCCGCCGCACGCCACCGTCAACATCTCGGACCAGATCATGCCGCAGGGTACGCTTGTGAGCGGCCTCATGCAACTGCGGGTGGTGTCGGGCAGCGACGTGAGAGTGGCCGTCGTCGTGCAGGACGCCACGGACATCCCGGTGGGCCCGATCTCGGAGACGCTCTTGTCGAGCGCGGTGCGGCACGCGCGAGGCGTCTACTCGGTGCCCGACTTCACCTACGATATCTCCTATTCGATCGGCGATGATCCCGCGACGCTCACCATCGGCAAGCTGCCGCTGCCGAATCTCGTCCAGGGCGAGGTGCTGGGCGGCGACTATGGCGTGAAGCAGTCCGCATCGCTGACGCTCATGAATCCAAATCCGACCAGCGCTCGCGTCGGCATGTGGTTCGACCCGCGCGGCGGCCGTGCCACCGGCACATTTCTCATCGACGGTGAGCTCATCGAGCTGCACCCGGTCGACGTCGGACACCCCGCCCTCATCCGCACGTTCGACGTTCCCGCGAACGGCTACCGGCGCGTCGCCGTCGTGACCATGCCCGAGGGCGGCTCATCCTATCCCGTGCGCGTCATCTTCTCGTCGCAGCCGCCACCGGGCGGAGGCTGGAACTTGTCGCCGGCTATCTACTAGCGCGCGATAGCGCTTTCGAACCTGAGCGCTACTGCCCGCGCTTCTGATAGTTCATGTTCTGCTGCTGCACGACCATGTTCTTGCTCTGACCGTTGATGGTGACGGTCGAAACGTGATTCGTGCCGTCCGCTAGCTGTGCGAATTGCACGGCCATGGTCACAACGTCAGACGGCCCGCTGTTGTAGGTGTTGACGTTGATGCCTAAAAGCGCCTTCTGCGCCTGGTTGAATGTCAGCGTCACCGTATCGCCTTGTTTCACATAATTGTTTATAACCAAGCCGACAATGCCAGGCGCGCCTCCCGACTTGAGCGAGACCGCGCCCTGCGCGTAGAGCTGTTGCAGTTTCCCGGTATCGGGTTGCGCATAGCTCTGGGCGAGGCTTGCGATCTGCTTGCCGTAGGTCGCGTAATCCTCGGTGATGCGATGCTTGATGCCGTGCGGGCGACCGCTTGGAGTGGGCGTCTGGGTGATCGCCGCTTTGACCGGCTTGCCGTCGGGACCGAGCACCACCTGGAAGAGCTGTGAGTCCTTGACGTCGCCATTGACGCTGATCGTCTGCTCCATCTGCCAGGTGTACTGCGCAAGTGACTGCTGGTTGTGCGCGATCGCCTGCTTGATCTGCGTCACTTTTGCCTGCAGAGCCTGGTCGGCTGCCGCCGCCCGCGGGGCGGACAGGCCGAACGCCGCGACGGCAGCAGCGGCAAGCGCAAAGCCGGCGCAAGCACGGGTTATCGGAAGGCTCATTGACGATCTCCTCACGGTCAAGCTGTACGACTTCGCGCGTGGGTTCACGCTGCACGACCGCTTATCCCCGGTCGATAGAGAGTTGGGGTTTCTCACCCGCCTCTCACCCGGGTCTTTGGTCGCTTTCATCCTCCGGGGAGCCCCTTTGCGTTATATTGATGGCGGGGGCCAAATTCTTGAGGAGACAAGGATATGCATCGTAAGCTTTTCACCCTGATCGTTTGCGGGGGGCTCCTGGCAGGCCTCGCACTGCGTGCCGACGCCGCCGAGCGAGTCTTCGTCTATGGCTACTATGACTATGCGCCGGCACCGGCCGCGATCTACGAGCCCGCCCCGGCAGTCGTCGCCTACGACGCGGACGACCGGTTCCTCGGCGCAAACGATGTGCAGGGCGTTGTGACCTATTCCGTTCCCTTCCACATGACCGTGCGCATCCACGACAATCTCTACCCGGTCCAGCTGCACCAGGGCACCATTATCAGGCCCACGGGCATCACGCTCTCACCAAGCATGATCGTCAACGTGGCTGGTTACTGGTCTGGCAATACGTTCGTCGCAAACCGGATCGTGGTGCTGCGGTATTGATAGAGCCATCGCCCTCTCGTGACACGCGTCACGCTTGCGAAGGCGCAGCGCCAGCCCGAAAACTACTATGTACGTCTGAGGAGGCCATGTCATGAATACCATCGAGACTAAGGCTTTGTGGCGAGGCGGCATCGCCGCGCTCGCCGCTCTTGCCGTCGCCGCGATGAGCAGTCCATCCCGTGCGGATGATGACACGGCTGGCGCGGGCGTGGCTCGCATCAGCTTGATCAGTGGCACGGTCAGCATGCAGCATGGCGATTCAACTGACGTCTTCGCCGCGGTCATCAACGCCCCGCTCTCGGTCGGCGATTATGTCACGACGGCAAGCGGGGATGCCCGGGCCGAAGTCCAGTTAGATGACTCGAGCTTCCTGCGCGTCGCGCCGGCGACGCAGCTTCGTTTCACGCAGCTCGGCTCTTCAGACGACGCGCTGCAGCTGGCCGCTGGCACGGTCGAGGTGAGCGAGCTCGCCAAAAGCGACGCGCAGCCGCAGGTCGACACGCCTTCCATCGGCGTACGCCCAGACGTTGCCGGGCGATATCGGATCTCGGTGACGAGCGATGGTGAGACCTTTGTGACCGTTCGCTCGGGACGCGCGGATCTCGTGAGCCCAGATGGTTCTCAGAGCATCGGTGCGGGGACGACCGTCATCGTCAACGGACCACAGACGAGCCCACACATCACGCCGACCGGATACGTCACTGCCGACAGCTTCGACCAATGGAACGCTCAACGCGACTCGTATCTGCGCCAAGCTGCTGACGGTCCCTACGCTGACTCAGGAATGGTCGGCATGGCGGATCTCGATCAATACGGCCGCTGGGTGAACGATCCGGATTACGGTCAGGTATGGGTGGCCTCGAGCCAGCCTGCGGGCTGGGCGCCGTACCACACCGGCCGTTGGGTGTGGCAGCCGTACTACGGTTGGACCTGGGTCGCGTATGAACCATGGGGTTGGGCTCCCTATCACTACGGCCGCTGGTTCTACGCCGCGAACTATGGTTGGGCGTGGTATCCAGGACCGGTCTACGCACGTCCGGTCTGGCGGCCGGCGCTCGTGACGTTCTTCGGATTTAGCGGCGGGGGCGGCAGCGGCTTTGCTTTCAACCTCTCGTTCGGCAACGTGGGTTGGGTGCCGCTCGCTCCCCGCGAAGTCTACCATCCGTGGTGGGGCCCGCAGTTCGTGAACCGCACCACGATCGTCTACAACACGACCAATATCACGAATGTCAACATCACTCGCGTCTATCGCAATGCCTCGGCTCCTGGCGGCGTGGTCGCGGTCAGCTCGGCCAACTTCACGAGCGGCGAGCCATATCATTACGTGCCGATCCACACAGAGGATCTGCATAGCGTCTCATTGGTGAAGAGCGCACTGCCCGTCGTGCCGTCGCGCGCAAACCTCGGCTATGCCAAGCTGCCGCCCAGCCAGCTCGCCCGGGTGGCGCCAGTCTCGCCGCGCTTTGCCACGCTGCCCGCACCGAAGCAACCGCCGACCTTCGAGCAACAGCGTACTGCGGTGCAGACCACCACAAAACAGCTCTACCCGACGATGTACGGCGGTCAAGCCGCACATGGTGGATCATCGTCACCATGGAACCGATTTGGCTCCGAGGCACCGCAAGGTTCCAAGCCCGGGACCGCGGGCGGCGTTATGCACCCGACGTCGAGCAACGACTGGAAATACGCGCCGGGCAAAAATCCGTACGTGAACCAACCGGCCGGCGCGCAGCAAAAATCAAAGACGCACCACAACACGAAAACAGGTACGAGCCACTCAGGCTCGGTCGTTCACTCCGGCAACCAGGGCGGAGGCTCGTCGAAGCCGGGGTAGTCTACGTGGTCTGCGCATAGTGGGCTTTGGCCCACTCAACCGTAGCGTTTGCGGCGGCCGTTCGATCGGCCGCCCCAACCGCGAACCGCTCGCGGAACCGACGGTCGTCCACCATGAACGGCTCGTCCCACTGATACGCCATCTCATCGATCTCACGCAAGAAGGGCACGAACGGGGCCCCGCCCCGGATGATCCAACGCGGGATCCTGGTGAGGCGGATCGCGCGGCCGAACGCTCCGGATAGACGCGACGAGAGGGCGCGCGTCGACTCCGCCGGCTGGCAGGGCAACATCCACGCGCGACCGAGCGCGGCATCATCCGCGGTTCCAAGTGCCACAAGTCCAGCGGCAACGTCCGGGATGTAGTGATAGGTGTGCGGTGTATCGGGATCGATCGGCAGCTGCACCGCGCGGCCGGCGAGCACGGGCTTCCAGAAATAATCGCCGAAATACGTTAACTGTCCGCCTGGACCATAGTAATCGCTCGCTCGGCCTTCCGCAGCGCGCACCGTTCCGTTGCGATGGGCCGCGAAAAGCCGTTCGCTCGCCCGCGCCCGGACCTCACCTTTCTTGCTGCATGGGTTTGCCTGCGTGTCTTCGTCCATCGGACGCCCGCCCGTACGCCCGAGCTGGTAGAGGTTGTTGAGGACGATGAGGCGAGCGCCGCACTTCCCGGCGGCCACGATCAGATTGTCCAGGAACAGCGGCCAGAGCTTTGCCCAGACGACTGCGTCGTAGGCCGGGTTCAAGCAGTTGTAGACCGTGGCCGCGCCGCTCGCCGCATCTGCGCAAAAGGCCGGATCGGCCGCATCGCCGAGCCGCAGCTCTGCGCCCGCCGGCGCTCCGGACGGCGACCGTTTTGCGATTCTCACGCGCAGACCCGACGCGAGAAGACGCGCGGCGAGCTGCGAGCCGACCTGGCCGGCTCCGAAGACCACATGCAGTTCGTCAGACATCTCGGCCATCCGTACCTTTGGTCACTCCGCTCGGCGTAGAGCGATCGAGCGGTACACGCCGCTCATCCGTTGCGCCACACCTGACCACGTGAAGCGCCTCGCATGGGCGCGTCCGCGGTCGATCTTCTCGCGCGCGCCGGGCGCGCACGCAGCCCGCACCGATTCCGCGAACGATTCCGGTTCGCCCGCCTGCGCGAAGAACGCGCAGTCGCCGAGGACCTCGCGCAGGACCGGTATGTCTGAGGCGACCACGGGCAGCCCAGCGGCGAGCGCCTGCAGCGGAGGCAGCCCGAACCCTTCGTATCGTGACGGGAAGAGGAGCGCCGCTGCGCCGGCATAGAGCGATCGCACGTCTGCCTCGCCGACATATCCACGCAGCTCGACCCTTGTAGCCACGTTCGCCTCGTTCGCGGCGCGTACGACCTGTGCGGCGTAGGGCGTGTGCGGTCCGATGCTGATCAACGTGTACTCCGGCAGATCGCGCAAGGCGCGCACCGCGGTCACAAGGTCCTTGCGCGGCTCAACCGTGCCGACGCAGAGCAGATAGGGAGGGTCAAGGAGCTGACGCTTGAGGGCGAACCAGGAATCGTCGATGCCAACGCCTGTGACGGCGATCGTCGACGGCGCCACCCGCAGGTGCTCGACGATATCCTCGCGCGACGTCTGCGTGACGGTGACGATGCGATCCGCGCGCGTGACGAGACGGCGCTGCAGCGCTCCGAAGTACAGGCGCGCGTGGGGGCCGCCGTCGACGGCGTCGTGCAGCCAGGCGAGATCGTGCAGGGTGAGCACGCACGGGTGCGGTGTCGCAAGCGGCAGCGTGCCGCCGGTGAAGTGGACGACATCCGCCCCACTGCGGCGGGCGAGCGCCGGCGCACGCAGCTGATCCCAAAAGACACGCCGGTCGAAACGCCATACGTCAAAGCTGGGATCGGCAAGCTCGACGACGTCGATGTCAGAGCGCGCGGCTAAAGCGCGAGCGAGCTCGCGTGCATAGACGCCCAGGCCGGTCGGCGTGCCGCGTGCGAACTGCATCTCGATCGCGACACGGAGCCGCCTCACGGCGCCGGCTGCGGGGTCGGCCCCCGAGCGCCCATGTCCGCCAGCGCCGCTTCCGCGTCAGCTTGATGCGGATGGATCTCGAGGACGCGTTCGAACGCACGCCGCGCTGCGTCGGAGTCTCCCCACTGCGCTTGAGCGAAGCCATATGAGAGCAGATACCCTTCGTTGAACGGCGCCAGGCGGGAGGCTGCCGCAAACTCGGCGATCGCCTGCGCGCGGCGATCGCGCGCGTGCGCTGTCTCAGCCGAGGCGGCCTGTATGTCTATCGCACCGAGCGTCGCATACGAGCTCGCCAGATCGGCGCGTTCTAAGAAATCGTCGTGCAGCCGGCCGATGAGCGCGCGGACGAGTGCCGTGGCGTCATCGTACCTTCCTTGCCGAGCGAGCGAGAGCGCTATGTCGGATACTTTGCTCACTGCCTTGGCATCGATGTAACGGCCGACGGCCTCGCGCGGCTTCCCCAGACGCACGAGGGCATCGCCTGCTTCGGCGCTGCAGGGCGCGCCACAGTCAGCTCGATCGAACTCGAGGAGCGCTTGCGCGGGGTCGCGGGCTAGGAGCGCCCGGCCGCGATCCTCATGCAGCAGCGCCCACCCCGGTTCAAGCCGGAGCGCCCGGTCGAAGTGCTCGAGAGCGCCCGCGTCGTTCCCGCGCAGGAGAGCTCGGTTCCCGGCCGCATCGGCCCACCAGGCGGCGAGCGGCCGAAAGCCGACGATCACGAGCGCGCAGGCAAGAGCCGCGACGGCGATGCCGACCGTGAGGTGAGAGACCCGTGGGCGAGGACTCAGCGTTAGAACTTGACGCTGAAGTAAAGGTTCTGTTGGTTCTGCGTGAAGTTGTAGTTAGGGACGTTATCGTCCGTGTAGATGCTCCGGTTCGAGGAGAACTCGATCGACGAGTGCGTCTTGGGGAAATTATACGCCACGCCGCCGCCGTAGCCGGTGGCGTGCTGGGTCAGGCTCTGGGTCAGCGTGTCGAGGTCGACGCCGCCCGAGAGTTGTTCGGAGAAATTGCCGTTGACGGTGATGCGCGAGTTGACCGGTAGCGCGACAGACGCGGATCCCACGTATTGCTGCACGCCGCCCTGGGCCGGAGCATAGACGACGGCGCCGGGCGCCGACAAGCCCAGCGAGGTTTGCGCGCCGTACGGGAGGAGGTTGAACGGCGTCTGGTTGTTCTGCTGCAGCGTCTCGTACCAACCGTCGAGACTCACCGTGGCACGGCGGCTAAGGAGCGGCAGCCCGAGGGTCACGCCACCGGTCACCGCATTGTATGTCGAGGCCGAGGACGCGAACGCCGGACCGAGGATCTGATTGGCGAGCGACGTGGGCTCCACGCTTGAGACCGCTTGCTCGCCGAGCCGCAGCTTGACCGGAATCCTCGCCAGCTGGAACGGGATGGTCAGAGTGAGCGATGTGCCCCGCGTCGCCGGCGAGTAAGACGTGTACCAGAACGGGCCTTGCGCGGAGAGCGAGCTGATGAGCGGCGATGAGAGCGGGGTCGCCATCCCGGCCGAACTTTGTTGCGGCTGATTCAGCGTCGCCGCGATGGCGTTGTCGCGCGGCAGCGATCCGAACGCTCGACTGAGGCTAAAACCTGTGGCGGCCTGCGGGAAGTTGTAAAAAGCGAAGACGGCCGGCCCTTGGCTTGGGATCGACGCGAATGGGCCGCTGCCGAAACTCGCGCTGCTGCTTTGCATCGTGAGTGAAGCTTGTGCGCCGCCAAAGAGGTCGAACTGCAGGCCGGCGCTCTCACTCGCGACGCCCGTCGCCAAGTTCGCGGCGTTGGCTCCTTGCGTGCCGGTGCTCGACTCGGTGAAGCTCGGCGCGGAGACGACTTGGCCCAAGCTTTGCGGCAGGTCTAGCGAGAAGACGAGCAACGAGCCGGAGGCTGGCGTCGCTCCCGATGCTATGGCGGAAAAGCTGACGATGTCGCTATTGCTGGGAGCATCGAAGATACGACCGACGCTGACTCCAGACGCGCCCGGCGCGGAATCCGATGACGCGCTCCCCTGCATGTCGCTCGCCACGAGGAACACATGCGGCGGCGCAGCGCCTGCCGGCACCGCGGATAACAGTGACATGGCTGCGATGAACGCGCAGGCAGCCGCGACAATGGTCCGCCTCAACAACAACCCTCCATGGGTATCATACCCAAAACCGGCGCCAGGCGCTGTGCGCAAGGAAGCATTTTTCGGCACATCCCTCAGACGTTCCGTTTTGCGGTTCGGCAGCGATTTTCGGCGGATGCGTGTTCGCTCCCCTCTGGCGAGGGCCGAAGTGGCTCAAGCCTTGTCACCAGGGGGTTTGGGCGTGCCTTGCGCCAGGTAGCGCTCCACGATGAGCAGGGCCGCGTAGCCGTCGAGCGGCTCGTTGGGCACGAGCAAGCCCCGTGGGACAAAGCGTAAGAGCCCGCGCGGCGGGTGGTCCTCGTAGTAGCGCCGCCTCGCGAGAAGCGTGGTGTTGCGTTCGTCCACAAGCGCGATCGGCACGTCCGGCCAACGCTCGCGCAAGCTGGCGACGACCGACGCCGATCTCGTCGCGTTGCCGACGCAGATCATCGCAGCGCCGGCTGCGACGTCGACGCTCGTGCGCTCGACAAGTGAGTCCGCCGGCACGATCTCGAGCGACACACGCTCGCCGCTGCCCGACACGACGGCGTACCCGCACTTCACGAGACCCGGATCGATGCCGACGTACTTCGACCGCGCGTCGCTGTCGATGGCTTTACCTCGCCGAAACCGCCAGCACCGCGGTGAGCGGACCTTGCGCGTAGATGTCGTTGGCCGCCAGGGCCTTGACGATGGCGGGTCCGCTGGTCGCGGTGAGGCGCTGGACGGCGACGTTGAACACGTCAGGCGGCGTGGTTGGGTTATCCGCCAGCATCGCAGGCATCCCGTGATCGACCGCGCTGCGGCTGATGGCGGTGTTGAGGTCGATGAGCGCGGCCTGATCGCCTTTGATGTCTTTACCATTGTTCACCATCACCGACGCGATCATCTCGCCCTTGCGATAGATCAGCGCATCGCGGTACACGTTCAACGAGAACTTCCATGGCCCGCCGCGAAAGATGTTCTCCCCGGCGACCGGCACGACGATGGCTGGGACGGGATCGAGCGACTTGATGTATCGCGCCGTCTGAGCGATCTTGCCCCGCGCCTCGAGGCTGTTCACGCTCGTGCGATACGGGAGCACCGGATAATCATGCGAGAGGTTCGCCACGCCTTGGAAGAGGAGCGCGAGCCGGTCCTCGATCTCTTTTTCGGAATCGGTCGAGCGCACGATGAACGCCGGTGTGAGCGGCTCGCCCGAGCGCAGCACAACCGGGTCCTGCAGCAACGCGTCACGCTCGTCGCTGAGGGTCTTGATCTGCTCGTTGAGCTTATTGATGGAGAAGAGCGCCTGACGCGCCTCTTGCGACACGAGCGACACCACGCCGATGACGAGGAGGGCGATGAGCATGCCGAAGCCGACGGCGAAGATGGTGCTCGTGTAACGCGGACGCAACCCGAACAGCGTCATGCGCCTGCGACCGACCAGATGTCCGACGCGATCGCCGATGTAGGCGATCGTGCCCGCCACGATCACCATGCCGGCGATGGTGAGGAAGCCACGCAGATCGACTGCCACAAGTGCGAGCATCACTACACCTGCGCAGCCTGGCGGAGCAGCCAGAGTCCCGCCGCCGAGAACACGACGTTGGGCAACCACGCCATGACCAGGCTGCTCGATGGATATGACTGACCGACCGCCAGGCAGATGGTCGTCACCACATAGAACGCGAAGACGATCGCGATGCTGATGCCAAATCCGGCGCCGGACGACGAGCGCTGCGGCCGGATGCCCAGCGGAATGGCGAGCAGCGCGAAGACCAGGCTCGCCCATGGCCGCGCGAGCTTGCTGTTGTAGGTGACGAGCAGCCGCGCGTAGCGCGACGTGTCGTTTGTTTTGATGCCGCTCTTCAAAAGGCGGCTGATCTCTGCTCGGCTCATGTCCTCGGGTTGCCGCTGCTGCTCGACGAGTGCCGTCGGGTCAGCCCCGATGTCGACGGCGAGCACTGGGTTGTCGGAGCGTGCGCAACAGGGTGTGAGCACGAACTCCGTGGCATCGTAGAACTTCCACGTGTCGCCGTGATACGCGCCACGCGGGGCGAAGAGCAGCGATACCGGCGTGCTCCCGCGGAAGACCTCGATCGTGGTGTTCTCCAATTCGTCCTTTTTCGGATCGAAGCCCTGGGCCAGGGTCAACTGGCGGTCCCCGTTGGGGAGCATGGTGTTCACCATCTGGTTCGTCAAGATGTTCGTGCCGCCGGACTGGATCTCGCTGCGCAGGATGTCCTCCGCCTTCGTGCTGGCGGTGGGCACGATCAACTCCTGGAACATGAGGCCGACAAGGGATGCCAAGATGCCGACGGCGACGAGCGGCGCTGCGATGCGGTACAGGCTGACCCCGCCGGCGCGCATCGCCGTGATCTCAGAGTCACCGGAGAGCCGGCTCATGGCGAGGAGCACGGCGAGCAGCATCGACATCGGAAACGTGAGCACGAGCGTTCCCGGCAGCGTGTAGACGAAGTATTTGGCGGCGGCGAGGAGACTTGCATGTTCTTCTGAGACCAGCCGCGCGATGTTGAGCAGCTCGCCGGCGACGAAGAGCAGCGTGAAGGCGGCGAGGCCGAAGAGGAACGGACCGCCCAGGGCCGTCACCATGTAGCGGTCGAGGATCTTCACAGCCTGAAGCTTTCGCCCAGATAGAACTGCCGCGCTACCGGCGATTCGGCCACTTCCGATGCGGTCCCGGAGACCTCGATGCGTCCACGGTTGAGGATGTACGCCCGGTCGACGATAGCCAGCGTCTCGCGCACGGCGTGGTCTGTGATGAGCACCCCCAGACCTTTGCCGCGCAACAGGCGGATGATCTCTTGGATGTCGGCGACGGCGATGGGGTCGATGCCCGTGAACGGCTCGTCCAGCAACAGGAACGCCGGATCCGTGGCGATCGCGCGTGCGATCTCCACCCGCCGCCGCTCCCCGCCCGACAGCGTCTCAGCGGTAGCGCCGGCGAGCGCTTGCAGGCCGAACTCCTCGAGCAGCAGCGGCAAGCGGCGTTCCTGCTCTTGCGGCTCGACGCCGCGCTGCTCCCAGATGAGGCGCAGGTTGTCTGCGACCGAGAGGCGGCGGAACACAGATGTCTCTTGCGCCAGGTAACCGATGCCTTCGCGCGCCCGCACGTGGATCGGTTGATGGGTGATATCGGTCGCGGTGCCGTCGTCGCTGCTCAACAGCACCGAGCCGCCGTTGGGTCGCACGAGGCCGACCACCATGTAAAACGTCGTGGTCTTGCCTGCGCCGTTGGGACCGAGCAGGCCGACGACCTCGCCCGCACGCACGACGAGGCTGACGTTATCGACGACCGTTCGCGAGCCGTAGGACTTGGTGAGCGACCGGACGTCGATGACTTTAGGAGCTCGTTTGTCGATCATGGCGTGGGGCTCGGCGCGACGAGCGGCGGCGGCCCCGTGCTGCCTGCCGGCCGTGGCGCGCCAGACGGGGGACCCTCACCGAACAGCTGGATCTGTTGGAGGTCGAGATCGGCGATCGCCCGCCGGCCAGTCAGCATGTTCCCTCCCGGCTCAACCGCCACGACATGGCCCATCGCCGTCAGAAGCCTGGTCTGGTCATCATAGCTCATCTGGTCAGACGTCAAGGTGACGCCCGCCGCGGTCGTCGCATGCACCCCGCCGAAGAGCGTGATATCGTGGCTCACCTCGTCCACGAGTGCTGCTGGGGCCGTTACCGTTAGCCTCGCTTTTCTTCCTTTATAGAAATGCAGCGTCGTCTCTTTGAACATCCCCTTGCGCAGATCGGTGGCATAGATGACGCTCGCCGCCGCAAGCGTGTATTCGGGCGCGCCGGCGACGATGTTGCTGATCGTCACCGGATGACCGTATGTGCCCTGCGCGCTGATGTGGTAGACGGGTCCGCGTGCCACGCCTATCGAGGGCGTGGCGGTCGGTGTGGCCGGCGCATGACCCGCGCATGAGACGGCCAGGGCCCCGAGCAGTGCGGCGATGGCGATGCGTCTCACTTAAGAGCGCTCTTCGGGGCCGAGCGAGAGCACGAGCCCGAGCATCGGCCACGCCACGATGAGCAAAAACGTCGTCACCACATCGACGAGATTTTGCAGCGCTGAGGCGGCAAATCCCGCGCCGAGCGCGGCGAAGAGCAGTTGTTGCTCGCGGTCACTGTCGGCGATGGTGGCACCGATGCGCGCGGCTTCACGGATCGCCGCGACCACGAACCACACGAGCCCGGCGAGGCCGAGCACACCATCCTCGATGAGGATGTGCAGCGGCAGGTCGTGGGCGTGGAGCTCGTCGACGCTCGCCGAAGGCAGCTTGTATGCGGGATACGCGAGGTGGAATCCGAACGGCCCTACGCCCGTGAGGGCGAAACGCTCGGCAAGCCGCAGCGAGCCTCCCCACACGGCGATGCGCGATGCGTTCTCGCTCGGGTCGTGCGCGACATTACGAAAGACCGTGCCCATGATGCCCAACACGATGATCGCGGTGAGCGCGTATGCGACCACGGCTCGCGTGCCGAATCGGCGCATGAAAACGGTGAGGCCCAAGGAGAGACTGATCATCGCGGCGCGAGAGACCGACAACACCAGTCCGCCGACCGCGGCGACAGCGGTCACGAGGCCGAGCGCGCGCAGCCAGCGCGGCGCCGCGATCTGCGCGAGGCCAAGCGGTATCGTGAAGAGCAGGTAGCCTGCGAACTCGTTGGGCTGCAGGAACGTCCCAGACGCGCGACCGTGCTCGTAGGCGAACATCGCCGGCGGCAATCGCATGATGGAGAGCACGGCGGCGAAGAGCGTCGCGCCGAGCGCTGAGGTGAGATAGCAGGCGAGGAACGTGCGCCGCAGGCGAAGATCGCCGAGGGCTTCGACCGCTGCGAGCATGACGATGATGCCGCCCAGGGTGCAGGCCAGCCCGAATGCGCCGGCGAGCGGATTGACGGCGAAGCAGAGCGCGACGAGTTGCGACCCGACGAGACCGAGCAGCGGAAGCCACAAACGCTTGGGAAACCGGCCGACGCCCCGGCGTGTGAGTCCGACAAGGGAGGCCAGGGCGGTCACCACGATGATCGCTGCGAGGATCGTGGCGAAGGAGCGACCCACGTGCGGGGCGCTCGGCGGCAGCGTGCCGGCGAACACGATGAGCAGCGGCAGGAGCGGACCGAATGCGGCTGCGGCGAGCGGCCCGGCGGCGACCAGCAGCGCTGTGCCGCGGCGAGCGGACAGATGGCGGGCGTTTGTGGTCACGAGCCGTGCGCCTTGGCGGCGACCTGCAGAGCTCGCGCGGCGACGGCCTGCGCCCCGCCCGAGCCACCCATGCGTTCGCGGCCCACGTCCGACATCGCACGCATGCGTGGTGCGTCGTCGATGAGGCGCACGAGCTCGGTCGCAAAAGCGTGCGGCTCGCCCGGCAGCACGAGCAACGCATCGCCCAGCAACCGCTTTTGGCGCATGCGATACCATTGCATGTTCTCTGGCGCTTCGCCCGGTTCTGCGGCGGCGATGACGGGTTTGCCCAACCCGGCCGCCTGTTCGTTTGCGGTTCCTGCTTGACCGAGCGCGAGATCGGCAGCCGCGAGCATATCGCCGAAGGCACCGCGAACGATTGTGACGTCTAGGTTCCCGTGCCGTCCAGAGGCGATGACGCCGGGCGCGCTTCCCTCGTCGCTCAAGCCAAACCCGTGCGACTCGATCGCGCGGCGCAGGTCGTGCGCGTCGACGCTGGCCGCGACCGAGACGAGCGCTTGCACGGGGCGGCCGCGCGCCTCCAAGAGGGTCGCCAGCACGCGAAGCCGATCGAGCTGAGCGGCCGCGGCGGCGGGTGCTCCCGCTCGGCTCCCAGGAAGCACGGCGACCACGAGAGCACCGGCGCGCAGATGCAGATCGACTCCCGAGACCTCGAGTCCGTCCATCATGATGTTGCCCGCATACGTGGCGCGCACGCCTGCCGCGCGCAGCGAGGCGGCGGTCCGTTCGTCCCGCGCGTATACCGCGACCGCGCGACGCGCGATAGCGCATTCGAAGGCGGAGTGCGGCGCGACGAGGTCGGATTTCGCCGTGGCGACGAAGATCGTTGGCCGCCGGGCGGCGAGCAGACTCAAGGCTAGGCAGTAGATGTCGCCGACGGCGATGAGGACATCGCGCCTGCGTTGCTGGGCGAGAAAACGGTATTGGCGCACGGTCAAGCGGGCAAGACCTGCACCAATATCTCCTAGGAGGTTGCGCAGGTTCCAGTAGGCCACGAGTCCGCCTGATGGCATGTCCTGTTGGGGACCCACGGCAGGTGGCCAGCCGCCGGGAGCAGCCGTGCCCACGAGCGGGAGGTGTTCGACCCGAGCCTGCGGCGCGCTCGCGCGGATCGCACGTGCGATGTAGCCCGCGACAGCCGTCTCACCGAATCCGTTGCTCACCAAGAGGATATCTGCAGGCTCCGCACCGGGAACGGAGCTCATGGTTGCGCGCCGTCTCGCAGGCGCTCCCGCGCCTCCTCGGTTTCCGCGGGCACGAGCGGCAGCAACTGATATGAGGCCAAGCGCGCGACGCCGTTGTCCACCGATAGCTCGAGGCGGCCCACATGCGCGGCATACGCGCCTGTGTGTGCGATGGGGATGTTGTTGACCATCTCTGGCTGCGACAGCGTCTCGTGCGAATGACCGCCCAGGATCGCCGAGATGGCAGGCCATTTCGCCGCCAACTCGCGATCGGCCGCAAGTCCCAGATGGGAGAGAACGATGGTGGGTATAGGCGGCGTGTGTAGCAACGGACCTTGAGGTCCGTTAGATCCGTTCGCACCCAGCAACTCTCCGAGCGCCGCGTCAGGTGAGAGGAACCGCCAGCCGAAGATCGATTCCCAGCCGGAGCGCGTGCGATACTGCGGCACGAGCAGTGCCAGCACGCGTACCCGCGTGCCCATGGCGTCAAGCGTCAACTCACGCTGGAAGACGGGTGTGCGGCCCCGCAGGTCGATGAGGTTCGAGCAGACGAGCGGTGCGCGCAGTTTGTTCGCTCGGGCCAAAAAGAGCGGGTGCAGGTAGTGGAATTCGCGGTTGCCGACCGCCATCGCCGCGTATGGCGCCATGGAGAGCTCGTCGATCACCTCTTCATTGGCGACGTAGAACACCGATGAACCGGCAAGCGCGTCGCCTGAATCCACGAGCAGCGCTCCCGGTTCGACGATGGATGCCAGGCGCTGCCCGAACGCGAGCTTGGCATGGATATCGGAGGTGTGGTAGATGACGATGCGGGCGGGGCCGTTCACGAGACGCCTGCTTCCTGCATCTGGTCGAGTATGAAGGCGGCGTTGCGCTCGAGAGCATCGGGAGGTCCAAGCGCAGCGCGCAGCTCGCCATAGCCTTCCTGCATGCGCTCACGCTCGACGTCATGGTCGAGCAAGCGCATGGTCTCCTCGGTCAAGCGCGCAGGCGTGAAGTCCTCTTGCAGCAGCTCGGGCACGATACGTCTTTGCATCACGAGGTTGGGCAGCGCGATGCTGCGCAGCAGCTGAGCGGGCAACCTGCGCTGCGCGATGCGATACTGCGCGCTCGAGACGACGTAGAACATCACCTGCGGCACGCCGACGAGAGCCGCTTCGAGCACCGCCGTGCCCGATGCGACCCAGGCCAGATCCGCCCCGCGCAGCGCGGCACTCGCGTCCTCACGGGTGATGGTCAGACCGGGCGGGCCGCCGCAGCGTGCCCACAAGGCGCGGATCTGATCCGCGCGCTTGGCGGACGCGGCGACTGCCACGAAGGCGGCAGACGTATCCCGCTCGATGCCGGCCGCAGCGCTGGCCAGAACCGGGAGATGACGCGCCGTCTCTTCGCGCCGGCTGCCCGGCAGCACGGCGATGAGCGGTGCGGCGCGCAATGGTCTCGGGGGGCGCGGCGCGATGGCCGACACCAGCGGGTGGCCGAAATATGCCACAGGCAACCCCAGCCTGCGATAGAAATCGCGCTGCCGCTCAAAGGGCGTCAGGGCCATCGCGCTTGCAGCGACCGCGCGCGCTTGGCGCTCGTCATCGAGCCACGCGCCGGGTGGAAAATAGTAGACGATCGGGCCTCGATAGCCGGCGCCGCGCATGCGCGCGATGAGCCGGAGATTGAATGCTCCCGCATCGACCGGTACGAGCACTCGTGGCGGACGCTTGCGTAGCGTTGCGTCGAGCCAGCGCAGGATGCCGTAGAGCAGCGGAATGCGCGGGATGATCGAGATCGGTCCGATGCTGGCGAGTTCGGACGTGTCGTAGACGACGTGCGCCCCGGCAGAGCGCAATCGGTCACCGCCGCACCCCGCTGCGTGCAGCTCGGGACGCATGGCACGCATCGCGCGCACCGCGAGCGCCGCTTGCAGATCTCCTGATGCCTCACCCGCGACGAAGAAGACATCGACGGGCGCCGTGGTCAACGCTTGAGGATGCCGCGGTCGGTCTCTTCTTGCAGGAACGCGATGAGCTCCCGGCCTTCCTCCGTCCGCATCTTGTCCTGCAACCGCTCGAGCGCGGTCGAGAGGTTGAGGTTCGAGCGGTAGAGGATGCGGTGCGCCTCTTTGAGCTCGGCCAGCACTTCCGCCGATAAATTGTTGCGCTTGAGCCCGACCGTGTTCAAGCCGTAGACCGTCGTCGGATTGCCTTCGACCAGCATGAAGGGCGGGATGTCCTTGACGACCCTGCTCTTGCCGCCGATCATCGCCATGCGGCCGATGCGCACGAACTGATGCACCCCCACCATGCCGCCGATGTTCGCGCTGTCGCCGACCGTGACGTGGCCGGCGAGGCTTGCCACATTGGACATGACGACGCGGTTGCCGATACGGCAATTGTGCGCGATGTGCACGTTGGCCAGCAGGTGGTTGTCGTCGCCGACGACCGTTTCGCTTTCAGCGCCCGTTCCGCGATTGATGGTCACGTATTCGCGGATGACGTTGCGGTCGCCGACCCGCACGTAGGAGACCTCACCCCGATATTTCTTGTCCTGCGACGGTCCGCCGATCACCGCGAAGGGATGGATCTCGTTGTCTCGTCCGATGATCGTCTGACCGTTGACGATGACGTTGGAGAGCAGTTTTGTGCCGTCGCCGATGCGCGCTTTTTCGCCGACCAAGCAGAACGGTCCGATCTCAACGCCGCGACCGAGCCGCGCATCGGGATGCACGATGGCGAGCGGGTGGATGGAGACGGAGGCCTGCCTCGCGACGGCGTCGCGCTTCAGCTGTCGCATCGCATCACATGTGCAGGATCGACGCGTCGAGCCGGAAGAGACGGGTATCGGAGACGATCGAGAAGAGCAGCTCACCCTCACACACCATTTGATCGTCGACCCGTGCCGCGGCTTGCAGACGGCCGATGTTCATGCGGATCCACATGACGTTGGCCTCCATGTCGAGCCGATCGCCGGGCACGACCGGGCGCCGGAACTTGAGCTTCTCGATGCCGGCCAGATACGGCACGGTCGTGGCCAACGTGTTCGGCTCGAGGATGGCCGTGCCGCCGAGCTGTGCCATGGCCTCGACGATGAGCACGCCGGGCATGACCGGGTTGTTGGGGAAATGACCGGCGAAGAACCATTCGTTGAGGGTGATGTTCTTGTATCCGGCGGCGCGCTTTTGCGGCACGAGCTCGGTGATGCGATCGATCAGCAAGAACGGATAGCGGTGGGGCAGGATCTCCATGATGGAGCGGACGTCGACGTAAGCCACCTGTTTATCTCCGGACTCGGGGTGATGCGGCAGCACCGCACCTCGCTTGGGAACAGTTCGCATGGACGCTCGCTCCGGCGGTCAGCGCGCGCCGGAGGCTACTGCCAGCGGTACGCGCAGCTCGCGGGCTGCGGCGACGTGCAAGGCGTGTCCCGACTTCAGCGCGATCACCTCGCAACGTGGGTACATGCCGAGCAGCGCGAAGTCGCCGATGAGGTCCAACACCTTATGCCGCACGATCTCATCCGGAAAACGCAACGGGCCCATGTAGTCGTGGCTGTCGATGACCACGGCGTTGTCGAGCGATCCGCCCAGCGCTAAGCCTTGCGAGTACAGCGCCTCGACCTCTTTGCGGAATCCGAACGTGCGGTTGGGCGCGATCTCGCGCAGGAAGTATTCGGGCGTGATCGGCGGCGTCTCCAGGAATTGATTGCCGACCGGCTCGGGAAACGCGACGAAGAAATTCACTTTGAAGCGTTCGGCGGGCACGCAGACGAGCAGCTTGTCGCCGTCGCGATGCCAGAACGGCGAACGCAGGTTCATCACGCGGCGGGGCACGCGTTGTTCGGCCAGACCCACCGAGTCGATCGCCTGCGCGAAGGGCAGCGCGCTGCCGTCCATGATCGGGATCTCTTCGCCGTCGATACGGATCTGGGCGTTGTCCACATCCATACCCACCAAACTCGCGAGCACGTGCTCGACGGTGTTGACTTCAGCCGTGGCCGAGCCGAGCGTGGTGCAGCGCACCGTCGAGCGCACGGCTTCCGGCGACGCCGCGATGCGCGACCCGTCGGCGAGGACGAACGAAAAACCGGCATTCGCCGGCGCTGGTGCAATCGTGACGGTTGCTGCGCACCCTGTGTGCAGGCCTACGCCGGAAAGGGAGACCTCGCGGGCGAGCGTGTGCTGATATTCCACTTTCACCAAAAGCGCGGGGACGCTATTTTGGTTTACGCAGCTCATCGAGCGCGTTCATCAGCGTGCGCACTTGCTCGAACAGCTTAGGCAATTTGCGCAGCAGGACCTTCTGTTCGATGTTCTCGCGATGCGGCATCGCGTAGATGCCGGAGATGAACGAATTCGGCGGCCACGAGCCGATGACTGCCGACCCTGCTGCGATGACCGTGCCGTCACCGATCTCGAGGTGTCCGATCATGCCGACCTGTCCCCCGATGATGACGCGGTTGCCGATCTTCGTGCTGCCGGCGATGCCGGTCTGCGCGCAGATAGTGGAGTCTTCCCCGACCTGGACGTTGTGCGCGATCTGCACGAGATTGTCGATCTTCGTGCCGCTGCCGATGACGGTTGAGCCCGTGACCGCGCGGTCGATCGTCGTCGCGGCTCCGATCTCCACGCGATCGCCGAGCACGACGTTGCCGATCTGCGGGATCTTGATCTGCTCCGCGCCGACGCGCACGAAACCGAAGCCATCGCCGCCGATGATGCAGCCTGGTTGCAGCACGCAGTCGTCGCCGATCACACACTCGTCGAGCACGACCGCGTGCGGGTGCACGAGGCTGCGCGCGCCGATGCGGGCGCCGTTGCCGACGTACGCGCCGCCGAGCAGCGTACAGCCGTCGCCGAGCCGCGCTCCGGCCCCGACGATGACGCCTGCGCCGATCCACACGCCGGCGCCACGCGCGACGTCAGGCGCGATCGTCGCGCTCGCATCTGTGTGCTCGCCCGAGAGGCGTGCGGGCGCGAACGACTCCAGCACGGCCGCCAAGGCCGCGCGCACGTTGTCGACGAGGATGAGCGACTTGCCGTTGCGCTCGACGGCGCCCGCGGCGACGGGTGCGAGCACGGCACCGGCGCGAGAGCGCAATGCCTTCTCCAACCAGCGCTCGTCCACGGCGAACGTCAACGACCGCACGTCCGCATCGTCGATGGCGGCGACCCGATCGATGATCGCCTCGGGATTCCCCGCGACGGCGCCGCCGGTCAACGTGGCGAGATCGCGCAGGCGGGTTTCAGCCACGCTCGTTCCCTTTACAGCCCTGGGATGGGCGACGCCGAGGTGTCGATCTTCAGCGCCTTCTCGACGTCGATCGTGATGTCGTCACCGCCGTAGGCCACGCCTTGGCGGGTCACGACCATCTTGTAGTGCTTGTCGTCGGCGATCTGCTTGGCGGCGGTGCGGACGTCGTTCGAGACGTCGTCCTGCCAGCGCTGGCTTTGCTGCTGCCAGAGCTGGAATGCCCGCTGCTTCTCCGCCGGGCTGATCTTGCTTTCGTTGATGGCCGTATAGTTCGCTTGCAGCTGGCGGTAGTAATTGATGAACTTCGGCCAGCGCTGCTCGATGGCCGGGACGTCGACGACGGCGATCGACGAGCGCGCGTGGGCGCAACCGCCCAGCGCGAACGCGCCGACGGTCGCCGCCACGAGACTGATGGACAGGCGCGCAGAGATCCGCGCTGGATGTGTGTTCATGATCCCCCCGGAGTTGGCGCCGCGGGCGAGCTCGAGCTTCCCGCGAGTGAGTTGACGGCTTTGCGCACCTGGTCGGTCAGGTCGATGGCGGTGCCCGCGCCGCGAATGGAATCGAAGACGATGCCGATGCCGTCTTGTTGCGCGATCTGCTGCACCTGCGCTTGCACCTGGGCTCCGATCTTCTGGTACAGGTCGCGCCGGTCGGACGCGAGTTTGTCGGCCTGTGCTGCGATCGACTCGTTGTCTTGGAACTGCGTGTGGGCGATGGCGCTATATCTGGCGATGAGCGCCGCGCGGACTTGGCGATATGACGCTTCGCTGCGACTTGCTTCGTCGTTGTACGCGGATGCGATCTGGTCGTGGATGCTCTGCGCCTGCGCCCTGTATTTCTGGTTGCCGGCCAAACGCGCGTTGACGTCGGCGAGCTGCTGCTGGAATTTGCCGCTGAGCTTCTGCATCTGCGGCGTGATGGCGACCTGCATCTCTTTTTGGCGCGCCAGGAGCTTGGCCTGGGTGGCCGCCTGCGTCGCCGTCCGCTCGGCGTCGTACTTCGCCGCCGCCTGCGCGTTGAGATCGCGCTCGATCGTGGCAAGCTGCGCATTGTCGCGCGTCTTGAGCGCATTGATCTTGCTCTGTTCGCGCGCGTCCATCGCCGACAGCTCGTCCTGATACTGCTTGCGATCTTTGTCCGAGAGCGCGAGGTCCTGCAGCTTCGCCTGCAGGTTGAGCCGTTCTTCCTGATCGGACTTGACGAGATCCACCTGGTACTTGGTCTCCGCGCTGGAGAGCTCGGCTTCGCGTTGGGATAGTTTGGTGCGCATGTCTGCGGCGATGAGCGCCTGGACGTGCTTGAGGTGGTCGGAATCCTGGCGGAACAGCTCGAGGCGGTAGTTGTTGAAAGCGGTGAACGCCTGCTTCTGCATCGCTTGCGCCTGCTCGCCATATTGTTGCTGCAGCCCGCCGAGCACGCTGCCCGACGTGGCGTCTGTGCCCAGCGTCGATGCTTGCAAGCGGTTGATCGCGTCAGCTTCGCGGCGCTCGTAGTAGGCTCGCCGCGAACCCAAGTCTTGCTGGAACTTCGCCGATTGTGCGGCGAGCTCGGTCTGCATCTGGTTGTAGGCGGCAGTCTGCTGCGGGCTCATACCGGTCGGCACGAGACTCGCTTCTTGTTGCAGCACGTCGATCTGGTCTTGCATGGCCTGCAGCTGCGCGTGCAGCGGGTGGGTGGCCATGAGCGCGTCCATGTCCACGTAGCCGACGCCCGTGCCGTGGGCGCCGAGCATGCCGCCGCCTCCGCCAGCATGAGTGCATGCGGCGAGACAGAGCGCGACCGACAGCGCGGCCATGGCTTGCGCCGGACGTCGACTCTTGCATGCGCCTCGGGCGAGCGCGGCCATCGGCTTTCCTATTGGAGCGCCTTCAGCACGTCCGGCGTGACGTCTGTGCCCCCGTAGACACGGGTCTGTCCGTCGATGACGAGCAGCAAGCCTTTCTTTTTCGCCACACCTGCGATCGCGCTGTTGGTGCTGTCGATGACCGGCTGCACGACCTTTTTCTGTTCGTCACTGAGCTGGCTGTTGAAGGCCGTGATCGTCTGCTGGCGTTGATCGGCGCTCTTGTCGCGCAGCTGTGCGTTGAGCTGCGACTGCAGGTTCTGCCGGTACTGCATGAAGGTGTCGTTGGCCGACTTGACCTTGGGCAGCTGGTCGAGCTGCCGCTGGTCGACGTAACCCACTTCCGACGGCGGCGGCGAGTTCACTGGCGCCAGCACGGGACCGGGTTGGTTGAGCATGTCGATGACGTCTTTGGTCACATCGAGGCCGCCATAGATGATGATGCTCTTGTCGACGACCACGCTCAGGCCTTTGTTCGCGGCGACGGCCGCGATCGCGTTGTTCGCGCGGTCGAGCAGCGGCCCGAACAGCTGGCGCTGCTGGGTGGCGGCGCGAGCGTTGAAGTCCTGATAGATGCGTTGCTGGTCTGCTTGGCTCTTGCCCTTGATCGCCGCTTGGAACTGGACGCCCAGGGCGCGCTGGAATTGCGCGAACTGCTGCTGCGCAGCCACAAACGGGCCGAGCTGGCCGATGGCTGACTGGTCGACGAAGCCGATGTCGGCGATGTCGGTCGCCAGCACCTGCGGGCTGAATCCGAGGATGAACACGAGGACGAGAGCCGCGATAGTTGGCGTGTGAGACCGGACCATGTGGTTGCCTTTCCTTACTTTCCGTCTATGCTAGAACGACTGGCCGAGGCCGAATGAGGTGTGCGTTCCTTGGTTGCCGATGGCGAAATCGACGCGGATGACCTGGGGCAAGAGCGGCGTCTGCACGCGGATGCCGATGCCGACGTCATTCTGCAAGGCGTACGGCGCATTCACGTAGGTGATCTGCGGCGGCACCGGCGTGAAGAACGGCGCGTGTGGGCCGGCAGGCGGCGGCGGCGTCGGCGCTGCCGTGGCCCCGACGACCGGGGTGATGTACGGTGCGTCGCCCGAATCGGCGAAGAGCGCGATGCCGAACTTCTTATCACTCGTCACCGGTATGCGCAGCTCGACCTGACCGAGCACCTGGCGATTGCCATAGAAGATGTACTTCGTGCCGCGCAGCTGCTGGTCGGATAAGCTGAACAGATCGTTGTAGGGCAGCGCGGTCGGACCGCCGTTCGTCCAGCCCCAGTTGAAATGCAGCGCCAGCGTCGAGTGATGCCGCACGGGCCAGAAATGCGTCCAGTCGAAATCGGCTTTGCCGAACTGGTAGTCCGAACCGAAAGCCTGAAGCGCGATCTCGTCCGAAAAGCCCTGCGTCCCGCCGTGGCGGGGATTCGTGATGTCGTCTCGGTTGTCTTTGAAGATGGCGGGCGTGACGCTGTTCAGCTTGGTGGATGCCGACGAGGTCTGGATCGGAGTGGTGGTTCCGGGCGCGATGTTCGTCGTTCCTAAGCTCAAGAACGCCTGTGGGAATCCGGCCGCGTCGACCTCTTGGTACAGGTGCGTGGCCGATACCCCAAACGACAACCGGGTGTAATCGGCGACCGGATGTCCGAAGGCGACGGCGACGCCGGAACTGCGCGAGGTGAAGTTCACGTACTGATTCGTGCACGGCTGGCCGTTCGCCGAGCACGGTCCGGTCACCGTCGGCGCGGCGAGCGTCGAGAGCGTGGGCGTGGCGAGCGTCGACGTCACCGGCGTCGTCGAGTAAAACGGGTTGTTGCCCGGGATCTTGTAGACCGGGCGCGGCTGATCGTTCTGCAGATCGTTGAAGACGCTCAACGTCACCGAGTTCGCTTTGAACCTCTGGATATACGGCACGCCCACGCTGAAGTTGACGTTGCTGAAATGCTGGCCCTTCTGCAGGTTGATCGAGGCGCTATTGCCCGTACCGGCTACGTTGTTCTGCGCGAAGGAGAGGCCCAAGCCGAAGCCTTGGCCGAATTGCCCGCCGCCGCCGTAGCTGATGTTGACGCCGGCGGTGCCGGTGCGCTGCTCGACCACGGTCCAGATGAGCGTGATGTATCCGCACTTGCTGCCGAACGGCTTGGTGCTGAGGTCCACCGACTTGAAGAACTGCGTGTTGTTGATGGCTTCGTAGTCGCGGCGCAGCGCGGCATCGGAGATGAGCGAGCCGGGATGCATGCGCAAGAGACGGCGGATCACGTAGTCCTTCGTGATGCTGTTGCCGGCGATCTCGATCGCGCCCACCCTCGCCTCGCAGATGGTCACGTCGACTTCCCCGGGATTGTCGACGTTCGGGGCGCCGTCCGGCACGGCCGACAGCCCATCCGATTTGTATAGGTTGACGATGGCGTTGAGGTCCTGGTTGAAGACCTCGCCCGAGAAGATCGTGCCTGGTTTGGTCTTCATGACGCTTTCGATCACGGGCGTCGGGAAGACGGTGTTGCCGGTGATCACGACCTTGGTGACGGTGACGCCTTCTTTGATGGCGATGTTGATCGTGCCGTTGGCGTCGATCTTGATGTCCTGCACGTGTCGCGTGCCGATGTAGCCGAGCTTGTCGTAGTACGAGTTGATCTTCTGGATGTCATCGCGCAGCGTGTTCGTGTTGAGCACGGTGCCGATGGTCGTGTCCAAGAGCGCGAGCAGCACGTCGTTCGAGACTTGCTTGTTGCCGGTGAACACGATCTTGCTCACGACCGGATTCTCGACGACGATGTACGACACGGCGACGCCGCCGGGGGTGGGATGGATGTCCACCTTGACGTCGGTGAAATAGCCGAGCGCGAGGATGGCCTGCTGGTCCGCGGCCAGACGCTTGTTGTCGAGCGGGGCTCCCGCTTGCGTGCGGATCACGGCGACGATCCTGTCGGTGGGCACGTGGCTATTGCCGCGGACGTTCACCGCCGTGACGATCGGTTGAGGAGCTGCGGGTGCGCCAAGCCCTGAGGCCAGGGCAATCAAGCCGATGACGATCGCCGCAAGAGCGAGTCGCGACAGGTTAGGCAACGCCGGATGTGCTCCTCATCTAACTAGCGCCGGGTGGTGCGGACGCCCAACTGCGGGGCGGCGCGCTTGCCCTACCGGCGGTCGGCCGCAACCGTGCAGGCGGCGTGCCATCGTTCTCCCCCGCCCGAGGGAGCAGTGGGGCTGCGTCATATGGCCGGGGAACGGGACATTGAGTTCCGATGGCTTCCGAACGATTCCTCCCGGCGCTGCGGCATTGGCCGCTCCCCAAACAGACCGTGAGGTCCGGCGATCCACGGCCGTGACAACGCTTCTTCAATGGAATTGATACTGCAAGTTCAGCGTGGTCGTCGCATAGCTCGTCACGCTGAGATTGGGCTGTGCCGTGACCAGGTCGAGCGAGAGATAGTCGCGCAGGCGGTATGACACGCCGTACGACTGTGTGACGGGGACTTCGAGGGTCGTCTGGTACACGGCCGAGATCGTCGGGGTGACCTTCGTGCGCACTTCGACCGCGAGGTTGCCCTGCGCGTTGAAGATGAACGACAGCGATTCGATGTTGAGCTGCTGCGCCAGCGCTGCCTCGACCGGATAGAGCAGACTGCGCGACAGCTGGGCGTTGAAGTAGCTCTGCGCGGTCTGGGTGAGCGTGGTTTGGGCTTGGGTCGAACTCGGTCTGCTCAGGCTTGCGATCTGCGGCGCATGGAGCAGGGTCGCGATGATCTGATCGCGGCTCATGGTTGGATTCGACGTCAGGTCTGTGTTGAGATTGTCCACCCGACCGGTGACATGCAGCGTGATCTCCGCGCCGCCAGTGTTGGTCACCGCGATCACGTCCATCGTGGGGAGCAGGCCGCTCTCGTGATCGAACGTGACCGTCCCTGAGACGAGCCGGAAGTTCGTGTCGAAGTAGCCCACTTGGCCGCGCACCGCGTAGAACTGCCCGTCGAGTGTCGGAGCGCGCAGGTTGCCACCGATGACGATGCCGCCGGCCGTGGTGAGGTCGATCGCGTTGCCCCCGCGCACGCGGACGTTCGGTCCAGCGGTCAGCGCCAGGTTGACGTCGGCCGCGGGCAGCGCGATGCCGGTCGGCGCGGGGGTCGGTTCGCCGATCGTCGTCAGCGTGTGCACCTTGTCGCCCCACACGCCGCCGCCGTAGACGATGGTGTGGCCGGGCTGGAGCTTGGGCACGCCGGGCGCCTCTTCCGGCGCGTTCTGCGCGCTGAGCGCGGCGGAGCCCGTGGCGAGATCGTAGATCGCGGAGAAGGGGATGGTCGTGTTGGACAGCGTCACCGATCCCTCGACGTACGGCGTGACCCCCGAGCGCGTCATGGCGAGATCCCCGTCGACCGTGCCGTTGATCCAGCCCGGCACGTCGACCTGGGCGCTGTGAAAACCGACGCGCGACGAGAACTGCAGACCGGCGTTGGCGCGCAACCCCTCGGCCGGCACGATGTGCGCCGCGCCTCGCGCGTCGATCGTGCCTCTGCCTGCACGCGCCTGTATGCCGGCGAGCGTGATCGTGTCGCGATCGAAGCTGACGTTGGCGTTCAGGTCGGTGAGCGGAACGGTCTGCAGCGGCGAGGTCACGGTGGCGGAGCGGATCTGTGCCGACCCCTTACCGACCGGGTCGCCGGCATTGCCGAAGATCGAGGCATCTGCATTGAGGAAGCCCGTGAGCGTCACGTAGCGTCCGATGATCGGGTCGAGCACTGCCAGATCGATCTTCTGCGCACGCATGGTCAGCTCGACCGGACGCTCCTTGGGACCAAGCGCGAGCGGCTGCAGCTGGAGAGGGAGTTGGCCTCCGAGCGTCAGGTGGCCACGATTGCCGGCGAAGATCAGCTCAGTGTCGCCGATGCTCACCGAGCCGGGAGCGTAGGTGGCGTTGATATTGGCCCGGTCGAACGCGATGCCGTAGATCGTCGCATGCCCGGCGTCGATGCTGAGCGCCGCCCGCGGCTCATGCAGCGAGCCCGTCAGATGCACGTCCGCCGTGGCACTGCCACCGAGCGCGCCCGGCACACGCATCGCCGTGGCGACAGCGGCGAGGTCGGCGGCAGACAACGCTGCCTTGCCGTCAAGCCGCTCGTGCTCGAACGTGTAGCGCCCCTCGGCTGTGGCGACGAGATAGGGAAGCGTCAAGTCGCCGCGCGAGAGCGTCACGCCCGCGGCGTCGCTTGTCAGCGTTCCACTGAGCTCGTCGATCGACATCCGCCGCGCGCGGCCACCATGCAGCGCGAATGTCGCAGTGCCGATCGGGTTGTGCAGCGTGCCGGTCATCTGGCCCTCGGCGTCGAGACGGCCGGTGACGCCCAGCGCTTCTTGGTGGAAGAGCGGTAGCACGGCGGCCAGGTCGACGCTGCGCAGCCGCGCCTTCAGACGGTAGGTCGCAGTACGCAGATCGGGCAGCCGCGATCGGTTCGGCGTGAATCGCGCCGTGCCCGACACGGTCGCCGCTCCCACCGAGCCGTCCTGACGAACGACCGCGCGCAACGTGCCGCCGCGGCTGTAGAAGTCGGCGTCGATGTGGCCGAGGGGGTAATCGCGCACGGCAGCGTCGTCGAGGTTGAGCTTGCCGCCCCAGGCTAGTTCGCCCGGTTCTGAAGCCACGTCGATGTTGAAATCGCCCGTGCCTGCGAAGACGTCTGCGCCGCCGAAAAAGTCGTTGAAATCTGTCATGTCCACATGCGGGCTTGCCGCCTGCACCGCGAACCCAGCACGTGAGATGTCGCCATCGAGCGCGAAGCGTGAGCTGCCCACCTGCACCGAGGCGCTGCGCAGCGTGACGGCGCCGGGTCGTGCCTGCATCCGTCCACGCAATTCGTTGAAGACCACGCCTCGGATCGTGCCGACGCCTGCGTCGATGTTGCCGGCGAGCTGCGGCGCACCCGCGTTGCCGCCGACGCGGACGTTCGCGGTGAACGAGCCGGTCAACGGTGCGCGCGAAGCGGTGAAGCGGTTCAGACCGGCGAGATCACCATCGCGAATGCTGAGGTCAAGCGCGAGCGGGCGAACGGATGCACCCGCGTTCAGGCCGCTGACGCTGCCGCTGATCGTGGCGCGATTGCCGGCGAAAGCGACGCGGCTCGCGTTCGAGCGCAGCGTAGCGGCAGCATATCGCAGGTCCAGGTCGCCCGCGAACGGCTCGTTGTCGTAGGACGAACGCACGGTGCCGGCGGCGACGATGCGCGGCTGCGACATCGTTCCGTCGAGCGTCGCGAAGCCGACGGCAGATCCGCCATGCAACGGCATGCTCGGAGCATCGAGCGCCGCGAGGTCAAGGTGCGGCGAGAACGCCTCGAGATGTCCGCTCATGTCGCCCGCAGCCGCAGGCGTGATGCTCCCCGCAGCCCACACGACTGCTCCTGGAGCAGCGACGCTCCCGAGCAACGCAGTCGTCGCACCGCTCGAATCCACGAGCATCGACCCGTCGCGCACGTTGACGCCCGCGATGCTCGCGTCTACGCTGTGGGCTTGGAACCTGAGCACGTACTCCGAGCCCGAAAGCGCGAGTGAGAACGCGCCGCTCGCCCGGCCGCGGGGATGCATGCGAGGAAACGCAGGCGCGAACGCCGCCAGATCCGCCGTACCGCTGCCCTCAAGCGCCGCGGCGCTCACCGAGAGGCGGGGCGTGACGAGCAGATCGCCGTGCGCGGTCGCCGCGAGTGAGCCCCCGCTCAAACTCGCGTGCACGATGTGGACGCGTCCGTTGCGTCCGCCGGCCACGAGACTGGCATCGCCCAAGCCGACGCCGTCGACCACAAGATGCGCCGCCCGCGCATCCACACCCACCCCCGGCAGATCGGCCTGGCCGTTGACGAAGGCGGCCCCATCCACGGTTGTATCTAATGATGGCAGTGCGCCGGAGACGGAGCTCACATCGGCCAGAGCGACGCGCCCGCCGCGCACGTGCACGCCGGCATGCGATGCCACAAGCCAGCCCCAGATGTCGGCTGGTCTGCCGGGCCTGCGCGCCACGGTGGCCGTGACGAACACCTCGCCGTCGCGCGATCGCAAGAGCGCTGGGCCGTAGGCGATGCGTTGCGGCCCGGCGCCAAAGAACGCCTGCAGCGAACTGCCGCCACCACCTGATAGCTGCGCGTACCCGTTCGCCTCCGGCGCGCCGATCGGTCCCTGCAGCGTCGCGAGCACGCGGACCGTCCCGAGCGCATTGACATTGGCCGCGTAGGGCACGAGGCGTGACGGTGCGCTCGCCTGGACGAGCACCATCGTGTCGATCGGCGATCCGTGGAGGTCGATGTCGCCCTGCGCCCACAGACGTGCGCCGTGGTAGTCGAGGTCAAGCGCCGTCGCGGTCAGGTGCCACCCAGTGTAGTAGAGCGTACCCATCACGTGCGGGAGCGCGGCGCCGGCGTACTGCGCGTCGCGCGCTCGAAACGACCCTGCGACGCGGATATCGCTCAGCGGCCCGTCGACGCGCATGGCGGCCCAGAACGGTCCGCTCACCGGTTGTCGCCGCGAGAAGGCGAAGAGCGCGCGTTCGCGCTTGAGATCCCCCTCCTGCGATGCGGCGAAGGCGAGGCGCATCGGTCCCAACACTTGGATGAGACCCCGCGCGCGCAGCGGCACGCCCGCCGCGGTCCCGGTCAAAAGCGGGGTCGAGATCGATCCATCTTGGTAATGTAAACGGCAGAACACGTCTCGCACCGGCACGTCGAGCGGCGTGAGCCGCAAGCGAGCGATGCGCACTGTCGCGTCAGCGCTGAGATGCCATTTGTGCGGCGACCCGGCGGCATAGCCGACCGAATAGGCGAACATGTGCACCGACGCGGTGCCGCCCTCGTCGATGAAGGCGGTCGCCGGTGCTAGCGCGTCGACGACCGGGGCGAGCGGAATGTCATCCGAATCGATCGTCGCACGCCCAAAGCCCACACTGTCATCGGTGAAGAGCCGGGCGCGGATGGGAGCGCTGCCGCGCACGCTGCGCAACGTCGCGCTCAGATCGCCACTGCTGTGTCCGGCGTCGAACGAGAGCCGCATATCGATCCCGTCGATGGAAAACGTCTTGCCCACGGCGACGACGGCCTGCGGATCCAGCACGGTGATCTCGCCGCGAGCGACGATGACGCGCAGGCGCAGCGGCGCGCCGCGCGCGGGCGCGGGCGGCGCGCCGGGGCGCGGCAGCAACGGCTCGAAATTCCAGCTGCCGTCGTCATGGCGGATCACGAGCACGTGCGGGTCCTCGAGCACGATCTCGCGCAATCCCAGGGCGCGATCCCCACGCCCGAGCAGGCCGGCCGGATCGATGTCGACCTCAACGTGTTTCACGGCGAGGAAGAGCTCGCCGCGGTTGTCGGTGACGTCGAGATCGTCGATGCGGACGCGGTGTGGGCCAAGTCTCAGATGTGCGCTGGCCAGATGATAGCCGCGCTGCCAGATGATGAAGCGCAGGCCCATGGTCGCGAGCGCGGTCCGCCCAGATGGAAAGGCCATGATGAGCGCAAGCAGGGCCGCCAGCGCGACGACGGCGACGATGGAGATGACGGCCGCGACTTTCAGCCTGCGCATGTGTACTGGTTATTCCCGTTCATGGCAACGAAAACCCAGGCCACGTATTGCGGCCGTCACGAGCGCCCTAGCGCGCCCGGGGTTGCACGCGCGGGGACGCGGCGAATCCACGGAGCTTTCTAAGCTTCGCCGCTCAACTTCGAACTCGGCAGGCTCGTTCTCAGAAGCCCCTGCTTCGTGCAACCCCGGACGCGCTAGGGCGTAGGCGAGAAGTCACACGTCGAGATTGACGACGTCGCGTGCGTTATCGGCGATGAACTGCTTGCGCGGTTCGACCTTCTCGCCCATGAGAATGGTGAACATCTCGTCTGCTGCGACCGCATCGTCGAGCAGTACCTTGCGCACGATGCGGCGCTCGGGATCCATGGTGGTCTCCCACAGCTGCTCGGGGTCCATCTCGCCCAGGCCTTTGTACTGCTGGATGGTCGCTCCGTCACCCACCTCGGCGAGCGCGCGATCGCGATCCTCTTCCCGGTAGCAATAGATGATCTTCTTCCCTTTGCGCACCTGGTAGAGCGGCGGCTGTGCGATGAACAGATGTCCTTCTTCGATGAGCTTGGGCATGTAGCGGAAGAAGAACGTGAGCAACAGCGTTCGGATGTGCGCGCCATCCACGTCGGCGTCGGTCATGATGTAGATGCGATGATAGCGCAGCTTGCTGATGTCGAAATCTGACTGGAATCCGGCGCCGAGCGCGGTGATGAGCGTGCGGATCTCCTCGTGGCCGACGATCTTGTCGAGGCGTGCCTTCTCCACGTTGAGGATCTTGCCGCGCAGGGGCAGGATGGCTTGGAAGTGGCGGTCGCGGCCGAGCTTGGCGCTGCCGCCGGCTGACTCGCCTTCGACGAGGAACACCTCGCTGCGCGCAGGATCGCGCTCCGAGCAGTCGGCCAGCTTGCCCGGCAACGAACCGCCGTCGAGCGCGCTCTTGCGCCGCGCGAGATCGCGCGCTTTGCGCGCCGCCTCGCGTGCGCGGGCCGCGTTGGCGCATTTTTCCACGAGCTTGCGCGCCGGGCCTGGGTTCTCTTCGAGATAGAAGGTCATCGCTTCGGCAACGACCTCATCCACGGCACCGCGAGCTTCGGCGCTTCCCAGCTTGGCCTTGGTCTGGCCTTCGAATTCTGGATTCGGGATCTTCACCGAGATGACCGCAGTCAGGCCCTCGCGCACGTCCTCGCCCGAGAGGTTGGCCTCGGACTCTTTGAGGATGTTGTTCTTCTTCGCGTAGTTGTTGAGCACGCGGGTCAGCGCCGAACGGAACCCCGCCAGATGCGTGCCGCCGTCGACGGTGTGGATGTTGTTGGCATACGCGAGCACGTTTTCGATGTAGCCTTCATTGTACTGAAAGGCGACTTCGACTTCGATCTTGCCGCGCGTGCCCACCACGTAGCGCACGTCGTGCAGCGGACCTTTGTTCTTGTTGAGATGCTCGACGAAGCTCTTGATGCCCCCTTCGTAGGCGAACGACTGCTTCTTGTCGTTGCGCTCGTCGACCAGATTGATGCGCAGCCCGCGGTTGAGGAAGGCGAGCTCGCGCAGCCGCTGCTGGAGGATATCGAAGGAGAAGTCGAGTGTCGAGAAGATCTGGGCGTCGGGTTTGAAATGCTGCAGCGTGCCGGTACCCTCGGCCTCGCCGAGCACCTTAAGCTTCGATACGGCAATGCCGCGGGCGAACTTCTGCTCGTAGAGCTTCCCGTCGCGCTTGACCCGAGTGATCACCCATTCCGAGAGCGCGTTGGTCACGGAGACGCCCACGCCATGCAGGCCGCCCGACACCTTATAGCCGAGGGTGTCGAACTTGCCGCCGGCGTGCAGCGTCGTCATGACGACCTCGATGGCGGGCTTGCCTTCTGACGCGATGACGTCCACCGGGATGCCGCGGCCGTCGTCCTCCACCGAGAGCGAACCGTCTTTGTGGATGACGACGTCGATGGTGGTGCAAAAGCCGGCGAGCGCCTCGTCGACCGCGTTGTCGATCGCTTCGAAGGCGATCTGGTGCAGGCCGCGGGTGCTCGTGTCGCCCACGTACATGCCCGGGCGCTTGCGCACGCCTTCCAAGCCCTTGAGAACCTTGATATTCTCCGCGCCGTACCCGTCGCTCGAGCGACGGCTCGCGCCGGCCTGTGTCTCCTTAGCTGGGGTCAAATCGGTCTTCTTCCCTCACGCCTGTGCGCACGGCGAATGCGTCTGCGCATCTAGAGGCGGCAGTCTTCCGCTTATCGAGTGTGGTTCTCGCGCGGCGCCCGACGCGCCTCTTGGTTTTGCGGTGCGACGTCGCCGAATAACACACTCGTCCAATCACGACCGAGCACATCTGTGACCAGCGCGCGACCGATGTCGCGTTGCGGCAGGCCGCTTTGCAGCATGACGTAGCTCCAGGCGACGACCCGGTCCTCCGCCGTGAGCGCGGCGCGGCGCAGGCGCCGAGCGGCGGCGTCGACGTCGAACTGCCAGCGTGCCAGCAGTCGCTGCCTCGTGCGTTCGTAGGCCGTCGCGGTCGTGCGCGGCAGCGCCACGCGCACGTCGGCGAGCGAGAGCCACGGCGCGTGCATGAGCGCGCGTTCGATCGCTCCAAGTGTCCGCCGGCGTTTGCCGTCGGCGCATGGCGCGCACACGTGCACGGCGCTCGACTCGGGCGCGAAGCGCCGTCCGCACGAGGCGCATATCTTCCAGCCCGCCCGGTCGCGCTCGGCATCCAGCGCCTGTTGCATCGCCGCCACGCGGGCCAGTATGGTGGCGATGTCTTCAGCGCTGCGGTCGTCGGCCGGTTCGCTTCTGCGCGACGTTGGCAGAGCGCGCGGCCGGACCGGCTCTCGCCCGCGCGTCCTCTCGGAGTCGAGCAGCAATTTCGTGCGGCCGCTGGCGACCATGAAGCGCAGCTTGAGTAACCGTTCGTGGGGAAACGCGCGCTGCAGCACGCTCATGATGCGCGGCGCGTGCAGGCTGAGCTCGTCGCTCCACGCACTGCTCGCGGTGAGGACGGTGAGCACGCCGTTGCGGAATCTCGTCGGGCGGCTGCGCCGAGCGACCTCTGCACCCACGGCCTTTTCCCAGGCCGCCGCGAACGCGGCAGCTGCTTCGTCTGCTGAGGCGGAACCCGAACCGCGAATCCCACTTGCCCGCGGCGTCCAGCCGGCGATCAGCGCTTTGAGGCTGCGCGGTCCGTTCACGGGCGCACGGCCTGCGTCAGCCGTCCGGCATGGATCTCGAACACGCTTGCCTGCGTGCCGGCGGCGAGCTCGGGCGCATCGGTGGACGTCACGAAGGCCTGCTCGCAGTTCTCGATGCTGCTCATGAACGATTGGCGCCGCGCAGGATCGAGCTCCGAGAGCACGTCGTCGAGGAGCAACAGCGGCGGTTCGCCCGCAGCCTTGGCCAGCAGCGCATACTCGGCCGCTTTCGCCGCGAGCACCGCTGTGCGCTGCTGCCCTTGCGAGCCGAATCGTGAGAGCATCTCGCCCCCGAGCGCAAAGCTCACGTCGTCTCGGTGCGGACCGACAAGTGACGTCTTGCGGGCGAGCTCAGCCGCCATGCTCGCGGCAAGCGCGGTCTCGAGCGCCTGCAACACGGCTCCCGGCGACTCGTCGCCGGCGGGCAACGCGGGCGACGAGAGGTAGGCGAGCTCGAGCGCCGGCTGTTCGCCCACCCAGCGCGCGTGGACGAGCGCCGCCTCGCGCGCGATCGTGCGCACGTATGCGGCACGTGCGCAGATGAGCTGCGAGCCGACCAGCGCGAGTTGTTCGTTATAGGTCGAGAGCAGCTTGCGGTCCACGCCGGGGTGTGACTTGAGCAGCGCGTTCTTCTGCAAGACGATCTTCGTGTAGCGGGCATGCTGGCGGTAGTATGCGCGATCGGCTTGCGAGAGCGCGACATTGAGGAACCGCCGGCGCAACGCGGGCGGTCCGGAGACGAGCTGCAGATCGAACGGCATGAACGTCACGGCGGCGATGCCGCCTAGGAATTGCGCGTACGGCACGGTACGCCCGTTGCGCAAGAAGCGCTTGCGCGCGCCATCGCCCACCCGGGTGATGATGCACGCCGCTTGCACGTCGCCCGTCTTCGTGCGCACGCGGGCGGCGACGCGCGCCAATGGGGTGCCGCTACGCACGAGATCCGCTTCGCGCGCCGCTCGGAACGATTTACCGGTCGCGAGCAGCGATATCGCTTCGAGCAGGTTGGATTTGCCCTGCGCGTTGTGGCCGATGAAGATGCACACGCCGCCCGGCGGTTCGAAATGCAGAGCGGCGTAGTTGCGGAAGTTCGCGAGGTCGAGCGTGCTGACGCGCACCGCGCATCACTGACGCAGGGGCATGAGGATGTACAGCTGTCGCTGTGCGGCCTTCGCGTCGCTCGGGTGGATCGCCGCCGGATTGAGAGCGCCGACGAATTCCAGCGTCACCGTCTCGGCTTCCACGTGGTTGAGGATCTCGACCAGGAACTTGGCGTTGAACGCGATGGTCAACGGGTCGCCCGTGCGCTCCACATCGATCTCTTCGTACGCGTTGCCGGCGGTGTCCGAGCTGGCGGTGATGACGAGGCTCGAACCGTCCATAGCAAGCTTCACCATGCTGGCGCGATCCCCGGCGACGACGCCCGCGCGGCGCAGCGCGGCGAGCAGTTGCGCGGTGCTGGCCACGACCTTCTTGTCGAATTCCTTGGGGATGACTTGCTGGTAGTTCGGGTATTGCCCGTCGACCAGGCGGGCGCTGATCTTGGCGTCACCGGTGTTGAAGATGAGCTGGTTGGCCTGGCCGCCGACCACGGTCGCCTCGATCTGGCCTTCGCCGCCCGCGCGCACGACCTCGCTCAGGCCTCGCGCCGGTACGATTAGTTTGGTCGCGGCGGCGACCGGTTCCGCGAGCTCGAGTTGATAGCGCGCCAAGCGATAGCCGTCGGTGGCCACGAGCATGGCATCCGTCCCCTCGAGCTCGAGCAGGGTGCCCATGAGCACGGCGCCGCGTGCTTCTTCGCTCGAGGCTGCGAAGGTCACCGCGTTCGCCGCGTCGCGCAGCGCTTTGGCGGCGACGCGGAACTGGCCGCTGCTCGTGCCCTCGGGCAGCGGTGGGTACTCCTCCGCTGGGAGGGTGAAGAACTCGTAATTCGAGCGCTCGCATTTGAGCGTCGCGCGGCTGGCCGTGCCCTGCATCTGCAGCTTGGCCGCGGGAAGGTTGGCCAGGTAGCCGGTGAACAGCCGCGCCGGCACGGTGCAGGCGCCTTCTTCGTGCACCTCGGCCGAGATGGAATTCTCAAGCGTCAGCTCGAGATCGGTCGCACGCACGCTCACGCGCCCGCTTTTGGCCGCGACCAGCACGTTGTTCAAGATCGGCACCGTCGTGTGCGCATTGACGACCTTGCTCGCCGTGCCGACGGCCGCGGCGATGTCTTTGGCGTTACAGGTGAATTTCATCCGGCTCCCTTTTAGGTTGTGCACACAGCCGTCACGACGTCCTCTGTGTAGTTCTTTATATAGATAGATCGTTGTCGCTGTAGTAGAGAGGTGTATGACGTGGACAGGCGGCGCATCCTCGTAGCGGCGCGGCTTTGCGGCCGCGCTCCGTGTGGACGCGCCCGCTGCGCTTATCCACGTCCCTCACAGGTGGGTGACATACAGCGGACGCGGGCCCTTTTCATCCACGCCATCCTCATCTCGTCCACCTGGGCGTGAGGACGCTAGGGCGTGCTAGCTCTCCTGCGAGATGGTCGAGAGCACGGAGCGCACTTTGCTGCGGAACTCCGGGTCGCGCTCCATCTGTTTTTTAACCTTGTCTCTGGCGTACATGACCGTGGTGTGGTCCTTCTTGCCGAATTCGCGCGCGATCTGCGGCAGAGAGGCATTGGTCAGATCGCACGCCAGATACATCGCGATCTGCCGCGGCACCGTCAAGCGCTGGTCGCGCCGTTGGCCCTCGAGTTCTTTCTGGCTGATGCCGTGGAAGCGCGCCACCTTCTCCTTGATGAGGGATATCGTGACCTTGCGCAGCGGCATCTCATTGATCTCGTTGCGCAGCACGTCGGCGGCCAGCTCCACGGTGAGCGGCTGTTTGTAGAGCGAGGCATAGGCGGTGAGCTTGATGAGCGCGCCTTCGAGCTGGCGGATGTTGGATGGGATGATCTTGGCGATGTACGAGGTCACCTCGTGCGGCACGTCGATCCCGTCGCTTTCCGCTTTCTTGCGCAGGATCGCCTCGCGTGTTTCGAGGTCGGGCGATTGGATGTCGGTGAGCAACCCCCATTCGAAACGCGAGCGCAGGCGGTTCTCCAAGGTCTGGATGTCTTTCGGCGGGCGGTCGCTCGAGATGACGAGCTGCTTCGAGGCCTCGTGCAAGGTGTTGAACGTATGGAAGAACTCCTCTTGCGTCTGCTCTTTGCCTTCCAAGAACTGGATGTCGTCGATGAGCAGCACGTCGACCGTGCGATAGCGGTTGCGGAACTCGACGGTTTGGTTGTTCTTGATGGCGGTGATGAACTCGTTGGTGAAGGTCTCCGACGAGACGTAGACGACGCGGGCACGCGGGTCGCTCAGGCAGACCCGGTGGCCGATGGCATGCATAAGGTGGGTCTTGCCCAGCCCGACAGCACCGTAAATGAAGAGCGGGTTGTACGCCCGCGCCGGTGCTTCGGCCACGGCTTGCGCTGCGGCGTGCGCGAAGCGGTTCGTCGCCCCGACGACGAACTGCTCGAAGGTGTAGCGCTCGTTGAGCCCGGTGTGGCGGAAATCATCGGACGCCGCCGTGGCCGCCACAGGTGCACGCGCGAGCTCGGTGGCAAGCGCGGACGGCGCCTCACCGCTCGCCTCGGCCGGCGCCGATTCATCCACCACGAAGCGGACCGAGATAGGTGAGCCTATGATCTCGGCAAGCGTCGCCACGATCGTGCTCTTGAGCCGGTTCTCCGCCCAGTCCTTGGCGAACGCGTTCTGGACGGTTAGCGTCACCTCGTCAGTCGCGAGGCGCTCGACGCGCATAGGCCTGATCCACATCTCGAAGATGGGCTTGGTGAAGCGGTTCTCAAGCTCACCCAGGCAACTCTGCCACAGGTACTCTTCGTTGGTGGGCAGTACGGCTGCAGTTTCCATCGACAATCTCTCTATCTTCCGAAATGCTTTCTGCGAAAAAAAATTCACACCGCGTGTGAGGCGGATTCAGGATAGGGCATCGCGCGTTAGCGTGAAAAAAACGCTATTCCTTCAGGCTTTGACAACTTTCTTTATGCACATATGCACAGCTTGCACGTGGTCTCTGTGGATAGTCGTGAGACATATCTGTGCGCGTGCCCATGATGTGAAGCTCTGCGCATCGTGAGCGGCCTCATCGCGCTCGCCGGCCAGGCGACAAGTGAAAAATGTAACATGCGGGCTCGAATCGCCGCGCAGCCGCGCGCTTGGGGGCCGCGGCTCTCGCGCGATCGGCTATACACAGTCTTATCCACAGGTGTGAATAAATGCTTTTCACTCTCATGGAAAAGTCGCCAACACCTTATGACACAAGGCTTTGCGCCACAATACGGCGATTTCATGCTCACCCGTTCATGCACCGCTTGTCCACCGTCGGCACCTGTTCTTCGCCGGCTCTCAAAGCGAAGGCTCGCTTGCTCACTAAGCAGGCGACTCGAACCCGGCTTTTGGCCTGCAGGTGCGACCTGCCGTGCAGCGCAAAGGCGGCAAAGCCCTATGAAATAGTGAAGTTGTTGACGCGCACCGATCTTTCTGGCATAATCACAAGTCGCTTTTGCGCCAGGCGCATTTTTCATGCGATCATGCATCGCGATCAGGAGTAGCAACGTCTCGTGAAACGTACCTATCAACCGCACAACCGCCGGCGCAAGCGCAATCATGGATTCAAAGCGCGCATGGCCTCCAAGGGGGGCCGTCGCGTCTTGTCCTCACGTCGCCGCAAGGGGCGCAAGCGGCTCACTCCCGACTAGCAGACGAGTGCGCGCGTACGCGAGTCTGCGCGGCAGACGCGAATTTGCGCTCGTGCTGCGTCGCGGCAGAACGGCAGGGAGCAAGCATCTCGTCGTCTTCGCGCTCGCGCCGCGCCGTATGCGGGATGCGCAGCGGCCGCGCCAGGCGGCCGTGCCCACGCGAGCGCGTGGAGCATCCACCAAGGTCGGCATCGTGATCACAAAAAAAGTCGGCGGCGCGGTCGAACGCAACCGCTTGCGCCGGCGCTGCAAAGCCATCCTCGACAGCACGCCGCTTGTGCAGACGCCGATGTGGTACGTCGTGCAGTTCCGGCCGTCTGCGGCCCAGATCAGCTACGCGCAACTGCACGAGCAGCTGACGAACGCGCTTGCGGCGAGCGTCAAGACGGCGGGCCAGACGCGCGGCCAGCGCGAAGCTTCTCAAGTATGAACCCCTTTGTCGGCGCGATCCGGCTCTACCAGCGGACACTGTCGAAGATGTTGCCGCCCGTCTGCCGGTTTGAGCCCAGTTGTTCGGAATATGCCGCGCAGGCAGTCGAGCGCCACGGCACCGTACGCGGGTTGCAGCTCGCGTGCATGCGACTTTTGCGCTGCGGACCCTGGCATCCCGGAGGCTTCGACCCCGTACCGTAAGGAATCTGGTGAGGCAAAAACAGATGTGAACGCTTTGCGCTTCATCAGGGCAGGAAAGGAACGCCCCTCGTCGTGCTCCATATCCTGAGCTTCGCGGCCGTCGCGCTGCACGGCATGAATCTCGTGCCGGTCGCCGCTCTCGTCAATCCCTGGTCCCAGTTCATCAACGGGCTCAGTTCGATCGCGGCGTGGGGCATCGACGCGCTCTTCAGACTGACGCACAACTACGGCTGGACGATGATGCTGCTCGCGCTCGGCGTCTCGCTCTTGCTCCTGCCGCTGTCGCTGCAAGCGCTGAAGTCGATGCAAGAAGCGCAGGCGCTCGCTCCGTACATCAAACGGCTCCAGACCAAATATAAGAACGACAAGGCCAAGCTCGGCGAAGAGACGATGAAGCTCTATCGCGAGCATGGCGTGAACCCGCTGGGCGGCTGCCTGCCCATGCTCGCGCAATATCCGTTCCTCATCGCGATCTACGGCGCGATCCGCCAGCATAACGATGCCTTCTCGAGCGCGCATTGGTTGTGGATCGGATCCGGGTTCTCGACGAGCCTCCCCAAGATACTGGCGACGAGCCTCGTGCAGCCCGACCACGTGTTGCTCTTGCTGTACGCCGTGTCGATGTACTTCTCGATGAAGCTGACGCCGACGGTTTCGATGGACGCGCAACAGCAGCAGATGATGAAAACGCAAGCGTTCATGATGCCGGCGATGCTCTATTTCTTGGGCAGCCTGTATCACTGGTCGTCGGCATTCGTGCTCTACTGGTTCAGCTTCAACGTGCTCAGCATGCTCGAGCGCGTCTACGTCATGAAGCTGCCGTCGCGCATCCCCAAACCACCCGAAGACACGCCGGCCACGCTCGCCGGGTATCCGCGAGATTGTCCGCAATGCAAGCAGCTGCTCACCGTCGTCAAGGGCAGCAAGTGCGAGAGCTGCGGAGCGAAAGTGCGCAAGCTCAGCCCGTCCGACAATGGCGCCCGTAAAGAGGCGGGCCAGGCTTCAATCGCGGGCGGCACATCCGACAAAGATGCGAAGGGAACCACATGAACGGTTACGGAGAGCGGGGACCCGGCTACGGCCGTCCGCAGCGTCGGCGCCCACCGGGCGGCGCGCGCGGGTATGGCAATGACCGCGGCAGACGCCCAGACGCACGAGGCAGCAAGCAAAGTTGCCCGCCGGAACTGCGCGACGCGTTCGTCGACGCGCGCGACTTTCTCGCCGGCCTTATCGCCGCGCTCGGCCTGCCGGCGCGGCTGTCGTTCGGCGGGGTCGATCCTGCCCGCGATGGACGCCAGATCACGATCGACGTGCGCGGCATCGCCGACGGCAACCGCAACTATAACCGCCGCGACGACGATCGTGAAGATGACGGCCTGGCGATCCTCATCGGCAAGCACGGTGCTACGCTCGACGCGCTGTCGGCCGTGACCAACGCGGCGATGCATCGCGGCGAATCGCGCGACCTGTTCTTCGCGGTGGACATCGAAGGCTATCGCCAGCGGCGCATCGCCACGCTGCGCTCGATCGCTCAGCGCTGCGCCATCCGCGTGGTGAACGAAGGCGTCGCCGTCGAACTCGAACCCATGCCGCCGTCGGAGCGGCGCATCATCCACCTCACTCTCGCGGCGCATCGCGACGTCGCGACCGAAAGCACGGGCATGGGCAGCCAGCGGCGCGTCGTGATCATGCCGCGTGGCAGCTCGCTGCCGCCGGTCGACGAGGACGAAGAAGACTTCCAGTAGGGTTGGCCGGAGAAAACAGACCGCAAGGTCTGTTGCGTCAAGGTCGCTACAAAGGTCCGTCGCTGCACATGAACGACGCAGACACGATCGCGGCGATCGCCACGCCACCAGGTATGGGGGCAGTCGCCGTCATCCGACTCTCGGGCGAGCGCGCCTTCGCCATCGCGCAGACATGCTTTCGTCCACTGCGAGTCGGCCAAGCACGGGTGGCGGTGCTGCGCCGCGGATGGATCCACGATCCCGAGAGCCGGGAGCAGATCGACGAAGCCCTCGCCGTGCATTTTGTCGCGCCGAACTCCTACACGGGCGAGGATCTCGTCGAGTTCCACGTGCACGGTGGCATGGGCGTCGTCGCCTCGTCGCTCGCGCTCTTACTGCGCCTCGGTGCGCGCCTGGCCCAGCCGGGCGAGTTCACCAAGCGCGCCTTTGTGCATGGCCGCATGGACCTCGCCCAAGCCGAAGCGGTCGCCGATCTCATCGCGGCGGAGAGCGAGCGCGCAAGTAAAGCTGCAGCCCACAGGCTGGCAGGCGATCTGGGCAAGCAGCTTCGCGCGCTGCGCGGCGAGCTGCTCGACCGGCTGGTCGAAATCGAGGCGCACGTCGACTACCCTGATGAAGTGCCCGAACCTGATACGGTGCAGCTTGCGGCCAGCCTGCAGGCGCAGGCCGAGCGCATCGCAGAGCTCTTGACCGGAGCGGGCGCGGCGCTCGTGTTACGCGACGGCATCGACTGCGTCATCGCAGGTCCGCCTAACGCCGGCAAGTCTTCCTTGCTCAACGCGCTCGTGCGCGCCGAACGGGCGATCGTCTCGGACGTGCCCGGCACCACTCGCGATGTGATCGAGGAGCGCATCGCCGTCGATGGCGTCATCCTGCGGCTGCGCGACACCGCGGGGTTGCGGGCGACCGCAGATGCCATCGAGGCCGAAGGCGTGGCGCGCGCTCGTACTGCCGTCCGCGACGCACAACTCGTGATCGCGGTGATCGACGTGTCCAAAGATCTCAGCGGCGACGACCGCATCGCGCTCGAGCAGACCGCAGCAGCGCAGCGCATCCTGCTCGCCAACAAAATGGACCTCGGCGCGCGCGGTGTGGAGGAGCTGCGCGCAGCGGCGCGCCTGGGCAGCGCGACGGACGAAGACGTTGTCATTGAAGGGTCCGTACTGTGGCCCCAGACGATCGAGGCGTTACGCACCGCCATAGCCCGTCGTGGCTGGGGCGGAGCGCTCGACGGGAGCCGCGCGCTCGTCGCCAACAGCCGCCAGATCGAGGCGCTCACCCGCGCGCGCGAGGCGCTTGAGCATGCGCGGGCGACCATCGCCGCCACCATGCCTCTGGATCTCGTCTCATCGGACCTCCGCGACGCCGTGGCGAGTCTGGGCGAGGTCACGGGAGATACGGTGACCGAGGAAGTGCTGACCGGGATTTTTTCGCGCTTCTGCGTCGGTAAATAACCGCTCGCAAGAGCAATGTGCCGGCGGCGCGAATGCCGCGCCTGATGGATTCCGACTTCGACGTCATCGTCATCGGCGGCGGCCACGCCGGTTGCGAAGCCGCGCTCGCGGCGGCACGCATAGGCGCGCGTACCCTGCTCTACAGCGGCAACCTCGACACGATCGGCCTCATGCCATGTAACCCATCGATCGGTGGACCGGCCAAGGGACAGCTCGTGCGCGAGGTCGATGCGCTCGGCGGCGAGATGGCGCGCTGCATCGACCGCACCTTCGTGCATGGACGCTGGCTCAACGAAAGCCGTGGCCCGGCAGTGCGCGCGCTGCGCGCTCAGGCCGACAAACGAGCGTATGCACAAACCATGAAGGCCACGCTCGAGCGTCAGCCAGGACTCTCGCTGCGCCAAGGCATGATCGTCGACCTTCTCGTGGCAAACGATGCCGTGGCCGGCGTGCGTTTGGCATCCGGTGCGGTCGTGCATTGCCGCCAGGTGATCATCGCTACGGGGACCTTTCTCGGCGGGAAGCTTTTCGCTGGTGAGAAGGGTTCGCCGGGCGGGCGCGCCGGCGAACAACCGGCGCTCGGTTTGGGCCTTGCCTTGCAACGGCTGGGTTTCTCGCTGGGCCGTCTGAAGACGGGCACGCCGCCACGAGTCCACCGGGACAGCATCGATTTCGCAAAGACGCTCGAGCAGCCACCGAGCACCGTGCCCCTCATGTTCTCCTATCGCAGCGAACCAGAGTTTCCCGGACCGCAGCTCTCGTGCCACATCACCGGCACGACGCAAGCGACGCACGAGATCATCCGGTCGAACTTGCATCGATCGCCGATGTACGGGCTTAACCTGATCGAAGGTATTGGGCCGCGGTACTGTCCCTCTATAGAGGACAAGGTGATAAAATTCGCTCACAACAAGACGCACCAGATATTTCTGGAACCGGAAGGATGGAATACGCTTGAGGTCTACGTCGGCGGGTTCTCCACCTCACTTCCGGAGGAAGTGCAACTCGCGATGCTTCGGACGTTGCCGGGTCTCGAGCATGCGGAGATGATGCGCGCAGGATACGCCGTGGAGTACGATTATGTATCGCCGACGCAGCTCTGGCCGACACTTGAGACAAAGCATGTCGCCGGCCTCTTCCACGCAGGGCAGATCAACGGCACATCTGGCTACGAGGAAGCGGCTGCGCAAGGAATCGTGGCTGGTGTGAACGCGGCGGCTCGCGCTCTGGATCGAGAGCAGATTTCGCTTGCCCGTTCATCGTCGTACATCGGCACGCTCATCGATGACCTCGTGACCAAAGGAACCACAGAACCCTACCGCATGCTGACGTCGAGAGCCGAGCACAGGCTGCTCTTGCGCCACGACAACGCGGACGAACGGCTGACGCCGCTTGGGCGTTCCATCGGTCTCGTCGACGATGCATCGTTTGCGGCGTTCGAGGAACGCATGCGGGTGATAGCGGCGGAGCGAGAGCGGATCATGACCACACGCGCGCAGCCCGAGCAGGTGAGGCGCTTGGGTCTGTCGCCGGGCGCGCTCCTCGTCGAGGCCCTGCGCCGACCTGAGGTCGGCTACGCCGAGATAGCAGGCGAAAGCGGAGTCTGCGCTGATCTCGGGGAGCGAGTGGAGATCGAGCTCAAATATGAGGGCTACATCCGGCGGCAGAGCGCAGCGGCAGATCGGTTGGGCAAAGCCGATGCGGTCAAGATCCCGGTTGGGTTCGCATACGATCGCTGCATTGGGCTCTCGCGCGAGGCACGCGAGAAGTTCTCGGCCACGCTGCCGCTGACGCTCGGTCAAGCAAGTCGGATTCCCGGGATCACGCCGGCCGACGTTGGGATGCTTGCCGTGTACGTACGCAGGGGACAAAAGACAGAGATAGCCGGCAATACGGCGTGACGCTCGATCCACGCAAGCTCCTCGAAGCCGGCCTCGAGCGCCTGAAGATCGCAAACCCGACGGCAACCGCCGCCAAGCTCGCCGAGTTCGGAACCCTGCTGCTGGCTTCGAACCAGCAGACGAACCTTACCGGGGCCAAAGATCTTGCGAGCCTCGTCACCGAGCACTTCCTCGATAGCTTGGCACCCCTTGCGTTGGTCGAACTGTCGTCGCCGGTCGTGGATGTTGGAAGCGGTGCGGGCTTCCCGGGTATCCCTGCGGCGATCGCGTTTCCACAACAGATCATCGTGCTGCTCGAACCGCGCGCGAAGCGGGCTGCGTTCTTGCAATCTGCTGTCTCTCGTCTGGGGCTCGGAAACGTTTCGGTGATCAAGGCGTCGGCGCTTGGGCCGGGCGCGGCATCGCTCCACGGTAAGGCTGGAACCGTCTTGATGCGCGCGCTAGCAGAACCTGAGAAAGCGATCGGTTTGGGCTCCGTCCTCGTACGCCCGGGCGGCGATCTTGTGCTGTACGAGGGCCGTCGTGCTCGGCCGACGCCGGAGCAGCGCAAGGCAGCGGCGCGAATGAAGGGCGAGATCGACGTGAGGAGAGTCTTCGTCCCCGGTCTCCCAAGCGTCCGCCACGTCTGGGTCGTTCGCAGATCGCTCGAGCCTGCTCCCCTATGGAGGCGCCGCTCGAGCAAGGGCGGATAGCCGTGAGGCCATTTCAGATAACCGTTCCCTCTCGGGTCTTCGAAAGCGTTGCTTTTCGGCCACCATCTCCCGCCAGATCGCGAAGGCCCGCGCCTTAGCCCCGGCAAGTGGGTATCGATCGAAATGGGCGGCGACTCGAGCAAGCTCGCCAGCACGGGTCACCCGGTAGTAAGCTCCCCGCATCTCAAGCTCATCTGAGCCAGACCTGGTAGCATAGACCCGGCCGGCCTCGCCGAAAAAAGCCTTGATGGCATGCAGTATCGGGGCGTCCGTTGCGCCAACTTTGAGCGCGAAGTAGACAGTGACGGCCCTACCGGAGCGACTATACGTGAAGCTTCCGCACCCCTCCACAAAGCCCGTGACGTACCATGGATCGAGCAGATGTTTCACGTGAAACTGTTTCAATTAAAACATTTACACTTCCCTCGCTCGGGTACGCTTGGTGTCTGACACCTTTCCCTTGGACGATCTTCTCGTGAGCACGATCGGCGCCGGCCGCGTCTTCAGCGTCGGAGGCCGCGTTCGCGACGAGCTTCTCGCCGATCTTGGAAAGCCTCAACCACGCTCGACGGATGCGGATTACCTCATTATTGGCGTCCCGTATGACGGACTAGTACAGAAATTATCATCCTTAGGCTCCCTTGAACTAGTTGGCGCTTCCTTCGGCATCATCAAGTTCACGCGCGAAGGGGTGACCGTAGACATCGCCCTGCCGCGGCGCGAGCGGTCGACGGGCACGCACCATCGCGACTTTGAGGTCGACGCTGCGCCCGACATCCCCTTGGAAGAGGATCTGAGCCGGCGCGATTTTCGCATCAACATGATGGCGCGCGATCTTGCCTCCGCAAAGCTCGTCGATCCCTACGGCGGCGAAGCAGACCTGCGCAGCGCGCGGCTCGACATCCTCAAAGACGAAGCGTTCATCGAGGACCCGCTGCGCATTTTGCGCGGCGCGCATTTCGCCGCGCGATTCGATCTCGAGCCGACACAGCGAACGCTGTCAGCCATGCGCGCAGCCGCCGCTCTTGTCAGCACGGTCGCCCCGGAGCGCATCGCCGACGAGCTGAACAAACTTCTGACCAAGTCGGCTCGTCCCAGCATCGGCCTTGAACTGCTGCGAGACGTCGGCGCCTTGTCGCAGGTCATGCCCGAACTACTCGAAGGTTGGGGAGTCGAACAAAACGAGTTTCATCGCTACACGGTCTATGAGCATGCCTTGCGAGCGTGCGATGAGGCGCCGCGCGATCTCGTTTTGCGATTGGCCGCACTCTTGCATGACGTCGGCAAGCCCAAGACCAAATCCGGGCCGCATTTCTATCGGCACGAGGTCGTCGGGGAGGACATGGCGCGCGACCTCTTGACCCGGTTGCGCTTCAGCGGGGACGTTGTGACGCAGGTGACGCAGCTCATCCGCCACCACATGTTCGCATCCGACGATGGGCTCTCGGACGCAGCCGTGCGGCGCTTCATCAACCGCGTTGGCCCGGGCTCCATCGAGCAGCTCTTCGCGCTGCGCCGGGCCGATATCACAGCCTCAGGGCTGCCGGAGCGCAATCCAGCCGAATTGGACCGCTTTGCCGGACGGGTGCGGCAAGAGCTCGCGGGGCCGAGCGCGTTCGGCATCGCCGATCTGGCCATCGACGGCGCCGCTGTCATCGCGCTCATGCGCGAGCTCGGACTCGTCGGGCCCGACTTCCGTGGCGACGCTCGTGTCGGCGCGGTGCTGCGCGATTGTCTTGAATGCGTGCTGGAAGATCCAGCGAAGAACACTGGAGAACACCTGCGCGCGGTCGCGCGCGAGGCGCTGCGGCGTAAGGACGCGATATGACGACATGATGGAGAGCAACGGCGCGACAGCGGTGGCTGGCGCCCGCGACGCGCACAGCACCAAAGCCACGCGCCGCGCGCGCGTCATCGCGATCGCCAACCAGAAGGGTGGCGTGGGCAAGACGACGACCGCGATCAACCTGAGTGCGGAATTCGCCCGGCGCGGCCGGCGGGTGTTGCTCGTCGACGTCGACCCGCAAGGCAATGCGACGACCGGCCTCGGTCTTGAGAAATCCGCCATCAGCGCCTGCATGTATGACGTGCTCATCAAGTCGGCGCGCCTCGACGACGTCATCTGCGACACGAAGGTCGAGAATCTGCGCATCGCCCCGTCGACCCTCAACCTCGCTGGGGCCGAGATCGAGCTCGTCTCGGCGATCTCACGCGAGCTGCGCCTGCGCAGCGCACTCGCCGGACAGCTCGAGCGCTACGACGAGATCTTCATCGACTGTCCGCCGTCGCTCGGGCTCCTGACGCTCAACGCGATGAGCGCCGCCGACCGGCTCATCGTGCCGATCCAGGCCGAGTACTTCGCGCTCGAAGGGCTCGGCCAGCTGACGCATGTGATCGACCTCGTGCGCAATCACCTCAATGCGCAGGTGTCCATCCTCGGCGTGCTCATCACCATGTTCGACGGGCGCACGAATCTCGCGGCCCAGGTGGTGGATGAGGTAGAGAAATACTTCCCGGGCCTCGTCTTTGCCACGCGCATCCCGCGCAGCATCCGTCTCTCCGAAGCGCCGTCGCACGGCGCTCCGATCGCGCTCTTCGATCCGAAAGGAAAGGGCGCTGCGGCCTACGCGGCGCTCGCCGAGGAGGTTCTGGCTCGTGAATAAACCACGCGGACTCGGTCGCGGTCTGGGGGCGCTGTTCCCCGGCGCCGCGGCGCAGAGCGAGAAACAGGGCGCCGGCTCGGCGCTCGTGCAGATCCCGGTCGACCAGATCGCGCCCAATCCATCGCAGCCGCGCAGGCGCTTCGACGAGGAGTCGCTCGCGGCGCTCGCCCAGTCGATCCGCGCGCATGGGCTGCTCGCTCCCATCATCGTGCGTCGCGACGCTGCCGATCCGCAGGCGTACGAGATCATCACGGGCGAACGACGCTGGCGTGCCGCGCGCCTCGCGGGCTTGCAAAGCATCGCCTCGATCGTGCGCGAGGCGCAGGCGGGCGAAGCCATCGAGCTCGCCATCCTCGAAAACGTGCAGCGTGCGGATCTCAACGCCATTGAAGAAGCGGCTGGTTATCGCGCGCTCATCGAAGAGCACAGCTACACCCACGACATGCTCGCGCAACGCATCGGCAAGAGCAGGCCCGCGGTGGCCAACGCGCTGCGCTTGCTGAACCTCCCGGATGCGGTGCAGGCGCTCGTGCGCGACGGCAAGCTCAGCGCTGGGCACGCACGCGCACTGGCCGCGCTGCCCCCGGGCCGAGCCCGCCGCCTTGCCGAGGAAGCGGTCCGTTCCGGTTTGAGCGTGCGCGAGCTGGAGCGCAAGACGGCTGTACGCGAAGGGAAGAACGGTGCGCGGCCACGCACGGCCATACCGGCGCAGGCACAGCTGAGCCCTGAGCTGGCCGATGCGGAGAACCGGCTGCGCTTCGCGCTTGCCACGCGCGTGGCGCTCCATCCGCGCAGCACGGGCGGCGGCACGATCGAGGTCTCCTACGCGGATGATGGCGAGCTCACGCGCATCCTCGACCGCATCGCCCCACAAGAGCATTAACGAAGCGAAAGGCAACGATGAAGCATTCTCTTGTCGCCGCTGCGGCGGCCGTCGGCGTCGTGTTGTGCGCGAACCTGACGGCCGCTTCCAGCCGCACGGCATCGGTCATCACCATCTGGCGCATTCCGGCTCCGCAAGCCGTCGACGCAAGCGTCCAATCGCTGGAAGCTGGTGTGGTCGCGATCAACCTCCTGAGCCCGCAGTTCGCAGCCCTGGCCCGCCATCCGGGCGCACGGATGACGCTGGCTATCGACCCCGTCTTCGTCGCGTCCCTCGAGCGGCAAGCCTCGGGCGACTCGGTGCTGACCGGGATCGCGTCCGGTCAGATCGGCGCCGACGATGCGCGGGCCACGCAGATGCTCGACATGCTCTCAAGCAACGTCGTCCCCTCCACCGAGGTCGCGACAAGCGTGGTCGGCAAGCGCTTCATCTCCGATGCGTCGGCCGCGCGGCTGCTGCTCATGGGCGACAGGGCGGCGCAGTTCTCGCAACGCGACGACGTTGACTTCGCCGCCGCGGCATTGCTCGTGTCACTGGCCTCAAACGGCGACGCCGGCGCCCAGGCTTTTATGCTCAAACAAGACACGCTGACGAGTCACGACCTCCAGGTCCTCAGCGCTGCGTTCGCACGCGCGTGTCGCGACCTGCTCGACAAGACGAAGAAAGCCGCGGCAGCGGGAACGATCGAGATCGCTGCGCTGCCCGCCTACGAGCCGATCATGCCGCTCATCATCAATGCGGGAGGGCGAACGTCGCCATTCACGGTGAACCTCGACGGCGGAGCCGACGTCGCCGTCGCCGTGAGCGATGGGCTGCGCATGGCGCGCTCGCTCGCGCCCGCGCAAGGTGCGGCGGGGATTCTCTCGCCAAGCGGCGCGTATAACGATGAGACAGCGTCACTCCTGCAGCAGCAGCATGCGGCCTATGGGATCTTCTCGGAGCGCGTGGTCAAAGCGAACGCCGGATCATCGGCGGTCGCGGTGTCGGACGTGCATAGCGCCGCCTTCCGCGCGTATCTGCTGGAGACGAGCAAGACGAGCAAGCTTCCGGTGTTGTTCTGCAGCGACGCCACGAGCAACGCGCTAGACTCGCAGCCGCCAAGCGCGCCCGCGACCGCCATCGCCGACCGGCTGGCCGCGGCGGTGAACGCCGCGCTCGCCATCGCCCCAGAACCCACAGTCCTCGTCGTCTGCCTGAGCGGAACCGGCACTGTGCTGCACCGCCCCGATCGGGCGACGGTGCTCGACGATCTCGCCGCCATGCTCGCCAGCGGCCGGCCGATGCGGGGAACGACGCCGAAAGACTATCTGCGCGAGCACCCGCCGACCGCCGACACGTACGGCTACGCTCCGGGAAGCGACGTCGGAGGGTTTGCGCTGTGGATGGGCTCGGCAAATCAGATGAACATGTGGACCGCGCTCGCCAACGCGCGGAAGGCGGCGGGTGGCGACGCGGCTGTCGCAAATGCGCAGGTCCGCGATCCGCTCCTGCGGGCGGAATCGGGATTCTGGTTCCTGACGCTCATGCTCCCGCAGCCGCGCTATCTCACCGACCAATCTCTCTCCACATTCCGCGATCTCATCAGCGACATCTACCGAGGTGCGGGTAAGCCCGTCCCGGCTGACGTCTCTCCTGTGCAGATGGAAACTCCAGCACCGGTGGGCATTCCCGGGCACTGATGGTCCACATGGCGGACCGACCAAACAGCTGTTCTCCACATATACACAGGGCTTGTGGACAGGGCGGAAACCCGAAGTGAAGCGCGCCCGAGCGCCCCTCGTTTGCAGCATCGGCAGCGTCGACCCCACTGGAGCTGCCGGCATTCTCATGGACATGCGCGTGTACGCGCATCTGGGAGCCGTGGGCGTCGCCGTCGTCGCTTCGGTGACCGCACAGAACTACCGGCGCGTCACGGCGATCGAGCCCTTGACGCCGAGAGTGATCACAAAGCAGCTGAACGCCGTTTTCGAGCAGGTGACCCCGCACGCCATCTGCATCGGCCTCGTGCCAAACGCGGCGGCGATCGATGCGGTCGCACGCTTCTTGCGCCGCCACGCGGCGCAGATCCCGATCGTCCTTGACCCGGTGACGGCAGCGAGCAGCGGCCGGCGGTTTCTCGACCGGTCCGCCGTGCGCGCGCTCGCGCGGCTCGCAAAGCTCGTCACCATCATGACGCCCAACCTCGATGAAGCGGCGGCTCTCGCCGGCACAAGCGTGACGACTGTCGAGCACGCCTGCCATGCAGCCATCGCTCTTGCCGATCGTGGCTGCGCGGTGCTCGTGACCGGTGGCCATCTGCCGGGCGATGCGTGCATCGATGTGCTGGCGCAGCGCGATCGCGTGCGCCGCTTCGCCGGCAAGCGCATCCCGGGCCAGATGCGTGGTGCAGGCGGCATCTTAGCAGCGGCTCTCGCGGTTGAGCTCGGACGTGGCGCGACGCTTGCCCGCGCGGTCGCACGCGCCCGACGCGTCGTGCGAGAAGCGCATCGTGCTGCGCGCCGTCTGGGCACTGGCACGCCGCAATTCATGGCGCGCTGACGCAGGATATGCGTGCGCAGAACGTTCAAGTGAGCGCAGCTTTGATGGAGATCGCCTAGGTGGTGGCACAGGCCAAAAGCGTCGTCGAGCCGTTGCGCAAACGGCGCCGCGTCATGGCTGGCATGCGCCCCACCGGAAAAGTGCACGTCGGCCATCTGCTCGGAGCGCTGCAGAACTTCATCGCGCTCTCAGAACAAGCCGATTGCTTCTATGAAGTCGCCGACATGCACGCGCTCACCACGAAATTCGACCGCAGCGGTGAGATCGGCCACGATGCGCGCGAGATGGTCATCGACTGGCTGGCTGCGGGCCTCGATCCGCAGCGCTGCACCATCTACGTCCAGTCGCGCATCCCGGAGATCAGCGAGATGTACGCCCTGCTCTCCATGATCACGCCCGTGTCCTGGCTCGAGCGCGTGCCCACCTACAAGGATCAGATCAACGCGCTCGGCTCGGAGATCGCGACGCATGGCTTCTTGGGCTACCCCATCTTGCAGACGGTCGACATCGCGATCATGCGAGGCGAGCGCGTCCCCGTCGGCCAGGACCAGCTGCCGCATCTGGAGCTCTCGCGCGAGATCATCCGCCGCTTCAATCATTTGTACGGCCCGGTGCTCATCGAACCAGAACCATTGCTCTCCCAGACGCCGTACGTGCCTGGCACGGATGGGCGCAAGATGAGCAAGTCCTACGACAACAGCATCTTGCTCGCCGACAGCGACGAGGAGACGATCGCCAAGGTCAAGACGATGTTCACCGATCCGGAAAAGATCCGCAAATCGGATCCCGGTCACCCCGAGACCTGCCCGGTGTTCTTTTTCCACCGCGTCTTCAACGCCAGGGCGGCAGACGACATCGCTCAGCGCTGCCGGACGGGTCAGCTGGGATGCGTCGAGGACAAGGCCGACATGGCCAGACACCTCAACGCAGCTCTCGCACCTATCCGCGAGCGCCGTCGCGAGATCGTCTCTTCACGGCCCACGCTCGTCGACGAGACGCTCGCCGAAGGCACGCGCCGTGCCCAAGCCGTCGCAGCCGAGACGCTCGCGGCCGTGAAGTCCGCCATGGGGCTCGCGTAACTGTAACCCCACCGTCCACACGCCAAGAGCTCACCGAAGGGCTTGACACGTCGTGACGAGCTGTGGGTACGAGCGTTCCCGCTCCTAGATTACTGCGCGCCGATCATCATCGCATTGAGGCGTTGTGCACTGAGCGAGTCGATCGTGGCGAGGCCAGCTTGGCTGTCACAGCCCTCTATCTGCTGGATGGCCGCGAGGATCGCCGCACGGCGGCCTCCCAGAGTGACAAGCCTGGGGCTTACCACCCCTATTTGCGGCCTTGAAGTTCGCGTTGGACCGGGGTCCACGATCCGAACGTTTTCGATGCAGCTCGACTGTTGCGCGATCTTCCAGCGGTCCTGGCCGTTGCCAGTCCACCATCCGGCCGCAAAGCATACAATGCCCGCGACCGTCGCGACGATAACCACGCTCGGTCTCATCGGGTCCACCTCCTCGAGGGCTTTCCGAGCTAGCGAAAGAGCGTTACGACTCCGGCGAGTAATGCGAAGCTGACAACGAGCACCCACAGTGGGTGGTTATCCCAGAGCCAAGCCAGATCACGGCCCGGAACGGCCGGCACACAATCATGACCAGCAATGATGTCGGCGATCGCGCTCATCGCTTGTAGGCAGCCAACGCCTTTCCGATGCGCGCTAGCGCCTCGCGCAGGTTCTCCTCGGAGTTCGCGTACGACAAGCGCAAGAAGCCCTTGCCCTGCGGGCCGAACGTCGAACCGCCGAGCACGGCGACACCCGCTTCGTTGAGCAGGTAGTTGGCGAGCGCGATATCATCGGGCTCGATCTTGGAGATATTCGGAAAGACGTAGAACGCGCCGCCCGGCATGCGGCAGGTCACCCCGGGGATCTTGTTGAGGCCGTCGACGAGCAGATTGCGCCGGCGCAGGAACTCGGCGCACATCGCCTGCACCGATTCGTCGGGACCGCAGAGCGCCTGGATCGCGGCGTCCTGGACGAAGGTCGCCGTGCATGAGACCGTGTTGAGGATGAGCGCAGTGGCCGCCTCGGCGATGTAGGTCGGCATCACGCCGAATCCCAAGCGCCAACCGGTCATGGCCCAGGCCTTCGAGCAGCCGTCGATGAGGATCGTGCGTTCGGGCATTCCGGCGAGGCCGTAATAGGAGGCGAATGGCCGGTCATAGGCGTGCCGGCTGTAGATCTCATCGCTGATGACGAGGATGTCGCGCTGGCGGATGATGGCAGCGATCGCGGCGATGTCTTCCGGCGTGAGGATGCCGCCCGTCGGGTTGTGCGGCGAGTTGAGGACGAGGATCTTGGTCTTCGGCGTGATCGCCGCTTCGAGCGCGGAGATCTCAAAACGAAAATCGCGCGACTCGAGCAGCGGCAGCGAGACGGGCTTGGCGCCGACGTAGGTCGTGATCGAGCGATACGCGGGATAGGCAGGATCGGGGATGATCACCTCGTCTCCAGGGTTGAGCAGCGCCATGAGCACGGCGGCGATGATCGGTTTGGCGCCCGGGCTGACCACGATCTGGTCGATGGTGACAGATACGCCGCGCGAACTCTTCACGTATTCCGCGATCGCCGCGCGCAGCTCCATGGTGCCGGCGGCCGGTGTGTAGTGCGTGCGATTGGCGCGCAGCGATGCGATGGCGGCTTCTTTTATGTGTTCGGGCGTGTCGAAATCCGGCTCACCGATCTCCAGGTGGATGATGTTGCGCCCCTGAGCTTCCAGCGCGCGCGCACGCGCAAGCACGACAAACGCGCTCTCGGTGCCCAAGCGGCGCATGGAGTCGGCGAGGGCAAAAGTCGCTGCCTGCATGTGGTCTGCTCCTACAGTAGTGGGACTGACCCAAATTTCGCGGGACCTGGAGGCCCCACCTGGAGCGCGGCGCGCGTGCAGCGCGCAGCAAAGTTTCAGTCCCGGATGCCGTTGCCGCTCAGGCCCGCGTTTTTGATATGGAAATACGACTTAACGATGGCCTGCGCGACCGGCGCGGCGTTCACCGCGCCGAAGCCGCCGCTTTGATCCATGAAGACCACGACGGCGATCTTCGGTTGGTCATATGGCGCGAAGCACACGAACCACGCATGGTTGCGGCCCGACGGATTATCCACCGTCGGCACGTTTTCGGCAGTACCCGTCTTGCCAGCATAGTGGAAGCCCGGGATGTAGACGTTGTGCGCCGTGCCGTAGTCGCTCTCGATCACGCCGAGCATGCCGCGGCGGATGAGCGCGAGATCGTCGTCGCTGATAGGCACGCGGCCCAGCGCTACCGGCGGAAAGCTTTTGATCGCGCGGCCGTGCGGATCGCGGATCTGGCTCGCGATCTGTGGCTGGTAGAGCGTGCCGCCATTGGCTACCGCGCTGACGACCTTGAGCATCTGGATCGGCGACGCTTCGAGATAACCCTGGCCGATGGCGACGCTCACCGTGTCGCCCGCGTACCACACATTCTTGTAGAGGCGTTGCTTCCATTGCGGCGAGGGCAGCGTCCCTGTGGTCTCGCCGGGGAGATCGATACCGGTGCGCCGCCCGATGCCATACGCGGCGGCGTACTTGTCGATGCGATCGATGCCGAGTTCGTGGCCGACCTGGTAGAAGAAGACGTCGCACGATTCCGTGATGGCTTGGCTGATGGTGAGCGTGCCGTGGCCACCGGCACGGTCGTCGTAGAAGATATAGCCGCCCAGGTCGAAGGCACCACCGCAGTAGCGCGTGGAGTTCGCGTCGAGCAGACCGCTGGCAAGCGCCGCCGACGACGTGATCATCTTGAACGTCGAACCGGTCGGGTACGCGCCGGAGATCGCGCGGTTGAAGAGCGAACGCAGCGGATCGTTGAGATAGGCCTCGTATTTGCGCTCGCTGATGCCGGCCGCGAAATCGTTGGGGTCGATGTTCGGCTGGCTGACGAGCGCCAAGATCGCGCCGCTGTTGGGGTCCTCGACGATGGCCGAACCGCCGATGCGATGGCCGATGCGCTTGGCCACCTCGCGGATCTGCGCGGCCAGCGCGGTCTCAGCATCCTTCTGGAGGCGCCAGTCGATGTTGAGCGTGAGATCATCGCCCGGCGTGGCTGCGAAGTCGCCGACCACCGCGACTGCTTCACCGGCCGAGTTGACTTTGATGCGGCGGCCTCCGCTACGGCCGCGCAGCCACTGGTCGTACGTGTACTCGAGCCCTTCTTTACCGACGATGTCGTTGGCGCCGTAGCCGTGCGTCTTACGGGTCGCGTATTCGCTTTCGGTGATCTGGCCGACATAGCCCAAGAAATGCGAGCCCAGCGTGTGATGCGGATACTCGCGCACGGGCACGAGTTCCACCGACATGCCCGGGAAGCGCTCCGACCGCTCGGAGAACATGCCCACTTCCGCCGGGGTGAGATCGTTCGCTATGTTGATGGGACCCAGTGGGATGGCGTTCGCCAGCGAACCGAAATCTTTGTAGGTGACCCCGCTCTGACGAAGGAGACGCCGCCACATCTCGTCGGCGCTGATGCCGAGCAGCTGGGCAAGATCGGCGATCTCCGCGGAGGGATTTTGGACCTGCATCGGCACGATCTGCACGACGAAGGAGGGCCGGTTGCGCGCGATCACGATGCCGTTACGGTCGAACAGCACGCCGCGCGGCGCGGTGACCGGGATGGTGCGCAGCTGGTTGAGGTCCGAGAGGTGTCCGAAGTAGTCTCCACGGGCGAGCTGCACGTAGGCCAAGCGCGCGAGCAATATGGCTAGAGCACACCCGATGAGCGCGCCGAGCGCTATTGTGCGGCGCACGCGCTGCTGCAGGGCGTCTGGACGATCGTGGACGAGCGAGCCGGCCATACGGGCTATCGCCGCGCGTGCGCGATCGCACGCAGCACGAGCACCACGATGGCCGCTGCGATCGAGTTCAGCACGATCTGCCACACAAGCTCGTGCGAGACGCGGTGGAAGGAGCCGCGCTCGCCAAACCCGAGCTCCATGACGGCGTAGGTGATGACGGCGCGCACGACGGTGGCGCCGGCGACCGCTGAGACGAAGACCGGCACGGAGTCTGCGAAAAATCGAACGTTCAACAGGCCCGCGCAGAAGCCGACGAGCGTTGTGGCGAGCACGTTCGCGCCGCCGCCGCCGAGCGCGTCCTCGACAAGGCCCAAGATGAGGCCGAGCAAGCCGCCCGTGGTGATGCCGCAGCGCAGCCCGGTCCAGACGAGCAGCACGGTCACGAGACTCAGATGCGCTTCGCGCAGCGAGAATGAGCGCAGGAGCGTCGACTGAACGACGATCGCCGCGACGCCCACGAGGACGAGCACCCAAAAGCGCGGAGGGACTGAGACCTCGGCTTCCTCAGGCCGGACGCGAGTGCGTCGCTCGCCGCCTTCTGGCCGCAGACGGTCGAGCGCCCCGCTGGTCACGAACGCGATCACTTGCGCAGCACCAAGACATGGGTGAGGCCGCCGAAATCCACGGCCGGCGCGACGACCGCGCTTTGGTAGAGCGCGTTATCCTTGCGGTCGATCTCGCGCACCGTGCCGATGACCACACCCTCCGGGTAGATCTCGCCTTTGCCGGTCATGACCGTATCGCCCGGTCGCACTTTGACGTCTTGGCCGATATATTTCATGCGGATATGCTGCCAGGTGCCGGTGACGATGCCCCAGGTGTGCGTGTCTTGCAAATAGGCAGGGACGTTGCTCGTGGGATCGATGATGAGCAGCACGTGCGCATCGTGCGCCCCGGTGTCGATGACGTGGCCGATCAACCCATCGCCGTTGATCACCACCGCATCCCGGCGCACCCCGTCGCGCCAGCCGCGGTCGATGGAGATCTCGCGGCGCGACCCTTCAGGCGCATACCCGACGACGCTCGCGGCGATCGTCTGCTCGGGCATCGTCTGGGCGAGCTCGAGCATGCGCCGCAATTCGATGTTCTCGGCCGCATGCTGACGGAGCCGCTCGTTGGTCGCGGCGAGATCCTGCACTTTGCGCTCGAGCGCGGCGTTGCGAGCGGCCAGCGATCCGGCGTGCACGAGCGTGGTGAACTCGGTGGCGACCGCCGAAGTTGTCTGCGTGATCGCATCTTCCACCGGGACGATGACGGTGGTGACGATCTGATCGGTGAGACTACGCGCGCCATGGTGCGCCGCATCCAGCTCGACGAGCATGAAGATCGATGCCGCGATGATCAGCGAGACGAAGACGAGGAGCTTTCTCTCATCCCAAAACGAAGTGATCGCCACCACCTACCGATCAGTGACTGTGGGGTTGGGTATAGCGCGGCGAAAAGCGTCTTGTCGTGGAGGATCTCCGCAGCGCCGAGGGCGACGCACAGCATCGGCTCATCGGCGACACGCACCGGGATGCCCGCGATGAGCCCGATCGTCTCCGCAAGCCCCGCGATGCTGGCACCCCCGCCGGTCAGGACGATGCCATTCTCCGCGAGATCGCGCACCAATTCAGGAGGCGTCTGCTCCAAAATCGAGCGGACGACATCGACGATCTGGCCGAGCGGCTCCGCCAGTGCCGCTCCGACATCTTCCTCGCGCACCTCGAGCGTTCCCGGCCGAAGTGCTCGAGCGTCCTGCCCCATTACTCGCACCGCTGCTCTGCCGCGCGGACGACCGTAATATCCGAGCGCGATCTTCAGCGACTCCGCCGTGCGCTCGCCGATGTGGAAGCCGCGCGTGGTGCGCAGGTAGGAGATGATGGTCTCATCGAGATGGTCGCCGCCGAGCTTGAGGGAGCGAGCGGCCACCATGCCGCCCAGCGAGATGACGGCGATCTCCGTCGTGCCGCCGCCGATATCCACGACCATGCCGCCGCTGGGCTCCAAGACCTTGAGCCCGGCGCCCACCGCCGCGGCCATCGCTTGGGGCACGAAATAGACGCGGCCAGCGCCCGCTCCACGGGCGGCCTCGCGCACGGCCTTTTTCTCCACTTCGGTCGCCGAGCCAGGCACCCCGACGATGACCCTCGGTGGCAGAAGCGACCGGCCGCGGATCGCACGTCCCAGCAGCTGGCTGACGAGCGCCTCGGTATAGCGGTAGTTGGAGATCACGCCGTTGCGCAGCGGGCGGATGACCGTGATCGAGCGCGGTGTCCGCCCCACCATCTGTTTGGCGCCCTCGCCGACCGTGACGACCTCTCCAGAATCTGTGTCCACGGCGACGATGGTCGGTTCGATGAAACGGACGCCATAGCCACGGACGTGCACCGGCGTGTTGGCCGTGCCGAGGTCCATGCTGATCTCCGGTGCCAAGCCGGCATAGAGGCGTTCAAACAACATCATCGGGCGAACACATCATAACCTAGTTCGCGAACGGCCGCACCAATGCGAGCTAGCGGCAACCCCATCACGGTGTAGAAGTCGCCGCTAATAGAGGTGACGAGCATGCCCCCGCGTCCCTGGATGCCATACGCGCCCGCTTTATCCAGCGGGTCGCCGGTGGCGACGTATGACGCGATTTCGTCCTCATGCAGGGGAGCAAACCGGACCGTAGTCGACTCGACCCCGCTTGCTTTTTGTCCGCTGGCACGATCGAAGACGACAAAACCGGTATAGACGCGGTGCTCGCGCCCGGAGAGCTTGCAGAGCATGGCGATAGCCTCCGCGTCATCTGCGGGCTTGCCGAGCATCTCGCCTCCGATCTCCACGACGGTGTCGGCGGCGATGAGCACGGGCGGTCCGCCGGCAGCGGCGAGACGAGCCTTCCCGAGCGCGTGGCGCAGGGCAACCTCGCTTGGGTCGTGGTGGGCGTCTGCCGGGTTCTCCTCGACGTAGCTGCTGCTCACCACGACGACCCGCAGGCCAAGCCCCTCAAGCAGCTCCTTGCGGCGCGGCGACCGTGACGCGAGGGCGACCTCCCGCAACACTCGAGCGCCCTCCGTATCACTCATAGATGTGGCCGCCGACCTCGACAAAACCCGGCGCATGCCGCATGCCCAGATCGCGGTGCGTCCAGTGGAGCAGCGGCCCATACTCATTGAATGCCAGCTCGCCCTTGACGGTCACGCGCTCGCCGACGTGCACGGGAGCGACCTCGCCCACCGAGATGTTATCGGTGACGTACAGCGGCACGTCCGAGCCGGCAGCGCGAACGTCAACGACGAAACGTTCGTGCACGCCGCTTGGACCATGGCTGTTCGGCAGCACGCTCAGCACGGTTCCTTCGACGACTTCCTCTGTGCCTGAGCGACGTGCGGCGATGTCGCGCAGCGCTGCGGCGTTATCCGCAGTGATGACGGGCTGCGCGCACGACAAAAGCCCGAGCGCGAGCACAACCAACATCACGCGCGCCGTCACGCGCGCGCCTCGCCCGGGCGGGGCTCATCGAACACGTCGAGGTCGAGCAGGTGGTGGAGCGATTCGCGCCGCGCGATGAGACGAAAGCTTCGACCGTCGGCGAGCGCGACCGCAGGACGCGGGAAACGGTTGTAGTTGCTTGCCATCGAGTAGGTGTAGGCACCGGTGTCGGCGACTTGGAGGACGTCACCGGGCTGCGGATCGTCCAGCGGCACATCGCGGAAGAGCAGATCGCTCTCGCAGTGGCGGCCAAACACCGTATAGCGGACATCGCTGTGTGACGACGGACGGGCCAAGAGCCTGACCGGATAGGTGGCTTCGTACAGCGCCGGGCGCGGGTTATCGGACATGCCGCCATCGACGATCAGCGCCGTCCTTCCCGTGCCAAGTTGCTTGCGCACGACGATCGTGTACAGTGTCGTGCCGGCGCGAGCAACGATCGCACGGCCCGGCTCGACCATGAGTTGCGGACGCGTGCGTGGCGAAGCCGCAAACGTACGCTCGAGAGCCTCGTAGATCACTTGCGCCCAGGCTTCAGGGGTCGGCGCGCCGCGTTCGTCCTCGCTCGATATTCCGAGTCCACCACCGACGTTGATGACGCCGCACGGCACTCCGTGCTCGAGCTCAAGCTGCGAGGCGAAATCGACAAGGCGCTCGATCTCCTCACTGTACGAAGCAAGGTCGACGATCTGCGAGCCGATGTGGCAATGGATGCCGCGAAAGTCGAGGGCTGAACGCTCGCGCACCGCGCGGATGGCCCGAAGGGCTTGCCCGTCGGTCAAGGGGAAGCCGAACTTCGACTCTAACGCGGACGTCTGCACTTGCGATCTCGTCTGTGCCGCCACTCCAACGTTGATGCGGACGAGCACGGGCGCAGGCGCGCCGGACGCCGCTGCCATGCGTGCCACGGACTCGATCTCAGCATGATGGTCGAGCACGATGTATCCGACGCCCGATCGCAGGGCGAGCGCCAGTTCCTGATCTGTCTTGGCACAGCCATGGAGGAGGCAGCGGCTCGCCGGAACTCCGGCCTGCAGTGCGGCCTGCAGCTCCCCCTCCGAGCAAACGTCAAGCGCTAACCCCTCGGCGTGTGCGATGTTGGCGATCGCCTTGAGGCCCAGCGCCTTCGCAGCATACACGACGTCGCAGCGCCAGCCGTCGCGTGCGAAAGCGGAGCGAAAGCGGCGCATGGTGCTGCGCAGCTGGCGTTCGTCGATCACGAGCAAGGGCGTGCCGAACTGGTGCGCGGCGTGAGCGAGGTCACGAGCTTCAAGCGCCGACCGGTCGGAATCGCTCGTCCGGCCGTCGACCGCCTGTTCGGAGTTGTGGTTCATGGTCCAATCGACTATAGTGAGTGTGGCGCCGCATCAAGCCGGCCGCCGTCCTTTATGCCCAATTTTCGCTCAGACGATCCTTTGTATCGTGATCTCCACGAGGCGCTTGCGTCCGGCCCTCGCTTGCGCCGGCTCGTGCGCGCCGCGGGCAACATCCGCATACTGCTCTTCGGACTTCCCGGTACTCGTCGCGCGACGCGTCCTGTGGCAACCGGTACCTTCTCCTATCCAGCATTCGGCGCCAACTAGCTCCGCGGTCCGCGTCCACCCATGCGCAGCCGCGATGTCTTCGCGGCAAGCATCGTCCTTACCGCTGCGCGGCGTGCGCTTCAGCGCGTTTGGTAGAGCTTCGCCGTCGCGATGTAGTCCGCCACCGCGTCAGGCACCAGATACCGGATCGGTTTGCCTTCGCCAACGCGCGCGCGAATGATGCTTGCCGAGACGTCGACGAGCGGCAGGTTGAGCACGACGAAGCGCTCCGCAAGATCCACCGGCAGTGTCGCAAGCGTCGTTCCCAGACGTGAAGCCTGCGTGCCCTCTCGGGCGACCACATAGAACGTTGACAGCTCGCGTACGACTTCATCGAGCCGTCGCCAGGGCGTATCGACGAGCGAATCGGCACCTGCGATAAAGCACAACGTAGCATCCGGGTGCGCTGCGCGCACGAGCGGCATGGTGTCGGCCGTGTACACAGGTCCGGGCTGGCGCAGCGCGGTCTCGTCAAACGCGAAGCGTGGTTCATCGTAGATGGCGAGCTCGACCATGGCACGGCGGGCGTTGGGTGGCGCGACGGCGCTGCGATGCGCGGGGTCGCCCACCGGCATGAAGAGCACGCGATCGAGCCCAGCCTCGGCGGCCACGGCGCTTGCCACGAAGAGATGCCCGACGTGGATCGGGTCGAAGGCTCCGCCGAAGATGCCCAGCCGCTCAGACGACATCAGAGCACGATCTCTGCGTCGCCGACGCGAACGCGATCGCCCGGCTTGGCGCCGGCTTTCTCGAGCTTGCGCCGCGCGCCGGTACGCGCGAGCGCGCGCTGGAAGTATACTTGTCCTTCGTCCGTATCGAGGTCGGTCATGGCCGCCACGCGTTCGATCTTGGTCCCGCTCAGGCGAAAGGCGCGGCCCTCTTTTTTGACGAGCACGGTCGCGTCCAGCGGCTTAGGCTTTGGCCGCAAGACGACTTCGCCTTGGCCTTCGTCCTCTGTCGCGCGCGCCGCTCGCACCGCGTTGTAGACCGCGCCCATGAGCTCGCGGATTCCGGCGCCCGTTGCCGCTGAGATGCCATAGACGCTGTCACCGACCGCCGCGCGCACCGCGGCGAGCGTCGCATCTGCGCCTGGCAGGTCTTGCTTGGAGACCGCGACGATACGCCGGACGCGCAGCAGCCGCGGATTCCAGGCGCGCAGCTCGCGCTCGATCATCTTCAGCTGCTTCACGGCGTCGGCGGGCGCAGCGGAACCATCGATGAGATGGATGAGCACGCGCGTGCGCTCCACGTGTCGCAAGAAGCGGTCGCCGAGGCCAGCGCCCTTGCTCGCGCCTTCGATGAGGCCGGGGACGTCGACCAAGACGAAGTTGGCGTCGATGTCGACGGTGACGACGCCGAGCTGCGGCTCGAGCGTGGTGAACGGGTAATCGGCGATCTTCGGACGAGCGGCGGAGACGGCAGCGAGCAGCGTCGACTTGCCGGCATTGGGTGCCCCGACGATTCCGGCGTCGGCGAGCAATTTGAGCTGCAGATCGAGCTCGTGCTCCTCACCCGGCTCGCCGCGCTGTGCGAAGCGTGGCGCCTGCTTGACGGCTGTGGCGAAATGCTGATTGCCCAAGCCTCCGCGTCCGCCGCGTGCCACGCAGACGCGTTCGCCCGGCTGGTTGAGATCGGCGAGCAGCTTGTCACCCTCGTACACGAGCGTGCCGCACGGCACCGGGATGACGATATCGTCGCCCGTCTTGCCATGGCAGTTCTGTCCGGCGCCATGCCCGCCATGCGCCGCCGTGAAACGCCGCTTGTGGCGGAAATCGCCGAGCGTCGTGCGCTGCGGATCGGCCAGGAAATAGACGGAGCCCCCGCGCCCGCCGTCGCCGCCGTCGGGGCCGCCGCGCGGCACGTACTTCTCGCGGCGAAACGAGACGACGCCGTTGCCGCCGTTACCACCGCGAACCGTGATGCGTGCTTGATCGATGAACACGAGCGTCAGCTACAAAAATAAAACGGACCGACGCTACAGCCGGTCCGAAGTGCACAAAGACGCAGGCCGTGCGTGACGGTTACGACTTCGCGCCGGCGAGCTCGGCTGCGACGACTTTCACGGTCTGCTGATCGCGTCCGCGCCGGGCGAACTCGACGAAACCATCGGTCAACGCGAAGAGCGTGTTGTCCTTGCCCATGCCGACATTCGTGCCGGGATAGTACTGCGTGCCGCGCTGGCGCAGGATGATGTTGCCCGCGATGACGCGCTCGCCGCCGAATTTCTTGACGCCCAGGCGCTTGCTTTGGGAGTCGCGACCGTTACGCGAAGAGCCAAGGCCTTTTTTATGCGCGAAACGCTGCAGGTTGATGATGAACGACACTCTTGAAAACGCTCCTCGGTAAGGATGGATCGCCCAATTTTTGGCGCCCCGGTAGTATATCAAATGGTTCGCCGGCCGGTCAAACCATGCTTGGGATAGGGGATAAGCGACATGAGACCGGCCTTTGGCTTATGCTGCGGGACAATATCGCTTAGGTGACGGCTACGTGGACGCGCGGAACACCAATCTCACGCGCGCGTCGATCCTCACTGTGTGATCGCTCGGCAGCTCCAAACGGTCATTATAGATCCACTCTGGTGCTACGATCTGTGCCCCTTGTTCGCACGCCTGCCCCGATGTCAGCGGATACGCAACTGCCAAGACCAGGCGACGCAAATGGCGCCGGGCAGTGTGTGCGGCATCGACCGCTTGTTGCATGGCTGCTTTCGCTGACACAGCGTACGCGTGGTCAATGTCATCGGCGCACGTATCGATCGCGGTTGAGGTATCGTATTTCAATCCGATGTGTAGCGGCCTGTAGGCTTGTTGGAGCAAGGTCACAAGTCTTTCGACGGCTGCCATATCGTATGTCTTCAGGAGCAGCTCGTATATGACCGGGAACTGACCAACACCATCTGTTTGGCCAGTTGCGTCCGCGACGCCGGGCTGTGCGCGCAATTTAGCCGCGACCGCCCGTGGGTCGGGCAGTGTAGGGCTTGGACTATAACTTGAGTCGAGCGAATCGATTTTGATGTCGAGTCGAAGTTCGTCCGCAGCAAACGTTTGCTGCACCTCGCCCAGCGCGCTGATGGTCGACGTATCATCAGGGACGTCGATCGGCACAGGGTCAGGCGCTGGCGTGCGCCGGTTCATCACGAGGGGATTCTGCGTGCCGATTGGGTGCACAACTCCGTAGCTGACAAACCCCGAAGGCTCAGGCGTGGGAGTTGGAAGCCGGCGCCAAGACGCTGACCCTTCGCCGGTCATCGTCATTGCGACGCCTACCGGAACCAGCGTATCATGGTCTTTCCAGATGCTGTCCTGGTAGAGGGCGACGAGTGAGACATACGACACGCCGACGCCGAGCGCACGCGCCAACGATTGAGCGAGCCGCGCTGCGCCGACCACACCTACCGCATCGCAATCGTAGCCGAGGCGTTCGCAGTGTTCTCTCTTCACTGCAACCAGCGCGAATATCTCCGGCCTGTCCGCGGCGACGACCGCAGATAGTGAAGGCGGCCCTATGTAGGCCCAGCGGTCGCCAAAGTATTCGCTGGCCCTTGCGATACTACCGAAGTGTTGCGGGAGAGACCATATCGGTCTCGCGCCGACAAAGGCGCTGGTATCGGCGTCAGCGCCGCTGAGGCCTCGCGCGCTACTTAACGGGTCTGCATCGAGAAAGCGAGCGAGGGCATCGGCGTCTTGGGTTTGCGTTTGAGTGATGAAGAGGGGGCTGTTGCCGCGCAACCCATCGACGCTGAACGTGGCGTTGGGGTCGGGCACGAACACGTAGGCGAACTCCGCAGTGGTGATGGGAGCCAACTGCTGGGTCTTGGATTCAAGGTCAACCTTGATGGCAACACGCTGGGTGCACGGGTCGAACCGCACGTCGCACCCGGGCAAGCCGACACCGAAGCTCTGGGTACTTCCGGGGCCAATCCACCAGGTTCCAAGCGGGTGGCTGATGGACTTGATCCAGTGGTCCTCGCTTTGGCTACCGTCGGGTTGCCGTATGAGAAATGTAACGCCTATGGGGCTGTAACCTATCTCGCTGCTCGTGGTGTTCTTTATGGTGAGAGTTCCTGTAGCTGACTCGGTCGACAAAAAACGAGGCCGGTCAGGGAGAAACGTCACGCGAGGACCGGCCCCGATATCATCCGGGACCGCCGGCGAGTTCAACGCCGCAGCAGCGACGACCAGAAACGCGACAAAGATAGTACCGATGCCCTTCATAGTGCCACCTACAAGGAGTATCGGTGACCGCGTCCGCGTCCAGTACGTTGTCTGAATCGCGGCTACAGTACTATTGCCGAGGGCGTGACGCGCGTTTCTGGCGAAAGCCTGGTCGTGGAGCAGGCGATCGATGAACGGCTGGTGCACAGGCTCGAAGCCTTCAGCGATATCGTCATCGCCTTTAGCCTCTCCGAGATAGCGTTCAATCTGCAAACGCCGTTGCGGGCGGCCGACATCTTCGCGCGGCCGATACATTTCGTCGGTTTCCTCGCAGGGTTCGCCTTCGTCGCGGTCATCTGGTGGACCCACAACAGATTGTTCACCCGCTACTTCATACCCGATTCATTTGGGATCGTCACCAATTTCGTCTTGTTGGCAGCGGTCGTGCTCTTCGCCTGGGCGCAACAGCTCTTCTACAGATTCGGGTTGGACATGACCACGACCGTCCTGTACGCAGCGACGTGTGGCACGGTGTTCGTGCTCCTCGGCTTGCTCTTCATCCGCGGCGCACGCGACCCGCGGCTGCGCGCGAGCCACGACGAACGGTTGTCCGGCACGTACCGGGGCACCAGGATGCTGATCGTGGGCGGGGTGCTCCTGCTCAGCATCGCGCTTGCGCCAGCCGGCATCGAGCGCATCGTCGACGCATGGTTGCTCATACTTCCGGCGGTCTTGATCGTCCGGTTCATGCAGCGCCGAGCGGCGCGATCGGCATAGCAGCGACCCCGCGCGGGTGGCGCCCACACTGAAAACCTGAAGGCAGTCCTCTGGAAGAGGGTCGCACATTTGGCCTGGCGCCGAGTTTTGCTGTAGCTCGCTTGGGACCAACGACTGATAGCAGAAAAAAGCCACAGCCGCTATAATCTGCAGGTCAGGGTCTTGCCGCGCGGCAAGGTACTCCAACGCGCACCTCCACGTTGGATCGCGTCACTTGATGCGATCGATGTGCGTGTGTTCAGCGTGTCTTCGAAGGAGTTTATCATTTATGAAGCGCGTGGTAAGATTTTCATTTTTCCTGTCGCTTAGCGTGGCGATGATTGTGACGGCTACCCTCCTGAGCGGCTGTGGTGGCGGCGCAAGTTCGATGGCCCCATTCCAGAGCGCGAACAATCCAGTTCCGCAATCCGGGGACACGGTCTCGCTCACGAGCGCCCAGATAGCGGCCACACACTCCTATTCTGACTTCCGCTACCACATCAATCCTATCGCACAGCCGGGTCAGGTCCACACGATGGGCGTTGTTTTCCCGCTCGACATGAAAAACGGCGGCGGCGCGGTCCTCAAGGCGACGACGCAAAATGACATCTACGTGAATACGACTGCCGCGGCCGTGGGCTCTCCCGCGACCTTCCAAGCGAACATGAACCTCAACAGCTCGTTGTTCAGCGTGCTCAACCAATACAATGGCGTTACCTCGACCGGCAAGTTCCCAGTGGGAACCGCGTTCACGGCGACCGTCGCCACGTTTACGAACATGATCTCGCAGGATACTCTCTTCGCCGTGATCCACGCCGCGGCTAAGACCGGCGGAACGGGCTACGGACACGAGTACCACGTCTTTTTGGCAAGCGGCCTCGACACGTGCTTTGATTTCGGCCCCTGCTACTCGCCCGACAACCCGCCGACGTGGGTCTTCTGCGCATATCACGGTAGCATCACATTCACTGACATCGGCCACGTGATCTACTCGATCATGCCGTACCAAAACGTTGGAAACGCTGCGGGTTCTTGCGGTGATTTTGGGCTCGGCGGCTTACCCAATCCGGCGCCCATCGACAGCACGGCGACGACCTTGTGGCATGAGACTGCAGAGTCGATCTCCGATGCAGATCCCAACACCGCGTGGTTCAACACCACGTTCAATATGGAGATCGCTGACGTGTGCAACAATATGCGCGCCAGTGAGACGCTCAACGCGCACAAGTACGTGATCCAACCTGTCTACTCGAACTCCGTCCACGGATGCTTCTTCTAAGAAGCTGCAAGCGCCGTCAAAGGACGGATCTCCCCGGCTCAACGAAGGGCGGTCTCGTACGAGGCCGCTCTTCTTATCGGGGTTGTCTGATGCACGTGATATCGACACATCTCTGGCGAGCGCTTCAGTGCGGTCTCGCCGCGATCGTAGTCCTGTCCGCCACGTGCATGGTGGCGCACGCCGCCGGTGTAGCGCGCTTGCCGACAGGACAATATCTCACTCCAACCGCAGCCCCGGGCTCCGTCTTCCAACGATTACGCACTCTGCTCCGCAGCGACGGTGGCGCGGACGCGGACGGCGCGGTGGCTTGCGTTATCAGTCCCGACGCCACGGCCGTGCTCGTGCTCACCACGGGGTACGACAGCACCTACTACACGCAAGCGGGAACGGCCATCGTGCACTCCGTTCTCGATCCGACCACCGGGAAACCGACCAAGACGACCACGCCTGCAGCCCAATGGGTGTTCGTCTACGACATACGCGAGGCCGTGCCGCGCGTCGTCGCGCGCATCAACATCCCGCTCAGCTACAACGGCATCGCCTGGGACCCAAAGGGCCGTCGCTTCTACGTCTCGGGCGGCCCCGACGACCGTGTCTACATCTATAAGGCGTCAAACGGGCCGGCCGTCTCGGCTGCGCAGACCTGGGTGGCAGATCCGCCGTTCGTCCTGCTTGGGCACAACTCGCATGCGACTGCTCCGCTCTCCACGCAAGACGGCGGGCTGCTCAAACTGACGCCTGCCGGGGGCGCTGCGGCACGCAGGCAGAACCTCCCCTTTCCAGCCGTCGCAGCCGGTCTTGCGGTGAGCGCGGACGGCACGACCTTGTACGTCGCCAACATGCAGAACGATTCGCTGTCGGTCGTCGACGTCGCTACGCGCCGCGTGAGCAAAGAGATCCACCTCTTCACGCCCGGAAGCAGGCTGGCGCACGGCGAGTATCCCTTCTGGGTCGTGGTCACAAGCGACCCTTCGGGAGCCAGCCCCACGATCTACGCGAGCAGCCTGCGCGATGGCGAGATCGCCGTGATCGGCGCAAGCGGCACCCGTGAGATCGCGGTCGGCGGCGAGCCCAACAAGATGGAACTTTCAAAGGACGGGCGCTGGCTCTACGTCGCCAACGGCGATCTCGACGCGATCGACGTCATCGACACCGCAGACGAACGCCTCGCACGCGTCATCCCATTGCATCCGGCATCTCCATATCTCGGGGCAAACCCCAATGGCCTGGCGTTGAGCCCGAATGGCGCTCGCCTGTACGTCACGCTCGGAGCCGAGAACGCGCTTGCGGTCATCGACCCGCGCAGCGGCAGCGTGCTCGGGCGCATCCCGACCGGCTGGTATCCAAGCTCCGTCAGCGTCAGCGCGGACGGCACGATGCTCTACGTCGTCAACACCAAATCACCATCTGGCCCCACGCGCTACGCAATCGATGCTCTGGATAACCCGATCCCGCTGCCCGATGGCGTGAACGGGTACGTCTACAACCTGGAAAAGGCGGGTCTGCTCAGTCTCCCCGTGCCCGATGCCGCGACGCTCGCCGCGCTGTCACAACAGGTCGACGACAATAACGGCACCATGCGGCACGCCGATGCCGGCATGATGCGGTTCTTGCATGGCAAGATCAAACACGTCATCTACATCATGAAAGAGAACCGCACCTACGACCAGGTGCTTGGTGATCTCACACCTGGCAACGGCGATCCGCACCTCGTGCAATTCGGCAAGTCCCTGACGCCGAACAACCACAAGCTCGCAGCGCAGTTCGTCACGCTCGACAACTTCTACGCCAGCGGCGACGTCTCGGGCGATGGTTGGAGCTGGACGTTCCAGGGACGCGCCAACGACTACGACGCCAAGACGGTGCCCTTCGACTATGGCAACGGGGGCTTCACCACGGAGTGGCAAGGCGAACCACGTAACATCAACATGTCGCTACCCATCGTCGGGCCGCGGACGCCGGATGGCGAGCGCATCACGACGCTCTTCGATCCGAGCGGCGCTTCGACGATCCTGCCCGGCACGAAGGACATCGGTGCGACGCAGGGTGCCGGTGACCTGCGTGCGTCGGCGCGCGGGGGCTTCATCTGGGATGCTGCGTTGCGCGCCGGACTCACGCACCGCCACTATGGCATCTACACGAGCTTGCTGTTCTACGACGCGAAAGCACCGTATTATCTGAAGATCTCGCGGCACCCGTATGAAGCGCACACGATCCAGGCGATCCCGGTGCAGACCGAACTGTGGGGGCGGACCGATCTTTACTACCGGGGCTGGGACCTGGACGTTCCCGATCAATACCGCTTTGAAGAATGGAAGCGCGAGTTCGACGGCTACGTGCGTCGCGGCGACCTGCCGGCGTTCGAGGTGGTCGATCTCCCAACCGACCACTTCGGCAACTTCGCCAGCAACGTGGGTGGCCTGAACACGCCCGAGTCGCAGATCGCGATGAACGATTATGCGCTGGGCGAGCTTGTGGCCGCCGTCGCGGCATCGCCCTACTGGAAGAGCACGGCGATCTTCGTCGTCGAGGATGACGCGCAAGACGGCCCGGACCACGTGGATTCCCACCGCACGGTGGCTCACGTCATCTCAGCCTACACCAAGCGCCACACCGTGGTCTCAGAGTATTACAACACCGTCTCGATGTTGCGGACCATGGAAGACATCTTGGGACTCGACCATCTGGGCATGTTCGACGCCAATGCCTCACCTATGGATGACGTCTTCACGACCCAGGCGGACCTCCAGCCGTACACAGCGGTGGTCCCCGGCATCTTGTGCCGCGCGCCCGTCAAGCGTGATCTCGTCCCGGCTTGCAGAGTCCCCGCGGCGTCGAAGACCGCTGCGGTCATCCCGCTGCACGATGGAGCGTGGTGGACGAACGCGACGCGTGGGTTCGATTTCAGCAAGCCCGATGCCGTCGATAGCATGGCCTTCAACCACCTCTTGTGGATCGGCACGCGGCACCGCTAAACGAGCGGCGACGCGGCAGCATGCAGGCGCACCGCGCTTGACGAAGGCGTGGCCAGAAACATCACCATGTACTTTTGGGAGGTCGTCGCATGTCGGTCTCACGCTTTGGAATCTTGGTCTCAGCACTGCTGCTCGTGGCGGGCCTTGCGCCTGCAGCGAGCGCATATGCAGTGCCGCGCAATCAGCAGCTCATGTATGCCGTCGAGATCACCCAACGCTTCAAGATGTCGGCGCCGTGGACCGGCGATCTGGCGATCACCGTGAACGATGAAGGGATCGTGAGCGGACAATACCGCAGCAACTCGATCAGACCAGATCCGTTCAACGGCAAGACCGTCCACGTGTCCGGTGGTTTGTCCGGCGATTTCATCCGCATCAGTTTCGGAACGATGGGACGCGTGTCGGCCAAGGGCACCATCGCGGAGGACAAGATCTCAGGGACCTTCTACGACGCGAACAACAAGACGTACGATTTCGTCGCTCTGAGAGTGACGCGCGAATAGCGGGTCTTAGGGCGCTGAGGGCGGTTGCTTGATCGCACTCGCCCCGTGACGAGCGCCGCTGCGCATGGCCGCCACGATCACGGCGATGACGATGAGCGTGAGCACGAAGAGCACCGCCAGGACAGCAGCGATATAGGGATGCAAAAAGGCGAGGATGACCCCCAGGATCGCCGTCACGTCTTCGCCCGCGCTGATCGGGGCGTTGGCTGTGCCAAGCGTGGTGATCGTCGAGGCGGCGCGAGCCGTTGCCGATGAGGTATGCACGATCAGCGTGTTGAGCGCGCCGAGCGCCATGGCGGTGTAGAGCGTGCCGGCGCTGTCGGTGTGGATGGTGCCGCCCACGAGAATCGCGCCAGCAAGCGGCCGAACCGCGAACGAAACGGCGTGCAGCGCGTGGTCGACCGCGGGGACCTTGTCGGCGACCAGTTCAAGCACAGCGAATATCCCGAGCACGATCGTGGCCGTGTCCGAGGCGAGCCAGGCGAACGCACCGCTCGGGTGTATCAGATGATAGTGGGCGGCGACTGACGCCGCGAAGAGCGTGAGAAACCCGCGCAGGCCTGCAGTGGTGGTCAGCGCGTATGCGAGGGCGTATTGTCCGGTCGCGTCCATGCCCGTTCATACCCCGCCAGCGATACGAAGGTTGCATCGCGGATATTCGCGTGGCGGCATCCCAACCCCGTCACGCGGAAGTCAGGCGCCTCCCACGTCGTCGCGATCGCTCTCGTCGAGCGCGAAGTAGCGCACGTCCATCCCGAAAAAGCGTGCATCCTTCTCATAGCGAAGGCCGATTTTCTGCAATACTTTCTGCGACGCGAGGTTCTCGGGCATGGTCAGCCCGACGATGCGGCGCAGCCCGATCTGATCGAACGCGACGTCGACCGCGGCTTGGGCACCTTCGGTCGCAAGACCGCGACCCCAAAACGGGCGGTCGAGAAGATAGAGCACTTCGACCTCTGGGGCTTCTTCGAGTTGGTTCAGGCCGCACTGACCGATGAGGAGCCCAGAGTCGCGATCGACGACGGCCCAGACGCCGTAGCCGCGCTCGCGCCAGTGCTGGATGAAGTATTCGATCGTCCGGCGGGCGATGTCGGCTGCCTTCTCGGGCGGGTAGGGCCCGCGGGGAAGATAGCGGGTCACATGAGGATCTGAGAAGATACGCCCGTGCGCTTCGACGTCGTCGAGCGTGAACTCGCGCAGGATGAGCCGCGCAGTGTGGAGCGTCGCCGGGGCATGTACTGCCACTACCGGATGCGAGTCTAGTACTTGATGCTGTAGAAGAACGTGTACAGGCGCGGTGGGCCGCTCGGCTCCGCCTCGTACGGATAGACGCTCTGGTTGTACATGAACGGCTCGCAGAACGATGGGTTTGCCGGCGTGCATTGATTGACGTTGAAGCCGGAACCGGCTCCGTACCCTCCGACACCCTGTGGAACGTAATACAGGTTGGACGGTATGAGTGTCGGTGAATAGTTACCGAGCAAATTCTCGACGCGAACCCCGATCTCGGAGTTGTGGATCCCCGCGCCGAGCGTGTGCGACAGGCTGAGATTGACGGTCGCGATCGGCGGGCCAAACAGACTTCCAGGGTCGGATCCTTCCTTCGTACCCCTGGACGCTGTGATGTTCGGTTGCTCGATCGTTCCAGGGTTGTTCGGATCGGTGAAATAGTACGCTTCGGAGGGCGTCGTTGCTGCTAGGTCCGTGTTGAGGACTTGTTCGGGCTGTCCGTTCGCCCCGAACACGAACGTCTTCGTGCCCACGCCGTATCGGTAGCCCGACTCGTAGCTGATCGTGGTTGAGGCGTGCCACCCGTCGCGCGTGTTGTAGACGAGATTGAACGTCCCCGTCACCGGCGCGACGTAGGTGACGTGGAAGAAATGGTTGGCCGCAAGCGCTGCGGCGTTCACGGTCGGGAAGAAGTCGCCATCGTAGTTCGCGAGCGTGTTGTCGTACGTCGCATCGACCAATCCGGAGAAGCCGTACTGAGCGCTGCGTTGCAGCGCGAACTCAACGCCCGTGTTTTCATTGATCCCGGCGTTCTCTTCTTTTGCCGGGCCGAACACCGGCGTGCCGCTTGCCAGCGTGAAGAGCAATGGTTGATTGCCGACGACATAATTCGATCCCTTGCGGTAGTACGGGGTCAGCCGGAGCTCGAGTCCTTGGCCGAATTCGTGCTCCCACGAGAAATCGACGTTGACCGCCGTTTGCGGCAGCACCGGGGTATATTGGGCGAAATAGTTGGTCGTGAGGTCCAAGATGGCTTGTTGATAGAGGTTGGTGACATTGTTCGTGACGCCGTAGCCGGGCAGCGGCGTGAAGCACTTGTTTGCGATGTTGCAGTTCTGCAGCGACGTCGGCACGCCGTTGTAGGTCGTCTGCAGCGCTGCGAGCGGCACGAACTCGATGTTCTTTCCGTACGAGAAGCGCAGCGTGTCGCGAGGCGTGGCCTCGTAGCTCGCCGCGACCCGAGGACTTATCTGCTGCGGTCGCGTGACGTCGGTCCCGATCGGCTGACCGGGAACGGTCACGAGGTTCCCGCTGCTATCGAAGTAATAGGTCGTGTTTTGCTGCGCCGCGTCGGCAGGGAAGCCCACGACTTCTTGATCCCAGCGCAGACCCAAAGTCACGGTTGTCCGCTCGTTGGGCTGCCAGCGATCCTTCGCCCACAGATCCCATTTATGCACTGGAGCCGTGGAATACCCGGAATCATCGACATACGTGCCCAGAGGTGCTTGCGCTGGCGAGATCGGCAGAGTTCCGGTGAAGAGCGTGCCTCCGCTAGCCGCGTTGGCGGCGTTCAGCGCAACGTTGTAGGGCGCGATGTAGCAGCCACCAGCCGGCGCGTTCCCAAGCGCATTCGCGACAGTCGCACAGCCCAAGCCCTCGAGGGGCTCGTAAAACGGTTCCGAACTTGGAAAGCCTTGCCAATAGTCGGTGTTATAGGATCCGCCGTCGCCGCCGAAGCTGACCTCGTGCTTGCTGCTGAGCTGGTTAGTGTAATCGAAGGCCTCTCCCCACTCTGTGGTCTGCTCGTTGAAGAATGAGTCGGTGAATGAACCGGTATTGTACGCATACCAATCCACCCAGTTCAAGTAGTTCTTGAAAACCCGCACTTCTCCGAAGCTCGAGGGCGTCAGCTGCCGCTTGAAATTGAATTTTTGGATCACCGAATTGAAGGTTTGGGTGTCGAATTGGTTGGTGTTTTGCTCGTATCCGGCTTGGCCGGGAAACAGCGTGATGTAGTTGCTCTGGTCCGTCACGGGTTGTCCGAGCCCGAACGGATCGTACGACCCCTGGACGTCGCCGTTGTTCGATGCATACGGCGCCTGCGGCGGGTTGGCGTAGAAATTGAATTGGAACGTCTCCGCGCTGATGTTGGCAAGGTATTGAAACTCGTTTTTGTTATCTTGACCGAAGTGGTAGAAGAGGTTGAGGATGTCATCGTTCAGATAGGTGAAAACGGTTTGACCGAGCTCCAACGGAACCAGTGTATGCCGGTCGCCGAAATCGTTGCCGTCTCGAGAGCCGCCATACGAGAGGTAGTAGCTGAAGCGGTTGTTCGGCGTCGCTGATCCAAAATCGAAGGATAGCTCGTGGCCGAAGATCGGGCTGTCTAGGCGCAGCGTGGCCTGGCCTGCGGACGGATACGTGCCACGCTTGATCACCTCGTTGATGACGCCCGAATTCGTGTTGCCATTGCTGACGTCATAGCCACCGGTGGAGAGCTGGACGCTGCGCGCGCCGTTGAGCGTCAAGGCGTTGAGGAACTCACCCGATCCGATCTCAGTGTTGTCGACGCCGTCGAGCTCGTAGCCGACGTCGTTCTCCGCACCCGCGCGGATGGTCGGATAGCCGGAGCTATCCGTCGTGACACCGGGCAGCGAGTTGAAGGCCTGGAAGCCGTTGAGGTCCTGCGGCGTGCCGTTGATGTCCGACAAGCGCTGTTCGTTGACGACGTACGTATCCGCTGTGACGGTCGGCTGGATGAGGGAGCTTGAACTGCGCACGGTGATGCGGCCAAGCGATTTGACGCTGCTGATCGTCAGGCGCGCGTTCACGCGGTTGGGCTGGTCCTGGATCGTCGTGATGCCGGCGATGATCGTCGCCTGGTATCCATCTTTGGAGAACGTGAGCAGATAGGTGTCAAGCGGCAGGCCATTGAGGGTGTAAAAGCCGTTCGATCCGGACGTCGTCGTGTAATGCCCGGTGGGCGCCGCGGCGGTGATGCTGACGCCGGCGATCCCATGGCCTGATCCGTCGGTCACATAACCTTGGATTGCGCCTGTCGTTCCCGCATGAGCGGAATACGCCGTGCTCGCGACGAGCCCAATGCAAACGAGCGCGGCGATGATACGGCGCCCGAACGTTTTAGCCATAACCTTCCTCATCTCAATCCATCTGACAAGGATAGATGGGGGCGTCCAAGCGCCCCCACCGTAAGCTCTTTGTATACCACCCGTAAGCTACTGGCGGGCGCCTTCGCTGGCGTGCGCGGGGATTCTTGCCGGCTTCTTTCAGCTTTAGGGCATGTAGCGATCGAACCAGCCGACCCAGCGGCGGTAGATATCCTCAGAGGTGACGGGATCGGTCGGGAAGTGTTCGCTCGAGGGATAGGCGACGAACTCGACCGGTACGCCGCGGCTCTTGAGCGCATGATATAGCTCGTACGAGTGCGTCACGGGGACGACCGTGTCGTAGACGCTTGACATGATGAGCGTCGGTGTCGTCACGTTCCAGGCGTACGTGATCGGCGACTGCTCGACGTACATCTGCTGCGCCGAGCGCGAATCCCATAGCGACCGTCCGTAGAAATAGCGGTCGAGCACGTTGTAGCTGCCGATGGCGTAGTCGACCGGCAGATCGGTCGGCGCTGCGCCTGCCATCGCGGCTCTCCACGAGTGATGCCCGATCAACCACGCGGTCAAGAGGCCGCCGTAGGACCAACCGGACACCCCGACCCTCGACGTGTCGACGATGCCGAGCTTCTCCACAGCGGCGACACCGGCCATCACGTCTGCGCTCGGACCGGCGGCCGAGTCGCCGACGATCGCCGTCTCAAAGGCGTTTCCCATGTTGTCGCTGCCGCGGTAATTCGGCTCGAGGACGAGATAGCCGTGCGCAGCCAAGAGCTGGGTCAGCCCTGGATAGTCGGTGTCGAAGGCCTCCTGCGACGCGTACTGCGGCCAGCCGTGGATCTGCAGCACGAGCGGGTACTTCTTGCCCGCGACAAAGTCGGGCGGATAGGTCAACACGCCGTTCTCAGCCCATACGCCGTTGGTCCAATCGACGCGCCGCACGGCTCCAAGCTCGAGCGAGGCGAAGAACGCATTGTCAGAGGTGAGCTGCCTCGGCGCGCCAGCCGCCGAGACGAGGACATAGAGTTCGGTCGGCCGCTGCGGGCCAGACGCGATGAAGGCGATCGTGCCGTTGCGGCTGACGCTCGCGCCGCTCGCGCTCAGGTCGCCGATGTCCAGCCTGTGCGTTTGCCCATCACCGTCGACAACCCACATGCCTTCGCGCGTGGCGTCGTGCGCCAGCACGAGCACTGAGGTGCTGTCGGGCATCCATTGTATCTGCCACGGCGACCGATCGAGTTCGTGGGTGACGTCGACGCCGTCTTGGCCACGCGCGTCGCTCGCGACGACGAAGATCGAGCTTGCGTCCATGCCGCCGCCCTGACGCGGATACCAATAGGCGACGCGTCTTCCGTCCGGCGACGTATCGCAACCCGCCTCAAAGCCAGAGCGAGCCGTGAGCGGTGTTTGCTTCCCTGAGGCCACATCCAGGACGATCATCACCGCTCGGTCGGTGTGCGTGATGTAGGCGTCAGGCAACTGCGTGTAGATGATGCTGCGTCCGCCCGAGGCCCAACAGAAGTATTCGTTGGGCATGTGCTGCGGGAGGATGAACGAGCTCAGATACGGTTGGCTGAAGCTGAAGTCACCTTGAGGCAGGCTACGGCTCCCGCTCGTCAGCCGGCGCGAAACGCCGTTCACCCCGACAACCCACAGCTGCGACCGCAGCGGGGCGGCCGTCGTCAGATAGTCGTTGTCGCCTACCTCAAAGCCTAGGTCGTACTTGGCCGGACCTTGGCGGACAGGCTTCGGCTCCTCCGCCACGTAGGCGATCGCCCGTCCGTCTGGGCGCCACGCGAAGTACTCGACCCCGCTTGGCGCCTTCGTGAGCTGGCGCAGGCGGGTGCCGTCTGGCGCCGATAGGTAGACTTGGCGCGGGTCGTCTGGGCCGGGCGACGCGAGAAAAGCAAGCTCGGTGCCGTCCGGCGACCAGCGAACCGACGCGATATCTCGCTTCGTGATAGGCAGCGTGCGTGCGCTGCCCGTCGCCACGTCGATAATGTCGATCCGGATTGTGAAGAGGTCGTGGTCGAAGTCGTTCGTCCCGACGAGCAGAGCAACGCGGCTTCCGTCCGGCGATATCTGCGGGTCCGACATGGAGACCTCTCGGCGCAAATCGAGCAGGGTGATGGTGCGCGCGCGGACCTCGGCCGGCAACAACACGAAGAGCGCCGCGGTCATAACGGCCGCAGCGCCAATTCGAAAAACAGGTGATCTCATCCGCGCAAGTACGGTCCGAAACCGCTTAGCGCCTGCAGCAGACCTCGAGTTTGTTGCCGTCGGGGTCTTCGAAGAACACGGCGTAGTATGGCTGGCTGTAACACTTCTCCGGGCCGCAGATCTCTTTTCCACCTGCCCGGCGGACGACACGGGCGGCGCGGTCGACCTCCGCACGTGTCTGTGCGGCGAACGCGACGCGCGTTCGGCTCGGCGCGCTCTTGACGGCTTGCACAAGCCAGAAGAACGGAGCGCGCGGATCTTCATTGTAGTAGCCGCGGCTCCGTTCGCCCTTGCTGATCTTCGTGAAGCCGAGCACCGGCATCAGTGCATCGTAGAAGCGTTTGACCAATTTGACATCGCGGACCCGGAAATCGAGGTGATCGATAAGCCCGGTGTTCGCCATGGCTAGATCCGCACGCCCCAGCCGCCGAACAGCTCCGCGATCACTCCCTGCGGCACGTGCACGAGCGACGTGCGCGCCTGCGCGAGGAGCTCGCTTGCAGCGGCATCGCTCACGACTGCAGCTCGCTCAACCAACATCATCATCATTCTCGACTTTCCGGCCGCCCGAGGCGGCGACTTCTAGTAACCTGTGATTAGTGTACAGCAGTTATGATAACCTGTCAAGCTATTTACCAGGTTATCACTTGTGCCGTAGTACGGGACTATGAGGCTTGTAAATAACCCTCTTAATGAATATAATGGTTTTGTGAAACCAGCCCCCGCTAAGCCTGAAGCGCCCAGCCCGAGCTCGCCGCCCAGCCGCGAGCCGGCACCGGGCGAGCTCGCGATCGTGCAAGAGTTTGTCAACGCCTGGGACTTGCAGGGCGTTGACCGCCTCTCCAACCCAGTATCCCTTGAAGAATGGCTCGCCCGATACGGGTTGTTGGAAGGCAAAGGCAGGCTGACGGACGCGGATCTGCGCCATGCCGTCGAGGTCCGCGAGGCGCTGCGCGATCTCATGGCGGGCAACTATGGCGAGCGCGTGCCCAAGGACGCCGTCGAGACGTTGAGCCGGGCTGCGCGCAGCGCGCAGCTCGTGGTGCAGTTCCAAGATGGAGGAAAAGCCACGCTCGAGCCGGCGGCGTCCGGGGTCGACGCCGCACTGGGCAAGATCCTGGCCATCGCCTTTCGCGCCATGCTCGAAGGCACGTGGCAGAGGCTCAAGGTGTGCCGCGATGACACCTGCCGCTGGGCCTTTTACGACCGCTCGAAGAACCGCTCGAGCAGTTGGTGCCTCATGTCGGTCTGCGGTAACCGGACGAAAGCGCGCAGGTACCGGCAACACGCGCACAAGTGACTAGATAGCCGCAAGACCACGTTCGAGGTCGGCGATGATATCGTTCGCGTCCTCGATGCCGACGGACAGTCGCAAGAAACCATCATGGATGCCGAGGTCGGCCCGCGCTTGCGCCGAGAGCGAGCGATGCGACGACGTGGCTGGGTGCGACAGCGTCGTAGCCACGCCGCCGAAGGAGAGCACGAGCCTGATGTGCTCGAGCGCCCCCAGCATGCGGTCCACGGCCGCCCGCGAAGGCGTAACCTCGAACGACAGCACCGAACCGAAACCGGATTCAAGCGTCCGCAGGGCGACGGGGTGCGATGCGTCGGCCTCGAGCCCCGGATAGTGGGTCGCGGTCACCTTCGGATGCCGGGCCAGCCACGCCGCGACGGGGAGCGAGCTGGCGCTCGATCGGGCAAGCCGCACGTCGAGCGTCGCGATAGACCGGATGGCGAGCCAGGTCTCGAGCACGGCAGAGATGAGCCCGAGGCGCGACGCGAACATGCGGAGAGGCTCGACCAGCGCGCGCGAGCCCGCGACGACGCCGAGCACGAGGTCGTGATGGCCGCCCAAAAACTTCGTCAGGCTCTCGATCACGATGTCGGCGCCCTGCTCGAGCGGACGACAATGATACGGTGAGGCGAGACTGTTGTCGACGACGAGCAGCGCGCCGCTCTCATGTGCCGCCGCAGCAAGCGACCTCAGATCGGCGACACGGACGCGTGGGTTGGAGATCGTCTCGACGACGAGGAGACGTGCCGGTTGTGCAAGCGCAGTCCGGACGTTGGCCATGTCGCTTGCGTCGACGGCTTCGGTCTGGACACCGAAACGGCTCAGATCGGCGAGCAGGCGCGAGGTGTTCCCGTAGAGATCGGCGGCCGCGACGATCCGCGATCCCGTTTGGGTGCAATGCAGCAACACCGCGGCGAAGGCCGACATGCCGGCGGCCGTCACCACGGCCGTTTGCGCGCCATGGAGCGAACAGATCAGGGCCTCCAACGCCTCATGGTCGGGGACGCCCGAGCCGCCATAGACAGCCCCGGGCGCGCGTCCTTCGTAGACCTCGTCGACCTCGTCAAGCGAGCGGAAGACCCAGCCGGACGACTGGTAGATGGGGAGCACTGCCGGAGCATTCAACGTCGCTCGCGCGCGCGCGTCGCTGACGACTCGCGATGCGAAGGATGGAGCTGCCATCGTAATTCTCCTCAGAAAGAAATAAAGAAGGGGTGCTGCGCTTTATGCAGCTCCCCCTTTTTGGAATCTTGTCTAACCCGAGATGAACTCGTGGTTATTTCTTCTTCTTCGCCTTCTTAGCAGCTTTCTTCTTTGCCACGGTGTACAAGTCACCTCCCATCTGGTCTTCCGGTGCGCGCGGGGCGTTGCTGTACGCCTCATCATCTTCATGTGCCGCCGATGCGGAGCGTCGACGGTTATCGCGCGTCGCCGAAGGGTGCGGGAACTTCGAAGAAGATCCTCGCGCGGAAGTTCGGTTACGAGCACTCCCTTCCTTTCATCATCGGCAGCGAAGAAGAAAAAGTTACTCCCTCGCGTGAGGTGTCAGACCTTCCATCGAGACTCATCGACGAGGTGGACGACGAGTGAGACGACTATCGAAGGTGCGCGCTCACATCCGCTGCACCGCTCCCACGTCCCTCGGGGACGCAGCAAAGCTTCGGAACTATTGAGCTTTGCTGCTCAACTTCGCGCTCGACAGGTCGCGCTAGAGAAGCCCCGTGTCGGACGTGGGAGCCGGTGCAGCGAAAGTGGGCGCGCTCTGCGCTCGATTGTTTTTCTTCTTCTATATAGAAGGGCTGCGCACGCTTGGCGGGGACAAGGGCGCACCCTCAACGTCTGACGAAGCAGCCCATATCAGCATGCACAACAACTCACGCCGGGTGGTGATCACGGGGATAGGCGCCATCACCCCCTTGGGCAACTCCGCGCCCGAGTTCTGGTCGAACGTCATCCGCGGGCGCAGTGGCGTCGATCACATCACCCTCTTCGATGCCTCCAACCTCGCGACGCGATTCGCCGCCGAGGTGCGGGGCTTCGATCCCGTCCAGGCGATCGGCAAGAAGGACGCGCGCAAGATGGACCGTTTCGCCCAGTTCGCCTTCGTGGCGGCCGTCGAAGCGGTCGCCGACTCCGGGCTGCAGATCACCGATAGCAACCGCGAGGACATCGGCGTCATCATGGGCTCGGGCATCGGCGGCATCACGACGATCGAGCAACAGACCAAGGTCATGAACGAGCAGGGGCCGGACCGGCTGTCACCGTTTTTCATCCCCATGCTCATTAGCAACATCGCACCCGGGCTCATCTCGATGAAGCTCGGCGTGCGCGGCCCCTCCCAGACCGCGGTCTCAGCCTGCGCCTCGTCGAACAACGCCATCGGCGAAGCCATGCGCGTCATCCAGCATGGCGACGCGGAGGTCATGATCTCGGGCGGCTCTGAGGCGCCGATCACGCCATTGGCCGTCGGCGGTTTTTGCTCCATGCGCGCGCTTTCGACGCGTAACGATGACCCCAAGACGGCGAGCCGGCCGTTCGACAAGACCCGTGACGGATTCGTCATCGGCGAGGGTGGTGGAGCGTTCGTGCTCGAGGAACTCGGCCACGCCCGGGCACGCGGCGCGCGCATATACGCCGAGATCATCGGGTACGGGCAGTCCTCCGACGCCTACCACATGGTCGCTCCCGATCCGGAGGCGCGCGGGGTGAAGCTGGCAATGGTCCGGGCGCTGCGCGACGCCGGCATCAAGCCGACCGACATCGATTACATCAACGCTCACGCCACCTCGACCGACCTCGGCGACTCCGCCGAGACCCAAGCGGTGAAAGCGGTGTTCGGCGAGCACGCCAAGACGATTCCGGTCAGCTCCAACAAGTCGATGTTCGGCCACGCGCTAGGCGCAGCTGGGGCGCTCGAGGGCATCTGCACGGTGTTCGCCCTGTACCACGGCATCATACCGCCGACCATCAATTACGAGCACGTGGACCCCGCCTGCGATCTCGATTGCGTGCCGAACGTGGCTCGCAAGCACGAGGTCAGCACCGGTCTGTCCAATTCGTTCGGCTTCGGCGGGCACAATGCGGTGCTCGTCTTCCGGAAGTTCTCCGAAAACTAAGACGTGGCAGAAGGGTCCGCCCGCCGACGCGGCTTGCGCGCTCTCGCCCGCGAGCTGCGCTTAGGCGACGGTTGCGTCGACAACGGCCTGCTCGACACGGCCTTCACCCATGATTCCTACGCATCCGAGCATAGCGGCCGCGGCGCTATCTCCAACGAACGGCTCGAGTTCTTGGGCGACGCGTTGCTCGGCGCCGTCGTGGCGCACGCGCTCTACCTGCAGCATCCCGAGAAGGCCGAAGGCACCCTCTCGCGGATGCGAGCAGCGCTTGTCTCGCGCGCGGCGCTCGCACAGACCGCGCGTAGGCTCAGGGTCGCGCCCTTGCTCCGGCTTGGTCGTGGCGAGACGGCCGCGGGAGGCGCGCAGCGGCCCTCGATCCTCGCCGCCGCCTTCGAGGCGATCGTCGGCGCCGTCTACCTGAGCGAGGGCCTCGAGCCGGCGCGTCGTTTCATCGAGCGTTCCCATCTGGCGCATGCGGGAGCGAGCGAGACGAAAGATCCCAAGACCGCACTGCAAGAGTATGCACAGGCAAAGTTTAAGAAGGCACCGCACTACGCCATGACGGCGCAGAGCGGTCCTCCGCACGCGCGGGTCTTCACGGTCACGGTGTCCGTCGCGGGCAGGACGGTGGGGTCCGGCGACGGAGCAAGCCTGAAGCAGGCGGAGTCGGCCGCTGCGCGCGAGGCGCTCGTGACACTGCGAGGCGGGAGCCGCCCGGACGTGAGGTAATCGCGCATCTACCTTAAGAGCATAGATCTCTTCGGCTTCAAGACGTTCGCGGAGCGGACGCACCTCGATTTCCACCCCGGCGTCTCCGCGATCGTCGGTCCCAACGGGTCCGGCAAATCGAATTTCGTCGACGCGGTGCGTTGGGTGCTCGGCGAGCAGAGCGCCCGCCAGCTGCGCGGCGCTCGCATGGACGACGTGATCTTTGCCGGGAACTCGCAGCGCCGGCCGCTGGGCATGGCCGAAGTCACCCTCACCTTCGACAACACCGATGGCGCGCTGCCCACGCCCTTCGCTGAGCTTGCCATCACCCGGCGCGCCTACCGCTCGGGCGAGAGCGAGTTCTTCCTCAACAAGGCGCAAGTGCGCTTGCGCGACATCACCGATCTGCTGCTGGGCACGGGCCTCGCCGCCGAGCTCGCCGCCATCGTCTCCCAAGGCGAGATCGACGCGATCCTCTCCGCCAAGCCCGAAGCGCGGCGCGAGCTGTTCGAGGGGGTCGCAGGCACGGCGCGTTACCGTGCACGCAAACGCGAAGCGCAACGGCGCCTCGAACAGACGGCGACGAATGCCTTGCGCCTCAACGACCTGCTCATCGAGCTCGAGAAGCAGATCCCGGCGATCGAGCAGCAGGTGCGTCGCGCTAAGCGCTATCAGAAGGTCTCGACCCAACTGCGCGATTTCGAGATCCTCTCATACGTGCGCAAGACCGCGGCACGCCGCGAGGAGCGCGCGCGCATCGTCGAGTCGCTGGGAGCCGACGAGCACGAAGCCGCAACGGCGGCCAAGCAGCACAGCGAGCTGCAAGCCGCCCTCAACAAGGCGCGCTACGAGGAATATCAAGCCTCGCTCGCCCTGGACGAGCGCAACGCCGAACACACACGGCTCGCCCACGAGCTTCAGGAGCACGCCTCGGCGCACGCCGCGGAGAGCGCCCGGATCGCGGAGCTCGCGCGCACGCTTGAATCCTTGGAACGCGATGTCGACGCGGCGGCCAACGCCGCCACGCAGGCGGATGCCCGGCTTTCGAGCGCGATAGAAGATCTCAGGCGCAGCCGCGAAGGACGCGACGAGGCGCTCAGCCTCGCCGAATCGGCCGCATCAGTCGAAGCGACCGGCACCGCGCAGTGGGAACGAGCCTATGCCGCGCTTCGTGCGGTCGAAGATGCGCGCACGCGAGCGGTCGCTCGCTCGACCGAGAGCGCGTCTGCGGCCGCAGCTGCCGAGCACGAGTTCGAACAGCTCCGCGAAGAGGTCAAACGGCTCGCCGGCGAGATCCAGGCCGCAGACTCGGGTGTGACGCGCAGCCGCGCCAGGGCCGCGCAGGTCGGCACCGACCTTGACGGCCTGACCACGCAGGCCTCGGCGCTTGAGGTCGAGCTGCGCAAGCTCGAGAGCGCCGCCAAAGCTGCCGCGAAGGTGGTGGACGAGGCCCGGCGCGCTCGCGAGCACGCGCACGCGCGGGTCACGCAGCTGACTGCCAAGCGTGACGCGCTCAAACAGTTCGAGACCGGATCGACCGGCGCGCCGGCGGGCGCACGTGCCTTGCTCGAAGCGGCGACGAACGGCGCGCTCTCGGGCGTGCTGGGAGCTCTCGCCGGTCAGATCAAGGTCGACGATCGCTATGCCATCGCCATCGATGCCCTGCTCGGTGTTCACGCGCATGATGTGATCGTCCGGACGCTCGCCGATGCGAGGGCGGCGATGCAGCTGTTGAAGAGCACGCAAGCCGGCCGGGCGACGATCGTCGCGCTCGAGGCTCTGCCGCGCTCGCGCACGCACGAAGACGCAAAGGTGGGTGGGGGCATCCTCGGACGTGCGGTCGATCTCGTCACCTGCGACGCCAAGCTCCGGCCGGCGATCGAACATGCCCTAGGGCAGAGCTTCGTCGTCGCGACCCTGGATGACGCGTTCGCCTGCTCGCAGCGGATGGTCGATGCCGCGTTTGTGACGCAGGACGGCGACGTGATCCGCGGCGGCGTCATCTCGAGCGGTGCGGGCGTCGGGCCGGTCGGCGCGCACGCTGCGCTTGGGATGCTCGAGGACGAGATACGCGCGCAGACAGACGCAGCGCGCCACGCCGATGCGGCGCTTGACGCCGCGATGCGGGCCATGGACGCGGCACAGCTGCGCGTGGAAGAACGCAAGGGCGACGCTGCCGCGCTGGCGTTGCGCCAGCACGACCTCACGGTCGCAGCTGAGCACCTGGCGCGCGAGCAAGAGACGTTGGAACAGCGCCACGTGACGCTGCGAGAGCTCGACGACAAGCGAAAGGGTCAGCTCGCGGCGGCGCAGGATGCCGCGCAGCGCCATCGCAAAGACGCGGCTGAACTCTCCCGCGAGGTCGAGGTGCTCGAGGCGCAGCGGAACGAGGCGCTGGGCACGGCAGATTCGCTCGCGCTCGAGCTGAGCGGCACGCGAGCGCGTCACCGCGATGCGGCGGCGAATGCGGCAGCGCTCGTCGAGCGCGTGGCCCAGCTTTCCGACGACGTCGAGGCATCGCGGGCGGAGCTCGAGCGAGCCCAGACGCAGCGCAAAGAACGGCTGGCAACGCTGTCACGTACGCGCGAGGAGCGCGAACGCGGCGCGACGGACGTCGAACGCCTGGCGGCGCAGCGCAGCAATGCCGAGAAAGCGCTTGCCGCCGTCGCGGCGGGTTTGACGCAGGTGCGCGAGCGCCGCGACGCCTGCGCAAGCACGGCGCGCGAGCTCGATGCGGCCTATGCCCAAGAAGAGCAACAGGGCCGGGAGCAGTCGCTCGAACTCGAGCGCCTGCGCATACGTCTGGCCGAGATCGACGCCGAGCTGACGCTGCTGCAGCAGACCTTCTCGCAGAATCCAGCGACGCAACACGAATGCGATGACGTCGACGCACGCTATACGGATTTCGTGGACGACGCCGACGCACAGGTGCGCAGGCTGCGCGAGGAGCTACTGCGCCTGGGCAACGTGAATCTCAACGCTCTCGAGGATCGCGCCGCCACGCTCGAACGCTGCGAGTTCTTACGGGCTCAGCTGCACGACCTGGAAGCGGCACGCGCGGGGATTTTGGCGAGCATCGCCGAGATCGACGCTGAATCGCTGCGGAAGTTCAACGAGACGTTCGAGAAAGTCGCGGTCGCCTTCTCCGAGACGTTCACGCGATTGTTCAACGGCGGCAACGCCAAGCTCTGGGTGAGCGAGGCCGAGGATCCTACGGAAGCGGGCATCGAGATCTCGGCGCAACCGCCGGGCAAGAAGATGCAAAACCTCAATCTGTTGTCGGGTGGCGAACGAGCGCTCACCGCGGTCGCGCTTATCTTCGCGACGTTGCAGGTGCGGCCGAGCCCCTTCTACATCTTCGACGAGATCGACGCAGCGCTCGACGAGGCCAACGTCGGACGTTTTGGCGTCCAGCTGGCAGAGCTGGCCGGCAATGGGAGATCCCAGATCATCATCATCACGCACAACAAGGCGACGATGACCCTCGTCGACCGCATGTACGGCGTGACGATGAGCGAGCCGGGCGTCTCCAACGTCTTGTCACTGTCGCTGGAGCGCGCGGGTGCCGCACGATAGACCCATTGCGCTCCTCTCGCTCACCGATCGATCCGGCCTCCACGAACTAGCACAAGCGCTGACCGCGGCCGGGTATCGGCTCGTGGCGACGTCGGGCACCGCAGCAGCCATTCGTGCGCTACAGCTGCACTGCGATGACGTCGAGGCGATCACCGATTTTCCACCGCTGCTCGGCGGGCGCGTCAAGACGTTGCATCCCAAGGTGTTCGGGGGCATCTTGGCCCGGCCGGAGCTCGCTGACGACGCGCGCGAGATCGAGCACCACGCCATCGGGTTGGTCCCAGTCGTGGCGGTGAACCTGTATCGTTTCGCGCAGACCGCCTCGCGCCCGGACGCCACCGAGACGGAGATCATCGAGCAGATCGACGTCGGCGGCGTGTCGTTGCTGCGCGCCGCGGCCAAGAACTACGAGAATGTCAGCGTGCTGGCGGAACCTGGGTTGTATCAAGAATTCATCGCTGCGCTCGCGCGCGGTGGACCGACGCTTGAAGAACGCCGTCGCTTCGCAGCGCGCGCGTTCGCACTCGTCGCCGAGTACGACGATGCCATCGCGTCGTACTTCGCGCGCGGCGGCCGCGAGGGGTTACCCGACGTGCTGTCGCTCAATCTGCCTTTGCGCAGCCGCTTGCGCTATGGCGAAAACCCGTGGGCCCGCGCAGCATTCTATCACGGCGAGGAAAAGGCGTTCCCGCAGGCTCTGTCCGGCAAGACGCTCTCCTACAACAACATGCTCGACGTCGATTCGTGCCTACGGTTGATCGCGCCCATCAACGAGCCGGAGGGCTTCCCGCCCGACGCGGCTGCGCGCAAACCGGTCCTCGCAGCGATCGTCAAGCATACCGTCCCGTGCGGCCTCGCGGGTGCGAACAGCTCACGCGATGCCCTCGCTGCGGCGCTGGGAGCGGATCCGATCTCGGCCTTCGGCGGCATCGTGGCGCTGAGCGAACGGCTCGATCGTACGAGCGCCGAGCTTCTGCGCTCGCGCTTTCTCGAAGTCGTCGCCGCGCCAGAGTTCGATGACGCGGCGCTCGAACTGCTGCGTGCGAAGAAGAACCTCCGCCTCTTGCGCTTCTCCCCCGAACTCCCGTCACAGTTGCGCGCCGGCACGACCGTCCGCTCCGCACTGGGCGGCGTGCTCGCCGAGCAGCCCGACCCCGAGGCGCCACCGGATGTGTGGAAGGTGGTCACGGAGCGCCGGCCGAGCTCTCAGGCATGGCGCGACCTGCTCTTCGCCTTCGGCGCGGTGCGCCAGGTGAAATCCAATGCCGCAGTCGTCGTGCGCGATCAGGTCACGCTCGGGGTGTGCGGTGGTCAGACCAACCGCGTCGCGGCCGTCGAGCTCGCCTGCCGCCGCGCGGGCCAAAGCGCGCTGGGCGCGGTGCTCGCCACCGACGGTTTTTTCCCATTCGCTGACGGGATCGAAGCGGCGATCGCGGCTGGGATCGTCGCCGTTGTCGCGCCGAGCGGTTCGATCCGCGATGCTGAAGTTATCGAGGCGGCGCGCGCCGCCGGCATCGCGCTTGTCTTCACCTCGCGCCGCTACTTCCTGCACTGATCGCTTCGACGTCCGCATCGGCGAGCGCGTAGCGGGTCTCGCCGTCGTGCATGGATGCTTGCACGAGGCCGCGCACGCGGACGAACGTCTGTGCAGGCAGATGGACTGCGTGGCGTACGAACACGTCGAAGCCCACGTCAACCGCGTCTGCCGCGCAGCACGTCATGACCGGTCGAGACACCGATGCAGGAGCGCCACCTGCTGGCGGTCGCCACCATCCCGTGACCGACAGCTGTTTGCCCACAAGCGACTGCGGCCTGTCGTCCACCGCTTCGAGCGCAGCGAAGAGATCGTCGCTCGATCCGGCCGCGTCGCGATGCGCTCGCACCGCGATCCCATGCGTCGCCACTCGCCCGCTTGGCGGGGGCAGGTGCGCAGGTAACGCCGTGCCTGCGGCGAGGCCGAGCGCACACGCGAGCGCGAGGGGGCCAGTCGTGGCGGCGCTCGCACCTTCGTGCCGTCGCATGCGCGTGACGAGTCCCACTGCGAAGAGTACAGCGACCGCGACGAGCAGCCAAGCCGGCTCGAGCACGAGCGCCGCGATCCGGCCATGGCCGCACGCACCCGCGATCATCCCGCTCGTGCCCGCGACCGCGACGTCACCGGCTCGCAAGCAGATATCCCATCGTGCAGGCGAGGAGCGCGGCGCACGACGCGCGCACAGCGTGTGCGACGCCAAAGCATCGGCCGAGCAGCCAGAGCTGGCGGATGTCACAACATTGCGCAGCGATCATGAAGGCGAGCTGCGCGCCCGGCCGTTCGAACAGGACGCGCGCGAGCACCGCATCGGCGCTCGAGCATGGAGAGAGCAGTGCGCCCGCCACAGCGGCGCCAAAAGCTCCGCTCCCGCGCGCTACGTCTGGGTGGAACGCGAGGCATGCGGCGCTGAGTGCGGCCGCAACGGCGAACGAAGCGATGCCGGTTCCTGCCAGAGCGACGAACGAATCCAAAAAGCCGGATGGTTCGCATTCATGCGGCGAGCGCGCTGCAGGCAGCCGCGACCAGGCGAGGGCGGTCAGCGTTGCAGCGATGGCGCCGGCCACAAGGCGGCTGTAGAGCATGTGCGGCCCGAGAACGGTAGCTGTGGTGACAAGGGCGAGCGGATTGCAGCAGCTGGCCCACACGATCGCATACGCCGCAAGCCATGACGGCATGGCACGCAGTGACGGAGCATAGGCGTTCATCGAGCAGTCGCAACCCGGGAAGAGGAGCGCGAACAATGGCATCGTCCAGAGCCTGACGCGACGCGATCGCGTGTTGCGACGCGTGATGGTCGTGAGGGTGGCTGCGCCCGCCGCACCGCAGGCCACAAACGGCGCCGCTGCCAACAGCATCGAGCAGAAGTACGACCACATCCGTGCGAGCTCGGGCGCCGCGGACGCCATGCGTGGCAATGCGCTGGCCGGCGGGAAGAACGCCGCCAGCAGCGCTGCGCAGAGCGCCACGCTGGGAACGATGATGGCTCGCAAGTATGTCGGCGCAGGACGCCGAAACGATAGCTGCATTGCGACAACTACGACGGACGGGGTTCCCCCGGTTTGGAACGCTGTGAAGCATATCACCGCTCCGCGCGGCACCTTTGACATCCTTCCCCCCGAATCGGCGCAGTGGCAAGCCCTCGAGCGCATCATCGATGAGGTCTGCACGCGCTTCGGCTATCAGGAGATCCGCACGCCGATCTTCGAGAGCACCGAGGTGTTCGTCAAACCGATCGGCGAGGGCACTGACATCGTCGATAAGGAGATGTACACGTTCATCGATCGCGGTGAGCGGAGCATCACGCTGCGCCCCGAGCTCACCGCACCGGTCGTCCGCGCGGTGCTCGAGCACAATCTGCTGCAAAGCCTGCCGCTCAAACTGTACTACCGTGGGCCGATCTTCCGTTACGAGCGGCCGCAGAAGGGCCGCTATCGGCAGGCGCACCAGTGGGGCGTCGAATGTTTCGGCGTCGCCGGCCCCGAGGCCGACGCCGAGATCATCGCGCTCGGGCTTGAGGTGATGAGAGCCATCGGCATCACCGAGTACCGCTTGGAGATCAACTCGCTCGGCTGCGAACAGTGCCGCAAAAAGTTCCGCGATGCCCTGGTCGAGTTTCTACGCAGCAGCGCGCAGCGTCTGTCCGAGACGAGTCAGGAACGGCTAACGCGCAACCCGCTGCGCATCCTCGACTCCAAAGATCCGCGCGACGTCGACGTCTTGACCCAAGCGCCGACCATGGACGGCTATTTGTGCGAGGCGTGCCAGGAGCATTTCGCCGTGCTACGCACGTTGCTCGAGTCCATGGGGATCCGCGCGCTCCACAACCCGCACATCGTGCGCGGCTTGGACTACTACACACGCACGGTGTTCGAGATCAGCTCGACCGGCCTCGGCGCGCAGAACAGCGTGTGCGGCGGTGGGCGCTACGACGGACTCGTGCGGTCGATGGGCGGTCCGCAGACGCCGGGCGTCGGCCTGGCCATGGGCATGGATCGCATGCTCATGCTCGCCCACAGCGCAGGGATGACCCAGACGCATAACGGCCGGCCGCGCGTCGACGTGGTCTTCGTCGCGCTCGACGAGCCGTCGGCGTACACCCTCGTGCCGGTGATGAACGCCGTCCGTGCGCGTCACATCTCCGCCGACATGGACTACACGCGCCGCAACATCGACAAGCAGCTGCGCGCGGCCGGCGAGAGCGGCGCCCGCTACGCCGTCATCGTCGGCGAAGACGAGCGGCGCAGCTCCGAGGCCACAATCCAGAATTTAGCGACGCGCGAGCGTTCGCGGATCGCGCTCGATAACGTCGAGAGCGAACTCGCGAACCGGCTCAAGACATGAGGTATGCGGCCACGTGGATGTAGATAAACGCCTGCTCGACGAGCTCATCGCGCTCATGCAGCGCGACGGGCTCGACCGCCTACGGGTCGCGTTCGGCGAAGTGGATCTTGACCTGCGCATGAGCGCGCCCACGGGCGCTGCCGCGTCGCCGGCGCACGCCGCCGGCTCGCATGCGCCTGCCGCGTCGCATGCGGTGGATGATGAGGCCCCGGCCAACATCAAGAAGGTGCCGGCGCCGCTCGTCGGCGTTTTCTACCGCGCTCCCGCGCCGGGCGCCAAGCACTTTGTCGAAGTCGGCGATGACGTGGTCGCGGGGCAGGTCTTGTGCATCCTCGAAGCCATGAAGCTCATGAACGAGATCGTCAGCGAGCACAGCGGGAGGGTGGCGCGCATCTGCGTCAACGATGGTCAGCTCGTGTCGCTGCACCAAGAGCTGTTCTGGATAGAGACGTGAGCAGCACCGCCGGCACGAAGTCCTTCGCTGACTGCGTGGCGGATCGCCGCGGCATGTGGGAGCTCGACGCCTACGCTGCACCCGTTGGTCAGGCGGTCGACGCGGTCGTCGGCGCGCTGCGCGCCGGCGGGCGAGTGTATTTCTTCGGCAATGGCGGTAGTGCGGCGCAAGCGCAGCACATGGCCGCAGAGCTGTCCGGCCGGTTCTTGCTCGACCGGCCTGCGTACGCCGGGCTCGCGCTCACCGTCGACACGTCCGCCCTTACCGCGATCGCGAACGACTACGGGTACGAGCACGTCTTCGCGCGTCAGCTCGAGGGTCTCGTGCGGTCCGGCGACGTCGCCGTGGGCATGACGACGTCGGGAGAATCCCCAAACGTGGTCTCGGGGCTGCGCACCGCACGTGCCAAAGGGGCGATCGCCATCGCGTTCTCGGGAAACGGCGGCGGCACGGTCGCGCGGGAAGCGGACATCGCGATCGTCGGGCCCCAGGGTCCGTCCTGGAAGGTGCAAGAGGTGCACCTCGCGCTCGGCCACATCCTCTGCGAGCTTGTCGAAGTTGCGCTCGCCGCTTCGTGATCTGACGTGGCCGGGCGCTCGCTGCGTCGCGCAGTCTTTCTGGATCGCGACGGGACGTTGAACGTCGACACGGGCTACGTCGCCTTACCCAGCGACGTGCGGCTCATCCCGGGGGCCGCGCAGGGCGCCAAGCGACTGGCGGACGCGGGCTACACGCTCGTCATCGCCTCGAATCAATCCGGCATCGCGCGCGGCATGATGACGGAGGCCATGGCGGACGCGGTCGACGCCCGGCTGCTCGACCTGTTGCGCGAGCAAGGCGTCACCATCGAAGCGAGCTACCGCTGCCCGCACCTGTCCGGCGGCGAGGTGCCGCTATACGCCGTCGAGTGCGAGTGCCGCAAGCCAAAACCGGGTATGCTCGTGCAGGCGGCGCGCGATCTCGGGCTTGACCTCGCGGCGTCGTGGATGGTCGGTGATGGGCTGCGCGACGTCGAAGCCGGGCTCGCGGCAGGCACGAGAGCCGTGCTGATCGGCGCGCACGACGGGCATGCAGCCGAAGGAGCACTCGCCTACCAGGCTAAGGATCTGATCGATGCCGCTCGCATCATCACGACGAAGGGATAGATGAAGCAGAAAGCCTCGGTGCGGCGCACTCGCCCGACGCGACCAAAATCCGGCGACCAACGCTGGATCGCGGAGCTGCTGCGTGCCATGCGCGGCCGGCACGTCGCCGTCATCGGCGACCTCATGCTCGACGAGTGGTACTGGGGCAGCGTCCGGCGCATCTCGCCCGAAGCGCCCGTGCCGGTCGTCGAGGTCAACGACCACACCTACACGCTGGGCGGCGCAGGCAACGTCGCGAACAATCTTGCCGCGCTCGGCGCCAAGGTGTCGGTCTTCGGGATGTTGGGCAACGACGACGCGGGCAATCGCGTCCTCGAGCTCTTCGCCAAGCTCGGGGTCGACGTGCGCGGCGTCGTGCGCACCGGTAGCCGGCCCACGACCCAGAAGATGCGCATCGTCGCGCACAATCAACAGGTCGTCCGCGCCGACCGCGAATCGACGTCGCCCATCGACGCCCGGGGTCTCAACCTCATCCGCCGTGCGCTCGCCCAGCTGGACGGTTCGCTCGACGGCGTCGTCATCTCCGATTACGGCAAAGGCCTGATCGGCGCGCCGCTCATCGCCGCGCTGCGCGGGTTCAAGCACAAAGCGGTGATCACCGCAGACCCAAAGCCGCAGAACATCGGCGCATTCGTAGGCGTCGATTGCATCGCACCAAACGCGGCCGAGGCGGAGAGCGCTTCGGGCGTGACGGTCAAGACCGACGCGGATCTCGCGCGTGCGGCGCGAGTGCTCATGGACCGCACCAAAGCCAAACACGTGCTCATCACCCGCGGAGAGCACGGCATGACCTTGTTCTCGCCCGGGAGCCGCCCGCTGTGGGTTCCTGCGATGGCCCGCCAGGTGTACGACGTCAGCGGCGCGGGCGATACGGTGATGTCGACCTTGACGCTAGCGCTCGCCGCCGGCGCTCCCATCGAGCGTGCGGTGACGCTCGCCAACGTCGCCGCCGGCGTCGTCGTCGAGAAGCTCGGCACGGCCACGGCCACGCCCGAAGAGATCCTCAAGTTCGCGGTCGCAGGTGGCGTCGCCCAGCCGACGGCTGCGCCGCAAAGCGGTAAAGAGCCCCGTGCGCGCCGCCGATAAGGTCCTCGATCGTGACGAGATCGCAAAGCGCGCAGCACAGATCAAAAGCGCCGGCGGCAAGGTCGTTTTCACTTGTGGCGTCTTCGATCTCATCCACGTCGGACACGTGCGCTACCTCGAGCACGCACGAAGCCTCGGCGCGTTGTTGGTCGTGGGGGTGAACTCGGATGCATCGGTGCGCGGGTTGAACAAAGGTCCGAAGCGGCCGATCGTGGGCCAGGCTGACCGCGCCGAAGTGGTGGCTGCGCTGGCATGCGTCGACTACGTCTGCATCTACGACGAGTTGCGGCCGAACGAGACGATCCGCATCATCCGGCCTGACATCCACGTCAAGGACGCAGGCTACGAGGGCAGCGACCTGCCCGAGGCCAGCGCGGTAAAGGACGCGGGCGGGGTGATCGTGTTCGCGCCGCGCATCCCAGAGCGCTCGACGACGGCGCTCGTTGAGAAGATGTCCAAGGGTCCGGCATGAGCGCTCCCACGATCTTCGTGACAGCCAACGGTCCCGGCGAGGTGATGGGATGGACGCGGCCCTTCCTCCGTTCGCTCTACGAGGCTGCGCCGGATGCGCGCGTCACGGTGATCGTGCTCCCCTGCGCCTATGCAACAGGACGCGAGACCGAGATCGTGCACGCGATGTTCCCTGCCGCACACGTCGTCGATCCGCAGGCGTACGGGAGGTTTCTCGTCGGCCGCCGCGTCGAGGGCTTGACGCGCACGCCAGGCGTGCTCCAGTACCTGGGCGGCGATCTCTTCCATGCGGCGACGATCGCGCGCCGGCTGGGCCTCACGCCCATGACGTACAAGTTCTCGCGTCGTTCGTATGCTAAGCTGTTCGAGCGCTTCTTCGCGCTCGACGAGGGCAACGCGCAAGAGCTGCGCGCGACGGGTGCCCCACCCGACCGAGTGCGCATCGTCGGCAACCTCGTCGCCGACGCCGTCGTCGGATCGCTCCGTCACCCCCCTGGACCTCCAGGCACGGGATCGGGCGTGTGCATCCTTCCCGGCAGCCGACCCTATGAAGTGCGCTTCCTCCTGCCGTTCTTCATGGCCGTCGCCCGCGATCTCGTGCGCCTGCGACCAAACCTCCCGATCACCTTCGTCCTCTCGCCGTTCAACAACGACGACGAAGTGAAGGCCGGGGTCGAGTGGGCCGGGGACCCGCAACACTTCGGCGTCCCGGGCCATTACGACGCTGCCAGCGGCGTGATCGAGGTCGACGGCCACCGCTTCAGCGTCGATCGATCGCCTGATTACAACGCGATCGCGGCCAGCCAGCTCGTCATCAGCATCCCTGGCACCAAGTGCATGGAGGCGGCTGTCTTGGGCAGAGCGCTGCTCGTGGCCGTGCCGCTCAATCGGGTGGATGAGGCTGCTATGAACGGCATCGCTGCCTACCTGCATCGCGTGCCGCTCGTCGGCCGCCCGCTCAAACGCTGGATCGCCTACAAGATCGCGGCCCGCGTCGGCATGTGGGCGCAACCCAACATCGATGGCGGCCGGATGATCGCGCCCGAGATCGTCGGCATGCTCAAGCCGCACGAGGTGGCGCTGCGCGCCGCGGAACTGCTCGACGACCCGCACGGGTTGCGGGTCATGGGCGAGACCCTGGCCTCCCTGTACGCGAGCGACGTCGGCGCATCGCAGCGCATGGCTGCCGAGCTGCTCGCCGTCATCGCCAAGATGCCGGCCTCGCGGATGGCCGGCTAAAGCGCCATGCCGAGCGCGAGCGTCATCATCGCCACGCACAACCGCGCGACGGAGCTCGCCGACTGCCTCGCGTCGCTCGGCCGTCAGTCCACACCCGACCGGTTCGAGGTGGTCGTCGTCGACAACGGATCGCAGGACGCGACCCAGAGTGTGATCGCGCAGGCCGCCGGCGGCCTCGTGCGCGGTGTATGGGTGCCGGATCCGAACCGGGCGAAGGCGCGCAACGCCGGTATCGCCGCGGCGCGGGGCGCGATCATCATCTTCTGCGATGACGACACGATAGCGCCGGAGCATTTCGTGGCCGAGCACGTGCGCGCGCATCAAGCCCAGGCACGCCCGGCCGTGGTCAGCGGTCCGATCCTCAACGTGCCCGACAAAGAGCAACTCATCCAGCCCAGCGCGCGGCATTACTCGCGTGCGTTCTTCTGCACGTGCAACGTCAGCGTGGCCAAGACCGACCTGGAGGCGGTCGGGTGCTTCGATGAACGCTACGACCTCTACGGCTGGGAGGACACAGATCTCGGGATCCGCTTGCGCGCACGCGGACTGGCCCGGGTCTTCGCCTGGCCGGCCTACATCTACCACATCAAGCCGCCGCGGACGATGGCGCTCGCGCGCCGGCGCGCGCTGGCGCATGAGAAGGGCACGATGGCGGCGCGATTCGTGCGTAAGGCGCCGTCGTGGCCTGTGCGCTTGGCGACTGGCGCCTACGGGGCCAACTTCGCGCGCGCGGCGATCGTCAACGCCGGTCCGCTGCGCCGGTTCTACGAACGGCTGGCGCGCGATTCCCGTCCGGGATCTCTCGCATCCACGCTCGCAGCGGAGGCGCTCGTCGATGCCGACTATGTGGATGCGCTCAGAGCCGCATTACGCGCGCAGACATGACGGCCCGCGAAGCGATCCTGCTCGTGCGGCTCGACGGCATCGGTGATGCTGCCTTGTGCATCCCAACCCTCGAAGGCATGCGACGGTCGTTCCCTGACGCGACTTTCGGCGCTATCTGCTCGCGCACGAACGCCGCGCTCTTCTCGCAGCGCGTCGCACGCGTCCACGTCTACGACCCCTCGCAACCGGTCGAGTCGCTCAAACGTGAGCTTGCCGGCTGCGGTTACACCCGCGCGATCATCGCGACCGAAGAGGTCGCGGGCTACAAGCTCGGGCGCCTGTCGGGTGCGTCTGCGCGAGCCGGATTCTGGCACCGTTTGCAAAAGCCGTTCAAGTCGCTGTGGCAGCGCAGTCAGCTGACGTCCGCCGTCTACCGTCCAGCGGCGTGGACCGCGTCGCCCGAGCATGAGGTCACGACGCTCTACCGGCTCGGGTTGGCGCTCGGCGCCGCTCTTCCAGTCCCCGATGCGGCGGCCGATCTGCGCGCGTGGCTGCGCGTCGAAGATTCCGATGCGGCCCGCAGCGCCCGGGGAGCGGTTGCCGTTCAGATCACCCCGAAACTGCTCACCGGAGGATGGGGGCCGACGGCGATTGCCCAACTCGTCAGTGTGACGCTGCAGATCTCGGGATTCGAACGAGCCGTGCTCCTGGCATCGGCGCACGACGAAAGCTTGGCATGCTCGGTGCTCGAGCACATGCCGCCCGCGTTCGCGGCCGGTGGTCGCACACGCGTCCTCGCCGGCCTGACCCTGCCGTGTTGGCTCGGCGCGCTCGAGAGCGCGTCCGCGCTCGTCACGCCGGACACGGGCGCAGCGCACGTCGCCGGCATGCTGGGAGCGGGCGTGGTCGATCTCTTCGACGAGGACGGCTTCGAGCGTCTGTCGCAGCAGTGGCATCCCTGGGCGGGCACGTGGCGCTGCCTCGTGAAACCAGCGTGGCTCGCGGGAACGCCGGAATCGCTCGGAGCCCGAGTCGGCGATGCGGTGCGCGCAGTGGCGAAAGCGTGAAGACGAAGATCCTTGCGACCTGCACCGGCGGTGGCGCCGGCGATCTGTTGGCGGCCATGCCCGCGATCGCGGCGCTCAGCCGTCATTTCGCCGTACCGGTCGACGTGCTCACCACGAGCTACGCCGCTCCATTGATCGCAGGTCTGCCGTCGGTCGGCGAGACGCTCATCGACGATGGCCGCATGTCGCTCAAAGGCCTCATCGAGAATCTGCGCGCGCGCCGCTACACGATAGCCGTGGTGTTCTGGTCGAATCCACGCATCGCCCGTGCCGTGCAACTGGCCCGCATCCCGGTGCGCGTCGGTCAGTCGCGGCGTCTCTACTCCTTCCGCTATACCAAGCGGGTCGCGGTGCGCACTGAGAGTGGGGACACGCAGACGCATTGGACGGACGTGCAGATGGACTATGCACGCGCGCTCGGGATCACGCCACAACCCGTCGATTACCACGTGAACATCAAACTGACCGCTGCAGACGAGGCGGAGGCTGATAGATTGCTCCAGCAGACAGTCGGCGGCGAGCCGTTTGTGATCTTCCATTCGGCGCGCGGCATCACCGCGCACGCGCCGCACTGGCCGAGCGCACATTTCGCGGTCATCGGCGACGCGCTCGGAGCGGCGTTCGGCGCACCGGTATTGCTCACTGGCGGCAGCAACGAAGCGGTGCTCGTCGCCCAGACCGCTGCGCAGATGACGCGGCGTTCGTTCAACATCGCCGGGAAGACGTCGCTGCGTGGATTCGCCGCGCTCGCACGCCGGGCGCTCTGCGTCGTGGCGCTCGACTCAGGTCCGATGCACATCGCCGCGGCGGTCGGCGCACCAACCGCCGGCATCTTCGCGTTGCGTACCGACTTGCCGCATCGCTGGCGTCCGCTTGGGCCACGCGTGGCCGTCATCGAACCCGACTACCCATGCCCGCGGTGGTGCCGGAAGGAGACCTGCCGCACCTTCGCGTGCTACGCGGCGCTCTCGCCGGAGCGGGTCGTCGCCGCCGCGCGTCAGGTGGCCGCGCCCACGCCCTCGGAGGCCGCGTGACAGGAGCCGTCAGCTCAAGCCGCCGACCGCTCATCAGCGTCCAGCTCTGCACTTACAACCGGCGCGCGTTGCTCGGGCGCGTGCTGGATGCGCTTTTCCATCAGGATCTCGATGCCGATGAGTATGAGATCATCCTCGTCGACGACGGGTCTGACGACGGCACGTATGAAGGGGTCCTGGCGCATCTTTCGCCCCCCTGCGCGCTGTATCTCGTCCGGCAGACCAACGCGGGGCTCGCTCACGGCCGCAACGTCGGCATCGCGCGGGCACGCGGCGACATCATCCTGTTCATGGATGATGACGTGCTGGCAACGCCTGGGCTCTTGTCGGCGCACGTGCGCTTCCACCGGCAGCATCCCGACTCGATCTGCCGTGGCGTGGCGATCAACGTCGAATCCTTTGATGACCTTCCCGCGCCCAGCTACTCATTGCGCAACTATTCCGGAGCGTATTTCTGGACGACGAACGTCTCCGTTCCCCTGCGGCTCGTCATCGCGGCGGGATGCTTCGACGAACGTTTCCGCGAGTACGGCTGGGAGGACCTCGAGCTGGGCTTCCGCCTGCGGCGCATGGGGATCCCTTCGATCCTCGAGCGCGATGCGGTCGTCTACCACCACAAACCGCCGCTCGCTCCGGCTCAGTTCTCGCGCGTCGCGCGCCAGGCGCGGGCGCAAGCGCGCACCGCGATCCAGTTCCTCGACCTGCATCCGCATTGGCGCATCGCCCTGGCCACGGGTCAGCTTGGGCCTCTCATGTGGTGGAGCCGCATCGCCCGCTTGAGCGGCTGGCCGGCGCTGCTCGAGAACATCGCCTCACCGCGCGTCGAGCACAGCTCGTGGCCTCTGGGTCTGCGCAGGTGGGCCGCGCTGCGCCTGGCACGCAGCGCCTACTACGACGAGCTAGCGAGCGCCAAGCGCTGATGGGCCTGTCACCGGGCCGCGACGGGGCGGCCTACGACAACATCCTGCTCATCCGCACCGACCGCGTCGGCGACCTCGTGCTGTCGACGCCTGCCATCGCGTCATTCCGGCTTTCGTGGCCGCGCGCACGGATCGCGGCCGTGGTCACAGGCTACACAGAACCCGTCTTGCGCCACAACCCCGACGTCGACGAGATCGTGCTCTTACCGCATCGCTTGCCGCTGCAGGCCATCGCGCAAGTGGCGCGGCTGGGGAAAAACGCTGACGTCGCCGTCGGCCTTGCGCCGCGCACCGATGACATCTTCCTCGCCGGCGTGACCAAAGCCAAGACGCGCATCGGCTACGTGTATCGCCGCCGCTATCTCAGCCGCGCACTCGCGGGCATGATGCTCACGGATTGGTGCCTCTCAGAAGCCGATCCGGAGCTGGCCGACCGGTTTCCACAGACGCCCGTGCTGCATGAGGTCGATCAAGTGCTCGCTCTCGTCAAACTGGCCGGAGGTGCGTCTTTGTCCAAGGACCTGACCTTGCGTCTGGGCGACGACGACGTCGCCTGGGCCCGCGACCATGCGCCCGCCGGCGCCGTGGTCTTGGCGCTTGCGCCGCGCTGGTTCGCGAAGAACTTCGGCGCGGAGGCCGTCTTGCGGCTGATCAACGCGCTCGCCCGCGGACACAAGGACGTCATCGTCACCTACGGAAGCGAGACCGCGGACGAAGCGGAGTCCATCCGCGAGCGGACGCACAGCCCGAACGTCACCTGGCTCGGGAACCTCCAGTTGCTTCACTGGGCCGCAGTGCTCGAGCGATCGTCGGTCGTCGTCACGGTCGACACCGGTGCCACGCACGTCGCGGCGGCATTACGACGGCCCGTGGTCGTCATCTTCGAGCGCGAGTACTTCAGGTTGTGCTCGCAGGAATGGAGCCCATGGCGCGTGCGCAGCGCGATGCTCACCAAGCCTCGACTCGGGGCGGACGCCACACCGCTGATCGAGGAAGTGGTGGCCGCGGTGGATTCACTCGCCGACCGGCAGACAAGCCCAGCCCAGCCCTAGAACACGCATGAGCACGCTTGACATCTCCATCGTCATGCCGACGTACAACCGCATCGACACGCTGCGTGAGGTCATCCCCACGCTCCTCGATCAGACCTTGTCGGCCGGCCGTTACGAGATCGTCATCGCCGATTCGCAGAGCACCGATGGCACGGTGCAGTTCCTCGCCGAGATCCAAGCGCACGACGGGCGCATCCGCTATGTGCCCGGGCCGTACGCTGGCCGGGGCGCAGCGCGCAACGCCGGCATCCAGGCCGCGCGCGCCCCGGTCGTGCTCTTCACCGACGCGGACATCCTAGCATCGCCGACGCTGCTGGAGCGCCACGCGCAAGGCCACGCCGCTGCGGGCACCACACGCATCGCGATCGTCGGATGCGAGCTGCAGGTCCGCTCGCTCGACGATTATCGAACGCAGCGCGACCGGCCGGACACCCGGCGTCCGCTCCACCCTGCGACGCGCCGCCGCCTCTCGTGGTTGTATTTTCTCACCGGCAACGCGTCGGTGCGGCGCGACGACCTGCTCCGCGTTGGGTGTTTTGACGAACAGTTCACGGGATACGGGCACGAGGACTTGGAATTGGGCTATAGGCTCGAAAAAGACGGCGTCGAGATCCACTACGATGCGCGTGCGGTGAACTATCACTGGCATCCCGTCGGCTTTGCCGAGCAGGTCGGCCGGATGGAGCTGGCCGGCGTCTCGACGGTGCGTTTCTATCGCAAGCATCAGGACATGATGGTGAAGGCATACCTGGGCATGACGCCCATCTCGTTATGGGTGCACTCGGCGCTGCGGGCAGCGCCGGCGCTACGCCGCGCGCTCGAGCACGCCGGCGCGAGCGTGGAGGCGCCGCGCAAGAACACCTGGCCATATATCGCGCGCCAGATCGCCTACCAGTACCACTACGTCAGCGGCATCAAGCGTGCGCTGCACGAAGGCGCGGCGTCCTCGTGAGCGAGCAGATGCGCCGCGTCACCTGCGGCGAGCTCAAGCGCGCCGATGAAGACACGACGGTCGAGCTGAAGGGCTGGGTGAACAGCACGCGCGACCACGGCGGCCTCATCTTCATCGATCTGCGCGACCGCTTCGGCATCACCCAAGTCGTCTTCGACCCTCGGACATCGAAGGCGTCGACCGAGCTCGCCTCATCGCTGCGTTCCGAAGACGTCGTCGCGGTCCGCGGAGCCGTCCGCCGCCGGCCTGCCGGCACCGAGAATGCGAAACTCGCGACGGGCGACATCGAGATCGCGGCGCAGTCTGTCGCCGTGCTCAACCGGTCGAAGACGCCGCCCTTCCCCATCGCGAGCGACGTCGACGTCGACGAGAGCTTGCGGTTGCGCTACCGCTACCTCGATCTGCGCCGCCCGCAGCTGCAGCGCGCGATCGAGCTGCGTCATCGAGCGGTCAAGGCGGTGCGCGACTATCTCGATGCGCAGGGTTTCTATGAGATCGAGACGCCGATGCTCATCAAGCAGACGCCGGAAGGCGCCCGCGACTTCGTCGTGCCTAGCCGCCTGCATCCCGGCGCGTTCTATGCGCTTCCCCAGTCGCCGCAGCTCTTCAAGCAACTGCTCATGGTGGCGGGGTTTCACCGCTACTTCCAGATCGCGCGCTGTTTCCGCGACGAGGACACGAGAGCCGACCGCCAACCTGAGTTCACGCAGATCGATCTCGAGATGACCTTTCCCACCCAAGAGGACGTCATCGAGGTCATGGAGGGCACCCTCGCCCACATGTTCCAGGCGTCGCTGGGCGTCGAGGTTGCGAGGCCGTTTGCGCGCCTCACTCACGCGGACGCCATGCGCGACTATGGATCCGACAAACCCGACCTGCGCTTCAGCATGAAGCTGCACGACGTCGGCGCTGCGTTCGCGGGCACCGAGTTCAAGATCTTCGCAAACGCGCTGGCCGCGGGCAAGGCGATCGTCGCCATCGCCGAAAGCGGCGGTGCCAACCGTTCGCGCCGCGACATCGACGCGCTCGCTGCGGTCGCCGCTGGATTCGGTGCGAAAGGGCTCGCCTGGATCACCTTTGCGCCGGATGGGGTCCGCTCGTCCTTGCCCAAAGCGGCGCTGACCGACACGCTGCTCTCAAGCCTGCGCGCGACGACCGGCGCCGGCGACGGCGACGCGATCTACATGGTGTCGGACGACCGCGCGCTGGCGCAGACCATCGCCGGAAAGGTGCGCCTGCACCTCGCCGACGAGAAAGGTCTGCGCGATCCGAAGACCTTCGCCTTTTGCTGGGTGCTCGACTTTCCGCTCTTCGAGCGCGACGAAGAGACAGGCACGCTGCAACCCGCCCACCATCCGTTCACGGCTCCCGCTGCGGGCAGCGAGTCGCTGGCCGGCGATCCCTTGCTCTTGCGCGCGCAGCACTATGACGTCGTGCTCAACGGCATGGAGCTGGGGAGCGGTTCCATCCGCATCCACGACCCCGCACTGCAGCGCCGGATCTTCGACCTGCTCGGCTATACGCCAGAACAGGTCGAGCAGCGCTTCGGCTTTTTGCTCGAGGCCTTCGAGTATGGCGCACCGCCGCACGGCGGGATCGCCCTCGGCGTCGATCGGATCATCCTGCTCATGACGGGTGGCGAGTCCATCCGCGAGGTGATCGCCTTCCCCAAGAACCAGCGCTTCCAGGATCTCATGGTCAACGCGCCGGCGCCCGTCGAACCAGCCGTCCTCAAAGAGCTGCACCTGCGCACCGACATCCAACCGCCGCGCGGCACGTGAGGAGCGCGTGATGCAGAGCATCCAACTGGTGCGAGAGAGCGAAGCCACCGACGAGCGAGCGCGCGAAGCCTTTCGCGACATCAAAGTCTCCCTGCGCGTCCCTCTGGTCAATCTCATCTTCCAGGCCTGGGCCGTGTATCCGAAATTCCTCGACGCCACCTGGCGTCGTCTGCGGCCGAGCGTGTTGACTGCGGGGTTTGCAGAGCTCGCCGGATATGTCGGGACCAAGGTGCGCGAAGGGATCGACAGCTGGCCGGTCAGCGATCATGCCGCGTTGCTGCGCGCTCGGGCGGTGGGCGAATCCGACATCGTGCGCATGCGCGAGATCGTCGAGCTGTTCAGCCAAGTCAACCCCAAGCTCGCGATCATGGCAAGCGCGGTCGATGCCGCGCTCGCCGGCACCTCGGTCGGTGGGGTTGGCACGAAAGGGCCGCATCGCGAAGAAGAGCGCGAGCGCCCCAAGGAGTTCCGCGGCGTGCGCTTCACGCTCGTCGAGGAACGCGACGCGCCGCCACGCGTGCGCGCCATCTATGAGGACATGAAGACGGCGCTTGGTCTGCCGTTCATCGAAGCCGAGTATCGCGCCATGGCCTCGTACCCCGACTGGCTCGAAGTGTGGTGGAAAGACTGCAAGCCGCGAACGGAAGACCTGGCCTACCGGCGTTTCTCAGACGAGCTCGTCGCCGCCGCCGCCAAGGCCGCCACGGCGTTGCCGCACCGGCTGTTCCTCAGCGAGACGCTGCTCGAGTCATGCGATATCGACGAAGTACGGCTCGCCGAGCTGCGCCGCGTCAACAGGTACTTCGTGCGCTTCCTGCCCGGCCTGCTCATGAATATCGAGCTGGCGCGCCGCGGTCTCGGCTCGTGATCGCGAGAGTGTGGCATGGGCGCATCCGGGCTCGCGATGCGGACGAGTACGTCCGCTACATCGAAGACACCGGCCTGCGCGACTACCGCGCGTGCAAAGGCAACCGTGGCGCGCTGATGCTCGTCCGGCCCGCAGGCGACGAAGCAGAAGTCTACACGATCTCGCTGTGGGACTCGTACGACGACATACGGGCCTTCGCCGGCGATGACATCGCGCGAGCGCGCTACTATCCCAAAGACGAACAGTATCTGTTGGAGTTCGAAGAGACCGTGCGGCACTTCGATGCGGTCGGCGAGATCGACGCGCTTCGGGATCTCATCTCTTAAGAGCGGCGAGCGTGCTGGGCGGCGCGATGACGTAGACGACTCCATTCGATCCGCCCATCCACACGTGCTCGAATTGCGCGCGCCGGTAGACGATGCGGATGTGCCCAGGGAGCGCGTAGGGGTCGTTGACGACGACGTCGCCGCCGGACGTGAAACCCCGCACCACGAGCAGGTGACCCGCAGTCTTGACGTACGGCGAACCGTCGAGCTCGCCGGGAGCGACCCTGATGCTCGCGATGAGGGGCACGCCCGCCACGATATAGCGTTCCAAGTCGGCCATGCCCGACAGACGCTCGACCCAACCGGCAAGCCCGTGCTCTGACGCGAACGCGACGTTGAACGGCCAATTGCCACACCCATCGTAGACCGGGTCATAGGTGCCCGCAGCCGCGGCCGGCACGTCGACATCCCACTGCGGGTGATGCGTGCGCGCGGCCCAATATGCCATCACCATCGAGACGCTCGTCGGGCTGCACCACGAATCGCCGCCGCCGGCCAGCGCATCGGGCGATTCGAAGACACGCTGCGTGCGTTCGGGCACGTCGATGTCGATGCCCCAGGCGCGCGTGTCTGGGGACGCTTGACGTGCCACCGAATTGTCGCCGGTCGTCACGGCGAGCAACGACAGGGTCGCTTGTTCGCCACCCGCTCCGGGGTGAAACGACACCTGCGCCTGCCAGGCGTTGGCGGCCGAGGTCAAGGTCAGGGTATCTGTGTCCACACGGCCGTCTGCATCTGGGCTCGACGCCACCGAGTGCCGGTGACCGCCGCCGCGCTCGCGGCTCCAATGCCCCATCTCATACCAGCTCGTCCAGCGATCGCTGATGCGGGCCCGTAAGCGCACGTCTATCCACGATCCAGCAGGCGTCTGGACGTTCCATGACGCGATGGCGGTGGTGAACGGTTCGGCCGTTTCGTGGACGTCAGAGCTGAAGTCGCGCGACTGACCATCGGGAAAGCGTACGACGCTCAGCGACACGACCGCCAACAGCGCAAGGCTTAGATTTCCCATTCCCAAGCGTTCCAGTAGTCGGTGAAGACGGGCGATGGTTTGAAGTTCTTGAGATCGGAATTCGCGGCGGTGACGTTACGGTCCCAATAGATCATGACGGCCGGCACGTCGTCGAGCATGATGCGCCACGCCTGCTCGTAGTCTTTGCGTCGCTGCGTCTCATCGAAGGTGAGCTGTGCAGCTTGCAACGAGCGATCGACTGCCGTGTTGCAATAGAAGTCGGTGTTCGATCCGTGCGGTGGGAACCAATCGCAACCCCATTTCGCGAGATTGTCGGGGTCGACGCCGACATAGTCCACGATCCAGGCCATGTCGTAGGTGCCGCCGTAGAGCGGACCACCTTCGGCGAAAAGCACGGCCCCCGCGTAGTTCTTGACCGAGAGATCGATGCCCACCGCCTTGAGCTCTTGGGCCACAAGCGCTTCGGCATTGGCGTTGGGCCTGTTGTCCGTCGCCGTCGAGATGGACAGGGCAAGACGCTGGCCGAACTTGACGCGGATGCCGTCCATTCCCGCAACCCAGCCCGCCGCCGTGAGCAGCCGCTGCGCGCCGGCCGGATCGTAGGGGATCGGACGCAGGTCGTTCGCCGCCCACGAAAACGGCGGGATGTCGGTTGACGCCTGCACCCCGAGGCCGCCGTAGACCGTCTGGATGATCTTCGGCACGTCGATCGCGCGCGCGATCGCGCGCCGCACGTCGGGATCCCGCAAGATGTCGCTCTTGAGGTTGAAGTCGAGATGACGGTACGCGCCTTGGAGGGTCGTCCGCACGCGCACGCCGGCGATGTCGCCGAGCTGCACGGCGAGCGGCTTTGACACGCCGTCGACGAGATCGATCTCGTGCGTGCGCAGCTCGTTGAGCTGGCTCGTGGGATTGGGGATCACTTTCATGTCGATCTCGCGGACGTGCGGCGCGCCACGCCAATAGCGCTCGTTGGCCTCGAAGATGAGATCGGAACCATGCAGCCACTGCTTGAGCCGGAAGGGCCCATCCCCGATCGGCGCTGCGTCGTACGGGATGTTGTTGAGCGTCGCGTACTTTGCGAGCACGTGCTCGGGAAGCGGCTGAAACGTCCCCTCGGAGAAGAGATACACGATCGGGCTATAGGGCTGCTTGAGCACGAACGTCACGCGATGCGGGTCGTCGGCCACGATGGTCTTGATCTTGTCATAGCCTGCGGTATAGACGACCGGGTTGTTGCCGTCGACGATCGCGTGCCAGGTGAAGATCACATCCGCCGAGGTCACCGGCACGCCGTCAGACCACACGGCGTCGCGCCGCAGCGGGAACGTGACGCGCAGACCGTCTTTGCTGATCAAACCGTTGGCGAGCGTCGGGAATCGCGTGGCCAGCGCCGGCACGGGCCGGTCGTGCTCGTCGTAGCGGAAGAACGGTTCGAACAACAATGCGCTGACGTCGTCGGCCGAGGCCTGATTGGAGAACATGCGCACGAGTGTGTTGGGCTCTTCGGAGATGGAGGTTCGCACGACGCCCGGGATGGTCCACGTATGTGCGCCAGCGCGCTCCCCGCCGGCGGACTGGGTGTTGACCTTCGAACACGCGACAAGCGCGACCGCTATGGCGGCGAACGCCAAGGCGTTGAAGCAACGGACCCAGAGGTCCGTTAGGTTTCCGCGGCGCCGCACCAACGGCGCCATCAGCTGCGCGCGGCGTGCTGTCGCGCAAGGCCTTTGGGCGTGCGTTCGGCCGTCGCGCGGACGGCATGCCAGAGCTTGACGCCGCCGAAGCGCACGACGTCGTCCGTGGGCAGCCCGGTCTGCGCCTGCACTTGCTGGATGTGCGCCTGGGCTTGTGCGGCGGTCAACGCCCTCGTGTTGAGAGCGATCGCCACGCAGGGCGCAGGCTTGATCGGAGCGAGCGTGGATTCATACAGACGGCCAAGCGTCTGCAAGTCCGGTATAGGGACGTCGAACTCGCCGATGTTCTTGCGCTCGAGGTCGTGGCACAGCACGAGTACGTCGGGGGCGCAGCCGAACATCAGGCCGTAGGTGACCGCTGCGAACGCAGGATGGATGATGCTGCCCTGGCCTTCGACGAAGGTGAACTCGGTCTGCGGCGCCACGTCGAGCACGAGTTGTTCGGCGGCGCCCGAGACGAAATCGGAGATGACCCGATCGACGCAGATGCCCTTGCCGGCGATCATGATGCCGGTCTGCCCGGTCGCTGCGAACTCGGCGCGCGTGCCGGCCGACGCGGCGGCCGAGGTGAGCTCGAGCATGACGGACATCTTACCGACCGCACAATCGCTGCCCACCGCGAGCACGACGATCTGCGGCACGCCATAGGCCGCGCCGGAGAAGAGCGGGATGTCGTCCGGGGGCCGCCGGACGTCCCAGAGTCGCGCCCCGCTCACCTTCGCATGGGCGACGAATTCAGCGTCCTCGGTGACGAATTGGTGCAATCCGTTGACGATCTCGAGACCGGCGTCGATCGCGGACAGGATGTGGGCGCGGAACTGCGCCGGCAAGGCGCCACCCGACACCGCGACGCCGACGAGCAGCGACGTAGGCCCATAGGCGAGCGCTTCGCGCAGCGATCCGACGACAGGCGCGTCACGCCCCAAGGAGGGTACGATCTCTGCGAGCCGGCGGCCAGCATGCTCGCCGTCCACCACGGCCACGACCTCGTCGCGGCCGTAGCGCAACACACCGTGCGCCGTCTTGGCATGGTGCACGTCGGCCAGGTAACCATCGGTGAGGGCGACGTATCGCCGGGTGGCGTGCTCCGTCACAAGGCCGGTACTACGTCGGCGGACGAGGCACGACCCCTAGGCCGGGCGCGTCGGGCAGGCGCATGCGCGCGCCGTCGTAACGCACGCCCACGAACGGATCGTCGGTGATGAGCAAGGGCCCATCGATGTCGGCATAGTCGACCAGCGGGGTGAGGTGCGCCGCCGCCGTGGCGAGCACCGAGGATTCGATCATGCAGCCGATCATGATCTTCATGTCGAGCGCTCGCGCGGCATGGATCATGCGCACTGCCTCGCGGATGCCGCCGCATTTGACGAGCTTGATGTTGATGCCGTCGACGCATCCATACAAGCGCGCCAGATCGGCAAGCGATTTCGAGTCCTCGTCGACGAAGATCGGGATAGGCGATCGTTCTTTGACAAATCGCAAGCCTTCGGGCTGGCCTGCGGCGATCGGCTGCTCGCAAAACTCGATGTCGAACCGGGCGAGCGCTTTGAGCGTGGACACCGCGACCTCAGGCGTCCACGCCTCGTTCGCGTCCAAGCGGACGCGTCCGCCGTACACGGAACGGATGGCTTCGATCGTCTCCACATCGTTGCCGGCGCCGATCTTCACCTTGAGGATCGGCAGGTGGCGCGCTTCCTTGGTCTTCTCGATCGTCTTTTGCGGGTCCGCGATGCCGATGGTGAACGAGGTCTCGGCCGCACGCGCCGGATCCAGGCCCAAGAGCCGGTAGAGCGGGATGCCAAGCCGCTTGCCGGCGAGGTCGTGGAGTGCAAGGTCGAGCGCGCAGCGCGCACCGAACGCGCCCGCCGGTAGAAGATCGAGCACGTCATCGAAGCAGAAGAGATCGCGGCCGCCAAGCATGAGGCGCTGCAACATCTGCGTCACCTGCAGGGCATCTTCGTCATAGCGAGAGATCGGCGCGGACTCGCCGAGCGCGTCGACGCCGTCGGCACGAAGACGCAGCAGCACCGTCTCGGCGACGTCTTCGGAGCCGCGGCTGATGGTGAACGTATGACGCAGATGCAGCGTGAGCGTCTCACAGGTGAGCGCGAGTGATGACGTCATATGTTGCGAAGGCATCGTGCGCGTATTGCGTTTGTGACGTTTGACACCCTCCGCCCGGCACTGGCCCGCCCGGCCGCTGGAGCCGCTTCGATGGTCACGATCGGAACGAACGTGGCGTGATTTGTCAAGACTTGTCTTTCACGAGAACGCATGCTACCGTATGCGGGAAGCGCGGCGCAGGTCGCGCGGTTCCCTGGGGTGTGCGCGAGCTCGTCTTGTGATTGATCCAACATCATCACGAGAGGGAGCCGAGACTCCAGGCCATTTTTGAGCAAGCCCTCCACGCAGAGGGAAGCCTTCCGATGGCCGGGCCAGCACCCACCTGCTGAACGCGGGTTCAAATCTCCGGCGGGTAACGGCACTTTGGGGAAGCTCACGAAGAGCGGTCGGGTAAGCCCCGGCCGTTCTTCATATATGACGTGGAATAAGGAAATGATCTACTCGGCCGATCCCCTGGCCGCGTCCTTGAGCGTGTCCTTCGCCAAGATGCCGCGCAACCACGCCACGGCTCGTGGCACCGCATCACGCTCGTCCTCGGACCCGCGATATTCCAATGAGAGGAAACCACGATAGGAATTCTGCCACAAAACTGTCAGCGCGCCGAGGTAATCGATCGTCTCGTCCGCGCCATACGTGTCCAGCCGTGCCATTGGCGCGACGACGATCACGGACGTGGGCAGCGCCTCGCCCCATCCGTCGCGTGAGGGCCCGGCGAGCATGGTGGTCGTGGCGGCCAGGCGCAACCACGCGGAGTCGCACTCCTTCATGGCTCGCTTGACGTCCGCCGGCGTCGAAATCGCCGAGAGCTCGCCCGGTTCGAGCGCAAAGGTGATGTTATATTGCTTTGCTTGTATGCAAGCGGCCGAAAGACCGCGAATGAGTTCGCGCCACGCGAGCACGGGCGAGCCCGTCTGGGGCGCGGCGGAGAGCCGGACGAGCGGCGCGCCCAGACCGGCCGCGATCTCGAGAGAGTTGGTGAGCTTGGCGACGTGCTGGTCCACGTCGCTCGCGTCGAAGGCGCTATCGTGATGCAGGCTTGCCACGGTCAAACAGCGATCGGCGCAGAGCTTTTTGAGCTGCGCGACGTACTCGGTGTCGAGACGGGGGAAATGCGAACGGACGAATTCGACGCCATCGAGCATGAGCTCGCCGGCGCACAGGTCCACCCATTCGAGCTGGGTGAGATCGCCGGCTGCCAGCGTTTGGGCATAGCTGTGCGAGCTGCAACAGACCTTCACGCCACCATACCGCTCGGGCTCGTCAGCATCGCGTTCAACGCCTCGCTGTTCTGCGCTCTGTCTCGCACACCTGCGTTGTCGCAGGCCGGGCGCCTGTGAGCTTCACGCTCTGTGTCGGCGAGGCGCTGGTGGATCTCGTCGCGCAATCGCGACTCGGCGACGTCGGTGCGAGCGAGCTCTTCCGCCGAGCTGCCGGTGGCGCGGTGGCCA
>DAINRU010000006.1:0-58312 GCA_036741695.1 Vulcanimicrobiota bacterium
TCTACTACTACCGTGCCCAGCCCGCATCCGGCTTCGCCTTTCAACGCGTGTACACACGCGACGGGAACCTCGACGAGACGTTGACGGTGCATGATCGCGACGTGGTGCTCGTGCCTCGCGGATACCATGTGTGCGCGGCGGCCGCCGAATATTGGATCTACTACTTGAACGTGCTGGCCGGGCCCAAGCACGTCTACCACATGACCTTCGACCCCGACCATGCATGGATCAAAGAAGACTGGACGTGGTAAGCGCGATTGAGGTCGGCACGGCATCGGTGAGCTGGGGGTTCGATCCGCTCTACACGTGGGTGCGAACGCCGCCCTTCTTGCAGATGCTTGACGAGATGGCGCAAGCGGGGTACAGCGGCACCGAGATCAGCTACAATTTCCCAAGCGCTGTCGCGCAGCTGCGCGACGAGCTCGCGCGACGATCGCTGCGCGCAGCGGCGACGTTTTGCGCGCTCGACTTGCGCGACGAGAAACAACACAATGATGCATTGCGCGGCGTGCTGCCGATCGCCGAACGTCTCCGGGAGCTCGGCTCCGACGTGCTGATCCTCTCCGATCAGCCCAGCGAGGCGCGGCTCGCCGTTGCCGGACGCGTCGCCGGCGACGGAAGCGACGGGCTGGACGAGCGAGCGTGGCGGGCGTTGGGTCGAGGGCTAAATCGCATCGGCGAACTGCTCGCAAGTTTTAGCATGCGCGCCGTCTTCCATCCGCATGTCGGGACCTACGTCGAGACGCGCGCCGAGATCGACCGGGTGTGTGCGCAGACAGATCCCGCGCTCATCGGATTATGCCCCGACACCGGTCACCTCGCGTACGCAGGCGTGAACCCTGAAGCCATATTTGCCGACTACGCCGGCCGCATTGGCTACGTCCATCTTAAAGACGTGGACGGTGAGAAGCTCGCGCGCGTGCGCGCCAATCGGATCGGTTTCGTGCGTGCTGTCGAGATGGGTCTCTTCGTCGAACTTGGCACTGGCATGGTCGGTATCGGTCGCATCATCGCTGCGCTCGAGCACGTCTCATATCGTGGCTGGATCATCATCGAACAGGACGCCCCGCCCGATCCGCTCGGCGCAGCTACACGGAATCGACGCTTCTTACGGTCGGAGTTCGGATTGTGAACGTGGACATACAAGACGCCGGGCGGTTGCAACACCTGGGTAACGACATCCGCCGACACACCCTTCGCGCGGTGCACCATGCCGGCGCCGGCCACATCGGCGGCGTGCTTTCGGCAGCCGACATGTTCGCGGCGCTCTACTTCTCCGAGCTGCGTATCGACCCGCAACGGCCTCGCTGGGAAGACCGGGATCGTTTCGTCCTCTCCAAAGGGCACTGCGCCATCGGTCTGTATGTCACGCTCGCGATACGCGGCTTCTTCCCAATCGCCGAGCTCGACACGTTTGACGCCATCGACTCTCGCTTGCAGGGGCACCCGGACATGACGAAGCTGCCCGGGCTCGACATGTCGACGGGCTCGCTCGGCCAAGGCCTGTCGCCTGGTGTCGGCATGGCGCTAGGCGCACGCGTGCTCGGCAAAGATTTCAGAACCTGGGTCATGCTGGGTGACGGAGAGATCCAAGAGGGGCAGATATGGGAGGCTGCGTTCACAGGAGCACGATACCAGCTTGGTAACCTCACGGCGATCCTGGATTGGAATCACCTGCAGCAGTACGGCTGGGCGACGGACGAAGGCTATGCGAAGAGCGCGCGGCGCGACCCGGTCGAGAGTCCTGCGGCGAAATGGGAAGCATTCGGCTGGCGCGTCATCGAGTGCGACGGCCACGACGTCGCCGATTTTCTCGAGGCGTGCGCAGCCGCCCGAGCCACGCGGGAATGGCCCACGCTCATCCTCGCGCACACGATCAAAGGCAAGGGCGTCTCCTTTATGGAGAACGATTTCAGCTGGCATTCCAAACCGCTCTCCGACGCCGACCTTGCGCGAGCGCTGGCTGAGATCGACGCGGCCGACAATGCCCGCAGGTCCGCAAGGACGGAGGCGACATGAGCTCCATGGTCGCGCAGCGCGACGTTTTCGGCGACACGATGGTGGAGCTGTGCGCGCGTGATCCGCGCGTCGTGTTGCTGGATGGCGATCTCGCCAACTCGACCAAATCCGACAAGCTCGCCACCGCCCGGCCCGACCGCTTCTTCATGATGGGGATCGCCGAACAGAACCTCGCCGGCGTCGCGGCCGGGATGGCCACGGTCGGGCTGAAGCCCTGGATAGCGTCGTTCGCCGCCTTCATCGCCACGCGCGACCTGGACCAGATCCGGGTGGTCATCGCACAACCTAAGCTCAACGTGAGGCTTGCAGCGCATTACAGCGGGATCCTCACCGGATACACGGGCAAGACGCACCAGGTCGTCAACGACATCGCCATCATGCGCTCCTTCCCGAACATGGTGGTCGTGGCTCCCTGCGACGGTCCTGAAGCGCGCGCAGCCATGCTGGCGCTCAACGACTACGACGGCCCCGTCTACCTGCGATTGACACGCGATCCTCTGCCGGTCGTGACCCCGCAAGACCAGCAGTTCGAGCTCGGCCGCGGTCTGCTGCTGCGTGACGGCACCGACATCGCTCTGGTCTGCACAGGGGCACAGACGCTCCGCGCGCTTGAGGCCGCGGACGTGCTGGCCGGAGACGGGATCTCAGCACGGGTGCTGCACCTTCCCACGATCAAGCCTCTCGATGAGGCAGCTATCGTCGACGCCGCGAAGGCGACGCGCTGCGTTTTGACCTGTGAGGAACATTCGATTTTCGGCGGACTCGGGGGGGCCGTCGCCGAGGTGCTCGGCCGTCGTCGTCCTACGCGCATGGACATGCTCGGTCTGCGCGACGTGGACGGCGAGAGCGGCCCGAATGACGCGCTCATCAATAAGTACGGGTTGAGCGCCGCACACGTGGCGCAGCGCGCTCGCGATCTGCTCGAGGCGAGATGACGACCATCGCGGTGCTGCCCGGTGACGGCATCGGGCCCGAGGTCACTCGCGCCGCAGTGCGCGTGCTGGGCGCTGTGCGTCCCGACCTCGAGTGCATCGAGGCCGACGTCGGAGCGGCGGCACTTCGTAAAGGCAAAGCTCCCTTGCCGGCAGAGACGAAAGCGCTGTGCGATCGCAGCGCCGCGATTCTCTTCGGCGCGGTGGGCCTGCCGGAATTCGACGACCGACCACTGTCCATGCGGCCTGAGAAGGCGCTGTTCTCGCTGCGCAAGGCCTATCGGCTATTTGCCAATATCCGTCCGGTCCGAGTTTTCCCCGGGCTCGAGAGCGCCTCGAGCCTACGCCCAGAGCTGGTCGAAGGTCTCGACCTTGTGGTCGTCCGCGAGTTGACCGGCGGTATCTACTTCGGCGCCCCGAAAGAGCAGCGCACGGTGGATGGCGTCGACGAAGCCGTCGACACTATGTTCTATACCGCACCGGAGGTTGAACGGATCGCCCGCGTCGCGTTCGAGTTTGCGCAAGCTCGGCGCGCGCACGTCACCTCGGTGGACAAGCATAACATCCTTGAGACGTCGGGTCTTTGGCGCCGTGTCGTGGAGCGCGTGGCACACGAGCATCCTCGAGTCACGCTGCGCCACCTGCTCGTCGACAACGCAGCCATGCAGCTCATCCGCCGGCCGCGCGATTTCGACGTCATCCTGACCGAGAATATGTTCGGCGACATCCTCTCGGACGAAGCTGCCATGCTGAGCGGTTCGATCGGGAACCTGCCCAGTGCGAGCCTTGGCGCTCGAGCTCCCGGGGGAACGGCGTTCGGGATGTATGAGCCGATCAGCGGCACAGCGCCCGACATCGCGGGCCGGAACATCGCCAATCCGACGGCGGCCATCCTCTCGGCGGCGATGCTCTTGCGCTATAGCATCGGCGATGAGGCTAATGCCAAGCGCATCGAGGCGGCGGTGGAGACGGCCTTTTTCAAGGGTGCCCGGACGGCCGACCTGGCTTCGCCTGCGACGCCAGTCCTGAACACGACGCAGTTCACGGACCACGTGATCGCCGGACTGTGAATCGGGGCGTTACTTCACGCTGATGGAGAGTGCGACTTTCTGGCCGTTGCGCACGACACCACTAGCGGTGATCTTGGCCCCTTTACGGATGTCAGCGATGCTGCCCGCTTCGCCATGCTCTTCGATGACGGTCGTCGGCGTGACGAGCACCGCGACCGTCTGGCCGCCGGTCTTCACGGTCACCGTGTTGCTCGCGTAGTCGACCGACGCGACGGTGCCGGAGACGCTGAAGCGCTGATTTCCGTCCGCGAGCTGCCAGACGCTCAACTGGACCGGCGCAGATGCGCAAGTCGCCGGCCTGCTCGTCCCCGCGAGGGTGAGGAGCATCACGACGGCGATCAAGATCGATTGCGAGGTTGCCCTGAGCTGCATGACAGTCAGGTAACGCTTTCAATCCTCGCTTTGTTTCGCCTGCCTGAGTGCCATCTTCATGCCGCATGCGTCCAATCGCACAGGAGCCGCGTGGCGAGCGTTGGATTACGAGGCAACATGGTCGTCCGCGTCTCCGAAATCGCTCCCGGCGAACCCGAGGCCCTCGTCCAGATGATTCGGCGAGCTGCGCACGAGCGGACTGCTTTCTTCTTCGTCGTGTGCGTCGATGATGCGCCCGGCGTGCTCGACGATGTCGACGTGTTCTCGAAGGTCATCGACGACGCGCGACGACGCGTCGCGCGCCCAGTGCTCGTGGGCGACCATCTCTGTGTCGGAGATCTGCGTATGGAGCGCGAGCGCCATGAGGTGCTTCGTGCAGGTCGATCCATCCATCTGTCGCCGATCGAATATGCCCTGCTTGAATTCCTCATGGTGCATCATGACCGCGCGCTGACGGAAGAGACGTTGACGCGTGCGGTCCTGCGCGGGACCGACGGGGGACGGTTCAACCGGCTGTGGGTCCACATCCACCGGTTGCGCCGCAAGGTCGACCAGCCGCCGTCCACACCGTTGATCCACACCATCAGGGGGGTCGGCTATATACTCAGATCTCCGCCGCCCGCCGTCGCGTCATCTGCCTCGTAACCCACGCGCCGCTCCCTCGAGGCCCGATCCTGGCTCGCCGCGAAGTGCGGACTTGTGGAGCGCAATCGCTTGCCATCGCGGCGCCTCGGACAGACGGGTGTCGAGGTCTCGATCTTCGGCCTGGGCGGTGAAGGCATCTTGCGCACGCACGGATATGAGGACCAGGCGCGCGAGGTCATCACCTCGGCGCTCGATGAGGGCGTCACCTATTGCGACTCCGCTCGCGCCTACGCCGGCAGCGAACAATATTACGGAGCCGCGCTCGGCGCGTCGCGCGAGAATATATTTCTGACGTCGAAGGCGCACGACCGCACCAAACGCGGGGCCCTTGCCATGCTCGACCAGACGCTGTCGAACATGCGCGTCTCGCATCTCGACCTGTGGCAGCTGCATGACCTGCGCACGTGGCAAGAGCTCGACGCGATCGGCGCGCCGGGCGGGGCCTACGACGCGTTCGTCGACGCCAAGCTGGCGGGCAAGACACGCTTTATCGGTCTGACCGGACACTACGACCCGGACGTGCTCGTCGCCGCGATGGAGCGACATCGTTTCGACACCGTCCTCATCCCCATCAACCCGTGTGAGGCACAGGTGCAGTCGTTCTCGCTCACCGTCGGCAACCGCGCCATAGAGCTCGGCATGGGCGTGATCGGCATGAAGGTCTTCGCACGCGGCCTGCTGACGAGCATGGAGGATCCGCCGTCAGTCGCCGACCTAATGGATTACGCGCTCAGCCAAGCGGTGCAGTGCGTCATCGTCGGCTGCGAGACAAGCGCACAGGTCCGGGAGAACGCCCGCGCAGCTCGCGGCTTCTCGCCGATGCCGGCAGCCGCGCAGCGCGCGCTTGAAGAACGCCTGCGGCCTCGCGCGTCGGAGATGCTGTATTACCGACCACCAGCCGAGCCACAGCCGATGTAGCGATGGACCTTTGAAGCAACGGACCTTTAGGTCCGTTTCCTACGACACGAAATCGATTTTTGGAATCTTGGGAACGTACCCGGCATCTTCGGCACGCTGCAAGAAGAGCTCGATGCTGGCGCGGCCATCAGGACCTAGATCTACCGTGCGCTCGTTGACGTACATGCGGACGAACGTGTCGGCCGTCTTCGTCTCCATCCCGCGCGCATAGCGCAAGGCCCATTCGAGCGCCTGCGTGCGATGTGCGAGGCCGTATTCGATGCTCTCGCGGAGATGGCGCGATGCGAGAGCTTGAACGTCTGCGGGAAGCGAGCGGCGGATGGCGTTCACGCCGAGCGGCAGCGGCAACCCTGTCTCATCGTGCCACCAGCTGCCCAAGTTCACGACCGACCGCAGGCCGAGCGAGGCATGGGTCAGCTGCCCTTCGTGGATCAGCAAACCATACTCACGCGTGCCCGACGCGACGGCTTCCATGATCGTGTCGAACGGCATGACGACCGGAGTGAAATCGCCGATGCACAGGCGCAGCGCGAGATAGGCGCTCGTCATGAGCCCGGGCACGGCGATCGTCGCGCCGCGCAGCGCATGAGGTTCGACCGCTTGGCGCGATACGACCATCGGTCCGTAGTCAGCGCCGCCCATAGACGCGCCGTGGTTGAGGATCGCATAGGTGCTCGCCACGTACGCGTACGCATGGACGGAGATGGCGGTCGTGTCCAGCCGCCCTTCCTTGGCCCACTCGTTGAGCGTCTGAATATCCTTGAGGATATGCTCGTACTCGAAGCCGCCGGTGTCGACGAGTCCGTTGGCGAGCGCATAGAACATGAATGCGTCGTCGGAATCCGGAGAATGGCCGAGCGTCAACTGGCGTGTCGCGGTCGTCATGGCGGGCGCTTCGCGCAGGACTCTTGCATCCCCGCCGACAACACCGTTAAAAGTATGAATCCTGCAGAAACACCGCAGACCGAGGCCACGGTCCCCGCCGAGGCGACGCCACCGCCCACCGAAGAGCGCGTGCGCGAAGAACTCAAAAACGTCGTCGATCCGGAGATCGGCATCGACATGGTGAGTCTCGGTCTCATCTATGGCGTGCGCATCGAAGGCTCGACCGTGTTCGTCACCATGACGCTCACCTCACCGGGTTGCCCCGTGGCCGGCATGTTCATCAGTGCCGTGAACGCGGCGCTCTTGTCCATCCCAGGCGTCAAGGACGCAAAGGTCGATCTCACCTTCGCGCCACCCTGGGATCCGCGCACCATGGCGAGCGAAGAGGCCAAGATGATGCTGGGGATCTACTATTAACAACGGCGCTCCCAGCGCCGTCTCGGTCCGGCATCTCACCAAGCGTTACAAGACCGTCACCGCCGTCGACGACCTTTCATTTGCGGTTGCGCCCGGTGAGTTCTTCGGATTTCTCGGTCCGAACGGCGCCGGCAAGACCACGACGATCAACGCCATCGTCGGTCTAGCGACGTTCCAAAGCGGCAATATAAGCGTGTTTGGGCACGACGTGGTCGCCGATTTTCGCCGCAGCCGAGCGCTTGTCGGGCTATCGCCACAGGAGTTCAATTTCGACCGCTTCCTCTCGGTCGAGGAGATCCTCACCTATCAGGGCGGCTATTACGGCATGCCGCTCGCCCAAGCCAAACCCCGCGCACGCGAGCTGCTCGACCAATTCGAGCTCAGCGACAAGCGGCGCAACAGCTATCTCGAACTGTCGGGCGGCATGAAGCGCCGCCTCTCGCTGGCCCGCGCGCTCATGCACCGCCCGCAGCTCCTCATCTTGGATGAGCCGACGGCCGGCATGGACGTGGAGTTGCGGCTGGAGCTGTGGGATTTCCTCAAGGCGATCAACGCCGGAGGCATGACGGTCTTCATGACCTCGCATTATCTCGAAGAGGTCGAGATGTTGTGCAATCGCGTGGGCATCGTGAACCATGGCAAGCTCGTGGCGCTCGAGGACAAGGCGACGCTCATGGCCGATCATGGCAAGGGCTCGTTGCAGGAGGTTTTCTTGGAGCTGGTCGGGCGGCGCACCCACGGTTAACTACGTCGGGCTGGGAGCGCTCATCCGGCGCGAGCTCAAGCGCACCTACATGGTCATCAACCAGGTGGTCTGGCCACCCGTCATCATGACGCTCCTCTTCCTGTTCATCTTCGGCCTCTCGCTCGGGTCGCGCATCAAGACGCTTGGCGGCGTGCCGTACGTGGAATTCTTGCTGCCCGGGCTCGTCATGCTCAACGTCATCGCCTCGAGCTACGATGAGTCGTCGTCGTCGCTCTTCCAGCAGCGCTTCATGAACTCGATCCAGGAGCTGCTCATCGCGCCCTTGTCATATGTGGAGCTCATCGTCGGCTTTCTCACCGGTTCCGTACTGCGCGGCCTGGTCATCGGCAATCTGGTCATGCTCATCGGCCTTCTGCTCGTGCATGCCGGCCCGCACGATGGCTTCATCTACTTCTACTTCATGTGCGTGACGGCGTTGCTCTTTTCGGCCTTTGGCATGATCGGGCCTGCTCGGCAAGACTTGGGATAATCTCGCGATCTTCACGACCTTCGTCATCACGCCGCTCACCTACATCGGCGGCGTCTTCTCGAGCTTGTCGCTCTTGCCGCCGCTGTTGCAGCGCATATCGCTCATCAATCCCATGGTCTATATGATCGACGGCTTCCGCTATTCGTACACTGGGATGGTCGACATCAACCTGCTGGTGGATGGTGTTGTGGTGACGGCGCTTGCCATCGGTGCGCTAGCGGTGGCATTCGTGCTCACCAAGCGTGGTGTGAACCTGCGCGTCTAGCTAGCGTTTGCTGCGCGTGCTTTCGACCGTGAGCGAACGGCCCTCGAATCGTTCGACCTGCTTACGCCGCGCTTCGGGGATCGGTTTCGACTTGCCCTCGGCGTAATCGAACATGACCTGCACTGAGTTCATCTCGAAGATGAGCTGACCCGTCTTGACGTTACGTATCTCGTGCTCCATGAGGAAGCTCGAACGGCGCAGCTCGGTGACGCGACAGCCGACGATGAGCTCGTCGCCGAGCATCGCCGGGGCGTGATAGCGCGCGGTGAGCTCGGCGAGCACGAAATCGTATTCCTCCACTCGGCTGATGCCGGTGATCTCGATCCAGTACTCGTTGCGAGCCGCCTCGCAATAGCTCAGATAGACGGCATGATTGACGTGACGCATACCATCGAGATCGCGGAAGATGACTTTGATAGGCCGCTGGAACTTGAACCGGCTCTCGGATGCCACCGTCGCTTAGGCGGTCTTTTGCATCGGGGCCTCAGCCACGTCCGTGGCGGCGGCCGCTTGACGCTTGAGCAGGGTCTCGGAGTTTGCGACCGCCCAGTTATGCAGCTGTTGCAAGATGGGCAAGAGGCTGCGCCCGAGCGGCGTCAGCGAATACTCGACTCTCGGCGGTATCTCGGCATAAGCGACCCGGTTGACGAGCCCGTCGTGCTCGAGATCGCGAAGCTGACGCGTCAGCACCTTGGGCGTGACGCCGGCCATGGCGCGTTGCAGCTCGCGGAAGCGCTTGGTCCCGTCGCCTAAGTTGGCGATGACGATGACCTTCCATTTGTCGGCGATCATAGCCATGGTGCGCTGGATGGGGCACACGAGCTTGGTCGAGTAGGTCATGGAGCCGGTCTCCTACAGGCGCGCGGACAAGGCCAATAGGGTTCCGGCTGAAGACGTGCTTTCCTTTTGACCCTAATGTCACAAATGGGACAAAGATGTGGCATCTAGTGGCCCATCTTGGTCTTCGCCAGACCGTTGGGCGCGAGAAACACTTGGCTATGCGGGTAGTCGAGATAGACCGTGAAGTATTTCAGAAGATCGTAACCGATGATGCCGCTGTTATCCTCCCCGGAGGTTACGGCCGGCCGCTATTTCGTTGCCTGGCAACGTCAAAAGGATGGGTCCTACCTCATCCAGGTGGACTCAGGTTTTCCAGCGATCTGCCCCCACTAGGATGTTAGGGCGCCGGAATGTCCCCGCACGAGACGTAGGTCTTCATGTCGGCGCCGGTCCCTTTGTGCACGACGATCGCGCGCGCACCAGGATTTGACGTGGGCGCAGCGATGGTCGTGACGGATCTGCCGTCCACCACTGGGCTCAGCACGACCTTGGGAATCGGATTGAGATCGGCGCAGGTCCCGGGATGGATATGGGCCGGTTCGCTCGCTCCCGCTGGCTCGCCGTTGAGATCGATCGTGACGGTGAGGTTGCCGGGCTTGCCCTTCGCGATGGTGGCAGTGCCGCTCTGGCCCGAACTGTTGAGCGCGTTCATCGTCACTGTCATGTGCGTGGTCCTGGCGCTGATCACACCGGGCATCAATACCACCATCGCAGCGACTATAAGCCACAGTCGGAATTTCATCAAGAATCCTCCGTCAAGCATAAGGATATCGCGGGCGGGCTAACCTTCGCGCCTCCAGCGCAGCCCACCCTTTAGCCTGCTTGTGCCTCGTGATCCGACTCGGATATCTCCAGGGCGGTAAGATCATGCCACGTCCGTGCGAACCGTGCTCGGAACGCTTCGCGCTGGTCGGGCAAAAGGAAGCATGACACCACCTGACCCGCCGCTTTCCCTGCGAGGGTGAGCGCGTGCGCATCGCGAGATCCGCTAACGACGTGGCCAATAGCTGTGCCACCCGCCGCGACCCGGAGCGCTCCATCGAGGATGCGCATGCCTTCCGAGGCGTCTGCGAATGCCGCTGTGTATCCAGGAATACTTCGATCGAGATACGCCTGCAACACGAGCAGCAGGCTCTTATCGAGCTTCATGCAGCCGATGTCGCGTGCGGGGGCGCTCGGCACACAGAAGAGATCGTACATCGCAAAGTGGTCGCCGCAGTGCAGAGCGGTTTCCAGCGCAGCCACGCGCAACCGCTGCGCCTGGGGATCGTCGCCCGTCACATCGATTGCTGCGGCGAGCGAGATCTGCGCGTAGCTCATCAGGACCGGTGACGCGTGGTGCGATGCCAAAGCGCGCGCTGATTCCGCCAAGGCGCGCGACGCGGCCGGGTCCGCCGTAAGCACGTGTCGCGCGGCCACCGCTTCGGTGAGCGCCTTTGTCCACACCCTTGGGAATCTCTCGAGCAGCATACGCGGCGGGACCCAGTGCGCCCCACACAAGAGCGCTGCTCGTCCGGCGATGCCCGCGGCTCGGAGGGCAAACCCTCCCTCCAGGGCCGCGATGACCGGCGCCGCACCATTGGCCAGCGCAAAAGCCTCTTCATGAAAGCCCCTGACCAGCGAAAGCTTCGCCTTCTCGAGCGCCGTGCGCGCCACGATGGTCAAGTCATGCCCATGCACGTCGAGGAGCTCCACGTTGTTGAGCGCGACGGCAGCTGCGGTGAGGTCGCCCTCCATGAGCGCTTGATCGGCCTCGCTGATCATGGTCAGCGCGAGCAACGATTCGTTCTGGCCCGCAAACCGCCGCAGTGGCTCGAGCAGCCTACCGCTCTCCGCAGCATCGGCTTGCCGGCAAGCTTCGCAGCGATCGAGGAAGCTTAGCTCGAATCCTGCCGCCGCATAGCGCGGCCCCGACCCCTCGCCGAGGTTCTCGCGTATCTCGTCGCGGATCACGGCCGCGCCTTTTGACTCCCCGCGCGCGATCAAGTGGCGGGCGACCGCTGCAAGTGCCAGGAGTCGCCACGGCCCCTCACACGCGTCTATCTGATTCTGCGTGACGTCAAGACCCGCCCACACCGACGTGCGCACGATGTTGTAGGCGACCTCACCGCCGTCATCCTGAGCCACTCGGCAGTAGATGTCAAGCGCCGCGCGCGGATCGATGGTCTCGACCATGCGCGCTAACTGTAAGAGATGGTTGTGACTGTCTGGCGGACGGCGTAGCGCACGCTCGATCGACTGCGTAATCGCATCGATTGCATCCGCTCGATAGCGGAAGAACTGGCGAATGGAGAGGTGCAGTGCGTGTGCGGCCGCGCGCGTCGTCTGCCCTTCCATATCGCAGCGGCGGATGATCTCGAGGCGCAGGCGATCGGCATCGTCGGAGACGTCGAAGGCCTCCTCGATCACGGCGCGGAGTGCTTCGCGCGAATCACGCTTTTGGGTCGCCTGGCGCAGCAGCACTGCCAGGCGCTCGCGTTCGAGCGCATGTGGCCTGCGCATCAGCCGCAGCAGTTTGCGCACCTCGAGGTTCGTCCAGCGCATGGACTGTTATTCTGCGTTCGATGGAGCCATCCCACCATCGATATCTCGACGTCGCTGCTGGCACAATCTTGGCACTTTTAATAACTACGGTCGCGCACCAATGCCCTGTTTGTGCCAGGGCGACGCAGCTGCGGGGAATAGCGACCGGACGTTCGCGTAAGAGAGTCTGTCGGGTCGGGTGCGCTTGAGTGCGCGCCGGCGTCGACGCTTCACATCGCTTCAAGGAGGAACTCATGCCAAGAACCGGCTTCCTCCGCATCGTGCTCGTCGCACTTGTGGTTGTGCTCGTCCAGGGAACGTGGGTACTGGCCAGCACCACCGGAAGCATCGAGGGCAAGGTGACGGATCAGAACGGCAACGGGATTGTCGGGGCGAAAGTCACGGCAGCCTCGCCGTCTCAGTCGTCGAGCGCGACGACACTTTCGAATGGATTCTATTCCATTCTCGACCTGTCCCCAGATACATACTCCGTGACCGCCAGCAAAGATGGGTATGACACCTCAACCCTCTACGGCGTCACGGTCACCCAGAATCAATCGACCGCCGCTGACATGAGGCTGCGGCAAACGGTCAAGACCATCGGACACGTCACGACCACAGCAACCGCGAGCGTGGTGAGCAAGACGGTCACCGGCGACCTGTACGCGGTGAACGCGAAGGCGATCGCCAGCTATCAGGGCTCATCCGGTGGCGCTGAGACGCTCTATAGCCAGAATGGCGTTGTCGGATCTCTCCCGGGCGTCACCCGGTACGCGGTCGGCACGGGTCCGGGCTACGGCGGCCAAGGGCAGCTCAGCATGCGCGGCGGGTCGCCCGACCAGGTCGGCTACGAGCTCGACGGCATCCCGCTCAACCGCGGTTTTGACTACTACAACGGCACGACGTTCAACACGAATGGTCTGGCCAGCCTCCAAGTCTACACCGGCGGAGCGCCGGCAGACGCCGGACGGGCGATGTCGGGGTATATCAACGAGGTCATTCAGCGCGGCAAGTATCCGGGCGGCGCTGACTTCACCGCCCTCGTCGGCTCACCGCTGTTTAACCACACGGTCCAAGCCGACATCTACGGCGGCACTCCGGACAGCAAGTTCACATATTATGTTTCGACGTTAGCCGAAAACTCGTACGTGAACTTCGGCAATCGCAGCAACGACGCGAACAGCTCGTTCACGGTGCCTGCGGGCGATCCGGGATGCGCAGCATTCAATACGGGCCCCTCGATCATCGCCGGGAACCGGCTCAACTGCTCGCAGGCCAACATCCTGAGCACTCCCGTCTCCATCGGTTCGTACGCGTCAACCCCATTCGTGGCGAACCGCGACACCGCGACCAACCTCAACTGGGAGTTCGCGCATAACGGGCTCAACGACAACCTGCAGGCGCTCTACGTCGTCGGCAGCGGCGTGAACGACCCGTATGGCATGTATGGCACACCGGGAGCCGATCCGGCCCAGGCGACCACGAACTACAGCTGCGGCAACTGCTGGAACGCAGCCACGGGCAAGACGCTCTGGCCGACCGGCGTCATCTATCAGGGCCAGTCCGGTCAGCCATATAACCCCGCTCTCATGCTGCCACTCACCTGGCCGTCATCAGGCGGGAGCTTCAACCAGGCGACAGGGGTCAACAATCCCACTGGCGGTCCGATCCCCTCGAACTTCGAAGATAGTCAGACCAACCAATACTCGATCGAGAAAGTCGGGTACACGAGAGCGATCACCCAGGGTTCGTTCTTGCGCTTCTCCGCTTACAAGATGTACTCGTACTGGACGCTCGATCAGCCGATCAATGGGTTCATCGGCTTCTCCTTCTACCAGCTACACGACGACGCCACCGGCGTCAACCTCGACTACGAGAACCAAGTCAATCAGCAGAACTTGGTGAAGATCGCCGGCGACTGGTCGCGCGACCTGACGCTACGCTACAATTACGCTCCTCAGGCAGCCGGTGGAAGCGGGCCGCCAACGTGCGCGACGGGTGTCGGGACCACAGGCCCCTGCACGCCGGGCGCAATCGTGGCGTCGATCCCCGGACCGTTCAGCACGTGGTCGACGGTCACGCCGCTCAATTGGGATGGCGTCATCAGCGACGCGTTCAAACCGAGCGATAAGGTGCTGTTCGACCTCGGTCTGCGTTGGGATGAGTTCGGATTCCAGCTCATGCCGATGAAGATCACCGGACCCGACGGCTTGGCCTATCTCGGTGAGGAGACCCAAGGCCAGTGCCTTGACGGCTATAACTACAGCCCAAGCGACCCCAAGGTGATCGCGGGTCAGAACTGCTTCCAGATCCTCAGCGCCTCGACGAACCCAAAGAATCTGCCTGGAGCGGGTAACTGGCAAGATCCCCAGGGCTCCCTCAACTACACGATGCTCAGCCCGCGCTTCGGCACAACGTACAACCTCGATCCGAGAGACGTTCTGCGCTTCTCCGTCGGGCGGTACGTGCAGCCACCCGACTCGGCGTTCGAACAGTACCGGCGCGCTCCGTTCTGGGGTCCCGGCACGTCGCTCGGACTTCTGAACAACTTCTACGATGGTCTGGGCTTCGGCGTGGTGCACAACATCCTGCCGGAGGACAGCACCAACTACGACTTCTCGATCGAACACGAGTTTAGCGGCGGCTACTCGTTGAAGCTGACCCCGTACTACCGCAACACGCGTAACCAGATCCTGAGCATCCCGTTCAACCCGCAGTCGCCGAGCTTCGTCACCGGAGACAACTTCGGCAACGCACGCATCAGCGGCGTCGAGTTCCTCACGGTCAAGAACGTGACGGGGTCAAGCGGCCTGGGCGGAACGCTGGCCGTGACCTACACCAACTCGGTGATCAGGTTCACCTCGGCCAATGGTTCTGGCACGTTCGTCGACCTGATGAATGGCACCAACCTCGCAGGACAGTGCCTGGACCTAGGCGGCATCTGCGGGTACAATTTCCACAACCACACCAACTATGCGCTGCTCGATCCCAACGGCCTCTACCACCCGTCGTTCATCATGTCGCCGGGCGGCACGTCCCCGTCATACTCGGTGCCGTGGGTCATCAATCTCGGGCTCGATTGGCGACAGTCTGGGTTCGATGTTGCGCCGACCTTCAACTACCAATCTGGTAACCCGTATGGTGAGCCCTTGGACTGGGGCGGCAATCCCGACCCCTACACTAAGACGTTCGACTCGATCGGCAGCTTGAAAGGCCCGTCGTGGTGGACCTTGAACCTGGCCGTCTCGCATGACGTCGGCCACAACCTCAAGGCCTCCATCTTGGGGACGAATCTCATCGCCGGCATCCACAACCAAGGCTATGCTTGGGAGCAGCCGGCGAGCCAGCAGAACATCTCCTACTCCGACAACACGTTCTACAGCGTCGCTCCGCTCGGCGCGTTCGCAGCGCAAGTACCAAACCCAGCGACCGCCTATTACGGAACCAACTACTATGGCTACTCCTCGTCAGGCGTTTTACCGATGCGCGACTATATCTTCAGTCTCTCGGCGAAGATCTAGGACGCACGGCGAACGGTCTATCCGTGACCTACGCGCAGCGGCCGCCCACCACGGTGAGCGGCCGTTGCACATTCGGAGGATCATCATGACCCGGCTATTGCTTGCATCTTTGTTCCTGACCGGCACTCTGCTCATCGCCGGCGCGCCGGCCGTGACGCAGCCCAACGCGGTGCCCACTCGGCCAAAGCTCCTCCCGCCGTCGCAGGAGACTGCTATCGCGCTCAGCGCCGGGCCCGCATCCATACACGCCGGGGCGGGCGTCTACGTGCTCGAGAGCCGCGGCTATGTGAAGGTGCGCGAGAGCCAAAACGGCTTCACCTGCATCGTGAATCGCGATCACCCGCTGAACACGAAGCCGACGTGCTATGACGCTGAGGGGACGGCAACGATCATCCCTGTCGACCTCAAGTTCGGCGAACTGCTCATGCAGGGCATCCCCGTCGATCAGATCCGCAGCCTCATCCGCGCAGGCTTCAACGACGGCACATATCATTCACCGCGCCGGCCTGGGGTGGCCTACATGCTCTCCGACATGAACTTCGACTACGACGCGGCGAGCGGTCAGCTCATGCATTTCCCGCCGCACGTGATGTTCTATGCGCCCAACCTGACGAACAAAGACATCGGCTCTGCTGGGGACTTCGCGCCTGGCTTGCCGTCCATCGGCTATCAGGGCCCGCAAGGTTTTATGATCGTGGTCATGCCCGGGGCCACGCCGAATTGCGCGGGGCACACAGGCCATTAGCGCTCATGGGGTGATGGTCGCGACGTTGCCCTCGATCGTCATCTTCAGCGGCGGCAGACCGTATTGCGCGGTAGCATCGTTGATGCGCTTGAAGATGGCTTTGGCTTGCTCGGCTGAGGCGAGCTGCGGTATGCCGCTCTCGGTGAGCTTCTTCCCATATCCGAGGTCGACCGCGTAGATCCTAAGCTTGGCGAGGCTGCCGTGCTCGAACGTCGCCCGCGTGATGATCGCTTGGAAGATGAACGGCTCTGCGAAGCCTCCTTGGGCATTGAGCGGTGCGGAGAGGTCCCAACTCGTCGCACGCTCCGGGCGCAAGTAGGCGTCATCGAGCACGGCACGGTTCTGCTGGTAGAGATCGTGTGAGAGCGGCAGTTGGATGTCGCTCCAAAAGAAGTTGGACATGCCATAGAAGATCGGCCGACCATGATAGATCTCGATCGGTCCAAGATTGTGGATGCCGGTCGCGATGAACTCGTCTGCCCCCGAGTCGATCGCGTTGTGCGCCAACGTCCGCAGATATGCGGCAGCCAACTGCGGCTTGCTGGGATCGTCGCAGTCAAGCCCGCAGTCGTGCGAGTGGATGGTCGCCACGAGGAAATCAGCGTTCTGCTTGCCTTCGCGGATGGCCCGGTAGATCTCGGCCTGATCCTCGGTGTCCATGGTGTATTCGTAACCATACGAGTCTGCCAGCTTGAAGTTCTGATTGAAGATCGAGAGCGAGTTCGGCACGGTCCCACAGTTCGTGGCTTGCACGCGGCACGAGGCTAGCGCCAGCGACTTCATCACGTCATGCGGCACGTCGTCGTACTGGGTGACGGTTAGCGCGCTCACACCCGGGCGGCTTGGGGCTGCGCCTTCGGCCGGCAGTGCTGCTGCGGTGGGCAGATAGGTCGAGGCGAACGAGACGATGCCGATGCGGCCCTTCGCGCTCTCGTAAAAGGCGGGTGCGCGCGCAAGGCCGCGGTCTTCTCCCACGCCTGCCCAGATGATGCCGGCGTCGTCGAGCCAGCGGCTCGTCTCGCGCATGCCTTCGATGCCCCAGTCCTCCGCGTGGTTGTTCGCGCGCGAAACGAAGTCAAACCCCATCTTCTTGAGGTCACGGGCGACCGAGGGCAGGGCGCTCAAGGTCCAGTCGCCAGCGTACGAATACGGATAGCCTTTGAAATAGCGCAGGTCGAGGATCGACGTCTCCATGTTGCCGTACAGGGCATCGCCCTGCCCGAGAACGTCGAGCACCGACTTGAAACCGGGCTCGCGAGCCGCGTACTGCGACAGAGGCCGCGAGATGATGAGGTCCCCCACTGCGGTGAGGGTGAAGCCGTCGAGCACAGTCGTCTTGAGTTCGGCGCCCAAAGGACGCATAGCATCGAGCTTGCTTGGGTTCTTCACGCCCGGGTCCGCCGGGTTCGCCGGCTGCTGCGCCTGCGCCGCACCACTGCCGACGAGTGCGAGCACGAGCGCGAGCCCGATGAGGGCGCCGCGCTTGATGTCGCGCGTGCGCGAAGACTGAGCGATCATGCGTGCCTCAACGTTCCTAGCGTTTTGGACGCCGCGTTTTCGGATCGATTCCGGCGCGGTACTGCGCGGTCTTGATGCGACGCACCGCCTCGAGCCGCTCCGAGCCTTCCAAGGCGTCCGCCGAACGGCGCTGCCCTTTGGGGTCGTCGAGGTTGGACCGTCGTCGTGGGCTCTTGATTGCTTTCTTCGCCATCTCCGCCTCTTCTCGTGCCGTGCGATTGGCCGGCACTTTTCTGGCATGGTCAAAGACCGTCCAATCGTGAAGCTGGATGGGACTTACGGTTGATCTCGCCGTCTCCTTTATAAAAGCGCGGTTTGCGAGGCGGGCCAATCGCGCTGGCTGTAGAATAGACGGCCCGCGACGGATAGAATTGGAATCCAAAAAAGGAGTCGGTAGTGAGCGGAGTACGGTTACTGGTTGGCACGCGCAAAGGCGCGTTCGTTCTGACCTCGGACGCAAAGCGCGAGCGCTGGGACATCAGCGGCCCGCATTTCGGGGGGTGGGAGATCTATCACCTCAAAGGATCGCCAGCCGACCCGAACAGGCTTTATGCTTCGCAGACGAGCGGCTGGTTCGGACAGATCATCCAACGCTCAAATGACGGCGGCACGACCTGGGAGCCGGTGGGCAACCAATTCGTCTACGACGGCGTGCCAGGCACCCACCAGTGGTACGACGGAACACCGCACCCCTGGGAGTTCAAGCGCGTCTGGCACCTCGAACCATCGCTCACCGATCCCGACACGGTCTACGCGGGGATTGAAGACGCAGCGCTGTTCCGCTCGACCGACGGCGGCCAGACCTGGCACGAGCTCTCCGGGTTGCGCGGTCACGGCTCGGGACCGTCCTGGCAGCCGGGCGCCGGTGGGATGTGCCTGCACACGATCATTCAGGACCCGAGCAACCCCAACCGGATGTTCGTCGCCATCTCAGCCGCTGGCGCGTTCAGAACCGATGACGCCGGCGTCACCTGGAAGCCGATCAACCAAGGTCTTAGATCCGAGCATATTCCCGATCCCAATGCCGAGGTCGGTCACTGCGTTCACCGTATCGCGATGAACTGCGCGCGTCCGGAGACGCTCTACATGCAAAAGCATTGGGACGTCATGCGCAGCGACGACGCCGGCGACTCGTGGCGGGAAGTCAGCGGGAACTTGCCGAGCGATTTCGGATTCCCGATCGACGTCCACCCACACGAACCCGACACAGTCTTCGTGGTTCCCATCAAGAGCGACTCCGAGCACTATCCGCCCGACGGCAAGTTGCGCGTGTATCGCAGTCGCTCGGGCGGGAACGAGTGGGAAGCGCTCACCAATGGCCTGCCACAAAAGGACTGTTACGTCAACGTGTTGCGCGATGCGATGTCGGTCGATTCACTCGATTCGTGCGGCGTCTACTTCGGCACGACCGGCGGGCAGGTGTACGCATCGGCCAACGCCGGCGACAGCTGGTCGGCCATCGTGCGCGATCTCCCGGCCGTGCTGTCCGTCGAGGCTCAGACGCTGGCGTGATCAAAGTGGTCCTCCCCGCACATCTCCGCACGCTCGCACGTGTCGATGGCGCGGTGGACCTCGACCTTGAGGGACCGGCCACGCAGCGTTCGGTCCTCAACGCGCTCGAGCACCGCTACCCGATGCTGCTGGGCACGATCCGAGACCCTGTCACGCAGCAGCGCCGAGCGTTCGTGAGATTCTTCGCCTGTTCGCGCGATCTCTCACACGAGGTTCCTGACGCGCCGTTGCCCGAGGCTGTCGCGACCGGCGCCGAACCTCTCTTGGTCGTGGGGGCGATCGCCGGCGGCTAGACCGTTGCCTACAGGCCACGTCGCACGGCGTCGAGGTCTAGATCGCGCTGTATCTTTGACAGCGTTGTGTCGTTGATCGCGCCCTCGTCGCGAAGGCGGACGATCTCGCGGGTCTGCGCGGCGTTGAGTTCGCGGCGGATGCGCAGCCCGGCGTTTGCGATGCTTTCCTGCGCGGGCGTCAAGGTATTGTCTCGCAACCCTTTGTGGTGCGCTAGCGCCGTCTTGAGATGGCTGCGCAGGTCGGCGACGACTCCGGCATCCGCCCATGACTCCTTTGCGACCTTTTGCAGCTCGGCGTAGGCGGCTCTGGTCGCCTTGAGCCGAGCGAGCGCCTCCTCGCGCTGTGCACTCTCGTCCGAGGTGACGTGCAGCAGCCTGATCAGGAGCGGGAGCGTCAGGCCCTGGACGACCAGGGTCGCGAGGATGACCGCAAAGGTGAGGAACAAGATGAGTGGCCGGTGCGGGAAGGCGGCGCCGGATGCGACCGTGAGCGGCACCGCTAAGGCAGCCGCAAGCGACACGCCACCACGCAGGCCAGTCCAGGATGCGATCAACACGTTGCGCCATGAAGGCGTGCCTTCGCGCTGCCGTATCGCGCGAAAGAGGATGCCCGGCAGGAACACTGACGCGAACACCCAGACGATACGGACCACGATCACGGTGGCGCTGACGATTGCCGCGATGCTCAACAGCGCGAGTGGCGATGCGACGCCTGCAAGACCGGCGACGATCGAGTGCAGCTGGAGCCCGACGAGGATGAAAAGCAAGCCGTTGATGAGGTAGAGGGTGATCTCGCGCATCGCCGTGATCTGCACGCGCGAGGTGGGCGAGGTGAATGTGTAGCTATGCCTGCCCAGGTAGAGGCCGGCCGCGATCGCTGAGAGGACGCCTGACAAGTGCAGCGCGTCGGCCGGGTAGTAGGCCGCATAGCCGCTGAGCAGTGAGACCGTGTTGTCGAGCAACGGGTCGTCCGTGTAGCGGCGGATCACGGAGAGGAGCCAACCGACCGCAAGTCCGATAGCGACGCCTCCGGCCGCATCGATGAACAGTTGCCAGATCCCCAAGACCCACGAGAACGTCCCTGTCACGGCTGCGACCAGCGCCACGTTGAAGATGACGAGCGAGGTGGCGTCGTTGAACAGGCTTTCAGCTTTGATGATCGTGATCAGCCGTCGTGGCACGTGCAGACGGCTTGCGATGGCGATCGCCGCGGTTTCGTCGGTCGGGCCGACGATCGCACCGAGGACCACGGCGACGGCCCAGGGCATGTCTGGGACGAGAGCGTGAGCGACGAACGCCACGGCCGCGATCGTGACGATCACGAGGAACACGGCGCTCAGCGTGATCGGCCGGGCGTTCGCGCGGAAGTCACGGATGGATGAGTTGAAGGCCTCGTAGTAGAGCAGCGGCGGCAGGAAGAGCAAGAACACGACGTCTGGTCGCAGCGTGATACTGGGCAGACCGGGGATGAACCCTAAGACCAGTCCGCCGAGCACGAGCAGAATCGGATATTCGGTTTTGAGGCGCTGTGCCAGCCAGGTCAGCGCCGCGACCGCGACGAGCAAGCCGAAGAGCGTCTCAACGGGCGACATGCGCAGCGGCCTTCCGTTGGTTCAGGGGCTTTTCTTGCTTTAGAGTGCCCTGGCCGTACGCGTTTTTTTGGCGCCGTTCTTGCCGGATAGAGCGCCGCAGCACTCGCATGTGCTCACCGACGGGAATTCTTTGCACATGCGCGGACGCGCAGCGTAGGCGCCGCATTTATTAGTTTTTGTATCGAAGTGCTTGCAGTTGAATCGATGGCCGGTCTCACCCTTCGGGGTAGGAACGGGGATGAGCATTGCAGCGATGTACTCGCCGTCTTCAATCTCGGAAGCCTCGGCTTTGAACTGCTTCAATGTGTAGTCGCCCACGCAAAACGACTGGCAACATTCGCCCGTGCATTTCGGCACAGAATACTTGCTCATCGGTCCTCCGCTAGCTTGGCATGCCTATCGGTTCCTTTCGACATGATCGTCCGGGAGTCCACTAATCACTGGCCTCTAAGGGGATGTCCCAGGGTTGCCGGCCCTTTCACTTGTCAATCTAGGTCGAGACGATAGTCGGCGCGAACATCATTTGCGGCTTCTATGCCGAAGACCCAGAGGGGAAACCGCACTTCATGCTTGCCGTTTTAATAGCCGTAACCATAGTTGCTTTTGGAACCACCGGAAACGGTCATTCAAGTCCCGTGCCCCGAGCCACCATGTTCACAGCCCCGTTAGGACAAACCGTCGCCATCGGCGATCTCAACGTGGGAATTCAGAACCTTCGCGACGCGACCCCGGCCGACAATCCCGACCAAATTCCAGTGTTAGCCGACCAAAGACTTCTGGTGATACACATCCTCCTGGCGAACCCAGCGCACCCTGCTTATACCGGCATTGTCACGTACACGCTTGGTGACAAGAACGGCGTGGGGGTTCGGGCGAGGGATGTGAAACCGTCGAACCTCAACATACAAAAAGGCGCGAGCATCCACCTTACAGGGCTATTCACCGTCGACAAGGCGTTTGTCCCTACGACGCTCGTTGTGGAGTGCTCGTCGTGCAACGCGAGCCACTACAAAGCAGTGCAGTTCACAATTCCTGCGCCCTGATTCAGAACGGCACACATGGTAGTCCGCTAGGTGCCCAAATGGTTTGACCTGTTGGGCTGCATGGGTGTAGTTTGGCACGAGTTGGAATCAGTAGATAGATCAGTACCGCAAGGAGAGCGCGGATGACCCATCTCGCTAAGTGCGCTTGTGAACGGCTACAGGTCCGCTGCCAGGGTGAACCCTCAAAGGTCTCGATGTGCCACTGCTTGGATTGCCAACGACGGACGGGAAGCCTGTTCGGCATCGCTGCCTTTTTCGACCGTGAGGTTGTGAGCGTGGTCGCCGGTGTTTCTAAGACGTTCACCCGTGATTCGTCGTATGTCGGAAGCCTCGTGACGTTCCACTTCTGCCCAGAGTGTGGGTCGACTGTGTTCTGGGAGCGAGAGAGCGTGCCGGGGCTGATTGGCGTTGCAGTCGGCTCCTTTGCCGATCCCAGCTTCCCTCAGCCGGATCAATCCGTCTGGATGGCCCACAAGCACCCCTGGCTAAGTCTCCCGGATGGCATGCGGCGCCGCAACGCCTGAGTTTATGACCCACTACAATGCCGGACGCAATCGTACGGCTGTTAACGAACGCTCCCTCGTGAATCCGAGCGCCCTCGTTTAAGGACCACGCACGGTGGCCAACGCATGAAACAAAGCTGTGTCTTCGGGGTAATACCCCTCATGCAGACGAGGATTTTCCCCTTTGTCGCTATGGCTGTGGCGCTCGTGAGCGCATGCGGCTACGTCGCACGCTCACCCGGAGCGGGGGGCGACTCAGCGCACTTCCAACGACAGCTCACTCATAGCCAGGCGGTATTGCTAGACGTCGCGGGGACCGTCGGCGCGGACATTTCTGTAGTCGGCTCGGCCGGTCAAGATGTGAAACTCGACGCAGTGCCAGCCAACGACTTTTCGGGAGTCAGGCTCACCACATCGAACGACTCAGGGTGGCTGCGCCTTCGGCTCGATCCTTCAGGTTCCGAGAAACGGCATGTGAAATGGCTTCTTGAACATCATGCGGATGCGACCATCACGTTGAGCGTGCCGCGCGACATCGCAGTGTCGGTGAGCGCCGTCAACGGTTCCGTACAAGTCGAGGACGTTCATGGGCCGCTCACCATCCGCATCGTCAATGGAGCGATCGACGTCAAAGGCGCGGGGTGCGTTCTCTCGCTCCATATGGTCAACGGGCCGATCGGTGTCGGCATCAGCGACCTCTCCCGCACACCGAACGTCGAAGTCGCCGGCACGAACGGGTCCATTGACGTGACCGTACCAAAGAGTTTTAGGGCTAGAGTGAACGCGCATACCGTGTTTGGGCCCACGGAGCAGGGTGTGAACGATCCGCAGGCAGCGGGTATCGTGACGCTTCGGCTGGTCGCCGGCCCCGTCACCATCAGTGAGCAGTAACAATTAAGAAACACTGGGCGCTCAGGGCCGAGCGCAGATGGCTTCGGCACCTGCAGCCCACCGGGGCAACAGGTTGTCGGCACAAGCACGGCAGTCTGGCGGGCAGATTCTCGAGACGTCCTTCGAAGAACTGTGCATGAGCTAGTAGTAGGAGCCGATATGCATGTATTAGCCCTCATACTTTCGGTTGCGATCAATTCGCCGAATGCCACTATTCCGTTCACGTACTTCGATAACCGCATGATGATCGAGTGCACGATTGATGGCAAGGGACCATTCGACATGATCGTCGATACCGGCGATCCGGCGGTGACGATAACGCCCGAGACTGCCAGTCGGATCGCAGCGAATGTTCACGATGCGGGGGTGACGACAGGCGCCGGGAACCATGCGGTCAAGAGCGGTGGTACGATGCTACAAACACTTTCGATCTCAGCGCTCACGTTCACTAACGTGAGCGCTGAGGTAATCGATCTGAGCCAGATTCGTACAAAATTCCATTTCCCTCGTCTAGACGGCATCATTGGGTATCCGATCCTCAAACAATTCGACACCTTCGTGAACGTCGACGCTGGCACGTTGTCGTTTATGAGAGTCGTGCCGGCTGTGCCCTCCAACGCCACGACAACGAGTTTTGAAGGCGTTCTGCCCGTCATTCATGCCAATATCAATGGAGTACCGACTGTGGTCATCGTTGACACCGGTGATCGGTCATCGCTAACGCTCTTTGGACCATTCGCTAGACAGCATGCTTTTTACGGACGCTATCCATCGAAGAAGAACATCATTACGGGTTATGGCTTGGGAGGCCCGATCTATGCGGACGTTTTCACATTGCCGAGTCTCGACGTTCTAGGAACTCATTTGACGAGGATTATCACGCGGGCTTCGCGCCAGACGGGAGGTGGCTTTGCAAGTTCCGAGCAGGGCGGGAGTGTCGGCACCGGGGTTTTGAAGCGATTCAACATCATCTACGACTATCCGGGTCATGCGATCATCGCCTGGCCGAGTAAGTACTTTACAAAACCCGATGCCTTTGTCCAACCTGGGTAAACGCCTCTCGGACGGTGTGCTTCGGGCCAGCTAGCTCTGCTCCATGGGTCTCAGGCTGGGCGCCCCCGGCTTGCCAACATCCAGCACCGAGTACGTACCGAGCCACGCTTGGACCGCGATCAGCGTGGCCGCCAGCATCATGGGCGCCTACGTTCTGGATCTGGTGGCCATCGTCCGTGCCCAGTCAGCCATCGAGGCCGGGTACCCTGACTGCCGGAATCCTCACGCGTACGGGGCTGCGGGAGCTATCAGGCTCCGCCACGATGCGAAGGGCCGGCGCTCGGCCGAGGTCAACGTAGATCCCGTGCGACGAACTTCGATTGTGGTCTTACTCTTTTTCCTCCTAGTCTCGACAACCGTTCCAGGTTCTAGCGCGTCAGCGGGGGCCTCGTCGTCGCCAACTCCGTCCGCGACAACATTGGATGTGGCGTCAGATCAGCAACTACTCGATCAACGCGTGAAGGATATGCCTGGAGTGGGCATTATCCTTGGGGTCATTGACGACGGCAAGACCACCGTGTATAAGGCGGGGACAAGCGGGACGAGCCGCCCGCTTGACGAGCACACGCTGTTCGAGATCGGTTCGGTTACCAAGACGTTCACGGCGACGATTCTTGCGGAGATGGTGCTGGATCGAAGCGTTAATCTGGACGATCCCGTCGCACGGTACTTACCAGCGGATGCGCATGTTCCGTCACTTGATGGTAAGCAGATCACGCTCCTCAATCTTGCGACCCAACATTCTGGGCTGCCGCGCCTACCGACCAACCTTAGGCCCGCAGACCCGGGTGATCCCTACGCCGACTACACTATGGCGGATCTGTATCGCTTCTTGGACTCGTACACTCTAACCCGAGAACCTGGGGAACAGTTCGAATACTCCAACGTCGGTATTGGCCTGCTGGGCGACGCGCTTGCTAACCGCGAACACGCATCCTACGCTCAATTGCTGAGAACTAGAGTGCTCTCTCGCCTCGTTATGAACGAGACCACGACATCGCTGACTCCGAATCTGCGGGATCGGCTGGCGGCCGCGCACGACGCTGACGGCGATCCCGTAAAGCCGTGGACCTTTCAGGCTATTGCACCAGCCGGAGCGGTCATCTCCTCGATGAGCGACATGCTCAAGTATCTCCGTGCCAACATGTGGCAAGGGCCACTAGCGAAGGTGTGTCTCTTCGCCCAAGAACCGCGTGAAACGCTTCCCGGTGCTCGCGTCGGATTGGTTTGGTTCACCGAGGACGTAACGGACATTGTATGGCACAACGGCTCAACCATCGGATATCAGGCTGCAATCGTGATTTCCCAGGATCACCAAAAAGGTGCAGTGGTGCTCACCAATGGCGGTATATCGCCGGACGACATCGCGATCCACGCAATCGACCCGGCCATCCCTGTTGCGCAAGTACCTGCGTCGATCCAACTGGATGCGACGACGCTCGAATCGTATGTCGGTACATACGTCGGTCCAGATGACCTGACATTCACTGTGACGCACACCGATGACAGACTCATGGCTCAACTGAGCGGTCAAGACGCATATCGAATCTACCCGTCGAGCAAGGATCATTTCTTCTATCGCGTCGTTGACGCGCAAATCGACTTCACGCGAGGGGTAGGTGGAGTGGTGAACGCCCTTGTTTTGCATCAGGGTGGCAAGGATCTGACTTTCGTCAATCAAGAAATAGCCGCGCCGCCCAGCGCGCCTTCCGTTTATCGCAGCCCTTGATTGCGGCTTCGGGGGATTTGTAGGACCTGTCATGCCTAGCGAGACGAAGTGAGGGCTGATCCCAAGGCAAAAGCCCTTGCTTCCTGCTCAGCCTCTGAGGGGGGGTCAGCGGTGCAGTCAGCCCTTCCCGCCGGGCGACCAGCGTCCGGAGCGAGCGGCCCGAGTCGGTTCATTGGTGCACCCTCCAGAACATAATTTTACGGCGGCATCAACGTAACGCAGCGACGACTCGCCATCATCCAAGCAGATACAGGCGAGCTGCCCGAAGACCGACCCAGGCTCCCTCGGGTGTCGCGAACCAGAATGCTTTTTTGCAGATTGGGGGAGCCCATATTCTCGCCGGGGCCGACTCAGTGTGGGAGTTGTGTGGGAGTTCTATTGCAGAACTTTGCATTTCGATACATTTTGGTGCATTCTTGGAACAAATGCTTTGCGTTGTAAAGAAAATCAAGGAGCCCGCAAACGCTCTGTTTATCGAACGTTGCGGGCTCTTCTTTAATGGCTCCCCGAGCTGGACTCGAACCAGCGACATTCTGATTAACAGTCAGACGCTCTACCAGCTGAGCTATCGGGGAATATGAGCTGGACGATCATCCTATTTACCTGACTTTGCAGGTCCATCCTGCGGTTACGCCGCTGCTATCCTGACAAAAGTCCGGCACGGGCGAACGTGCGGGGTCTATCGTGTTACGAGAACGGACCTAAAGGTCCGTTGCTTCATTAGCGGAGGAGTTTGAACGCGTGATGCCAGGTTCCCGTGCGATTGCCATAGAGCACCCAGATGATGCACATCGGCTCGAGCAAGCGCGCACCTTCGATGCCGCCGATATCGATCGCCGGCCAGCCAAACTGCTTGAGGAATCCGGTCACGGTCTTTTTCGCTTCATCGTCGTTGCCGGCGATGAACATGTCGGGTGGCCCGCCATCGAACTGCGGACGGAACATGTACTGATTGCCGACGATATTGAAGCACTTCACCACCCGAGCGCCGGGCAGCCAGCGTTGAACCTGCTCGCCGGCGGAGTCGGTATGACCAAGCGCTAGACGAGGCGGTTTGTTCTCTTCGAAGATCAGCGGGTTGGTCGCATCGATGACCACCTTGCCCTCGAAGTTTTTTGGCCCGGCAAGCTTGAGGGCGTTCTCCGTCCCGCTCCATAAGGTGGCAACGACGAGCGCCTCGCCGTACTTCGCCGTTTGTTCAAAGGTGCCGGCAGACGCGGCTTTGCCGTTGTCAGTCACCCACTTCTTTACTTTGTCGCTGCTCGGTTCGCGCGTGCCGAGCATGACCTCGTGTCCGGCTGCGATAAATCCGCTGCCGAGCTTTTGACCGACGTCACCTGAGCCTAGGATGCCGATTTTCACCTGTTCGTCCTCCTTTGCTGAGGCGGACCAGTTCCTTGAGCGGACCTAAAGGTCCGCTGCTTCAATCTCTGCTGCCGAGACAGAGGGGCCAATTTCGCCGTTCGCATAACTACATGCCATGCGCAGACATTCGCCTTTTGTGGTCGGTGTCGTGCTGGCCGCCTTCTTTATCATATCGTTGTGCGGCGCGGCGACGCACCGGCCAAAACCAACCCCATCCCCGACACCCACACCCGACCCTTTGTTCGGGCGTTTGCATTGGCGAGAAGTGGGCCCGGCAGGTGCCGGGGGGCGCGTGGCCGCTGTCGCAGGCACCGCTGCGGATCCATTCCTCTATTATGTTGGCGCCGCAGGCGGCGGTGTGTGGAAGAGCGACGATGGCGGCGCCTCGTGGAATCCTGTCTTCAATAACCAACCGGTCGCCGCGATCGGTGCCGTCGCGATCGATCCCACGAACAAGGACGTCGTCTGGGTAGGCACCGGCGAGGCGAATCCGCGCAATGATGTCTCGTACGGCGATGGCGTCTACAAGTCCACTGACGGCGGTAAGACGTGGCATGACGTAGGCGTTAAGGGCGCGCGCCATATCGCGCGGATCGCCATCAATCCCAAGAACCCCAATATCGTGATCGTGGCCGCCTTCGGCGATTTTTTCGCAGACAATGTGAACGGCGGCGTGTGGCGTACGGCAGACGGCGGCCACACCTGGCAGCACACGCTCTACGTCGGTCCGCAAACGGGCGCTTCCGATATTGCGATCGACCCAAAAAACCCTAATAACGTTTTCGCGGGGATGTGGCAGTTCCGCCGCGTGCCGTGGAGCTTCACGAGTGGCGGCCCTGATGATGGTCTGTTTCGTTCCTCAGACGGCGGCGCGACCTGGAGCCGGCTCACCGGGCACGGCTTGCCCGGCGGTCTCATGGGGCGCATCGGCCTTGCCATCGCGCCGAGCAATACACGGCGCGTCTACGCGCTCATCCAGTCTAAATCGGGAATATTGTGGCGCTCGGACGATGGCGGCGACACGTGGCGCCTGATGACCAACGATACGCTCGTCGACCAGCGCCCCTTCTATTTCACACATATCGCCGTCGATCCGTCGAACCCTGATCACGTCTACGGCGTGTCCGAGATGCTGTCGGAGAGCAAGAACGGCGGCAAGTCATTCAAGAAGATCGCCGATGAAGTCCACGTCGACTATCACGCGATCTGGATCGCGCCCAACAACCCCAAGCGGATCATTGTCGGTGAAGACGGCGGCTACGCGCTCAGCGTGAATGGTGGTGATACGTGGTCGTTCTGGGCCAACCTCTTGATCGGGCAAGTCTATCACGTGGGGCTCGACGATCGCAATCCATACCACGTGTGCGCGCCGTTGCAGGACAACAACATCTTCTGCGGTCCATCCAACAGCCTCAGTCCTGACGGCATCCTCAATTCTTTTTGGCATGGGTTTACAGGCGGCGACGGCATGTGGGCCCTGCCGATTCCGAAGGACCCTCATCGCGTTTGGTTCGACACTCAAAGCGGTTTCGTCGGGATCTTCGATGATCGCACCGGTCTTGAGCAATACCTGGCTCCCGTCTACACATCATCGGCCGCGGGCTTTGCACTCGACGCTCAACCGTACCGCTTCAACTGGGATTCACCAATCGGGATCGCGCCGTGGGACCCGCATACCGCGTGGCTGGGAGGCAATGTCATCTTCCAGACGACGGACGACGGGGCTCACTGGACGGTCATTAGCCCGGATCTGACCCGCAACATCAAGGCCCACCAAAAACCTGCGGGTGGCCCGATCTCGCTTGACGTATCGAGCGCCGAATATTCCGATAACGCGCTGGACATCGAGGGCTCGCCTCTGGCCACAGGGGAGATTTGGGTCGGCACGGATGACGGGCTCGTGCAACTCACGCGCGACAATGGCCAGCATTGGAGCAACGTCACGCCGAGCGGCGTGCCCGAGCTCGCACGTGTCGAGACGGTCGCACCCTCGCCCCTGCACGACGGCACGGCCTATGCCATCTTCGACGACCATCGATCCGGGAATTATCGCCCGTACCTCTACGTCACGTCGGATTTCGGGGCAACCTGGCGCAAGATCACAAACGGCCTTCCCCAGGACCAGTACGTGCGCACGGTGCGGCCCGATATCCACAATTCGGACGTTCTCTACGCCGGCACCGAAGAGGGGGCGTGGATCTCCCTTGACCGGGGCGGCTATTGGCGAAGCCTCAAGCTCAATCTGCCGTCCGTTTCGGTCCGCGATATCCGCATGCAGCCGACGTTTGATGATCTTGTCATCGCGACCCATGGACGGGGTCTGTGGATCTTAGATGACGTGCAACCCATCCAAGGTCTTCGCCAGGCGCAGGCGACCGGCATCGAACTCTTCCCCCTGCGTACGGCCTACGAATATCACGAGCACAGCGACATCGAAGATATGTACACCTGGTACTCCGCTCCCAATCCTCCACGCGGTGCCATCATCACCTATTATCAATCATCCCCGGCGAAGGCAACGCCGCTCGTCCGCATCGTCGACGCTCAGGGAACCGTCATTCGTACCATCAGCGGCACTCGCACGGTCAAGGGTAAGGAAATGCCGCTCGTCAGCAACGATCGTGGCCTCAATCGCGTGGTCTGGGATTTTCGCGAGAATGGCCCCGTGCGGTGGATGGGCGCGCCCAACGAAGAATCTCGCGGTCCAAAAGCTGGGGCGCAGATGCCGCCTGGGAGCTACACAGTGCGGCTGGCCACCGGCAACCGCGTGCTTAGCCAGACCGTTGAGGTCCGGCCAGATCCACGCCTATCATTCACGCAAGCAGATTATCAAGCGCAATATGAGTTCCAGCACAAGTATTTCCAGGAGTACTCAAACGTCGACATCGCGCTCAATTCTCTTGACGCCGTCAAGAAGGGTTTGGTACACGTGCTACCGGCGCTGCGCGCGGGTGGATCGCCATCCGCCGCGACGCTCGCGACGGCGCAGGACGTGTCGCGCGCGCGGGATCGGCTGTTCGGGCAGCTCACCGCGAATTTCCACAACGATGAGGACTCGATCGAGCGCCCGGGAGCCCTTCGCGAAGAACTAGAGGGGCTCCAGCAGTTCCCGACACCACCGCTACCGCCATTGATCGCATTCGCGGCGACGCTGGACGTGCAATACCACGATGCCATGCGGGCATACGGCGCGTTAACAACTTCCGTGGCGACACTCAACAGCGCTCTCAAAGCAGCGGGCGTCAAGGAAATCCCGGTCCCACGCACGGTGACGCCCTAAGCCAACAGTTGGCCACCGCTATAGGGTGGCGGCGACCTCGCGCGCGCGCTTGATGCAGTCGGGGACCGAAGGGCCGCTCAGATAGTTGCCAGCAAGGCGGACGTTGGGCAAGCGGGCAACGCCTGCCTCGATTGTTCGCAGTCGCTCAGCGTGACCCAGGTTGTATTGTGGGATCGCTTCCTGCCAGCGAAAGCCAGCGACGATGTGCGGTGCAGCGTCCTTGAGCTTCAGCGTGCGTTTCAGATCGTTGTGGACTGCTCGTGCCAGCTCCTCATCCGTCCGCCCCGCGACGCTTGGGTCCGTCGCTCCGCCGAGAAACGACGTCACGAGCACCTCATTCGGCGGGCAGCGGTCATCGAACATCGCAGAATTCCAGACGCAGCCCAGGATGCTCAGGCCCTCGCGCCGCGCGGCGAGGAACCCAAAGCCGCTCAGCGGCACGCCGATGGCATCGCGCGGATATGCCATGGCGATCTGCACGACGGTCGGATGCTCGATCGCGCGCAGCGCCGCTGCTGCCGCTGGCTCCAGCGGGTCGAGCAGGTCGGCCGTCACCCGCGCCGGCGTCGCAATGACGATCGTCTTTGCGATGACGCGCTGGGCGGGATGTCCGGCCACGAGCAGCTCCATCCACTGCCCACGCTGCCACATCGCCTCCACCTTTGCGTTCACGGTGAAATCCGATCCGAGGCGGGCGGCGAGCGCGCGCGGGAGCATGTCGTTGCCGCCGCGGAACCCGACGCTCTGACGTCGTGGTCTGGGCTGGGCGCCATTTGCGCCGCCGCGTTGTGCCATAGCGCCGCGCAGAATGCTGCCATGCTCGCGCTCGAATTCGGCCATCATGGGAAAGGCGCTGCGCACCGAGAGCTGCGCCGCGTCGCCGGCGAAGATGCCCGCCACGAATGGCGCGACCATGTTCTCAAGCACAGCTCGCCCGGCTCGTCTCGTGACGAACGAGGCCACCGATTCATCGCCGGCGGTACTTTTTTCGACGAGCAGATCCCCCACAACACGTAGTTTGGCTAGCGGAGACAAGAGCGGCGTGGCGATGAGGGTCTGGGGCGAGCGCGGTGTGGCCATCAGTCGTCCATGATGATAGATGTAGGCCGTCGACGCCGCGGGTGATGCCGGCACCATAAGCTGTTCCAGCTGTGCATCGCGCACCAACTGTAAAAAAGCGTCAGAGACGAGAAAGCTTTGCGGTCCGCCATCGGCGATATAATGCCCGCTGCGCATCGTCGTGATGCTGCCGCCGACATCGGGCGAGGCCTCGAACAGCGCCACCGAGCGCCCCTTCGCTTTGGCCCAAAATGCGCACGCCAGGCCGGAGATGCCACCGCCGATGACGGCGACGTCGATCGGCTCGAACCCCTCGCTCACGTCGCCGCAGGGATGAGCGGGGTCATGGTGATGGCCTTCTCGGCTTGATTCGCCAGACAGGCGATATACGATGGGTGGCACTTGATCGCGCAGGCACGATAGAACTCCGTGATGCCGTTGCGCCGCGCGATGGCGCCGTATTGGATGTCGATCTCATTGAGGGTCTCGACGTGCTCGGACACAAACGCGATCGGTACGACGCACACGGCTTTGGCACCGGAACGGCCGAGCTCGCGGATCAGCTTGTCCGATGCCGGTTCCAGCCATCGTTGCGGACCGAGTCTGCTCTGAAAGGAGGTGTGCACCGGGCCCGGGTGCCGCAGCAGCGCGCTCGCCGCCGCGACCGTGCGCTGCACGTGTCCGAGATATGGATCGCCGCCCTCGATATACGACACGGGCAAGCCGTGCGCAGAGAACACGAGGTGCACGTCCGCTGCTGGGGCTGAGAACGCGCGGAGCGCACGCTTGGTGACGTCGACGAGCGCCGCGATGTAGTCGGGATCTTCGCAGTACTCGTCGATAGCGGTGGTCTCGGGATGGTAGTTAAGGGCATCCATCGCGTTCTTGAGCCCGGTCAAGCCCGAGAGCGTGGTGCTGAACGAGTATTGAGGGAAGAGCCCGATGATGATAAGACGGGTCAGGCCGGCATCGCGCGCTGCGCGCATCGCGGCCACGGAGTTGGGCTGCGAGTGGCGCATGGCGACGAGCACCTGCATGGGGCGCCCGCGGCGATGCAGCTCCTGTTCGAGCGCACGCGCTTGCGCTTCGGTCTGCCCACGGATCGGTGAACCGCCGCCGATCGAGGCATACAGTTTGCGGCTATACGGCGCGCGCGCGGTGGACAGCGACCACGCGAACGCGCGCTGCAATGGCTTCAACCATGCCGGCAGCCTGATGAGATCGGGGTCGGAGAAAAAACTCTGCAGATACGAGCGCACCGAGGCGAGATTGTCCGGTCCGCCCACCTGGGTGAGAACGATGCCTGTCTGTCCTTGCCCTGCCGCGCCATTGCCGCTCATGATGTCTGCACTACGCCGTGACCGGCGTCGCCTTCGGCGCGTCGACGAATGCACGCGCGCATTCGATGGGCGTTGGCGGCAAGATGCCGTGCCCGAGATTGAGGATGTGCCCAAGGCTCCCAGCAGCCCGCATCGCATCGCGTGCGCTATCACGGACGGCCTGAGGCGTGGAGAGCAAGACGGTCGGATCGACGTTGCCCTGCAACGCGAAACCGTGACCGACGCGTTTCCTGGCGGCGTCCAGGCCGATACGCCAGTCGATGCTCAGCACGTCGGCCTTCGTCTGTACCATGAGCTCGAGCACGCCCGCGCACCCGTTGACGAACAGGATGGCGGGGACGCCGCCTGCGCGGATGCGGTCGATGACGATTTTTTGGTATGGCAGAGCGAAGCGTTCGAAGGCGTCGGGTGCGAGTTCGCCAGCCCAGGTGTCGAAGACTTGCATCGCTTGCGCTCCTGCGTCGATTTGCGCCCCGGCATACGCCGCCATGGTGTCGGCCAGCTTGGCGAGTAGCGCATGGAGCGTTGCGGGCTCGCGGTACATGAGCGTCTTGATCGTGGCGAACGACTTCGAACCCCCACCTTCGACGAGGTATGCCGCCAGGGTGAAGGGCGCACCGCAAAAGCCGACGAGCGCAGTCTCTTCCTTGAGCGCGGCGCGCAAATTTCGCAGCGTCTGGGCGACGAACGGCATGTCGGTCTGCGGGTCGGGGATGCGAAGCTCGTCGACCGCGGCTTGGGAGCGCACCGGCTGCGCGATGGCGGGACCTGTATCGGTGAAGGCGAGCGTAGCGCCCATCGCCTCGACCGGGATGAGGATGTCGCAGAACACAATGCAGGCGTCCATGCCGAAGCGGCGGATAGGCTGCAGCGAGACTTCGGCGGCGAGCTCGGGCGTCTTGCACAGCGTCAGAAAGTCGACGCGCTCGCGGACCGCGCGGTATTCGGGCAGGTAGCGCCCTGCCTGGCGCATCATCCAGACGGGCGTTCGGTCGACCGGCCTGCACGAGCAGGCGGCTAAGAAACGCTGAGCGCCGTTCATCGTGTCCTTAACAGATCTTGCGGGCGAAACGACCTGAAGGTCCGTTGCTTCAAATGTCCTACGAGAAGACTGGGAGCGGGAACTTCTCCTCGTCGATCTTGATGCCCGCCGCCTCACGCAGCGCAAGCGCCATGTCGGTCTTCTCCCACGGCAAGTCGAGATCAGGCCGGCCGAAGTGACCGTAGGCCGAGACCTGACGGTAGATGGGGCGCCGCAGGTCGAGCTTCTCGATGATCGCACCGGGGCGTAGATCGAAGTGCGCGTTGACCAGATCGGCGATCTTCTCTTCTTCTACCCTGTTCGTGCCGAAGCACTCAACGAAGATCGAGACGGGCTTGGCAACGCCGATGGCATACGCGACTTGGAGCTCGCAGCGGTCTGCGAGGCCCGAAGCGACGACGTTCTTGGCCACGTACCGTGCGGCATATGCCCCCGAGCGGTCGACCTTGGTCGGATCTTTGCCCGAGAACGCGCCGCCGCCATGACGAGCCATGCCGCCATAGGTGTCGGCGATGATCTTTCGCCCGGTCAGCCCGGCATCCCCGAGCGGACCGCCGATGACGAAGCGGCCGGTGGGATTGACGAAGATGCGCGTGTCCTTGTCGCGCAAGTGGCTGTCGATTGCGGTATCGATGACATGACTGATGATGTTCTCGCGGATGACGTCGATGGGATAACCGTCGGCGTGCTGGGCCGAGACGACGATGGCGTCGACGCGCACGGGTTTGTGCCCGTCATATTCCACCGTGACCTGCGCCTTGCCGTCTGGCCGTAGATACTCGATGGCACGGTTCTTGCGCGCCGCGGCGACCGTTCGGGTGAGACGGTGCGCCAGTACGATCGGCAAGGGCATGAGCTCTTTGGTCTCGCGACAGGCGAAGCCGAACATCATGCCTTGGTCGCCGGCGCCCAGCGCCTCCAGCTCGCTCTTGGCGCTGATCTCGCCTTCTTTGACCTCGAGCGCCTTGTCGACGCCCATGGCGATGTCTTGCGACTGCTCGTCGATGGAGACCGAGATCCCGCACGTGTCTGCATCGAAACCGTACTTGGCTCTCGTGTAGCCGATGTCGCGCAGCACTTGACGGACGATGCGCGGTATGTCGACGTAGCACGTCGTGCTGATCTCACCGGCGATGTGCACTTGGCCGGTGATGATGAAGGTCTCGACCGCCACGCGACCGTTGGGATCTTGCGTCATGATGGCGTCGAGCACGGCATCAGAGATCTGGTCTGCGACCTTGTCCGGATGTCCCTCGGTGACGCTCTCCGAGGTGAACAGCCGTCTGAACTTCGACATCTTTAGGTTCCTTCGTTCCAGGATGCCAGGTACTGCTTCTGCTCGGCCGTGAGCGTGTCGATGGTCACTCCGAGCGCGGCGAGTTTGAGCCGAGCGATCTCCTCATCGATCTCTTGCGGGACGGGATAGACGCCTGGCTTGAGCTTTCCACGTGCTGCGACGAGATACTCCGCAGACAAGGCTTGGTTGGCGAATGACATGTCCATCACGGCCGCTGGATGGCCCTCCGCGGCCGCCAGATTGATGAGCCGGCCCTCGCCCAGCAGGTTGATGGAACGGTCATCGCCGAGGTGGTATTGCTCGACGAACTCGCGCGGCTTGGTCTTCTCCCCTTCGGCGAGACGCTCGAGCGCGTCGATGTCGATCTCGACGTTGAAGTGACCGCTATTGGCCACGAGCGCACCGTTCTTCATCGCCAGGAAATGCTCTTCACGTAGCACCTTGCTGTTACCGGTGACGGTGATGAAGATATCGCCGCGGCTGGCAGCTTCGTTCATGGGCATGACCGCATAGCCGTCCATCGACGCTTCCAGCGCCTTGGTTGGATCGATTTCGGTGATGACGACCTGCGCGCCCATGCCGCGGGCTCGCTGTGCGATGCCGCGCCCGCACCATCCATAACCGGCGACGACGACCGTCTTGCCGGCAAAGAGCACGTTCGTCGCGCGGATGATGCCGTCGAGCGTCGATTGGCCCGTACCGTAGCGGTTGTCGAAGAGGTGCTTGGTGAGCGCGTCGTTGACCGCGACGATCGGATAGCTGAGGACGCCGGCTTTCTCCATGCTGCGCAGGCGGATGACGCCGGTGGTCGTCTCTTCGGTTCCGCCTTTCACACCGGCCAGCTTGTCCTTGAACTTGGTGACAAGCGTGGTGACGAGATCGCAGCCATCGTCCATCGTGAATTGCGGACCGCTTGCGATGACCGCTTCGATGTGGGAGTAGTATCGCGCGTTGTCCTCGCCCTTGACGGCGAAGACGTTCATCTTATGGTCGATGGCGAGGGTCGCCGCGACGTCGTCCTGCGTGGAGAGCGGGTTGCTCGCGCACAGCCAGATCTCAGCACCGCCGGAGGCCAGCGCGATCATGAGGTTGGCGGTCTCGGTCGTGACGTGCAGGCAGGCGCCGACGCGCAACCCGGCCAGCGGGCGCTCTCGTGTGAAGCGCCGGCCGATGGCGCCCAGCACGGGCATGCTCTGCGCCGCCCATGCCACGCGACGGCGGCCTTCAGCCGCGAGCGCCGGATCCTTGACGTCGTAGGTGTTCTTCGCGCCGAGTTGGGTCGACAAGAGGTCTCCTCCAGTGGATCAACTTGAGTGTATCATCTCACCGCGTGAGTGGCATGCGGTCTTTAGGCCGGATTATGGAGACTCCTGGCATCGTTGCGGGTGCCCTGCGACGTTGGTTGGCCGGCGCTCGGCCGGGCATGGGAAAGGACCTCGCTTGCGCGCGCGCCAAACGGCCTCAGGCCCCATCGCCTGAAAGAGGTTTGTTTGCCGCTCACCACGCTCACCGTCGACGCGTTCACGCGCAAGCTCGCGTCGGCGGATCCGACGCCCGGCGGCGGAAGCGTCGCGGCTGCCGTCGGCGCCTTCGGCGCCGGTCTCGTCCGTATGGTCGCGTTGCTCACCGCGAACTCACCAAAGCACGTTGCCGTCGCAGATCGCTGCACTTCGGCGGCAACATCTGCGCAACAGCTGGCCGACGAACTGCTCAAACTCGTCGACGAGGATGCGTCGTCATTCGATCGCGTCAGTGCGGCCTACCGCATGCCCAAGGCGAACGACAGCGAGAAAGCAATACGCAGCACGAGCATTCAGGCGGCGCTGGCCGGCGCCATCGAGCCGCCGCTGCGCGTCATCGATGCGGCGCGGCGCACGTGCGATCTGGCCGCGGAGCTCGTGGACATCGGCAACCCGAACGCGCTCAGCGACATCGGGTGTGCAGCGCTGTGCGCGCAGTCGGCGGCACAGGGCGCTGCTCTCAACGTCGAGATCAATGCCGGCGCGCTCAAGGACCGCGAACAAGCCCAGGCGTACTGCGCGCGGATGCACGCCCAGCTCGCGCAAGTCGGCCTCGTGGCAGAGGTGATCCTCGGCAAGCTGCGCGCGAAGGCGCAGAGCTGAGATGAGCCCAGCCCAGGTGCTCGACGGGCGTGCGATCGCCAAAGCCGTCCGCGAGCAGGTGAAAGCCCGGGTGCAGACGTTGCGCGAGCGCAATATCGTGCCCACCTGTGCAATCGTCGTGCTCGAAGGGGACGAGCCCGGGCGCTTGTACGCCGAACAGATCGCCAAGAGCGGAACGGCGCTGGGCATCAACATCGACATCCGTCAATTGCCAGCGGGAGCGTCGACCAGTGACGTAGTCGTCGCGGTGGCACAGATCGTCGACGATCCGCACGTGCAGGCGATGATGGTGCAGCGTCCCCTGCCTGCGGACTTGGACGCCGAGCGGATCGCCGAGGAGATCGACCCGCGCAAAGACGTCGACGGCGCTCATCCCTACAACCAAGGCCTGCTCGTCGCCGGCGAGACCTTCTTCGTCCCCGCCACAGCGGCGGCGGTGATGGAGCTCTTACGCCAGCCGCAGGTGCCCACGTTGGACGGTGCGCGAGCGGTTGTGTTGGGGCGCTCGGCCGTGGTCGGACGGCCGGTCGCGTTGCTCCTCACCGCGGCCAATGCGACCGTGACGATCTGTCATTCACACACCAAGGACCTTGCTGACATCGCCGCTGAGGCGGAGATCCTCGTTGCCGCGGTTGGCAAGCCGGGATTCGTAACCCCCAACATGGTGAAGCCTGGCGCGACGGTGATCGACGTCGGCACGAACTACCTCGATGGCCACTTCGTCGGAGACGTCGACTTCGACGCCGTGCTGCCGGTGGCCGGTCTCATCACCCCGGTGCCTGGCGGCGTCGGCCCCGTGACCACAGCCGTGCTGCTGCGCAGCGTGGTCGAAGCGGCGGAGCGTTCGCGCTAAACGTTAACGGACCTAAAGGTCCGTTGCTTCAAAAAATTTCGTCAATGCGCGCTCGGGGGGAGGAGTGCGAGGAAGCCGGCGAGATCCGCTTCGTCGACGTCAACGCCTGGATAAGGGTTTGTTTCCGTCGGGCCATGGAAGTCGGTACCGGCCGTCATGACGAGCCTGTGGACATGAGCGAGCCGCCGGAAACGTTCTGTATCGTGCGCGGTGTGGCTCGGTGAATATGCCTCGATGCCGCGCAGCCCGTCGCGCACGAGCTCCTCGAGCAGCTCTTCTGCCCGACTGCGCGTGGGATGCGCGAGCACGGAAATGCCGCCGCTCGCGTTGATCGCTTGGATCGCCCGAGCGGGGGTGACGGCGGATGATGGCAGATACGCTTTGCAGTCCGCTCCGATATAGCGATCGAATGCGTCGCTGACGTCGCGGGCAGCACCGATATCGACAAGCGCACGGGCGATGTGCGGGCGCCCGACCATCAGTCCCGTCGCATGGCGGCGCACGTCCGCCATGGATATCTCCACTCCTTGGGCGTTGAGCGCCTCGACGATTCGTTCCGCTCGCCGCTGTCTCGTCTGCGTTCTGTCGACCAGAATCTCGCGCAACGGGCTTGGTCCGATGGGGATGTTATAGCCGAGGATGTGAACCTCACGATTCCCGGTGTTCGTGCTCACTTCGATGCCCGTGATAACGCGCTCCCCGAATCTCGCGAGCATATCCGCATGGCGTTCGTACACCGCGAGCGTGTCGTGGTCGGTGACTGAAAAACGGTCCATGCCCACGGATGCCACGGTGCGCAGCAGCGCAGACGCTTCGAGAACCCCGTCGGATTCGGTCGTGTGGAGATGGAAGTCGACGTTCAACAGTATCTCCTACGCAAGGGATTGCAATTCGCTCTTCCCAAAGCCCGAGTACGTGACCGCAAGACCACGTCGCCACGACGAACCGCCGACAGAAGACCAGAGCGCCTTCCTCGAGCATGCGATGGCGACATACGGCAGGCAAACCTACAACTACGCCTACCGGCTGACCGGCAACGAACCGGACGCCCGCGATCTCACGCAGGAAGCCTTCATCAGAGTCTTCCGCGCCTGGCGCTCCTTCCAGCCGGGCACCTCGTTCCTCTCTTGGATCTATCGTATCGTCACAAACTTGCACCGCGACGAGCTGCGCAAGCGCAAAGGCGTGTTCTTGCAGGAGCTGCCTGACGACAACATGCCCCACGAGCTGCCCAAGGACGTAGGTCAGCACGACCCGATCGCGGCGATGCACGAGCGCCAGCTCTCAAGCGACATCGAGCAGGCGCTGCGGGCTCTCACCCCCGATCAGCGTGCCGTCGTGCTGCTCGCCGACGTTGAGGAGCGCTCGTACCAGGAGATCGCCGACATCATGGCGTGCTCGATCGGCACGGTCCGCTCGAGGCTTCACAGAGCGCGGCTCCAGCTCCGAAAACTGATCCCCCGGCACCACGGCGAACAACAGCGACAAGGGTCTTCTATATGATGTCCTGCATATCGAGACGAGCACCGCTTGGTGGAACTGATGGGCGGCAAAGCGCGTTACCAAGACTGAGGGGATTGCGAAAAGCTTCTCAAGTGAGAATTCGATTGTTATGACCTGCCAGCACTGCCAAGAACTTCTGACCGACTACCAGCACGGCGAACTCGATGCTGCGTCTGATGCTGCCATCTACGCTCACCTCGAGTCGTGCGCGCAGTGCCGTGAAGAGCTTGCTGCGCAGAGCGCGCTGTCTCAAGTGCTGCGCGCGACGTTCGCCAGCGAACTCGAGATGCCGACCTCGGTGCTGGCAGGCGTTCGCCAAGCGGTCCGCCGCGAGCGAGCGCCCGGCCTCATCGAGGCGCTGCGCGCGCTGCTGCGGCCCGTGGTGCTCGCACCAACGGCTGCAGCCATCGTCTTGGCCGTGGGCGTCGTATCGTACGTCCACGGCACGAATTCGGCGCCGCAGCTGTCGGCTGACTACTTCGTGCAGCAGCATGTCGCGCACACGATGGATTCGCAATCGGGCGATCGTGCCTGGAACGCGTACCTCCTCACGTCGAATCCCGACGCAACCGCGAATGCTCCCGCGCACTGATCGCGCCTTCTTCTTTCTTCTCACGCTTGCGACGCTGCTCGTGCTGCCCGGGGCGGCGCTCGCCGCTCAAGACGGCCGCTCGCTCTACGCCCAGGCGGTGGGAGCGGACGATCATGTCTCCTATTCCGGCACGCTGACGTCAGTAGTCTACGAAGGCGACCGCGCGGCCTCGACGGTGGCGCGCATCGAGCACAAGGAGCCGAACTCGTGGCGCATCTGGTACCTCGCCCCGGCGGATGCATATGGTCGCATGATCGTGAGCAACGAGTCGCTCACCTACCAGTATGAGCCATCGCTCAGCAAGGTGTTCAGCCATGATTGGAGTCAGACGGCCCCGGGCGTGGCGGAACCCGTCAACATCGCGCAGGTGGAGACGAACTATTCGTTCGAGGTAGGCCCTGCGACGTCGCTCGCCGGACGCCACGCGACGAGCCTGTCGCTTGTTTCCAAACACACCGGCGGGCTCGTGCAGCGCATCTGGGTCGATGACGACACGAGCCTCATCCTGCGGCGTGAGACCTACACGGTCGACGGTTCTGTGGCTGCGGAGTCGAGCTTCGACAGCATCCGCATTGGCGTCGATCTGCCGGATGGACTCTTCAAGCTCGCCGTACCCAACGGGATGACGCTCGTCGCCAGCCCGAGCGTGGGCAAGTCCACGACCGACACCGCACAGCTCGTGCGGTCGTTAGATTTCAAGTTCGCCGCTCCCAAGTATCTGCCCGACGGCTTCACCCTCTTGCGGGGCAGCGTCGCATCGCGCAGTGGCGTGAACACGGTGGAGTTCGTCTATGGCGATGGGCTGCGCACGTTCTCGTTGTTCGAAAATGCGACCGGCAAATTGCCGCTTTTCGATCGCGCGACACCAAAGCCGATCGCGATCGGGCAGGCCGACGGGGTCTATGCCGACGTCGCCGGGCAGACACTCGTCTCGTGGAACGCAGGGGGCCTCAACCTCACGATCGTAGGCGACCTCTCCACCAAGGAGATCGCTACGATCGGGGCATCCATCCATCCTTAAGGTCTATTTCGACCCCATCTACGAGAAGCACCTCACGGGCTCAGGTCACCCCGAGCGGGCCGCCCGCCTTGACGCCTTCGTCACCGGGCTCGAGGCCGGCGGTGCGGCGCGCGCCACGTTCGAGCGCCCTTGCGCAGCTGATGCGGCCTCGATCGCAGCGGTGCATCCGGCACGCTATGTCGAGACAGTCGAGCGCACCTGCGAGGCTCTGCCTCAAGGTGAGTTAGGCGAGCTACCTACCGGCGACACGATCGTCTCGCATGATTCATTCGCCATCGCGCTCCATGCCGCAGGCGGCGCGCTCGGCGCCGTCGCGGACGCGCGTCCGGATGAGCCAACGCTCGCTGTGATCCGGCCGCCCGGACATCACGCCGAGCCCAGCCGTGGCATGGGCTTCTGCGTTTTCAACAACGTGGCGGTGGCGGCCGCCTGGGCGCTGCGCGAGCGCGGCAACGTGCTCATCGTCGATTTCGACTATCATCATGGCAACGGCACGCAAGCGTGGGTCGAAAGCGCGCTCGAGAGCGGTCGCAACGGGCTCGGCTTCATCTCGACGCATGCCTATCCCGCCTACCCTGGTACGGGCGCCTTCGGCGAGTCGAGCGTCGTCGAAGCAGGCTTCGTGGTCGATATCCCCTTGCCGCATTCGACCGACACCGATGATTTCATCGGGGTGTGGGCGAGCTTGCTGCCGCTTGCGGCGCAGCGCATCCGGCCTGCGTCGATCATCGTGTCTGCGGGCTTTGACTTTCTCTCCGGCGACCCGATCGCTGGGCTCCCGATCGCAACCCGGGCGGTCGACGCTCTATGCGGCCTGCTCGGCGACGTCGCCGCACGCGAGCACGCGGGCCTTGCGCTCGTGCTTGAAGGAGGTTACTCGCTCGATAATCTTCGCGCAAGCGGCTCGTCGCTTGCCTACGACTTCGGCAAGCACGCCTCCGACGTGCACGTGCCGCACGCACAACAGCCACACGATGTGCGGCTGCGCGAGATGGTCGGCGAAGCGACGCGCTGGCTCTCGTAAGGAAGCCCCGGCGTTAGCCGCCGAGCTGTTTGATGTAGGAGCGGGCTTTGTCGGCGCCGTCACCGCTCGGCACGTAGCTCAAGTAGCGCTTGTACGCCGCGGTCGCATCCTTCTTATCGCCGAGATGGCGATAGGTCTCGCCGAGCAAGAACCACAGCTGCGGGTCCGGGTGAGCCTTATCCTGATGTGCCGCGAGCGCCTCGAAGATCTGACGCGATTGCTTGTAATCGTTGAGATTGAAATAGGCAAGGCCGAGGTTGAACAGACCCTGGTAAGTGTGCGCGATCTCGAACGACTGCTGGAACTCGTCCCTGGCTTGCGCCCACTGCCCCTGCGCAGCGTAGGCTTGACCCAGCCAGAACAGCGCCTCAGCGTTGTTGGGCTGCTCGTTCACCATGCGCGAGAACGCGTCTTGCGCTTTTGTGTTGTGTCGCAGCACGACGAGCTCGAGACGGCCGTATTCGAAGAGCAGCGTCATGCTGGAGGGTGAAAGCGCGAGCGCCTGTTCGTACTCCTTCTCCGCCTGCAGGTAGCTCTTCATACGCGTATCGTACTCGGCTTGCAACGCCCAGGGTTCTGCTGCTTTGGGGTGGTCTTTGATGGCCTGGGCGAATTCGGCACGCCCTTGATCGACCATCTTCTTATCGAGATAGAGCTGGGCGATATTGTCCTCGGGCTCGACGTCATCGGGTTCCAGCTTGACGATCTGCTGCATGACCGCGACCGCACCAGCCACGTCGTTCTTGCGCGCTAACGCATCGGCTTTGCCGGAGAGCGCGTCGGTGTTCTTCGGATCGTCGGCCAAGATCGCATCGAATTGCGCCAGCGCCTTGTCCGGGTCCGGGTTCTTCTGGCCCAGATACGATCTGCCGACGAGCAGCTTGGCGCGCACGTCCTTCGGATCGATCGTGATCGCTTTGTTGAGCGAGGCACGCCCTTCATCGAACTTCCCCTGGTTGAGCTGCACCATGCCGAGCGCTTCATATCCGAACGACTCCGTCGGATGCAGCTGGACTGCTCGGTTGGCAATACGCGAGGCATCGTCGAGCCGCCCCGCGGCCAGGTACGCATCGACAAGGCTTGACAGCACGGCTTCATTGCCTGGGTCGAGGTTCTCGGCACGCTCGAAGGCGGCGACCGAGTCGGGCAAATCGTCCAGCTCGCGGTCGGCCATGCCGATAAAGAACCAGACTTGGGCGTCGTTCTGGCCCAGGCGCACCGCCGTCTCGAGATGGTCGCGCCCCTCGTTCGGCTTGCCCGTCTCGACCAGCAGCTCACCGAGCTCGGCATTGGCGCTCTTGTCGTTGGGATTGTCTTTGACCGTCTGGGTCAGCGTCGTGATGCGCTCCTCCGGCGTGGGGGTCGGCGACTCGCTCGGAGACGGGCTCGGTGCTGGACCATGCGGTTTTGCCGAGGCCCCGGTCGGTGGGACCAAAGCGACGATCGCGATGACGAGCGCTATGAAGAGACCGGCGGCGAGGTGACGGGGCACTACTGGTCCTCTCTGGTAAACGGACCTAGAGGTCCGTTGCTTCATCAACAACAATCTAGGCGGCGCCCTTGCGTTCCTTCACGAGCTTCGTCAGCTCGGGGACGATGCCGAACAGGTCACCGACCACTCCGAGGTCGCAAAATTCGAATATAGGCGCGTTGCCATCCTTATTGATGGCCACGATAATGCCTGCACTTCGCATGCCCACTTTGTGCTGAATGGCGCCGGAAATACCACAGGCGATATACAGCTGCGGCGTGACCGTCTTGCCCGTCTGCCCGACTTGATGCGCATGCGGAATCCATCCAGCATCGACGGCTGCGCGCGAGGCGCCGACGGCTCCGCCGAGCGCATCGGCGAGCGCCTCGATGATATCGAAATGCTCGGGCCCCCCCAGGCCCCGTCCACCGGAGACGATGATGCTCGCCTCCTCGACCGGCACCTTGCCTGCTTCCTGAACGACGCTCTCCTCCACGCGCGCCGGATACTGCCGTTCTGGCGGAGGCGCGAGCGCCACGATCTCGCCTTTGCCCGCTTGGTCGCGTGCGGTGAAGCTATTGGCGCGACAGACCACCACTTGGTAGTCGCAACCGACGAAGACGATCGAGCTCATGACCGATCCGCCGAACTTGGGAGAACGCACGACGAGCGCTCCATCCTTCACCGAGATGTCGCTTGCCTCTGTGATCACGCCGGCGCCGAGCCTGACCGCCACCCGAGCGCCCGCGTCTTTGCCGGCGTTCGACGCCGGCACAAGGAGCGCGCAGGGACCGATCCGTTTGAGCAGAGCATCGAGCGCATCGACCACCGGATCGCCGAGGAACCGTTCTGCTGGAACGTCAGGCCCGGCATAGATCGTGTCGATTGGCGTCGACTTCAACGCCTGCGCCGCGTCGTTCGCGCCTGGCCCGAGCACGATGGCTGCGGACGCCGCTCCAAGCTCTTTCGCAAGGTCGGCGGCTTTTGACGCGAGCTCGAGACCGCTGCGGCGCACGACACCGGCTTCGTGCTCGATGAGCGCGACAACGGCCTTCATCAGATGACCTTCTTGGCGATGAGGAAGTCCATGATCTTGCGAGCGCCTTCGTGCGGATCGGACGCCGTGAAGACTTCACCGCGCGCGCGCGCTCCGACCACTTCGAAGGACTCAACCTTTGTGCGTGCGCCGGCGTCGCCGATGCGGGCGGCGTCCGCTCCGATCCCGGCAAGGGTCAGCATCGCGATCTCTTTTTTCTTCGCGCCCATGATGCCCTTAAGGGTGGGGTAGCGCGGTTCGTTGATCCCCTTGGTCACCGAGACGAGCGCGGGTAACTGCGCGACGACCCGCCAGTATCCGCTCTCGGTCTCGCGCTGGATCTCGATCGAGTTGCCGCTGACGTGCAGCTTTTTGGCGTAGGTCAACGCCGGGATTCTTAAGCGTTCGGCGACGGCGGCAGGCACGATGCTGTTGATGGCGTCGGTGCTCTGCGTTCCGCACAGCACGAGGTCGAAGCCGATATGCTTGAGCGACAGCGCCAGCAGGTAAGCGGTTGACATCGTATCGCTGCCGCCGATAGCGTCATCGGAGAGCATGGCAGCGTTGTCGGCGCCCATGCCCAGCGCCTTACGCACGACGTCGACGCCGCTCTGCGGCGCCATGGTCAGGATGGTGACGGTCGTATCGCCGCCCAGCGTCTCTTTGAGGCGCAAGGCTTCTTCGATCGCATACTCGTCAAACGGGTTGAGGATGTTTTCGATCGAGCTTCGATTGAGCCGCTTGGTCTGAGGATCAAACGTCTTTTCGGCACTCGTATCCGGTACTTGCTTGACGGCGACGACGATCCTCAACGCTGGCGCGCCGTCCCGTCAGACGCGGGCGTATTCGTGACGCTGCTGCAGCAGCATGTTCAGCCGCTCGATGAGATCGCTCGCGGCGTACGGCTTGCGCAGCATCATGATGGGCCAGCGCTCGGCCGTGCGTAAGACGTCTTCTTGTTCGAGATACCCGCTCGCCACGATGAGACCGAGCGACGGGCGATTGGTCTTGATGTGCTCGACGATCTCCAGCCCGTTCATATCGGGCAAGCGCAGGTCAAGGACGATGGCATCGTATGGCTCGCGCGTCTTGAGCCTGGCGAGCGCGTCGCGTCCGTTGAGCGAGATATCGACCTTGTGGCCATATTCGCGCAACGCGGCGGCGACCGTCTCGCATAGCGCCTCCTCGTCTTCGACGAGCAAGACTTTGCCGAAACGCTTGTGGTTACGCCGTGGCCCGTCCACCACGAAGGTGCCGGCACCGTGGCGCGCTTCGACCGTGCCCTCTTGCTCGAGCAGCGCCAAGGCCTGGCGCACGGTCATGAGCGCGACGCCATACTGCTTAGCGAGGCTTGCCGAGGCGGGCAGCTGCTGGCCGGGTTTGAGCGATCCACGTGCGATTCGATCGCGGATGTCAACGGCGATCGACTGATACTTCAACACACGGCGATCAGAGACTGGCGTGGCCAATGGAGGGGACGTTTCAACCTCTCTATCCGGCAGGGAAAAGGCACTTTCTGGACTTTTCCAAACATACCCTTGGTCCCAGAGGAGGTGGTCTGCAACGGAGCTCCAGAGCGCCCTAGCCATGCTCGTCTGCTCCCGCTGTTCGCGGGAGCACGATCCAGACCGCGTCCAGCATCTGTGCGCGTGCGGAGCGCCGCTCATGGCGCGCTACGATCTTGCCGCGGCTGCCGCATCGCTCACCCGCACGCCGCTCGGGCGGCGCGCGCACGACCTGTGGCGCTTCCGCGAGCTTCTGCCGGTCAGACGCGAGGAGTTCATCGTTTCGCTCGGCGAGCGGCCGTCCCCGATACTCGACTTGCCGCGCGTCAACGAGCAGATCGGGGTGGCGGCCCTGCACTGCAAGGATGAGGCTGCATTGCCCGGCGGCAGCTTCAAGGCGCGCGGCGCTGCGGTCGGGCTCTCGCGGGCCCGCGAACTCGGCGTGCACAGTTTCGCCATGCCGACCAATGGCAATGCAGGCAGCGCCTGGGCGCTCTATGCGGCCCGCGCCGGTATGCAGGCGACGATCGCCATGCCCGTCCAGACGCCCGCAGTTCATCGCATGCAGTGCGCCCTGGCCGGTGCGAAGGTCACGCTCGTCCGAGGCACGATCTCCGACGCAGGCCGGGTCATCGCACGCGCGGTGGCGGCGAGCGGCATCTACGATGCGTCGACATTGAAAGAGCCATATCGTATCGAAGGCAAGAAGACGCTCGGCTTTGAGATCGCCGAGCAATTCGCGTGGGATCTTCCCGACGCGATCCTCTATCCCACGGGTGGCGGCGTGGGTCTCATCGGCATGCACAAGGCGTTCCTCGAGCTGCACGCTCTCGGTCTGCTCGGACCTCGGCTGCCGCGCTTTTTCGCCGTGCAATCGACGGGCTGCGCGCCGATCGTCGAAGCCTGGCGAAGCGGGCGCGACGCGTCCGAGGCCTGGCACGCGCCGGCGACTGTCGCCTTCGGCATCAACGTCCCGAAGGCCATCGGGGATTTCATCGTCCTGCGCATCGTGCGCGAGACGGGAGGCGGCGCGATCGCAGTGGATGATGCTCGCATCCTGGAATACCAGCACATGCTCGTCGAGCGTGAGGGCGTGCTAGCCTGCCCGGAGGGCGGGGCGACGCTCGCCGCGCTCGCTCAAGCGCGCCGCGATGGAACTATCGGCGCACACGAACGCGTGCTCATCATCAATACGGGCAGCGGCGCGCAGTATCCGGACGTCCCCTATCCAGCCCTCCAGACGATCGAGGCCGATGACGGAACACAGCTACCCGCTCACCTTTGAGGATGTCCGCGACGCAGCGCGACGGTTGCGCGGAGTGGCGCAGCGCACGCCCGTGTTCACGTCGCCCGATCTCGACGCTCGGGCAAACAATGCGCTCTTCATCAAGTGCGAGAACGTTCAGCGCATCGGTGCCTTCAAGTTCCGCGGCGCATACAACCGCCTCGTGCAGCTGTCGGACGAAGAACGCCGGCGCGGGGTCGTTGCCTTTTCCTCGGGCAACCATGCGCAAGGCATCGCTCTCGCCGCGCAGCTCCTCGGCGTCGAGGCGACGATCGTCATGCCGGCTGACGCACCGCACACCAAACTTGCGGCCACTCGCGCGTACGGTGCAAAGGTCGTGACCTACGACCGATCGACGCAAGATCGCGAGCAGATCGCTGCTGAGATCTGCGCGAACACCGGGGCGACTCTTGTGCCGCCGTTTGACGACTATCGCATCATGGCCGGCCAGGGCACGGCCGCGCTCGAGCTGTTCGAAGAGATCCCCGACCTGTCGGTCTTGCTCGTACCGCTGGGCGGAGGCGGGTTGCTTTCAGGCTGCGCTGTCGTCGCCAGGCACGAGCGGCCCCAAATCGCCATCTACGGAGTCGAGCCCGCAGCGGGTAACGACTGGCAGCTCTCCTTCGCACGAGGCGAGCGACAGCGGATCGCGGACCCGGACACGATCGCGGATGGCCTGCGCGCGCCATCACCAGGCACGCTCACCTGGCCGATCGTGCATGCGCTCGTAGACGGCGTCCTCACGGTCTCCGATGACGAGATCCGCACGGCCATGCGCGTGGCGCACGAGTGCGCGTCGCTCGTCCTCGAGCCGTCGGGGGCTGTTGCGCTTGCCGCGGCGATCTTCCAAAAACTTCCGCAGCGAGGCGAACGGGTGGGCATCATCGTCAGCGGCGGCAACGTCGATCAGGATGTTTTTCAGCGGCTCGTCGGCGACGCACAGTAGCCCTGCCGCTCACGCGCCCACAAGAGGTACGCGTGTGGAGCTGATGTAAGACCCGAGTGCGATTGACGCCCGGGCGTTATGCTCGGGCTCGCGTTACTCTTTGGAGGTTCGACGTATGGCAAAGACCATCGCGCTGATCTTCGGTATCATCTACACCCTCGTCGGCGTCGCCGGTTTCCTCACGCCGCTGGGCGGCACGTATGGGATGACGCCCATGCCGATGTTCGGTGTCTTCTATATCAATCTCGTCCATAATATCGTGCATCTGGCCATCGGCATTCCCGGTCTTCTCATGGCTGGGACTGAAGAGAGCGCTGCACGATATCTCCGCGTCTTCGGCATCATCCTCGTCATCGTGGCGGTCATCGGGTTCATCAGGGCGATCGAGGCGACTATCCATGGCTTCATCCCGATCGGTGGCAGCGATGTGTGGCTGCACCTCGGCAGCGGGCTCATCATGCTATGGGGCGCCTCGACGGCGGGGAAACCGGCGCAGGCATCTTAAAGACGGGACCGTTCAAGGGGTCCGTTGGTCCGTCGGCCGGTGACTGAAAGACCCCAGGGGCGGCGCATGAGCCGCCCCAACCTTTTAGAGCGGCGTCACGCGCGGGGTGTCACCCGAGCGCGAACCGACATATCAGAAGAGAGCTGATGCCCGATTTCACTTTTGTCACCTATGCGCGCATGCCCGACCTCGACCCCGATGACCGCCTGGCTCAAGACGCTCTCATCCAGCGCGGCTTCGACGTCGCCGCTGCGGTGTGGGACGATCCGATGGTCGACTGGTCTCAGGCCGGGATCGTCGTCATCCGCTCGACCTGGGATTACAATCTGCGGCACGAGGCGTTCTTGGGGTGGGCAGAGACGGTTCACAAAGTCGCGCGCCTCTACAATCCCATATCGCTCATTCGCTGGAACATCCACAAGAGCTACCTCAAGGACCTGGCGGCCCATGGCGTCTCGGTCGTACCGACCCGCTGGCTTGCCGCAGGCTCACAGCCGGACATGCGCTCGTTGCTCGGACAGGCCGGCTGGGAGACAGCTGTCGTGAAGCCGGCTATCGGGCTATCGACGTACGGCGTCAGGCGGATCAGCGGATCGGCCGACGATCAGGCGCATGTCGACGCCCTCTTGCGCGAGCACGACGTGATGCTGCAGCCATACATCCGCTCGGTTGAGGATTACGGGGAACGGGCGCTGATGTTCATCAACGGCACGTACTCGCATGCGACGCGCAAGACGGCGTTTCAAGCGCTGCTGCCGGCAGGAGAAGCCGGCGAGACGCCGGCCGACGCGACCGCCGCCGAGATAGCGGTCGCCGCCAAGGCGATCGCGGCGTTGCCGGCAGCCGCGCTCTATGCGCGCGCCGACCTGGTGCAGGGCGGCGCGGGCGAGCCTCTCGTCTTGGAGTTTGAACTCATCGAGCCCACGCTCTTCCTCGGCATGCACCCGCGCGCACCGGAGCGGTTCGCCGATGCGCTCGCTGGACTCGTGGCAGGAGCGTCAACGTGAACGAGGATCAGGACATGCGGGTCGCGCGCAAGGCGTTCTTGGGCGCAACGGCGCTGGCCGCCTCGGCAGCTGCCCTCGCCGGGTGCCGGAGCGCGGACAGCCTTGCCCATGCGCGCAAGCTCGGCCACATCGTCTACCCGGTGCTCACCCCGCAGATGTACGACTATGCCCGGATGATGGCCACGATCCGCGTCGCGACCCCACACAAGCAAGTCTTCCCATCGACGTCAGCCACCGTGCAACCGCTCACCGATATCGCGGTCATCTACATGCACATGCAATTCGCGATGAACGGGTTCGAGTTCTCACTCCCGGCCTCGCAGAGGCTGGCGACGCTCGGGATTCTTTCCGGTTCGTCGGTGATCTTCGGCTTGAACGACGCGATGTGGCAGAAATACTCGATCGGCAAGCGCTTCGACCTCGCCCCGACGAACGTCTACTACAAGGCCACGTCCGACCTCGACCCGCATGTCTCGCCGAACGATCCCAAGGGGATGTATCAAGATTGGAGCGCGCAGGCCGTGCTCAAGCGCGGGGGCTCGTTCATGGTCTGCCATCATGCGCTGACGTATTTCGCAACCGACTGCGCGGTGAGCCGCTCGAAAGATCCCACGTCCGTGCTCGCGGAGTGGATCGCGAATCTACTGCCTGGATTTTCGCTCGTCCCGTCCGGCATCACAGCCATGCAGCTCGCTGCGGAGAACGGCTGGAAGATCTATCCGGTAGGGTAGGCCCCGACCAGCGGGTTATAGGCGTCGCGCGCGATCTCGCCCGGACGCAGTTCGCGGATGAAGTGCGCGGGGACGCCGGCGTAGAGGCAGTTCGCCGGCACGTCCCTGATGACGACCGAGTTCGCACCGATCATCGCGTGGTCGCCGACGTGGACGCCGGGACCGATCACGACATGCGCGCAGATGATCACGTGGTCGCCGATGGAGATCTCGCCAAAGGTGATGTCGAGCGGTTTCCATACGTCGTTGTCATCGGGCTTGACGTGCTTGGCCGAATGCGACGTGATGGTCGTGTGGTCGCCGATGTGGACGTTCTTACCAATCGTCACGCCGCCCGCGCCCCAGATCGCGACGTACGGTCCGATCTCGCAGTTGTCGCCCATGCGGATATGACCGCGGCCGCCGGCCCATTCGGTGCCGGCGCAATGCAGATATGCACGGTCGTGGATGAAGACGCGTCGCCCCGGATAGAAGCGATCCATGCGCTTGACCATGACTTCTCGGCCGAACACGACCTGCGGGAACCGTCGGTACAGCTCTTCGTCGTGGTACGCGTCTTGCATGCAGCGGATGTACGCCCTGCGCAACGCCCGCACACCGCGCCCAATCTTGGTGAATAGATTGGAAGGCATCGTGCGTTGACTCTTGCCTGGCAGGCAGCCGGCGCCATGCGGCCCTAAGTCCTAATTGGCATATGAAGCCGTCGCAGGGGAATAGGACCTCGCCAGCAAGCGAAGAACCCCATGCTCACTATGATGCACACCATCGCTCGCGCGGCGTTCGCCGCTGGGTTATCATTCGTTTTCGTCGTGAGTGCGCTCTCGTCAGCGCAGGCTTCTGCCGAGTGGCCCATGACCGTGAACGTCAACGGCTATACCTTCACCTGGTACGAACCGCAAGCAACCGCTTGGCCAGACCATACAAAGCTCAGCGGCATGGCGGCGGTATCGATACTCGCGCCCGGCAAGACCACGCCCGTGTACGGCGTCGTCAACCTCACCGCCACTACGGTCGCAGACGCCGAGGAGGGCACGGTCGTCGTCTCCAACATCCAGGTCGTCTCGACCAATTTCCCCACGCTGAGCTCGCAGCAGCAGCAAAAGCTCGATGCCTACATCAAGACCCGTGCGACGGATCTGGGAAGCCGGGTGCTGCCGCTCAACACCGTGGTGCTCAGCTTGCAATCGAATCAGACGAGCGCCGCCCGTCAAGCGAACATCAACACGACGCCACCCCAGATATTCTACAGCGAGAAGCCGGCGATTTTGGTGTCGTTTGACGGAGCCCCGCTCTTCGGCCCGATCAAAGGGCTTACGGGCGATCTGACGTTCGCCGCCAACACGAACTGGAACGTCTTCAAGACGGGTTCGAGCTACTATCTCCTCAACGGCTCGTCCTGGCTGCAGGCGCCGGCCGTCAACGGACCATGGAAAGCCTCAGGCGCTCTCCCGTCGATATTCGGGCAGCTGCCGAGCGACGACAACTGGACGCAAGTTCGCGCAGCGCTGAGCGCAGCGCCCCCGTCCGCATCCCAGGTGCCGACGGTGTGGGTCTCAAGCGCGCAGAGCGAGGCCATCGTGACCGATGGCGCACCTAAGGCCGTCGCCATCCCGGACACGTCGTTGTCGTACATCGAGAACACAGATGCCGCGCTCTTCTACGATCGCGCCAACAAGCAGTATTACTATCTGACGTCGGGCCGCTGGTTCTCGACGAGCGATCCATCGACCGGCCCCTGGACGTTCGCCGGCAAGAGCCTGCCGAGCGATTTCGCAAAGATCCCGGCCGACGGGCCGCGCGGCTGGGTGCTCGCAAGCGTGCCGGGAACGGCGCAGGCAGCTGCCGCCGTCGGCGCAGCGAACGTGCCGCGCGAAGCGTCGGTCAGCCGCACGGCGGCGACGCTCGATGTGGAGTATAGCGGCGAACCGCAATTCAAGCCCATCCCCAACACCACGCTTGAGTACGCCGTCAACACCTCGTTCGACGTGCTCAAAGTCGATGACACGTATTACGCGTGCAGCAACGGCGTGTGGTTCACGTCGGGCTCCCCGACCGGACCGTGGACGGTGGCCGATACGGTGCCGCAAAGCGTCTATACCATCCCGTCAGATCAGCCGATGTATAACGACACCTACGTCAACGTCGTGAGTTCCGATGCGAACACCGTCACTTACGGCTACACGGCCGGCTACATGTACAGCTACCCGTGGTACGGCGGCCTGTATTACGGCACCGGGTTCTGGTTGGCGCCATATGTGGGTTGGTATGGCGGCTATCCGGCGTATTATGCGTGGCCGCGCACGTACGTCGGCGGCACATATTACAATCCTGCGACCGGTGCCTACGCCCGCGGGTACGGCGTGTACGGACCATACGGCGCTGCTCGGGTCGGAGGCGGTTACAATGCGTCGACCGGCAACTATTGGCACGGTGGTGCGGTGTACGGACCGTATGGCGGTGTCGGTCATGGGACGATCTACAATCCTGCGACCGGCAACTACTACCACGGGGCTGCAGCGTGGGGCCCGGGCGGCGTCGTCTATCGCGGCTCGGGGGGCAACGTGGGTTCCGTCCCGTATGGCAGCCGCTACGGGGGAGCCACGAACTATTCAAATGCCTATAAGAACTGGGGCAGCGCCGCGACCGTGAGGACTGCCGCCGCGCCGACCCAGTTCAAGCCGGGTTACGGTGGTAACGTCTATGCCGGCAAGGACGGGAACGTTTATCGTCCCACGTCGACGGGCAGCTGGCAACAGTACAACAACGCGAGCGGCTCGTGGAAGACGCCGAGCGGCGAAGGATGGAACAGCCTTTCGGCCAAGGGCAGCGGCTTCAACAACACTGCCGCCAGTCAGCAGTATCGCGGCTTCAATAACACGGCGGGAAGCGGCGGCTGGAACAATGCAGCCACCCGTGGCGGCTCGACCGCGAGCCAGCTCAACCAGGCGAGTTATGCGCGCTCTGCAGGCTATGGCGGCGGTGGATTCGGTGGCAACCGAGGTGGCGGCGGCGGTTATCGCGGCCGGTGAAGGAGAGAGTGAGACGCATGAGATCGTTGATCGTCCTGGCCGTGGCCGCTATCGTGCTTGCCGTTCCAGCGCTTGCGTCGGCACAACCGACTGGTGCGCCTGCTCCTATGGCGACTGCGACGCCGGTAAGCCCGTTCGCAGTCCCCATAGGCCGTGAACTCGGCTACCGCTGCCAATCCGCGCAGAACTTCGATGCGCAGTGGAATTTCACGGGATCGCTTGTCTTGAAGGTCAGCCAGAGTGGCAAGATCACCGGTGGCTATCTCGGCGACTCCGACCAGGACAACCCCTCGTATCCTACCGACCCGTTTCTTGGACGCGAATACCCGGTGTCCGGCTCCGTGACGCCTGGCAACAAGATCAGCTTAGACATCGGATCGGGCTCGCTGCAGTGGAACATTCAGGGAACGCTGACGCAAACGCAGATCACCGGAACGTTTGCGAGCACGCGCTTCGGTCTCATGCAGTTCTGGGCGTCGCGCGTGCACATCCCCAAACACCCGGCGACCATCCAGCGCACCAACACCGGTAATCTGCAGGGACCGTAATAACCGTGGGATGACCGGGACTCGAACCCGGATGCCCTTTCGGGCAACAGATTTTAAGTCTGTCGTGTCTGCCGATTTCACCATCATCCCGAATAGAGCGGTCGAGATCGCTCGACCGTTCATGTCGACGGCGTTTGCGCCTTGCTGCGTGAAACCCTAGGTTTGTGCTGCTGCTAACTGCGGCCCATCTGGTCGTATCTGCGGGCGAGCGGATAGAGCTTCATGAGCCCGATGCACGAGACGATCGCCCACAGGACTGCCGACAGCGAGGGCAGTTGGCCCGCAGCGATGTCGGGTAAGCCCCAGAGGACGCTCCAAAAGATGAGATCTAAGACGAGCGCTATCCACCAGACGATGAGCATGAACAAAGGAACCTCGTAATTATTATCGGCTCGCGCGGAGGCCGACCACAGCGATGTGGATCAGACGTGCTGCGTGATGGTGAACGCCATCGTCAAACCGGGCAAGGAATAGGCGTTTGTCGGCACGGGACCGCTGGGGGTCGGATAGGTCGGACCTGCACCCGTGAGCGTGAACTTGTCGGCGAATTCGTTGCCCAGGTTCTGCGCTGACAGCGTCAGTTGCGTATGGCCGAGCTGCTTGCCGATGCTCGCGTTGTAGAGCCAATACGACGGCCGGTTCAGCTCGTTGTTCGAGCTCTCCCATCCGGCGCCGAACGCATAGCCGAACCCGGCGGCGCCGCGACCATTGATGGAGATGAGCGCCTTGTGCGGCGGAATCCCCTGGAACTGCTGACCGGAAACAACGTTCGGCGCCGAAGGGTCGAACGCGAACGGATCGTTGACCGGGTACGCGATGTCGATGCCGTACGAGGCCTCGAGCGTGGCGAACGGCGAGAGCGGTTTATCTGCGCGTAGCTCCACACCGCTATAGATGACGTTGGCGAGATTTTCGATGAAGCTGAACTGGCCTTGTGTCGGATCTGGATTGGGCACGAAGAATATCGGGTTGCGCAGATTCGTGTGATAGGCGTCGATCTCCACGGTCGGTGCCAGCTGCGCGCCGCCAAAACGGTGCTGATAGCCGATTTCGAATTCGCTCGTGCGCTCGGCGGTGAGGGTCGGGTTGATGGCCTTCTCGGTGAGAAGCGGTGCGCGGAAGCCCGTGCCGAAGGAGGCACGGAACATGCTGTCAGCGCTTGGCGTCCAGACGCAGGCGAACCGGGGGTCGGTGGTCGTGCCGAAGGTGGAGTATTCGCTCAGATACACGACGCCGCTGTAATGCAGGTGTGAGGTTGGATCCCATTCGTAGCGGGCGGCGTACGACGTCTGGGTCTGCGATTGGTTTAGCACGTCTGAGGCAAAAGGAGCCGACGGTGGAAGCGCGAGGTTTTCCCGGCGAGAGTCCACGAAGAGACTCAGAGCGGCATTCGAGAGAGAACGATCCCACTCCGCAGAATTGTCGTAGAGCACGTCTCGGTCGTCAAGCAAGTATGGGTTGTATCCCGGTGGGACGTTTGGCGTCGACTGGTCGACGGTGCTCGTCATGTGCCGGATCGTGAGGTTGGATGGCGCGATCCCTGCGACTCCACGGTTGCCGAGCGGGACCTGCACGTCGAGGCTGAGGGCGGGCGCGATCGACGATGCCGACGCACCCGGAAACGCTGTGAACAGCGACCCCTGCGTGAAATTCTGCGGGTCAGCTGGAAAGCTCAGCGGCGCGGAAAGAACCCGGTATGCCATGGTGTTCCAATACGTCAGCTCGACGAATCCACCGCTCGGCCCGAACGAGTAGCGAAGCTTGCCGAGCATCGAGGTGGCGTTGATGGCGCTCCCCACGAGCGTTTGTGCGGTAGCCGGCAATGCCGCATCAGGCTGATACGAGACGAGGTAATCGTTGACTGCCCCCGCGCTGTAGTAATGATGGAACGAGAGCGCATAGCCAAGGCGTTGATCGGCGGTGCCCGTGGCCTGCAGCGTGTAGCCCGTGGTGTCGAAACTGCCCGCAGAAAAACGGATGAGGCCGTGATCTTGGAGCGTCGGATCGAGGGTGTGGAAGTTGATCGTGCCGCCCTGCGTGTTCGCCCCGCCGAGCGATGCCGGGCCGACGCCGTAGACCACTTGGATGTTTGAGAACTCGGACGGATCGAGCAGCTCCAGGTCCACGTCGCCCGTGTTCGCGTTGTTCATGACGTGTCCGTCGATGTCGATGAGCGTTTCCGATGGATCCGGTCCGCGTAGGCTCGCCGTCTGCGGCAATCCGGGCGCACCGCCCGCGGGTCGTGTCATGGTGAGCGCGATCTGCTGTGCCAGGTCATCGGTGACGTTTTGGATGCCGAGGCCGGCGAGGCGCTGAGGATCCAACACCGTGGTGGGGGCGGACGCTGTCGATAAGGTTTGACGACCGTTGACGGTCACGCTACCGAGCGTCGCGATGTTCCCCGTGCTCGAGCGCACGAGTTCGAGCTTCAGCGTGGTCGTCGCGTTGGCTGTGACGGCCACAAGGCGCGCACCCAGCGGCAAGAAGCCCTTGGCTTCGACTGAGATGATGTAGGTCAGCGCCGGAATGCCGGACAGTGAGAAGCGGCCTGACGCGTCACTCGTGGCATGCTCTTCGGCGTTTCCTGCCTTCAGAAAGACGTGCGCGCCGGAAATGGCTGCGCCGGATCCATCGCTTACCGATCCCGCGACGTCCCCGATCGCGCTTGATGCCGCTCCCGCCGCGGTCGTCAGCCACCACGTGAGGGTCGAAAGGATCACCGCAAGCACGGCAACCTTTTTCATACATCACCCTTGCGCGCATGGTTCTCGCGCTCCTCCGCCAAACACTAGAGGGCTTGGTGCCCGTCATTGAATGAATTCACAAACCCGATTCCGGTGCGTTTGAGAACCATAGTCCGGCTCATCTGCGCGACTGCCGCTGTCGTGGCGGCGGCCTGCGGTGGAAACGCCGTCGTCAACAACCCTCCACCGCCCGCAGCGACGTTTCCGCCGCCCTCGTTGTTCAACGTCACGCTCGTGAGCACGGACCCTTTCAGCAACGCGACGAGCCAGCATGCCACCGAAGTCGAACCTTCGATGAGCGCGGCCGGCACGACGATCGTCGCCACCTTCCAAACGGGAAGGTTCTTCGTCGCCGGAGCTTCCGACATCGGCTTCGCCACATCGCAGGACGGGGGCGCGTCCTGGGTGTCAGGGTTTCTACCGGGAATGACGCACTACTCGGTGCCGTCCGGCTCGTTCGACAGCGTGAGCGATCCGGTCATCGC
>DAINRU010000006.1:58412-106179 GCA_036741695.1 Vulcanimicrobiota bacterium
GCGATGGATGCGGCCGGCAACGCATACGTCGTCTGGCAGGACTGCCGCTTCCGAGTCAAATGCTCTGCGAACGACCTGGTGATGAGCACCTCGGCCGATGGGATCGGCTGGACGGCGCCGGCGCGGGTGCCCATCGATCCGACGACAAGCCTCGTTGACCACTTTATTCCCGGCGTCGCGGTCGCTCCTGGGACGAGCGGCAGCACTGCGCACCTGGGCATCACCTTCTACTACTACGCCAACACGAACTGCGGCGGTACGGCGCCGTGCCGGTTGTCGGTTGCCTACATCACGTCACACGATGGTGGGACGAGCTGGAGCGCACCGACCCAGATCGTCGGCCCCATGAGCACGTCGTGGCTGGCCGGCACCGACCAGGGCTCGATGGTCGGCGATTATATCGCGACGGCCTTTGTGGGCACGCAGCCGTTCGGGATCTTCGCCGTCGCGCTCCCGCCGGCGCCGGGGTTCTTCCATGAGGCGATGTACGCGTCGAGGCTTGGATTCTTGCCGGCGAGAGCGCTTGAGCGGGCGAGCTCGCCCGCCGAACGGCCTGTGCCGGGCGCGCATTCGGATCGCATGCGCCGGTTGCGCCCTCCCTAGAACCTCAGGGCGCCGCAGGCGCGGGAGCGAAGACGAGCAGCTCTTGTGCTCCGTTCTCGAGGACTTGCTGGGCGAACGACCTGGGGCCAAGCCATCGCGGCTTCGTCCGAACGCCCTCGACGGCTAAGGTGGAGCCAGGATGCTGGTCAGCCAAGCGCACGAAAACCCTCGCGGCATTGGGATCGACTTCAAGCACGAAGCGAGCCTGTACCGTGCGCGCGGTTTCGCGTAATGTCTCGAGCACAGGCGCTTGGGCGGCTTGGCGCGATGGCGCGACATGGATGACGCTGAAATCGGCGTCAAGACGTTTGGCCAGACGTGCCGCTCGCTGGATGAGGATCGTGTCGCGCTCGCGGGCCGCGACCCCAAGCGCGATCTCGCTGACCACGTGGCGCCGGCGGGTGACGGCCTTCGTGCGCAGCGCCTCACGTAGGGCGAGTTCGCGCAGTGCTGTGAGGTTCTCGGTGCGGAAGAACGAACTCAGCGCTGCCTCGATCCTTTCTTTGGGATAGATCTTGCCGGCGCGCAGCCGGTCGCGCAGCGTCTGTGCGCTGGCGTCGATCAAGACGACGTCGTCGGCGAGCTCTAAGATGCCGTCGGGCATGGTCTCGCGCACCGTCACGCCGGTCAACCGGCGCACCGCATCGTTGAGGCCCTCGAGGTGCTGGACGTTGAGCGTCGTCAGCACCGAAATGCCCGAACGCAGCACGCTCAAGACGTCCTCGTAGCGCTTGTCGAACTTGCTGCCTGGAGCGTTCGTGTGGGCGAGCTCGTCGATGAGCGCCACTTGTGGGCGTCGCGCGAGCAGCGCCTCAAAGTCGAGTTCAGAGTAGCGCATTCCGCCGGCATTGAATTCGCGTCGTGGCAGCGCTTCCAACCCCTCAAGCTTGCGCGCCGTGTCTGCGCGACCGTGCGTCTCGACGAACGCCACGACGACGTCAACACCTTCTGCTTTGAGCTGATGCGCTTGGTCGAGCATGGCGTAGGTCTTGCCGCAGCCGGCGGCCGCGCCCAGGTACACGGTGAGTCTGCCGTATCCCACCCGAAGACGATCGCCGGCGGTTTGCGCGTATGGGTGCTGCCCGATGCCCGTCCTCGGTGGAGCAGTGAGCTTGAATCCTGGACCGACGATGAGCAGGTCGCGATCGATCGGCGCGCTCACGAAGGTGGTGGCGATGGCGCCCTTAGGCACGGCGACAAACGATGCGTTGAAGTCGCCAAGTTCCGGACGGTCGAGGTCGAGACTCGCGAGCTTCGCGACGCGTGCACCGTGGGTTTGAGCCAGGCGTGCTGCGGCTTCTTCTTCACCCGGTAGGCCCGCTATCTCCAAGGCGAGGTTGAACGCGTCTGCGAAGGCTGCGCTGCGATCGACAAACGACTCGCCGTCGATGCCGGGAAGCAGCAGCGCGATGGCTTTGGAGACCCGAGCGGCAGGCAACGCCGGCTCGGTCAGCTCGTCCACCGTGCGCAGCATCATCTCGCGCAGCGCGCGCAGCGTCTGCGGGCGGAATGGTCCTTGGAGCGCGCGATCGATGTCTTCCTTGCGGACGATGAGGCCGGCGTGCAGGCGCGCCTCCAGTTGTTCGGGTGCGACGTCGATCGCGATGACCTGGTCGGCCGCCTTGAGGAACGACACCGGCACGATCTCGCGGACGGGAAAGCCGATGAGCGCCTCCGCGGTGGGCGCAACGGTCTCGAGGTGAGCGATGTTAAGGGCGCCGAGCACGCTGATGCCCGCATCGCGCAACGCGAGCGCGTCCTGCCAGCGCTTGGCGTGCGCAGAGCCTGCGAGATTCGTGTGGGCGAGCTCGTCAAGGACGATCACCTGCGGATGCGCTGCGACCGCTGCCTCATAGTCGAATTCTGGAAAGGTCGAGTTGCCCATCGACACCATGCGTGGAAGCACCTGCGGAATGCCCTGGCAGAGCTGTTCGAGATCCAAGCGGCCTTTGGTCTCCACCCAGCCGAGCATAACGCGCACGCCGCTCTGATGGAGCTGGCGTGCCTCGTTGAGCAACCGGTGCGTCTTGCCGACCCCGGGTGCAAAGCCGACGTAGACCGTCAGGCGTGCCTGCCCGCCGAGCTCCTTGAGGAGTTCCGCCGCGGCGGGGCGCCGTGCGCCCATATCCATGCAGCGCCGTTCGGGTTCGCGCGCGTGTTTCCCAGCCGGAGCATGCCGGCGGCGCGCAGAAGCGAAGGACCCATCATGAGCGCGCGCCTCACGCTTGTCCTGTGCATCGTCTTGTTGCTGCTCGCGTTCGCGTTCGATCTCCTGACGCCACAGGCGCTCGTGGCCGCCATCCTTCTGACCATTCCGGTCGCCCTGTCGAGCCTCGTCCTCGACCGGCGGATCACCCAAGGATTCATCGTGGCGGCGCTCATCGCCAACGTCGTCGCCGGCTACTTCAATGGAGTTGCCGAGGGCCGCCATTGGGACGCCATCGCCATTGCGAACCGCGCGCTGGCCGGCTTCTCGATCGTCCTCGTGGGTTGGCTTGGAACCGTCGCGCAGGCCGCGGCCGAGCGCAGCGGCGAGCTTGCGGCGCGGCAACGCCAGGCGCAACGCGAGCAAGCGTTGCGGCGCTCTATGGAGACGATCCGCTCCTCGCTCAACGTCGAATTGGTTGCACGGGCCATCACGCGCGAGGCCGTGACTGCGCTCGACGTCGATAGCGCAAAACTCTACACCATCGAAGCGCACCTTCTCGCGGCCACGACATATTCTGCGGATCGCAGCGGTGAAGACGTTGAGGTCAGTCGCGCCCGCCCGGCGTCCGAACTGCTGTCGCTGCTGCAAGTCGCTTTAAGCGAGCGCCGTCTCGTGGCCGTCACGTCGTCAGATGCCCTGGGCCGCTTCGCACTGGCGACTCTCAAGGCCGAACGCGCCATCGTGGTGCCGTTGATCAACGATCAGATCACCTTCGGCATATTGCTGCTTGCGGCGGCGGAGGCCACGATCATCGCATTGGAGTCCGAGCAGTGGGTGCAAGTCTTCGCTGACCAAGCGACAGTCGCCGCGGCGCAGGCGTCGCTCTTCGTCGAGCTGGCCAATCGCAATACCGAGTTGCAACAGGCCATCGAGACCCTCGAGCACCGCGGGGAAGTGATCCGCGACCTCGTGTACGCGCTCTCGCACGACTTGCGCACCCCGCTGACCGCCGCCGCGGTGACCTTGCAGCAGGCGCTCGACGGGACCTACGGTCCCCTGCCCGAAGCCTACCGTGAGATTTTGCGCCGCTCGCTTGCCGCCAACGAGGAGCTGCGACATCTCGCCGAGACGTTGCTCCTCGTCGCTCGCTACGAATCCGGCGATCATTCCAAGGATCGCGAGGCCATTCAATTGTATCCGCTGGTCGCGTCGGTGATCGGAGAACTCGAACCGATGTGGCGCATGAAGCACATCGATTGCGTGGTGATCGGTTCGCAGGATGCAGTCGTGCTCGGGGATCCGGGCGAGTTGCGACGTGCCGTCATGAATCTGCTCGCGAACGCGATCAGCTGGACACCCGAAGGCGGAACGATCAAAGCCGGGCCGCGGCGCATCGGCGATCGAGTCATCATCCGCGTCGAGGACAATGGCTACGGCGTTCCCGAGGCTGAGCGCACGCAGCTCTTCCAACGCCTCGTACCTAACGACCGGGCACGGCAGGGCGGCGGGTCGGGCCTTGGGCTGTACATCATCCGCCGCATCGCTGAGAGCCACGGAGGCACAGCGCGCTACGAACCCAACCAGCCGAACGGGAGCGTGTTCAGCATGGATCTGCCCGCGATGTCGGCTTCAGCGGCTGAAGCGATCCCGGTTCAGTCTCCGGCGGTCGAGGCTCGGCCGTCCGTTGGGTAATATGGTCTCCGTCGTGTTGGTCGAGGATCACGCTCTGACTCGTGCCGGGTTGCGCGCAGCATTGTTGGATGCCGGATTCAACGTCGTGGGCGAGGCCGACGACGGACCGCGCGGGCTTGACGAGGTGCGCCGCCTCAAGCCTGATGTCGCCGTGATCGACCTCGGGCTGCCCGGTATGGATGGGATCGAACTCACCCGCCAGCTTCGCTTGGCCGCGCCAAACACCAGGATCGTCATCCTCACCATGCACGATCTGGACACAGAGGTGTTAGCCGCTTTGGCCGCTGGTGCGGACGCCTACTGCGTGAAATCCACCAGGACCGATGGCGTCGTCAGCGCCGTGCGCATCGCGGCCGATGGCGGCGCTTATTTCGACCCGGCCGTGGCGCACATCGTCTTGCGCCGGGTCTCCGACCCCACAGCGCCAGCCAAGCCGGGAACGTCGCCACTGACGCCGCGCGAGACGGAGATACTGACGCTGATCGCCGATGGCGTCGGCAATGCGGAGGTAGCGGAACGGCTGTCGCTTGGCTTGGGCACGGTCAAAGGTCACGTGCGCGACATTTTGGAGAAGCTCTCTGCATCCGACCGCACGCAGGCTGCGGTCGTCGCCCTTCGACGGGGTATTATCTAGGCCGAGGCGGTGCGTCGCTCCCCCATTTGATGCGGCGCGAACAGATCCGTCCCATCACGTCTTGGCCTTGTCGAGGGCGAGGTTCAGTTCCAGCACGTTGATGCGCGGCTCCCCGATAAAGCCCAGCGTTCGGCCTCGCTCGTGCACGCGAATAAGGGCGAGGACGCTGGAGACCGCGATTCTCCGTGCTTTAGCGATCCGCGGTGCCTGATATATGGCGGCCTCGGGGCTGATATCAGGATCGATGCCGCTAGCGCTCGAGGTGATGAGATCCATGGGGATCGGGCCCGTCGCATCCGGATTCTCTTTCTTCAGCGCTGCGATCGTTGCGCGCGTCGCATCGATGAGCTTCTTCGACGTCGGCCCGAGGTTCGTGGCTCCGGTTGACGTGGGATCGTAGCCTTTTCCGGCTGCGGACGGTCGGCCATGGAAATATTGCGGTTTGGTCCAGAGCTGACCTACGATCACGGAGCCCACCGGCTGCCCGTTGACGTACGCAAGCGAGCCGGCTGCCTGTTTCGGAAAGATCAGCTGCGCGAGCAATGTCATGACGATGGGATAGATGATCCCTAGCGTGACGATCGACAGGATCGTATAGACCACTGACGTGCCTGCGTGTCGTAAGGTGTTGTCTGTTATTTTGCGTACATTCATGGATCGATTACGCTCCATTGAGGTGGAAGGCCGCCAAGATCATGTCGATGAGCTTGATGCCAAGAAATGGTATGACGACGCCACCGAGCCCATAGACGAGCACGTTGGTCCGCAGCACGACGTTGGCGCCCAGAGGCCGATATGCAACGCCGCGCAACGCCAGCGGCACGAGCGCGATGATGATCAATGCGTTGAATATTACCGCCGAGAGGATCGCACTCTGCGGGGTGGACAGGTGCATGACGTTCAATGCGTTCATCGCAGGGTACGCGGTTGCGAACATCGCCGGCAGGATAGCGAAGTACTTGGCGACGTCATTGGCGATCGAGAACGTGGTGAGGGCGCCACGCGTCATCAAGAGCTGCTTGCCGATCTCGACGATCTCGATCAGCTTGGTAGGATCCGAATCGAGATCCACCATGTTGGCAGCCTCTTTTGCCGCTTGCGTACCTGAGTTCATGGCCACACCGACGTCGGCTTGGGCCAGTGCTGGCGCGTCATTGGTCCCATCGCCCGTCATGGCGACGAGCCGGCTCGACTCTTGCTCGCGCTTGATGAGCGCCATCTTGGTTTCGGGAGTCGCCTCCGCTAGAAAGTCGTCGACGCCGGATTCCCGGGCGATCGTCGCTGCGGTCAGCGGATTGTCGCCGGTGATCATGACCGTGCGGATGCCCATCTTGCGCAGGCGGTCGAAGCGCTCGGTCATCGCGGGTTTGAGGATGTCCTTCAGATGGATGACCGCGACGATCTTCTTATCCGTCGCGAGCAATAGCGGCGTGCCACCTGAACGGGCGACGCGTTCCACCTCGGCGGCCAGGACCGTCGCGCCATCGCCGCCGCGCTCGCGCACCCAGGCGCGGATCGAATCCGGAGCACCCTTCCGTATTGACGTGCCATCGGGCAGATCGACGCCGCTCATGCGTGTGTACGCGCTAAAGGGCACAAACGTCGTGCCTGCGGGGGGTTGTCCCCCGAGGGTGGCGCCGAACTGTTCTGAAAGCGTGACGATCGAGCGCCCTTCCGGGGTTTCGTCAGACAACGATGAGAGGTACGCCGCTCGCGCTGCATCTTCGAGCGTCACTCCCGGAGCTGCGATGAACTCCGTCGCCTGCCGGTTGCCTAGGGTGATGGTTCCGGTCTTATCGAGGAGCAGGGTGTCGACGTCACCAGCGGCCTCCACAGCGCGACCACTCATGGCAAGCACGTTACGCTGCAGCACGCGATCCATGCCCGCGATGCCGATGGCGGAGAGCAAACCCCCGATCGTCGTCGGGATCAAACAGACAAGCAGGGCGATGAGCACTGTCACCGATTGCATCGTTCCCGCGTAAATGGAGTACGGCGACAGCGTCGCCACAGCGATGACGAAGATGATGGTGAGGCCGGCGAGCAAGATTGAGAGCGCGATCTCGTTGGGGGTCTTCTGGCGCTTGGCGCCTTCCACGAGAGCAATCATGCGATCTAAGAAGGTCTCGCCCGGATCGGACGTCACCTGTACGAGGATCTCATCGGATAGCACGCGGGTGCCCCCGGTAACCGAGCTGCGGTCGCCGCCGGCCTCCCGAATGACGGGCGCCGATTCACCGGTGATCGCCGACTCGTCAACCGAAGCGGCCCCGTGCGTCACGTCACCGTCAGCCGGGATCAGTTCGCCGGCGGCGACTCGCACGATGTCGCCCTTGCGCAACACGGTCGCGCTCACAAGCTCTTCCTTACCGTCTAAAACCCGGCGTGCTTTCGTCTCGGTCTTTGTGCGGCGCAGGAACTCCGCTTGCGCTTTACCGCGCCCCTCGGCCATGGCTTCGGCGAAATTCGCGAAGACGACCGTGAACCACAGCCACATCGAAATGGCGAAGTCGAAGCCCGCTGGCCCGTGCGTGCGCAGGTCGCGGATGAAGAATAGGAGAGTGACCAGCGCGCCGATCTCACACACGAACATGACCGGGTTGCGGAACTGCCAGCGCGGGTCGAGCTTGCGGAAGGATTCGATCGTCGCCGTCGCGAGGATCTTGCTATCGAAGAGTGACCGCGCCTTTGGCCGGCGCTCTATACGGCGTTGCGAGATCATCTAGAACGTCTTTCCTTGAAGCATGAGGAGGTGCTCGACGATCGGACCGAGTGCATCGGCGGGGAAGAACGTTAGGGCTCCCACGATGAGGATCGTTCCGATCAACAAGACGATGAAGATGGGCGAATGCGTGGTGAACGTTCCCGCGGTCACGGGCGCTTTGACCTTGCTCGAGAGCGAGCCGGCCAGCAACACCGCAGGGATGAGGAACGTGAACCGTCCACAGATCATCACGATGCCCATGAGGATATTGAAATAGATGTTGCCGCCGAGCCCGGCAAACGCGCTGCCGTTGTTCTCGGTCGTCGAGGTGAAGCCGTAGAGTAGTTCCGAGAAGCCGTGCGCACCGCTATTGCCGAGCGTCGCTGTGCCGGCAGGCACGAGCACGGATATCGCAGTCGGGATGAGCGCAAAGACCGGTAAGACGAGCGCGGCGAGCATAGCCAGCTGCACCTCGCGCCGTTCGATCTTCTTGCCGAGATATTCAGGCGTACGGCCCACCATGAGCCCCGCGATGAAGACGGTCAGCACGACGAAGATGATCATGCCGTAGAGGCCAGTGCCGACGCCGCCGAAAGCGATCTCTCCCAACTGCATGTCTGCCAGCGGCACGAGACCGCCCAGCGGCGTGAACGAGTCGTGCATCGAGTTGACCGCACCGCACGACGTGTCGGTCGTGACTGTGGCGAAGAGCGCCGACGAGGCGGTCCCGAAACGGCATTCCTTGCCTTCCATGTTGCCGCCCGCGACGCCGAGGGCGTGCACGATGGGGTTGCCTGCGGCTTCCGAAGCGTACGCGACCGTGAAGCCGCCCAAGAACAACAGTGCCATGACCGCGAACAAGGCCCAGCCTTGACGCTGATCCTTCGCATAGCGCCCGTAGGTATATGTCAGCCCGGCGCCGATCGAGAAGATGAGGAACATCTCCAGCAGGTTGGTCAGCGGTGTCGGATTCTCGTTAGGTGATGCGGAGTTGGCGTTGACGAAACCGCCGCCGTTGGTGCCCAGCTCTTTGATCACTTCCTGGGAGGCCATCGGACCGCCGGTGATCGTCTGTTTGAAGCCTTCCGTCGAGACGACGTCTTGGTACGAATGGAAGTTCTGCGGCACGCCCTGCCACACGAGCACCAAGCACCCGACAACGCTGATGGGCAGCAGCACGTACAGGCACGAACGCGTGACGTCGACCCAGAAATTGCCGACCGTGTTCTGACTCGTCCTGCACACGCCCCGGATGACCGCGATGGCGATCGTGATGCCGACGCCGGCCGAGACGAAGTTATGCCAGGCGAGCCCAGCCATCTGCGAGAGATAGCTCATCGTGCTTTCGCCTGAGTAGAACTGCCAGTTGGTATTCGTCGTGAAGCTGGCAGCCACGTTGAAGGCGTTGTCCGCGGTGAGGTTGTCGAAATGCTGCGGATTGAGGGGCAGCCACTTCTGCGTGCGCAGCAAGACGTACAGATAGATGAGGCCGATCAGGCTGAATGCAAGCGTCGCCAACAGGTAGGAGGTGGCTGACATCTCGGTCTTGGGACTGACGCGGCATGTACGATAGATAAGGCCTTCCACCGGAGCTAGAACGGGGCTCAGGAAGGTGCGCTCGCCGTCGAAGACGCGCGCCATGTAGGCGCCCAGCGGCTTGGTGATAGCGAGGACGAGCCCCAGGAAGATGATGGCTTGAAGCCAGCCGATGATGGTCACAACGATCTCCTAGAACTTCTCTGGTCGCAGCATCGCATAGGTCAAATACGCGAGGAAGAGGATCGAGAGTATCAACCCCAAGATCTGATCGAACATCACAGCCGCTCCAGTCCGACCGTGTAACGGTCCAGGACCCAGAACAGGATGAGAGTCAGGACGATCATCGCTATGTCGAGCATTGGCTAATCCTCACGTATTCGATCGCATGTCAGAACTGCAATCCCGCTTCGAGACCGGTCCTGAACTGGTTGGACTGCGTGCCGCTCGTACCGAAAGCGATGCCGGGCGTAAAGTTCGTGACGTTCGCGTCGGAGGCCTCAGCACGGGCGAAAAATACTCCGTGACGATACGTGGGCGTGAGCGTGTACGTCCACGCGCCGCTGCCTGGGCCATAGCCCAGCAAATTGGCATTGAGGCTTGTGTCGCCGGGCGCGCTCCCGTTTTTGCCATACTCCACCCGCAGCGGGAGCGACCAGGTCGAACTCAGGGCGTACGTGGACATGAAAGCGGCACCGAAGGCATGTTCGTCGTTCGTGTAACCGAGCGCCGCACTTTTGGGTGAGTTGACGAACAGCAGATAAGGTAAGAACTGCCACTTGCCGGTCGTATACGTCAGCATCGGATCGATGAGCTGCTTATTGGCGATGGACGCGGTGGTGTTAGCAGGTGCGCTCGCATTGGGAAGCATGAAGACGACTTCCACCGTGGTGCTTGCGCTCGGGGTGTTGGTGATCTGCCCTTCGAAACCCAGACGGTTGCCCGAGTAGAAGCCGTCATTGACCTCAAGCGCGCCGTTGAACTTGGAACCGGTGATAGTGCCACGCAAGCCTCGGCTGACCGCGGGTTCCATGTTCCAGATGATGCCGCGCTGGATGTTCATGTTCTCGTAGGTGTAAGTCGACTCTTGACCGGTCATGGTCGCAAGCTTGCCTGCCTGGAGATTGAAGCTGCCGGTGGGTGCGTACTCGATATAGACCGATGGCAGCGCGCCGTAGAGGCTCGTGTTCGCGCCGTCTTGAGTGGTCTTGTTGAGGGCGAACCCCACCACAGGGATGTTGTAGGCGCCCGCGGCAAAGCCATACCGGAACGTGCCCGACGCCTTATTGACGATCAAGAACGCGTTGCTGATGTCGGTGAGGTTGTTAGTGTCGACGCCGGTGGTCGTATCCAGGGCTCCGGTCGCGTTGACGCCGCTCGTGAACATCGTGAAGGCGCTGAAAACGCCGTCGATCGTGAGGGGGCCTAAGGTGAGACTCGTGGAGGATGGGGCCGGCGAGGGAGACGCGGTGGCAACCGGTGCCGGCGTGGCGGAAGGCCTGGGCGTCGGGGTCTGTGTATCAGCAAGCGCCGGCCCAACGCCGAGCGCAATCAGGAGCGCGCTGAGACCACCGACCAGGAGACGGTTGTTCGTAAACATCGCTCCTATCGTAGCTCCGGATTCGACAACCCGCCATCCTCCAAATGGATGGTCCGTTTGGATGAGATGCTACGGACGCTGCAATTTGACGGCTAGTGGATGAACAGAAACAGGACGCCCAAGATCGCGATGAACGAACCGCTGATCACCTCGCCGTAGCGTTCCAATGGCCCGAGGTGCATGCGCTGCAGACTGGCCGTTGAAGCCAGGCATAGCGCTACGTACGTTCCGATCGTCGCCAGCGCGAAAACGACGGACATGATGAGAATCAGTCCCAGGCCGAAGCGCGACGCTGCGAAGAACGCGGGGATGCCTTCGACCATAGGCGATGAGCCCAAGACGAGCAACAAGGCGGTCCGGCCCGAGGTCGAGTGTTCGTGGTCGTGGAGCGGCGGCGCGAGGGCGAGATCGCCCTCGGTACCGTGCCAGTCATCGCGGTCGTGGGTATGCCAATGGATGTGGATTGGGCCGCCATCATGTCGGTGGACGTGCGCATGGCCTCTTCGTCCAGTGTGATGATGACCGGCGTGAGCGTCATGATCGTGAGCAGCGCGAGGGTCATCGTGGTGGTGCGACTCAGCGCCTAGCTCTCGCAGAGCCCCGATCGCGACCCAGGCCCCGAACCCGATGAGCGCGATGCTCGCGATAAGGTCGACGGCTTTGCCGAAGCGGGCAGCAAATGCCACGCCCGCAACCCAGAGCACGGCGGCGATCAGCAGCGTCGAGATGGTGTGGCCCAGTCCGGCGAGAGCGGCCGCCCTTGCGGTCTGCGCCCTGGACCATCCGCGTTGTCGTGCGATAAGGGTAATCGGCACCCAATGATCGGGCACGAGCGTGTGCAGCACACCGACGACGAGCACTGCGATGATAAGAAGGATTGCGCTCTGGCTAAACATGGAAGCGCTGCTCGACGATGAGGGCCGAGCCGTGATAGTTGGGAGACGGCCCCCCAACGATCGATGGCAGACCGCTAAACGCGCTTGCGCGCACTTGCAGTAGAATCGTCGCGTGGCTGGATTCTGCCAGTTGTGCACCCGCAAACCAGACGTCCTGCCCGTAGTTGACGTTTGTGAGACTGCCTTGCGCCCAAGACCCACGCATCGCATAGCGGCCGTAACCAACCGACGCGAGGGCGGACGTGCTCAACGGGCGCGACATGGTGAGGACGACTTGCGGCGCGTTGAGCGTGACGGAATCTTGTGGCTCGCTCGTGACAAAATCTCGGTGCATTGTGTCGTCGACGTAGTCGAGCGTGATATCGCCTACCTTCGGATGCCAACCAACCCACGCAGCATACTGGTGCATGTGGCCCAAGGTCCCGGTGCCATCCAGCTGCGGAAGAAAGAACCCCTCGACGAAGCCGGTCTGCGTCGCGTTATCGATCGTCGCTTGCTCGATCTGGTCGTAGGATCCGTAGGCCGCGTGGATCTCCAGCGGACCACCATTGAGCGCGTAGCGCAGCCGGTAGCCCTGGCGGTTCGCGCCGACGATCGTGTTGTCCGCGAGCTGGTAGGTGGACTTGAGCCAGACGCCCGGCCACGACCAGGCGACGCTCCATATATTCTCAGGCGCTCCATAGGGCAAGATGGCGGTTGCATACCGCGGCTCGAACCTGACGGCCTCGATGGCTGTGGTCGCGCGGCGCGCGGTGTGGCTGAACACGATGTGGTAGTAGCCGCCTGGCTGCGCAGTCCCCGGGGCGACGACCTGGTTCGCAGCGTACCAGGCCCGTCCTACTTCCACGACACCATCGAAACTCGCTGTCCAGTGGAATGCGCCACGCAGCCCAGCTATGGTCTGCTCTTGCCCGCCAAGCGTGCTCGATGGCAGCTCGCCTTGCGGGCCGGGATTCAGCTTGGCATCTTCTCCGAACAAAGTGGTCGTCGCGATGTCGTTGCCGCTGGTGGCAAGATGCAGCAGGTCGGCGGAAAACCGTGTCCCTTCGCCGCGATCGAGCACGATCGATCCAAGCGTCATGCGTGCAGATGTGCCAGGGAGCGAAGGCAGTGCGGCGTTCGTCACTTCAAGCGTCGTCGACTTCTCGTGGAGCGTGAGGTCGACGCCTTGCAACGACGAGCCCGGCTCGAGGCTCGGCCAACCAGCCAAGGTCGGTGCGCCATTGCCGAGGCTTTCTGCGGTTTGCGCAAGGATGGACGGCGACACATTGGTCAGGGGCGGTTGCACGAAGACAAACCGATCGTTTTGGTCCAGATCGAACCAACCGCCGCGCAACTGCCAGGCGCCGTCGTGCGCTCCGACTGAGCCCTCGAGAATGGAGCCGCGCGTGTTCGTTCCGTCATCTTGCCCGGCATGTGTTGGAAAGGTGATGGAGTACGGCAGCGCCTGCGAACCCAGGTGCGGGTTAAGCGTGGGCAAGAGCGGCTCTGACCAGTAGGCCGCGTTCGTGATGCTGCCGTCAACGTACCCGAGTCCCGATTGTAGCGACGCGTCGACTGTCCGGCCCCAGTATTGTGTCGTGAGGACAAACTGCGCGATGCCGGCCACGCCCGGCGTCGTGGGTGCGCTCGAGAGGGTGTCGTAGGGCGTCATCGGTGACAGAGGGCTGCCCGCTGCAAAGCCCGCGCCTTCGGGTGGAAGTACGCCGCTTCCGTTGGTCGACTGATCGACAAGCGATGCGAACCCATCGAGCGAGTTCTGCCACCCGGAGCGCTCGGAGGGTGTCGGACCGGGCGTGGGTGTCTCCGACCGGGCTGGGCTCGCAGATGGCACTGGTCTTGGAGGATCTGGCGATGGCAACGGAGTTGGGTTGGCCAGAGCGGTAGACGTCATGACCAACATCAAGGTCATGATCGCGAGAGTGCGCATTAATCTCTTATCCCGCTGGCTTTGTTGGGCGTTCGGCTCTTCGCGCTGCTGCCTCGCGAATGTGGGTTCGCGTCAATGCGCAGTTAACCATGCGATTGACAGGCGTTTGCCTACACGCGCGAGCAGCAACGACCGTGGTATTGGATGCCGACATCAGCGTCGACTGCCATGACACCCACTGCAACCCCGTCTTAGGACAGAAAGAGCTTGTCGTGGAATCCACCGGCACGCGGCAGATCCCAGACGGAGGCCGGCGGGGGGCAGGGGTTGAGAAAAGCGTCGACGACCTTCGCCGTGCGGCGCAGAGCCGAAACAAGCGGCCCGAAAATAAGCTTCTTCATATCACATTGACTCCTTGGTTAGATGCGGCCCGCGAAGCCGGCAGCGGGAACTGCCTCATTCCTGGGCTCGATAGCAAAACACGACCTATGACTGCCGTCCACGGTTTACATCACCCCCTTTCACTAGAGCGCGACAAAAAAACCGCCACTGCTCCTCGCAGGTGACGGTCATGAACGTGACGGCTTCTTGCGGCCGAGACCCTCATCCGTCGAGCTTTGGCACCGCACAACATACAGTCCCTGGGGACCTGAGCCGGCTTAGATACCGCCTTGATTCGGCGGTGCCTGGTGGCCCATTGGGGTCTCTCGACCTTTCCGGGCAGCGGCTTGTCTTTGTGCAGACGCCTCACCTAACGAGGTATCTACTCTCAAGATTTTACTTGTCTTTCTGGCGGTTTGTCAACCCACGGAGGCGACAAGGCGCATGTATCTGGGTTGGAGAAAATCTCTAGCAACACGCCCTTGCAGCAACGGACCTCGAGGTCCGTTCATTTCGCAGAGGTTACCTCGATGGCCGTCTTCACCAAGACCAGCGTCCCCGAGGGTGCGCGCACCCTGCCCAGAGAGTATTACACGTCGCCGGACATCTTCGGGCGCGAGGCGGAGCAGATCTTCACCTGCCGCTGGCTCTTCGTCGGCCGCGAAGAACAGGTCCCCAAAGCCGGGGATTACTTCTTGGCGAACCCCGCTGGCGAGAGCCTCATCATCGTGCGGGGCCAGGACGGGCAACTGCGTGCCCTCTACAACGTGTGCCGGCATCGCGGAACCCGCATCTGCACGGACGAGCTCGGCAAGTTCGCGGGCTCCATCATGTGCCCGTACCACGCCTGGACGTACGCGCTGGACGGCCGGCTCAGTGCGGCACGCAATATGGACGGCGTGCCCGACTTCGACAAGACGTCATACCCGCTCAAGCAGGCCGCGCTTGCCACCTGGGAGGGTTTCATCTTCATCAATCTCGCCGAGCGCCCAGAACCGTTCGAGCAGGCCTTCGCGCCGCTGCTCACGCGCTTTTCGAGGTGGCACATCGGCGAGCTGCGCGCCGCCAAGACCATCACCTACGATCTTGCCTGCAACTGGAAGCTCGTCATCCAAAACTATTCGGAATGCTACCACTGCCCGCTCGTCCACCCGGCGCTCGACAAACTCACGCCGTTCGACAGCGGCCGCAACGATCTCGGCGAAGGCCCCTTCCTCGGGGGCTACATGACCGTGCGCACCTCGGGGATGCGCATGTCGATGAGCGGCTCGTCGCACTACCCTGCGCTCCCTGGCGTCGACGGCGAGGAGCTCGATCACGTCTACTATTACGCGATCTTCCCCTCGATGTTGCTCAGCCTCGAGCCTGACTACGTCATGGTCCATCGCGCGCTGCCGGTGGCGGTCAACCGTACCACCGTCATCTGCCAGTGGCTCTTCCACCCGGACACGATCGCCGCGCCGGGATTCGATCCAAGCGACGCGGTCGATTTCTGGGATATGACCAACCGCCAGGACTGGCATGTCTGCGAACTCTCGCAGCTCGGCGTCGAATCTCGCTCGTATACGCCGGGACCCTATGCCAATCAGGAAGGCCTGCTGTATCAGTTCGACCGCTACTACCGCCGCGCGATGGGGATCTGATTTGGCGCACAGCCGGATGTGGAGATCGTTATGCCCCGCAGTGCTGTGCGCGGGCATAATTTTTTTGACGGGGCAGGCTAGCCCGAGCGCGAGCGCCGATACGTTTGCATCTCTTCACTGGCGTAACATCGGACCTGCTATCGCGGGCGGGCGAGTGGCAGCGGTCGCCGGCACAGATGCCGATCCGCTGCTCTACTATTTCGGCGCCGCCGGCGGCGGCGTGTGGCGCACGCGAAACGGCGGCGTCACCTGGGACGACGTCTTCGGCCGCGAGCCCGTGGCGTCCATCGGCGCCGTCGCGATCGCGCCGTCTGACACGAACACCGTCTGGGTCGGCACCGGAGAGTCCAAACCGCGCAACGACCTCGCGCTGGGCGACGGCGTTTGGAAGAGCACGGATGGTGGTGCGTCGTGGCGCCGCGCCGGCATCGATTCGCCATCCATTGCCCGCATTCTCATCGATCGCCGCGATCCGCGAGTCGTCATCGTCGGCGCGCTCGGCGATCCGTATAAGGATAGCCACGACCGCGGTGTCTACCGGACGACCGACGGCGGCGCGAGCTGGCAGCAGACGCTCTATGTCGGGCCGTCGAGCGGCGCGAGCGACCTGGCCTGGGATGCGCGCGGCGGCAAGCTCGTCTTCGCCGGCATTTGGCAGATCCGGCGCGTCCCTTGGAACTTCACGAGCGGTGGTCCCGACGACGGGCTGTATCGCTCTCGCGATGGCGGCATCACCTGGCAGCGGCTTTCGGGCCATGGCTTGCCCACAGGCATCATGGGCCGCATCGGCGTGGCGGTCGCACCGAGCGACCCGCGCGTCGTCTACGCGCTGATACAATCGGCGCAAGGCGCGCTGTGGAGGTCAGCCGACGGCGGCGATACCTGGAAGCTCATGACGCGCGATTCGTACGTCAACCAGCGACCGTTTTACATGAGCCGGCTCGAGGTCGACCCCCGCAACCCCAATCATATCTTCTTCCTCTCCGAGGACCTCATCCAATCCTACGACGGCGGGCGGACCTTCCGCATCATCGACAGCCAGACACACCAAGACCATCATGCGATGTGGATCTCAGCCGGCGACCGGCGCATGATCGAGGGCAACGACGGCGGCGCACCCATCAGCCTGGACGGCGGCAAGATCTGGGACTGGCGGTTCAATGTCACCATCGCGCAGATCTACCGCGTGGGCTACGATATGGCGACGCCGTACAACGTCTGCGGCGGCATGCAAGATAACGATTCATACTGCGGACCTTCTGACTCTTTAAGCCAGCTTGGCATCCTCAACCACGACTGGCGCGACGTGGGCAACGACAGCGACGGCTCGTGGACATGGCCCGACCCGCTCGACACGAACCTTGTCTGGAACGTCGGCGTCCGCGACCTCAACGGTCAGCTCGCCATCTTCAACCGCCGCTCGCGCGAGAGCTACGACATCACCCCCTATATCCGCGATACCAGCGACATCTCCATCGCGACGATCCCGTACCGCTTCAACTGGGAGGCGCCGTTCGCGTTCTCGCATTTCGATCCGCACGTGGCGTGGTATGGCGGCAACGTCGTCTGGGAGACGCACGACCGCGGCCGTCACTGGCGGCAGATCAGCCCGGATCTGACCCTGCACGATGCGGCACACGAGCAGGTGGCCGGGGGTCCGATCAACACGGATTCCTCAGGCGCTGAGTTCTATGACACGATCCTGGACATCGCTCCGTCAACCCTGGATCGCAACGTGATTTGGGTGGGCGCGGATGACGGGCTCGTGCACGTCACTCGCGACGGCGGCGCCCACTGGCACGACGTGACGATGACGGGCGTGCCGCCGTACGGCCGGGTCGAGACGGTCGAAGCGTCTCCTCACGCAGCGTCAGCAGCCTTCGCGGCCGTCGACCGGCATTTCTCGGGCGACGACGCGCCGTACATCTTCGCGACGTCGGACTACGGCGCGAGCTGGAAGCAGATCTCAGGAGATCTGCCGGCTGACGAGATCATCCACGTCGTGCGCCAAGACCCCCGCAATGCAGACGTGCTCTATACCGGCGGCGAGCATGGCGTCTGGGTCAGCTTCAACGGTGGGGCCCACTGGCAAAGCCTCAATAGCAACATGTCCACAGTGTCGGTGCACGATATGCGCATCCATCCGCGCGACAACGATCTGATCATCGCCACCCACGGACGTGGTTTTTGGATCCTCGACGACCTGTCGCCGCTGCAGGGACTGGCGCAGGCCCAAGCGGCCGGCGCAACCTTCTTCCAGCCGCGAACGGCGTATTCGTACTTCCGCTGGTGGGCCTACGAGTACGGCTCTGGCGGGCCAGGCGGCGCGGAATGCTGTCCGCCGCAAGACCAATTCTCAGGCGAGAACCCTCCTGCTGGCGTCCTGCTCAGCTTCTACCTGCCGTTGCCTGCGAACGCGACTCCCGAGCTCTCCTTCGTCGACGCTTCCGGCAAGACGCTCGCGCACGAGGACGCTCCGAACGGCTCGGGTCTCAACCGCACGGCGTGGGATCTGACCGAAGATCCACCCGTGCCGTGGCATAGCGCTCGGCCCTGGAATCAGGGTCCAGTCGGGCTCACGGTCATTCCAGGCACGTACACAGCCCTGCTGCGCGCCGGCGGTGTGACGCTGACCCGCTCGTTTGAGGTGAGGCCGGATCCGCGCGCGCCCTGGACCCAAGCGCAGTACGTCGAGCGCCACGAGTTCCTGCGCGGGCTGTACGACGAGGTATCGCACGTCGACATCACGCTCAATAACCTCGACGAGATCCGCGCCAAACTTGCCGCGAAGATTTCGTCGCTGCGGTCGACGCCGGGCTCGACAGCACAGCTGCACAGCGCGCAACAGCAGCTGCGCCAGGCGCAGGCGCTGTCGCTTGAGATCTCATCGAATCCGCGCAACTCTGAAGACAATCAATGGAGACCGGATAAGCTGCGCGAGCGTCTGTTGACGTTGATCGACAGCTATGCTGGGCTTTCGCAAGGGCCGCCGCTGCCCGCGCACAGACTCGAGGCGGCTCAGATACAACCGATCTACGACAAGGCTATGGCAGACTACCGAGCGTATCTAGGTTCGCTGAAGGGAGACCATTGATGAACACGTTCTGGACCGTCGTCGTCGTCCTGCTCTTGGTCTTGATCCTGCTCGCGGTCACCGGTCACCTGAAGCTCTAACGTGGCGACCAAGCCCTCGCCAGGTGTGCGCACCATCACCTCATTGGCGTTTCACGGCGCGTCGAAATTGGTATAATAGAAGAACGGAAATCGATCAACTTGGATGGAGGAGGTCGCGCCGTGGATGTTCTCATACTCGTGCTCGTTGTCTTGATTCTGCTCGCGGTCACCGGGCATCTGAAGCTGTAGCACGGCAGCGTTCGGACCTCGAGAATATGAGGGGGCGGCACATGATGTGCCGCCCCCTCAGCTTTCAGCCGTGACTAGCCGTCGCTCGATCAGATCTTGGCCGAGATACTGAAAACGAACTCTCGCAGGGGCATGAGAGCAGACGGGGCATACGCGTAGTAGTTGTCGCCGAAGTACTGTGGTACGGTGGGCACACCCGAATCTGCGCTCGCGCCCAATGGCAGCGAGTAAAACGAATTGTCACCATAGGACAGCACTTGGTTTTTCGTTGGGAGTTCCCACGAATAGCCCTGATTGTGTACCACGGTGAAGACGTTCGTCCACAGGAAGCTCGCCTTGGTGTCGCGTCCGACATCATGCGAAATTCCCAGGTTCATAGTGAGCCACGACGGACCTTTGAGCGAACCGTATTGATCGAACTGGCCAGTGTATGGATCCGGGCCGACGCCTCCCGTGTACTTTGATGTCAGGCCAGCCGGCAATGGGATGCAGCCGGGGTAGTTGCCGGCTGCGAGCGTCGGCGGACCGACGTTCGGGCAGTGTTCGTCTGGGAAGCTCTGTGGATCGCCATACGGGTTGCCCGACTGGTAGTTGAACGTCGGCGTGATATCGAATCCGCGGACCCTCTCATCCATATTTAGGTTGAGAACCCAGGCCACGTCGTAGGAAGGGCCGGTAGATCCGGGCGACTGGACGAGCGAGGGGGAATACAACCCGTTTGGATCCTCGAGGGGATAGTTCGTGCCGTAGCACTGATTGTAGCCGACGATACCCAGGCCGTTACATTTCCCGCTTCCCGCAAAACCATTGATCACGTCGATGACGTTGGGTCCGAGGCTGCGCTCGAAGCGGATCTTCGAATTGGTATAGGTCGCCGCAAAGGTGAGCCCGAGTCCGTTCTGAGGTTGTGCTTTGCTGAGCAGGAATTCCGCGCCGTTCACGTTGGCGGCGCCGAAATTGTAGCCGGTGACGAACGTGGGCTGCGCCGGGTTCACCGGAATGCTGAGGATCTGGTTTCGCGTGACACGCGCGAACGGCGTGACCTTGACCGACATCCCGCCTTGCAGAGCCTGCTCGAAGGACAAGTCGTAGTTAGTGCTATCCTGCGGCACGAGATTATGAACGGCGAGGAACCCGAGCGGATCGTAGAAACGGTTCAGGATCTGAATCGTGGTCTCTGGCCCGAACCACGGGGCGCCCGTGTACTCGTTACCAAACGTTTCAGGCTGTTGAACGTATCTGCCGACCGAGAAGCGCAAGACCTGCTGTGGCGATAGGGTGTACGTCATGCCGAAACGTGGGCTCACGTAGAAGAAATCTTGCGACCCGGTGACGTTCGTCCAGTTGGCCGCGCCCGGGGCGACGTTTGAGTATCCCTGGCCGGCGAGCATGCTCTGGAGATTGTTCAAGAATCCGTAGCACGGTTCCGACGGTTGATAGGCGTATCCGTGCAAACAGTATCCATACTGGTTTTGGCCTTGTTCGGCGATCCCGTTCGGACCGGTGATCTGAATCGGCATGAGCGGCACGTCGAAATGATCCCAACGAAGGCCGAGATCGAAGAGCCACTTGTCGCTCGGTTTCAACGTATCGGCGATGACGGCATCCGTATTGATGGGGTTGATATCGTTCCAATACGCAAATGGGCCGCCGATCGTCGTGGCGTTCTCTCCCGCGCTGCAACCGTTTGGATCCCAAGCTGCGGGTCCATCCTTCAAGCTTGAGCCGGCGACGGCGCACGCCACAGGCGCACCAAAGGACTGCCCGTTGGGTTGTGTGAGGAACAGAAACGGAAATGGAGCTGTCGTCTGAGAGGAATACAGATCGGGGAAGAAGTTCGCCGCATAGCTATAACGTAAGGTCACGTCTCTCGTGTAGTCGACGTCAAAACGCAGCAGATTCTGCGAGTTGATCTGGTTCTGGTAGTTGAGCGTGTAACCCGTGGCGTTGTCGTGGAGCTGATAAAAGGAATCGCCGAGAAAACCATTCGTGGCTTGGTCGAAATTCCAGGCCGAATATAGGGCGTAGGCGTAAAAGCGCAGGAATGACGAGCTCGAAAACGAGCGGGTGTAACCAAGCTTCGCCACCGATTCTTGAGTGCTCTGGCTATCAACGTAAAACGAGGGTATCGGACCCGTGCCGCCGCCGGACGAAGGCCACGTGTACTGTCCAAATGCACCGGTATAAGGCTGGTTCGCCCCACCGATATATGGGAAACCCGTGGGCCACAGGAACTGCCCCGCTGAGTTGATACTGCCGCCGGTTCCTTCGTAGTACAATGCAGGGTCCATCGCCGTTCCCGCGTACAGGAACGGGTTTCCGGTACCCCCCACCACGTAGAGCCCTTGGAGGTCGTCCTGCAGGCCATTGTGGTCTATCGTGTAGTGAATATTTGTGACGGTATCTCGTATGTTAGCGGATGGATTGACAAAGGATTGCCAGGCGCCTTGCGATATCGGCATGTTCATCGTCTGCGCGACGGAACAGTTGAGGTTCCATTGCCCGTTATCGATGGCTGTGCTTGTGTTAGCTATCAACTGGGTGTTGAACGCACCGCAGCCTGGATCGTTAGCCGGCACGTGAATGCTCGTGTTATCGAGGTTTGAGCGGTTGACGAAGTTGTAGTCCGCGTCGGAAGCTAGGGTGGAGATGTAATAGGTGAATCTGCGGTCCGGGGTGCCGCCGTAGACGTCTGCTTGAATTGTGTGATTGAACGTCGGTCCGCCGATGATGCCGGTGAAATCAGCGCCACCTGGATAGCTGCCACGCCGGATGACTTCGTTGATATAGCCAGACATCGAGCGGCCGGCGTCCGCCGGTTCGCCGCCCGTATATATCTCGAGGCTCGCCAGTCCATTCGTCACGAACGACGTCCCGTTCGCGGCGTCGAATCCGCGGTTCAGCGGAATGCCTTCAAGCTCGAACCCGATCTGATCGTTTGAGCCACCACGAAAACTCAAGCTGCCGTTGCCGGCGTAACCACCGCCGGTCCCGACGGTGCGCACGACGCCCGGGAGAGAGCCCGCAACTGCATTTTGGCTGTAGAGCGTCTCCGAGCCGCCGGCGCTTCCTTGATATGACTGGATCGCTTTAGCGTTAACCGAATAGAGATCTCCCGTCACCGTCTTGCTGACAACGCTCGCAGTCGCGGTCGTGACCACCTTCCCGAGCGTTTTCGCGCTCGGACGTAGCGCGATGTTGACGCCGGCGGTTTGGTTGGTCTCCACGGTGACCCCGTATACCGTCGACGTGTCGTAGCCGTCTTGGCTCGCGGTGATGGTATACGTATCAGGCGAAAGGTTGAGGACGGAATAAAAACCGTGGGCGTCAGTTTTTGTGGTGAGCGATTGTGAGGGCGAGGTGATGGCGACGAGGGCGCCGCCGATCGGGCTGCCCTTGTCATCCGTGACGTGGCCGGAGATGCCTCCGGTGACGCCGGCCAACGTCTGTGTTGTCATTGAAAGCCCGATGATCAATGCAATAATGAATAGGCGTCCGAGCCTTGCTCCCGACATAGTTCCCCTCCCGAATGCACCGCGCCCACGACCTCAAACGGAGATCGAGGTCCCGCCAGCGCCGGATGCAGCGCCGCCCTAGCTCGGGTGTCCCCCTCGGACGGGTGCGATTCCTGCGAAAGGTGGCGAAAGGTTCAGTGCTGACGCAGCAGCGGCGTGCGCTACGAGACCCGGCGGTTCACTTTAACGGCGGCGCGGACGCTTGTGCGTCTCTCGATATTGGCGTGGCGCTCGCTCTTCAAACGGCCGCAACCGATCCGCGTGCCGCAAGACCGGCTCTTCCTCATCGACGCGGCCGGCGTTGCGATCCCATTCCGACGCCTGACGCCAGAAATCGATGATCTTCTGTTCGAGCGACGCGGAGAAGCGGCCCGGTGCTGCGGGACCAGCCGGCGCTGTTTCGGCGTTTGCGTCATCTGGCAACGCGAGCGCCACCCGAATGCGCCGGCCATGTTCTTGCGCGATCACGAATGGGAACTGCGGATGGCGGCCGGCGCCGAGCGCCCGCTTGATGACGTCGATCCCGCGTTCGCTAGCAGGAAGCGTGGCAAGCCGTCCGTCGTCGAGTCGCACGACGCAGCCGAAGCGACTGCAATGCACGACGTTGCCGCGGACGTGCTCCATGGCTAGCGCGGGGTCGGTGGCGGTGTGGTTTGGGTGACCTCGACGAAGACCTCGTGCGGCTTGGCGAGGCCGAGTTGCTCGTGGATGAGAGGCACGAGATACTCCGGGTCGCGCAAGCGTTCGACGCGCGTAGCGAGCTTCTCGTTATCCGCCTGCAGAGTGGTGTTGTCGCGCTCGACCACGCCTGTCTGCTCGTGCAGCTGCATGTTTCGTGCGCCGGCATGCCATATCTGCACGGCCACCGTTCCGCTCACGAAGAGCGCGGCCAGCACCATGAGCGAGCGGCCAGCGATGATGGCCGCGAGTTTGGCGAGGCGCCGGTGCTTCGACGGCGCAGCGGCCTGCGCGCGCGGGATGCGCGTCAAGCGGACGATTTTATACTGAAGGCTACCGCGCCGCGCTGTCATGGACCAGCTCGATGTGTGCGCCGATGCGCCGGAACTTCTCGTATCTGCGATCGACGAGCTCGTCTGCACTCAGGCGGCGGAGGCGTTCGAGCGCGCGGTAGTCGGCGGCAAGTGTGTCGCGAATCGTGGCCTGCGGATCTTGGTGCGCACCGCCCAGCGGTTCGCGGATGACTTCATCGACGATGCCGAATTCGAAGAGCTCGTCCGAGGTGAGACGGAGGCGCTGCGCGGCTTCTTCAGCTCGCGTCGCGTCGCGCCACAGGATGGATGCAGCCGCTTCGGGTGAGGCCACTGAATAGATCGAGTGCTGCAGCATGATGATATGGTCGCCCATGCCGATGGCCAGCGCTCCACCGCTGCCGCCTTCGCCCGTGATGTTCACGACCACCGGCGTGCGCAGGCCGGCCAGGATCTTCAGCGACGTGGCGATGGCTTCGGATTGTCCGCGCTCTTCCGCACCGATGCCGGGGTAGGCCCCAGGCGTATCGATGAAGGTCACGAGCGGTCGCCTGAACTTCTCGGCGAGGCGCATGATACGCTGCGCCTTGCGGTAGCCCTCCGGGTGGGGCATGCCGAAGTTGCGGTAGAGGTTGTCCTTGGTGTCACGGCCCTTTTGCTCACCTATGACGAATATCGGCAGGTCGTCCAAGTACGCGTAGCCCGCGACGATGGCCGGATCGTCGCGGAAACTGCGGTCACCATGCAGCTCGGTGAAGCCTTCCAGGGCGCTGATGTAGTCGAGCGCAAGCGGGCGCTTGGGATGGCGCGCGAGGTGGACGCGCTGCCAGGGCGTGAGGTTGCCGAAGATCTCGAGCTTGAGCTGACGTGCTTTCTCTTCGAGCGCGGCGATCTCAGCCGAGAAATCCACGCGCTGGGTCTCGTTGAGCTTCTTCAGACCGGCGATCTTGGTCTCGAGCTCGATGAGCGGCTTTTCAAGTTCGACGATGACGTTCATGCGGGCACCGCCTTCTCTGAGAGGAAGGTCAAGAGCCGCCCCAGCGTCCCTTTCAGCTCGGAGCGGCGTACGACCATGTCGACTTGGCCATGCTCGAGCAGGAACTCAGCGGACTGGAACCCTTCGGGAAGCTTCTGACGGATGGTCTGGTCGATGACGCGCCGGCCGGCGAATCCGATCGCGGCGCCGGTCTCGGCGATGATGACGTCGCCTTGGAACCCGTATGACGCAGAGACGCCGCCTGTGGTCGGGTCGGTCAGCACCGTGATGAGCGGCAGCCCGAGCGCTGAGAAACGTTCGACGGCGGCGGTCGTCTTGGCGAGCTGCATGAGCGCGATGACGCCCTCTTCCATGCGCGCGCCGCCGCTTGCCGTGACCAGCACGACGGGGAGACGCTGGCGGGCGCACTCTTCGATGAGCAGGGTGACCTTCTCACCGACGACGCTGCCCATCGTGCCGCCACGGAAGAAAAAGTCCATCACGCCAAGCCCTGTCCGATTGCCTTCGATGCTGCACAGACCGATGACGATCGCTTCGAGCAGGCCGGACTTCGTGCGGTCGCCGGCGATCTTGCTCGCATAGGACACGCGGTCGCTCCACTGCAGTGGATCGCCCGTCGCAAGGAGCGGTGCGAGCTCGTGGAAGTCGCCGTCAGCGAGCAAGGCGATGCGGTCGAGAGCCCGCAGGCGGAAGTGATGACCGCAGCGCGGGCAGACGTAGAGGCGCTCGGACAGGTCTTTCTTATAGAGACGCTCGCCGCACGATGGGCATATCTCCCAGAGCGCATCGCTTGCGGGTTCGGGTTTCGCGCCTCGCCGGCGCAGCCAGTTCGGGGTTGGTGCCAACTCGTCTACTCCTGCTCTTTGAGGGCTTGGGTGGACGTCGCAGGGCCCCGTGACCGTCGCCCGGCACCGGCGTAGATCTTGCCCAGTTGCTTGAGATAATTGAAGATTTCGCCCGAGTTCAGCTTGCTTGAGCCGTGCCGGCGGTCGGTGAAGACGTACGGCACTTCCTTCGCTTTCCGATACTTCCCTTTCATGATGACCTCGAGCCCGATCTTGAAGCCAATCGGGTCAAGCGTCACGCCATCGATGACCGAGCGCTTGCAGAACAGATAACCCGAGGTGATGTCTCTGACGCTCGTGAGCGGCATGGCGAGCATGATGGCGACGCGCGAGGTCAGCCGTCTGCGCCACGGCCAGTTGGTGATGCCGCCGCCGGCGATGTAGCGGCTGCCGATCGCCAGTTCGCACTCTCCCGAACGGATGGCGTCGAGCATAGCGGGGATGATCTTCGGATCGTGGCTGAAGTCGGCGTCCATCACACCGAGGATCGGCGCCGAGCAGGTCGCCCATCCGTCGATCACCGCGGACGCGAGACCGAGCTTGCCGGCGCGATGCACGCAACGGACTGGATAGCGTGTCGCCAGTGCGTCCACGAGCGCACCCGTCCCATCCGGCGAGTTGTCATCGACCACGACGATCTCGCCGACGATGTTCGCCTTGGCAAACACGTCGGTCAGCGCCGAGATAAGCTGCTCGATGCCGCCTGCTTCATTATATGTCGGGATGACGACGGAGACTTCGTATGGTTGCGCCACTGGCTTGTGGTTCCGGATTAACGAAATCTTAACCTGCGGGACAGCGCGGGCGTCACCACCACCCGAGGAGCGCGGCGACCGCGGCCAGCATCGCCGCTGCCGCAGTCTCGGTGCGCAATATCGTCGGCCCGAGCGACACGATGTCGCATCGCGCCTCGCGCGCGAGACGAAGCTCGTCGTCGGTGAAGCTTCCTTCAGGTCCCACAACGAGCGCGATCGGGCGTGACGCGTTCGTGCGAAGCGCTGCCTCAAGCGAGCCGTGCGGCGCTCGTTCGTGCGCGACGATGACCTGCGAGTTTGCCGCAAAGCGTGCGATCGCGTCGCTGAAGCGCAGCGGCTGTTCGACGTCGGGTACGACCAGCCGCTGCGATTGCTGCGCCGCGGAGCGTGCGATGCGCCGCCAGCGCTCGAGCTTATTGGCTGAATCGCCGCCATACGAGCGGGCACAGCGCACGGGCACGACGCGCGAGACGCCAAGCTCGACGGTTTTCTCGACGACGTCATCCATCTTCGTCCCCTTGGGGACGGCCTGTAGCACGGTGATCTCGATGGGAAGCTCGGACGCTGCGTGGGTCTCACGCTCGACGATCGTCGCGACGACGCGATCGCTTGAGATCTCGCTCAGCCGTGCGCTCCATGGGTTCCCGCCGGCGAGGATCGTGATGTTCTCGCCAGGCTTCATGCGCAGCACCAGCGCGAGATGGCGGGCATCGTCGCGCTCGAGCTCGATCTGCGCACCCGCAGCGCAGGGTGAGCTCACGAAGACGCGCGGGGCGCTCATCTGCGCCCTCTCTTGCGATGGACATATGCGCGCCACATCCCAGTGACGATCGGCCGCTCGTCCTCGATGACGAGTTGCGAGCGACCGCCTGTTTCGACGTGCTCGAGCTTCAAGGCGGACAGCTCGCGCAGAACTCGCGGTCCGGCTCCTTTGATGATGCCGCTCGTGACAAGTATTCCACCGGGCGTGAGCTTGCGCACGAACGCAGGGGCGAGATGCGTGAGCACACGGGCGGTGATATTGGCGACGATGACCTGGGCCTTGGGAAACGACGCGGGCACGCCGCGAGCGCGCAGGATCTTCACGGCTTTGAGCTTGTTGGTCGCGAAATTGTCGCGGGTGGCCTGGACGGCGATCGGGTCGATGTCGCTTGCGTAGACGCGAGCGCCGGCGCGGGCGGCGGTAAGCGCGAGAATGCCCGAGCCACAACCGATATCAAGCACGACGGTTCCGCGCTGCACATACGGCAGCAGCAGATTGATGGCCAGCTGCGTCGAGGCGTGCTGGCCCGTGCCGAACGCCATACCGGGGTCGAGCCGGATCTCTGCTGCGCCGCGCGGCGCCTTGAAGCGGCGCTGCCAGGTGGGCACGATGAAGAGACCGGGCGCGATGTGAATGGGTTTATAGTACTTCTTCCACGATGATGCCCACGACTCGTCGCGGATATCGCTTGTCGCGAGCGCGACGTTGTGCAAGATCCGTCGCCTGCGCGCCGCCGCGAGCATCGTCGCGAGCCGGGCAGCTGCCGGGAGCGCGCCGGCTTTGGACACGTGGACGCTGACGTGGGTCAGCGGTGAGACGATGCCATCGGGGCCACTTCTGACCCCCGCCTGCTCGATCGCGGCGAGTCCCCCTGTGGCGGTCTCGAGGAGCGCGGTTGCCGGCACGATGTCGTCCGGCCGCACGGCCAGCGTGAAACGCCGCCAGGAGCCGGCGCCGTTACTCGGTGCCGAACGCCTTGCGGACTTTCTTGAAGAGATCCGAATCCTCGACTTCCTCGCCGCCGGCGCGCGCGAACTCTTCGAGTATCTCGCGCTGCTTGCGCGAGAGTTTGCTCGGGACGACCACGCGCACGTCAGCGACGAGGTCGCCGCGACCATGGCCGCGCATCCTCGGCAGGCCGCGCCCGCCGATATGGAACGTCGTTCCCGTCTGCGTGCCCGCCGGGATCTTGAGCGTGGCCGTACCGTCGAGCGCCTCGATCTCGAGCGTTGCACCCAATGCGGCTTGGGTGAACGAGACGGCTGTCTCGCAGTGAAGGTCTGCACCGCGCCGCTCGAAGACGTCGTGCGGGTTGACGCTCACATAGATGTAGAGATCGCCGCTTGGACCGCCGCGTTCGCCCGCCTCACCCATGCCGGCATAGCGGATACGAGTGCCGTCCTCGGCGCCGGCCGGGACAGTGACCGTCATCGTGCGCTTGCGCTCAGCCCGACCCCGCCCATGACAGGTCTTGCACGGGTTGCGCACGACCTTGCCGCTCCCGCCGCACCGCGCGCAAGGCGCCGTCGTGATGAACTGACCAAGCATGGTGTTGCGCGCGTGGCGCAGCTCGCCCGTGCCGTGGCAATCATGGCAGTCGACGGGTTCGTGACCATCCGCCGATCCGGATCCTTTGCAGGTCTCGCAGCGTGCGAGATGCGTGAAGGTGATCTCGCGCTCGCTCTTCTCGAGGACGTCGGCCAGCTCGATCTCCAGGTCGTAGCGCAGATCGGAGCCGCGAGCGGGGCCGCGCCGTTGCTGCATGCCGGCGCCGAAGAAGAAATCGAAGATGTCGCCGACGCCCGCGCCCGCAAACCCGCCGGCGCCGAATTGGCCATCGACCGTGCCGTAGCGGTCGTAGTGCGCGCGTTTCTCGGCGTCGGAGAGCACAGAATAGGCCTCGTTGATCTCTTTGAAACGTGTCTCCGCGTATTTTTTGTCGTCGTCGTGCACGACGTCGGGATGAGCGCGGCGCGCGAGGTTGCGATAGGCCCGCTTGATCTCATCGTCGGATGCGGTCTTGGGAACGCCCAGGATCTCATAGTAGTCGCGTTGGGTCGGCACCGCTGCTTTCGCTTGTCCCTTCCGCCTAAGTCCGGTCAGCCGCCGAACTGCGACGCTTCGCCCTGGAAGAGCGCGTTCAAGCTGTCCGCCATGCAGTTGATGAGGGCGATGAGCCGTGCGTACTGCATGCGCCGCGGCCCAAGGATGCCGACCGCGCCTGCATTGCGATCGCCAACCCTGTAGGGGACGGTGACCACGCTGCACTCACTCATGTCGGCGCTCGGCAACTCGTGTCCGATGCTGATGCGCGGCCCTTCGCTTTCCAGCGATCCATGCAGCAACTTGTACAGCGTCTGCTGCTCCTCGAGCAGATCGAGGATGGCTCGCAACTTGCGCAGATCGCGGAACTCCTGCTGGTCGAGCAGATTGTGGGCGCCGCCCGCGAAGAGCCGGCGCTCGACGTCGGCCTCGGAATGTTCCGCCAAGATGACGGCGATGGCGCGCAACAGATCGTCCGGCACACGGGTCTCGCGTGCGAGGGCATTGAGCGCTTCAATCGTGATGTCGGCCAGCACCGTGCCCTGCAGGTTGGCGTTGAAGTTGTTGGCCGCGCGCAGCAGGCGGTCGGCGTCGATCTCGTGGCCGGTCTCGACCGTGCATTGCGCCGCTAGACCCAGGTTGGTGACCAAGACGACGTGCACCGCGCGGTCGCCCAGACGGATGAGCTCGATGTGACGGAAGACCTGGCTGCTCAGGCGCGGCGTGATGGCAAACGCGATGCTGCGCGTGAGGCTTGAGAGCACGTGCGAAGCGTGATCGACGACCGAGTCAAGTTGGTGCGCGGCGCGCCCCATCTCTGCTTTGATGCCATCGCGCTCTTCAGGGGTGAGGGTCTCAGGCAGCATGAGGCGGTCGACGTAATAGCGATATCCGCGGTCTGAGGGAACGCGACCGGCCGAGGTGTGCGGTTGGTCGAGGTATCCCTCGTCGTCAAGACTCGCAAGCTCTGCCCGCACCGTGGCTGGGCTGATGCCGAGGTTGTACTTCTGCGTGAGCGTGGCGGAGCCGACCGGCTCGCCGGTGGCGATGTACTCGTAGACGACCGTCCCCAGGATAGAGGTCTTGCGACGGTCAAGCTCAGGCTCGCTTGGCCGGCCGAGGGGCGTATCTGCGGTGTTTTTCGGTTTTTTCATCGTTTTAGCAATCGGCACCCAAGAGTGCTAATCGGGATGTACGCCGGACGGTTAGCCCCTCCCTTGTCGAGAACAAGAGCGCCGTCTGGAACGGCGAGACTTCGCGCGCACGACAGTCGTATGGAGTAAGTATCGGTGAACGCCACTTCGACCACGCCTCGTGTTGCGCTTGTGACCGGTAGCGCGAGCGGTCTTATGCGCGGCGTGTGCGTGTCTCTTGCGCAGCGCGGGTATGCGATCGCCGCGAATTACCGCGCGCCTCGCAGCGACGCAGACGAGACCGTACGCGCCGTCCGTGCGGCCGGCGGCCGGGTCGAGGCATTCGCCGCCGACGTCTCCTACCCAGAAGAGGCCGCCTCGCTCGTCACCGCAGTCAAAGCGGCATTCGGCAGCGTCGACGTGCTGGTCTGCGGTGCGGGCCCCATGATCGTCAAGGACGTCGACAACACGACGCTCGACGAATACCGCGAGATGATCGACGGCAATATGGGCTCGGTCTTCTATTGCGTCAAAGCGGTGCTGCCGCTCATGCGCGAGCGCCGCTTCGGGCGCATCATCACCTTCGGAATGACGGGCGCTGAGGTGACGCAGGGCTGGCGACATCTCGCGGCATACGCAGCAGCCAAGTCGGCGGTCGTCGCTTTCACACGCTCGCTGGCGCTCGAGGAAGGGCCGCACGGCGTCACCTGCAACGTCGTCAATGTGGGAGACATCCGCGACAAAGATGCGGATCGAGCCGCGGTGCTCGAACGGCGCGATTATCGCAACCCGCTGATGCGCCCCGGCAGCTGGCAAGACGTCGGCGATGCCGTCGCCTATCTGGCGAGCGACGAAGCGTCATTCGTCACGGGATCTGTCTTGAGCGTGACCGGTGGCTGGCAAGGCTTCCTGGCCGAATTCTCGCGCTGGCCCTAAGGAGGGAGCTCTACTCGGCCGTGGTTGATTCACTCGTGGCGGTTATAGCGATGGCATCCGTGGTACTTGCATCACCTGCTCCCGCTAGTATGCCCGACCGATCGATAAATGCAAATTATATCGTCTCCGTCGGCAGCCCGACGCAGCGAGTCCAGCATGGCACTGTGTGGTTGAAGAGCTATTCGTGGAACGGTGGGGAACAATTCCAGATCGGCACGATAGCCGATGGCAAGACCCACATCGCGTTCAACGACAGGCTTTCACCGTATTTGAAGAGACCACCTGATGCACAGCATGACAATTGGATAGTGCTGTTCCATGTTGCGCCCACGCTCTGGTATTCGACAGCTAGGCTTGATCATAGCCCTGTTTTCTCGGACTTTCGCGGCGCCGTCAGCGCGCTGGGCACGATGTCGGCCAGCGGTGCTTGGACGACGCTGACTCTGCCCGCACCAACCAAACGCATCATCACCCTCGTCAATTTGGACGGCACGCCCGTTGCGCAGACGACCATCGATGTCGCGCTTCACGTCAGCAATGCGGACCATTGCGCAGCCGAGCAGGGTCCCGAGCTTGGAACCTACGTGACGGATTCCCAAGGGAGACTGGTCCTCACGTTGCCTGCCCAACCGCTCATGCTCCGCATCGGGTACTTCGATCCTGACGGGTGGTGGTGGCCCAACGGCCTTGGGGTCGGTCCCGGACAGTCGATCGTTGTCCGTCGAGATTTCCGTTATCCGCCCCCCGCGACATGGCACCTGAGGGTCAGGCGCCAGGATGGAGCACCAGCAAGCAACGCGACTGTCTTTTGGTTTGTTCATGTAGACCGCTGCGGGGGACCACCAGATACGCAGACAGACGGCGACGGCAAGACCACGCTCTCCGTCACGCCACGCCTCACAGGCTCGGTCACGATCACGTACGAGGGAAAAAATTATACCCTCAGCGGCGCACAGCGTACGGCGCTTGAGAAGAATCGTGACCTCGACGTGACGCTGCCGTAGGTGCGACTTTAAGTCGCACCCGCTACGCAGACGATCTACATCGATGCGCGACTGACGTCGCGCCAGTTACATTCTCGCGTCTACGAGATTCGAGCGTTGGGCAGATTCGCTCAAAAATTCGCGGACGTCATCCAGTGAATGGACGCGGCGAGCGGGCGGCAGTGCGTCGAGGATGCGCTGGCCGTAGCCCATCGTCTCCAACCGCCCGTCCAGGATGCACATGAGGCCCTTGTCCGACGCGCTGCGGATAAGACGGCCTAGACCTTGCTTGAGTTTGGTGATAGCGGCTGGGATCATCAAGGCCGCAAACGGGTCGTGCCCTGACGCCGCGAGCAACTTCGAGCGAGCGGCGATGATGGGATCGTCGGGCGGCGGGAACGGCAGCCGGTCGATGATGACGCACGAGAGTGCGCTGCCGATGACGTCGACGCCTTCCCAGAACGACGCGGTGGCGAAGAGCACGGCGTTGTTCTGTTCGCGGAACCATTGCAAGAGCGCACCCTTGGGCATCTGGCCCTGGACGCGATATGGGTAGGGCAGACTCGGGCCCAGAAGCGTTGCGACCGACTGCATCATCGCGATCGAGGTGAAGAGCACGAACGCCCTGCCATGCGTCGCCTCCAGCACCTGCGCGACGATGGGCACGGCATCGGCTGCGAAGTGCGGGCGCTTGGGATTCAACCGCTCGGGCGGCAGATAGAGCATCGCTTGCGCTGAGAAATCGAAGGGCGAGTCGAGGATGAGCTCGTCGAGCTCTGCACCTTCGAGCCCGACCTGTCTGCGCAAGTACGAGAAATCGCCGCCGGTGGAGATCGTCGCTGACGTCATGATGACGCTGCGCGTGCGCTCGAAGAGCAGCTCGCGCAGGAGATCCGCGACCGAAGCGGGCGCGCAATGCGCAGCCTGGGCGCCACCCCGGTCGCCTGTGCGCTCCACCCATGTGATCCAGTCATCCCCGCCGAGCCGCAGACGTTCGATCGTCTGGGTATGTGCGACGGTGAGGCGCAGGAGCAGATCGCGCCGGCGTTTGAGCGCTTCGTCGTCGGCGCCCGGAAAGCGTGATGCCTTGGCCCATTTCTCCGCGACCCAATTCTCGATGCGGTAGAGGGCGCGCTGCAGCGGCTCGAGCAGCTCCTGCGCGCGCGCATTCTGCTGGAACGGATAGCGCATGCCCTGTTCATGCGCTAGTGCAGCGCTGAACTCGTCTGCCGCCTGACTCAGGCTCGAGTTGAGCAGCTCATCGAAGACGTAGGCTCGGGCGAGCTTACGCTGCAGCCTGCCGATGCTCGGACGCGAGATGCTCGACGCGAAGGCAGCGCTGGCCCAATCTTCGATCTGATGGGCTTCATCGAGCACGACGTAGTCGTAGGGCGGGATGATGCCCCCGCCAACTGCAAGATCGCTGAAGAATAAAGCATGGTTGACGACGACGATGTCCGCGTGACGGGCGGCCTCGCGCGCGTGCATCTGGTGGCAGCGCTCGGGTCCGAAGAACTCGCATGCCTCCATCAGACAGTCGTCAGCATCGGCATCCACCTCACGCCACAGGACGTCGCTCGGGACGAAGTCGAGCTCGGCGCGGTCCCCGGTGCGCGTTCGGTCCGCCCAAAAGAACAGTTTGCGGTCGTCCTCGCCCTGCGCGAGCACAAGCCGCCCCCGCAGCTGCTCGAGCTTATCACGGCACAGATAGTTGTTGCGTCCTTTGAGCTGCACGACGCGCGCGCTCGAATCAAGAACGGCGAGCACCTGCGGGATGTCTTTGGTCAGCAACTGGTCTTGCAGCGCGAGCGTCGCAGTCGAGATGACGACCCGTTGGCCCGAGAGAATTGCAGGGACAAGATAGCCGAACGATTTGCCGGTGCCTGTGCCTGCTTCAACCATGACGTGGACGTGCTCGAGAAAGCCGCGGTTGACGAGTTTGCCCATGGCGATCTGCGCCGGACGATATTCGTAGCCGGCGATCGCACGGGCCATGAGGCCGTTGCGGCCTAAGACTTCATCTATAGTCAGCATTGTTCGAACTAACGCGGCGAACGCGTGTTCGAGCCAATTCGGGTTGGTCTAGAGATGCCCTGCGAGCACAGATCGGAAGGTCGGTCGGGCGTCAATGGACGTTTGCAGCAACGGACCTTCAGGTTCGAAAATCTGTTCTTGCAATGTCGTGGTCAGAGGCTCTCCCAATCCCTCCGCTGCCTTTTCTTCTTCTCGAGCCTGCGCTTGCGCTCGACAAGCGATTCACTTATGCGCACCTGCGAGTTCACGGGCAACGTCGGACGCGCAGCACGGCGCCGCTGGATGGCGATCTTCTCCGTGAGCTCCTTGAGCCGCTTGGCGGAGACGCGCTTTTTCTTGCCCGGCATGACGCAGCTGCGTTGGGCGTTTACACGTGAACCCCTACGAAACGGACCTAAAGGTCCGTTGCTTCAGGGTTAGGGTCGTAAAGGTTCGCTGCTTTCAAGGTCTGGGGCGTAAAGGTCCGATGATACGTCGCGCAAGAACTGGGGGTCGTGGCTGTCACGAGAACCGAGCTCGAACCGGCAACTGCCTTGCGCAGCGCGTTGCCCACGAGCATGCGCGCGCTGGTCAAGGAACGGCCGGGGCCCGGGCTTGTCCTCAAGCAGGTCCCCTTGCCCCGCATCGGCCCGACCGATGTCCTCGTCAAGGTTCGCAAGGCCGGCATCTGCGGCACGGATGGTCATATATGGGACTGGGACAAGTGGTCGCAGAGCCGCATCGTGCCGCCGGTCATCGTCGGTCATGAATTCATGGGCACGGTGGCGGCGCGTGGTGATGCGGTTCGAAACGTCGCCATCGGCGACCGGGTCGCCGCCGAAGGCCACATCTCATGCGGCGCATGTCTGCTCTGCCGCACGGGGCAAGAATACATCTGCGAGCGCGTGCGCATCCTGGGCATCGATCGGGACGGCGCTTTCGCCGACTACGTAGCGGTGCCCGAACACAATATCTGGAAACTCGACCCGGCCGTGCCCGACGAGTGGGCAGCGGTCTTCGACCCGCTGGGCAACGCGGTGCATACCGTCATGACCGCCGGCGTGAGCGCCAAGAGCGTCATCATCACGGGCGTTGGCTCGATCGGTCTCATGGCGATTCCGGTCGCACGTGCGGCCGGCGCCGCACGCCTCATCGCCATCGACGTCAATCCGCAGAAACTGGCCCTCGCCAAGTCGCTCGGTGCCGATGAGGTCTTCGATGCTCGCACGCCCGACCTGCACGACAAGATCTACGGGCTCACCGGAGGTCACGGGGCAGACGTGTTGCTGGAGATGAGCGGCAGCGGCGCCGCCATCAACCAAGGCCTGGGCATGGTGCGCAATGGGGGACGCGCGGCACTGCTCGGGCTTCCCTCCGACAACGTCAGCATGAATTTGGCCGAGAACATCATCTTCAAGGGCCTCACGGTGCTCGGCATCAACGGCCGCAAGATGTTCGAGACGTGGTATCAGATGGAGGCTATGGTGACCGCCGGACGCATCGACCTCAAACCGATCATCACGCACGTCCTGCCGTTGGAGCGTTTCGGAGAAGCGTTCGATCTTCTCAAAGACGGCAAGGCTGTGAAGATCGTCATCGACGTGAACAAGGACTAGGTATGAATCAGGCCTACGACCGCAAGCTCAAGACGGACCTCGACGCGCTGCGCGCCGCCGGAACGTATAAGACGATGCGCCACCTCACAACGCCGATGGCCGCCGAGGTCAATATGGAAGAGGCCGGCGAGACCATCATCCTGTCGAGCAACAACTACTTGGGTCTTGCGGACAACGCGCGTGTCGTCGAGGCGGGGATCGAGGGCCTGCGCGCCTATGGTGCCGGCACCGCAAGCGTGCGATTTATCTGCGGCACGTTCGACATCCATCGCCGCATCGAGGACAAGATCGCGTCCTTCTTCGGCATGCCGGCGTCGCTCACGTACGTCTCGTGCTGGACGGCCAACGAGGGCCTGATCCCGACCGTTGCCGTCGCCGGGACAGCCATCGTCTCCGACGAGCTCAACCACGCATCCATCATCGACGGTTGCCGCTTGGCCACCCAGGCCCAACGGTTGCGCTACCAACACTCGGATATGGCGGATCTCGAGGCCAAGCTGGCTACGCTCCCGCCGGAGATGACGAAATTCATCATCAGCGATGGCGTCTTCTCAATGGAGGGCGATCTCGCGCTGTTGCCCCAGATCGTCGCGCTCGCCAAACGCTACAACGGTGTGGTCATCGTCGACGATAGCCACGGCACGGGCGTGATGGGTGCGACGGGCCGTGGCACGATCGAGCACTACGGTCTCACGGGGCAGGTCGACATCCTCACGGGCACGCTGGGCAAGGCGCTGGGCGGCGCGGCCGGCGGGTTTGTGGCCGGTTCGAAGAACGTCATCGAAACGCTCGTCCAGAAATCGCGCACCATGCTCTTCTCCAATGCGCTACCTCCGACCGTGGCGTGCTCCGCGTTAGCGGCCATCGAGGAGCTTGAGGCGCATCCCGAGCTGCTCGCCAAACAGCGTGAGAACATCCGCTACTTCCGCGCCGGCTTGACAGCGCTCGGCTACAAGCCGCTGGCGGGCGAGAGCGCTATCATCCCGATCATCGTCGGCGAGACCGCCTTCGCGATCAAGATGAGCGAGCTATTGCTCAAGCGAGGCGTGTTCGTCACGGGCTTCGGCTACCCGGTGGTCCCCGAGGGCACAGCGCGCATCCGCGTCCAGATGAGCGCTGCTCTGGAGCGCTCGCACCTCGACGTGGCGCTCGCCGCGTTCGAACAGGTCGGCGCGCAGCTCGGCCTCATCCCGGCGAAGGTCTAACCGCCGGACAGTATCTGGCCGAGGGCGGTGTAGATCGTCGCCGCCGCTTCCCATGCCTGTGTCTCCGTGGTGATGCGCGGCGGGCCATACCCGAAGGGCAAGAACGTTGGAAGTGCCCGGCTCGCAGGCGCCGTCGGTGCGAGGTTCGCGACGCTACGGAAGATGAGCTCGGCGTAGAGCGCGTTCGCCCAGCCGAAGTCGTTGCGCGTGTACAGCCATGGGCGATTGGGATCGACGCTCTCGTAGATGAGCCCTCGCTCGCCATCGAGGACGCGCAGCTCCTCGATCGACTCAGCCACCTCGGAGGCGGTGAACGCGGTCATAGCCTCGCCGATGATGCCGAGCGGCCACACCCACCCGGTCCGTGTGTGCGGGCTGCCCAAGCCGTCGCCATAGCGGCCGCTATAATAGTACGGATTATCGTGTGAGAGCACGAAACGGCGCGTGTTGATGTAGAGCGGGTCGTAGTGAGCGACGAGTCCCATGAACGGCATGGTGAGGAGATTGGGCAGGTTGGCGTCGTCCATGAGCACGTAGTTGCCAAGACCGTCGACCTCATACGGATACATCCAGCCGTAGCGGAAATCGTAGATCTGCCCGTAGCGCTCGATGCCCAGGCGGATCGCCGCTGCGAGTTCGCGGGCACGCATGGCGAGCCGGTCATCACCATAGCCGACTTGGACCTGGTGCGCGAGATCTTCAAGCTCGGTCGCGGCGAAGAGCTGCTGGGGGATGTTGTACGGATAGCGTACCGGGTCGTCCGACGGACGAAAGGCGCCCCATATCATGCCGGTGTAGGCATAGTCCGCACCCTTACCGTGGTTGGGGAGCATACGCGAGCGGTATCCCGAGCAGGCTGCGTGTTGCTGCTCGCATTCGTAGGTCTCGACGATGTGGATGTAGGCCCAATGCAACTGCTGCGTGTAGAGCCCGCGGTCATGCGTGGCGCGCCAGTACACAGACGCGAGCAGCACGGGATACGACAGCGAATCCACCTCCCATTTCTCTTCCCAGAGCCGGTATCCAGCGGTGAAGGCGTTGGCGTAGGGTGAGGTGATGATGTTCTTGGCGTTGCGTTGGATGACGCCGCGCGCGATCTGGGCGATCTGCGGATAGGCGGGGGCGAAGCGGACGTAGGGCAGCGTCTGCGCTGACGAATCGCGCAGCCACATAGCCGGGATGTCGCCGGTCTGCACGTAGACCGTGCCGTCGTCTTGGAAGAAAAAATCGGTCATGAGCGTATGGAAAAGGGTCGTCGCATCGACGTCCACTTTGCGCTGCGTCATGCCGGGGAGGGTGAGGCCGATAGTGAGGGTGGCACCGCTCGATCCCATACCAAGGGCGGATCGCATGCTGAGCAGTGTGAGCCCGAGCGCCAGGGCGAGCGTCGCGGTCGCCAGCCGACGCGACTTGGCGAGGGCGGCGAGGACGATTGCAACCGTTGGCACGGGAGGTTACCTTCTGTTGCCCTGGTGACTAACCTGCGACGGCGGGTCAGACGCGGGGTGAATGAAACCGGGCGCCCTGGAAGGCGCCCGGTCGAGGGGTTTCACGGACCTCAAGGTCCGTTGCTGCAAGCGTTGTCTTATGAAGCCTGCTGGCGGAGCGGCGGGAAGAGCAGGTCGATCTCGTTTGTGTTATCGAGAAGCTCCAGCGGCCGAGGTTGCTGTTTGGACGGTTCGGATTTGTGCTCGCTTGCCCGTAGGACGACGAGCAACGCGATCGAGCTCACCGCGGTCAGCGCAAGCGCCACGATCGGACCTTGCATGTACAGGACGGCGCCGATGGTCGCCGCGCTCGTTATGATTGCACTCCACATTGTCGTGTCTCCGCCTTACGATGTCACTTGAGCGTAAAATTGCTTGCCACGCTGGGCTGCTCATAAGACCGCTTCTAGATATCTGTGTTACCGTTTGGCTGCTGCTAAACACGACGCCGGTGCACGTGTGATGCGAGTCAACGCGCGCCCCGGCAAGGTGTGTGATGCAGGCACTGCCAACTCATATGACCGCCTATGCTGACCCGCCTGCTGCCCATCCTGGGCGTCACCTTCATAGACATTCTCGGCTTCAGCATTCTGCTGCCCATTTTGCCCTATTTCGTCAAGAGCTTCGGGTCGTCCGACGTCACGGTTGGGCTGCTCTTCTCGGTCTTCGCTTTGTGCCAATTCCTGGCGGGTCCCATCTGGGGTAACGTCAGCGATCGCATCGGTCGCAAGAAAGTGTTGATCGTCAGCCAGATCGGCGCCACCATCGGCTGGTTCATGCTCGCCTTCGCGCATAGCATCGGCATGGTGTTCCTGGCGCGTGTGGTCGAGGGCACGTCGGGCGGCAACATCAGCGTCACCCAGGCCTACGTCGCCGACCTGGTCGAGCCGCGCGAACGCGGCCGTGCGTTTTCCTACGTCGGCGCATCCTTCTCGGCCGGCATCGTCTTCGGCCCGCTACTGGGCGGCGTGCTCTTCGAACGCTTCGGTTTCCAGGCGCCCTTCCTCGCGGCGGCGACGCTGCAGTTCATCACGCTCATCGTGACCATCCTCATGCTGCCCGAGTCGCGCAATCCCGAGGGCAGCCAGGTCGCCACGCTCGAGCACATCCGCGCTTCGCTCGCCGATCCCCTCATCGCCCCGATCCTCTTGCAGATGTGGGCCTTCTCGCTCGCGCTCTACGCGTGGTTCGGCGTCTTCGCCCTGCTCATGCAGGCGGCGCTCGGGTTCAGCGCCAGCAGCACGAGCTTCTTCTTCGCCTCCTTCGGCGTCTTGAGCGTCATCATGCAGCTTGGGCCCGGGCCACGCGTCATCGACAGCATCGGGGATCGGCGCAGCTCGAACATCGGCATCGGGCTTTCGCTGTGCGGCTTCTTGCTCGTGCCGTTCATCCACAGCCTGCTGACGATGCTCCCCACCTTCTTGCTCTTCGCCGTCGGCATGGCCATCGCACGGCCCGCGCTTTCCTCGATACTGACCGCCGGTGCACCCGAGAACCAACGCGGCACGATCCTTGGCGTCAGTTCAGCGCTCGATAACGTCTCTGGAGCCACCATGCCGCTGGCATCGACCTTCCTCTTGGGTCGCTACGGGCCGCCCTGGGCCGGAGCCGCCTCGAGCCTCTTCGCGTTTCTGGCGCTGCTCATGGGGATCGCGGCGCAGCGCAAGTCGGCAGCTCCGGTGGGGAGTGATCTCCCGGCGGAAGTGGCTGCGAAGTAGCCTCTAGTGTGACGGAGCGGACGTGGCCGTCGCTGGCGGCGAGGGCTGCGATGGCTGCGGCGACGTCGGCGTCGGGTGTCCGACGTTAACGTTGGCAGTGACGGTCTCGGGCACTTCGACGTAGTCTTCGTAGACCAGACCCTCGGCGATCTCCATCGATTCGGTCAAGAGGTTGCGCTGCAACGCCAGATCGGCGCACGAGAGCCCGCCATCGTGTTCGGTTCTCATGAGCTGCGTCATCTGTTCTTTCGTCTCGTAGCTCAGCCACGCATCGCAGCCCAGCTCGCCGGGCGTGATGCCGCTGCGCAGCACCATTTGGTAGTCGGGCATCTGCACGCCCGGGAACCGGAACTGCAGCGCCTTGCGGTAGTCCACGTAGCGCTCGCTCGACGAATAGAGATCGAGCAATGTGATGTTGGCGGACAGCGTACGCGTCTGCGCGCCATAGATGAGGTCTGACCCCCGCTCCGACATCGCGAAAGCCGCATCCCAAGCGGCGGTCGCGGCGGACAGTGCCGCTTGCACTCTGGGCATATCCTTGGCCGAGATGTCGCCGGTCGTCGTGTCGAGCGAGTTGAGAACGGCGAAATACTCTGCCAGCGGGCGCACGCTGTCCGCGCCCATGGAGATGGCGGCGCGCGCGTCGTCGACACCGGTGACGAATTGATCCGCCCCTTCGGAGAGACTCGCCGCAAGCGACGGATAGTACGGCAAGAGGGCGCGCGTCTTCTCGGTCGGCGGGCCGTTGCTGATGGCGTCCGCCATATCCTTGAGCGGGCCAAGGTTGTCTTCGGCGAGGCCCGGACCGCTGGCTAACACGTCGGAACTGTTGTCGAGCACGCCGTTGATGTCGCGCGTGATTTTGTTGATCCCGGCGACCGCGATCCCGAGGTTATTGGTCTTTTTCTTGGGAGATCCCAGGTTGGGTATGGCGCTCTGCATCTCGTTCAGCTGGTTGTTGAGCGTCTGCAGATCGCTGCGCGAGCCGTGCGTTCGCTGCGCGCACAGGCGCGCGGCATCGCCGGCGATGGCTTGCGCCTTGGCGATATTAGTGGCGATATCACCCATACTGAACGCGTCGAGCGTGAGCGTGTAGGCTACCGACCGCTCGTGCAAGGTTCCCGGCGGTCCCAATTCCTTGAGCGCGATCTCGACCTGGTTGAGATGGGCCAGCGCGATCGTGTTGCCAGGCGATTTCGCCAGCGCTTCCCCGAAGCGTGCACGGGCGTAGGCATAGCGCCCCTCGCTCTGATCGTGGATCGCGTCTTCGATGATCTGCGTGGCTGGTGGGTTGTCGAGCTCGGGATATCCCTCGAGATGTGCGATGCGGTCTTGCGGCGGCGGGTGGTCCTCCATGGCCTTGTCGGAGCGGCTTTCGGTATCATCCGCCTCGAGCTTGCCCAGATGCGCCATGAGGTCGACGGCGGACTGCGGGTCGTAGCCTGCTCTGGTCATGAGCAAGAGGCCGTACTGGTCCGCCTGTAGTTCGTCTTCGCGCGAGAACTTATACGCCACGAGATCGCCGCCATATCCGCCCAGCGCCGCGGCGATCGGGGAAAGTATGGACAGCACCCCGATGAGGATGCCGAGCACTTCCTGCTTCGCTTGGAGGGTGACGACGTGACGCCGCTCGACGTGACCCATCTCATGTCCGAGCACTGCTGCAAGCTCGTCGTCGGATCCCACGAAATTGAGCAGTCCCATGTCCGCATGCATGAAACCGCCGGGCAGCGCGAACGCGTTGACCTCATCGGTGTCGAGGATCTCGAACTGGTAGTTGATGTCCTGGCGATAGCGGTTGGCCGCGAGCTTCGCACCGATGCCATTGACCCAGTTGGTCAGGAACGGATCGTTGATGAGGACGTTCTCGTCATCGATCTCCTGGCTGATGCCTTGGCCGAGCGCGATCTCCTTTGCGGTCGACATGGCGGCCGCCGGCATGGCGGGCATGGCGATTCCCCAGAGCAGCGTCGCTGCCAAGACAATCGCGGTGAATCGCATCAGGGGAAATTCCTTTGAAGTCGCTCGTGGCACGCTGCTCGCCCGTGTTAGAGAGGTTTCGCAGCCGGCAGCGCGGACGCCTTGCCCGAACCTGAGAACCGCCTTAGAGCGGGCGACATTTTCACCACTCGATAGGGCTGCCGTCGTGCCAGAACAATCCGGTCTTCTCCGACGCCGGCCGGGTGGCGAGCGCGAGCGCGGCCTGCGCTGACTCGCTCGGCTCGACGGTTGCATTCGGACCGCCCATGTCGGTCTTGACCCAGCCGGGATGCATGACGTCGACCATGATGTCGCGGCCGCGCAGATCCACCGCTAGCATCTGCGTGTACATGTTGAGCGCCGCTTTGCTGATGGAATACGCGGGGCCGCGCGAGTCCGGCTCGCCTGAGAACTGCCCCATCCGCGACGAGACGTTGATGATGCGGCCCCCATCGTTGATGAAGGGCACAAACGCATTGCAGACCAGGATCGGACCGAAGAGATTGACGCGCAAGGTTTTCTCAAGGACGAGCGGGTCGATCTCCGATGGCCGCATCCGGCGGTCTTCCTCGAGGAAGACGCCCGCGTTATTGACGAGCACGTCGATCTTCGGGTAGCGCTGGGTCAGATCGAGGATGAGCATGGCGACCTGGGCAGCGTCACTGACGTCGGCGACCCCAAAATCAGCCTCGAGTCCTTGGTCCTTGAGTTCGCGCACCAGCGACTCTCCGAGCGTGCGTTCGCGCACGACGAAGACGCTGCGCGCGCCCGCGCGTGCGAAGGCGGTCGCGATCGCTTTGCCCACCCCGCGCCCCGCGCCGGTGACGACGGTCGTCTTCCCCCGCAGGAGACCTGCGGTGCCGGAAATATCTTTCGTGCCGGTCGCCACGTGAGCGCCCTCCCCTTGGTTCGGTCGAGTGAATCCAACGGCTCTGCGGCGCGCAAGACTTCGCGCCGCAGCAGCGAATGACCCGCGCGTTATGCCAGACCAGCACGACCAAGCCATCGAAGCGCTCTTCGCCGAGCACCGCACGTTTGCGCCGCCCGCGGAGTTCGCGGCCCACGCCAACGTTCGCGACCCGGAGATCTACGCACGCGCGGCGGCTGATTTCGAGAAATTCTGGGAAGGCGAGGCCGAGCGCCTTGAGTGGTTCGAGCGCTGGCGCAAGGTCTTGCATTGGGATGACAAGACCAAGGTCGCTCGCTGGTTCGACGGCGGCAAGCTTAACGTCAGCCACAACTGCCTCGACCGCCACGTAGCGGCCGGCCACGGCAAGCAGGTGGCGTATTTCTGGGAAGGCGAGCCCGGTGATGCCCGCGCGATCAGCTACGAGGAGCTGTTGCGCGAGACGTGCCGTCTAGCCAATGCGCTGCGCGAACTGGGCGTGCGGCGCGGCGACCGCGTGGCCATCTACATGGGTATGGTGCCGCAGCTACCGGTGGCGCTGCTCGCCTGCTCGCGCATCGGCGCGATCCATTCAGTCGTCTTCGGAGGCTTCTCCGCGGAGAGCCTGCGCGATCGTATCATCGATGGTGAGTGCAAGCTGCTCATCACCCAAGACCAGGGCTGGCGCCGGGGCGGCAAGATCCTGCTCAAGAATATCGCCGACGACGCCCTCAACGGCGCGCAGAGCATCGAGAAAGTCATCGTGCTGCGCCGCGTGGGCGACCCATGTGATTGGACTGCGGATCGTGACGTCTGGTACCACGACATCGTCGACCGGCAGTTGGACGTCTGTCCGCCTGAGCCCATGGATGCCGAAGACGTGCTGTACATCTTGTACTCGAGCGGCACGACTGCCAAGCCCAAAGGCATCGTGCACACGACCGGCGGCTATCTCACCGGCATCGCCTCGACCCACCGCACGATCTTCGACATCAAGCCCGACTCAGACGTGTTCTGGTGCACGGCTGACATCGGGTGGGTGACCGGCCACTCCTACATCGTCTACGCCCCGCTCGCCAACCGGACGACGAGCGTCATCTACGAAGGCACGCCCGACTATCCCGATAAGGACCGCTTCTGGGCGCTGGTCGAGAAGTACAAGATCACCATCTGCTACACCGCGCCGACCGCGATCCGGACATTCATGAAGTGGGGCCCCGAGTACCCCGCGCGGCACGACCTCTCGTCCCTGCGCCTCATCGGCAGCGTGGGCGAACCCATCAACCCGGAGGCCTGGATGTGGTACCAGGAGCATATCGGGGGTGGGCGTTGCCCCGTGGTGGACACGTGGTGGCAGACGGAAACGGGCATGATCCTCATCTCACCGCTGCCTGGCATCACCGCGACCAAGCCGGGATCGGCAACCTTTCCGTATCCCGGCGTCTTCGCCGACGTCGTCGATAACGAGGGCAAGTCGGTGCCGCTAGGTGGCGGCGGCTACATCGTCATCACCAAACCTTGGCCCGCGATGCTGCGCACCCTGTGGAAGGCGCACGACCGTTACCTGCAGACCTACTGGAGCAGATTCGCGCGGCAAGGCTATTATTTTCCGGCCGACGGCTGTAAGCGCGATGCAGAGGGCTATTATTGGTTGCTCGGCCGCGTCGACGACGTCATGAACGTATCGGGCCATCGTATCTCGACGACAGAGGTGGAGAGCGCCTTTGTCGACCATCCCCGGGTCGCCGAAGCGGCGGTGGTCTCCAAGAAGGACGACATCACGGGCGAGGCCATCGCTGCCTTTGTCACGCTCAAAGGCGGCAGCATCGGATCGACCGTGGATGCAGACGAGCTGCGCAAACACGTGAGCGGCAAGATCGGCGCTTTTGCGCGGCCGAAATACATCACGTTCACCCCAGAGCTGCCCAAAACTCGTTCGGGCAAGATCATGCGCCGGTTGCTGCGCGACGTCATGGAGGAGCGGCCGCTAGGCGACACGACGACCCTCGCCGACGCCACGGTGGTCAAGAACCTGGCGGACGCGGCGAAATCAAGCCAGGTCAAAGACGAATAGGCGTAATCAGCCTACGCGCCGGCGGCGGTGAGGATCAGGTCGGTGCCGAGCCCGATGGCGAATCCCACCAAGACGCCCAGCGTGGCGAGCTCCTTGAATCCGATCTTCGCGCCGACGGTAGTCATCTCGCCGATGACGTAGATGATCGCCCCGGCGGCCAGCGTCAAGAAGAGCACGGAGAGCAGCGGCGAGACGAAGTGATAGCCGATCACCGTGCCAAAGAACGTCGGGCCGCCGCCGATGAGGCCCAAACGGATAATCGTTCTCGCGCTCGCACCACCGGATCCCGCGAGTGGCGCGGCGATCCCGAAACCTTCTGTCATGTTGTGCAGTCCGAAGCCGATGATGAGCAGCAGCGCCAGCTGAATCGCACCGGTCGCAGCTGACTGGCCGATGGCGAGACCCTCGCTGAAGTTGTGCAAGCCGATGCCCGAGGCGATCATGGTCGCCAGCGCGGAGGGATTGAGGCCACCGAGCGGCGTCTTGGCCATGAAGCGCCTGGAGAAGAACACGAGGCTCAGCAGGCCGATGCCGAGACCGCCGAGATAAATGCCGAGCAAGCCCCAAAACGCGAGTGGTGGTGCTCCCAGCTGCATTTTTTGCAGCGCAGCTTCGATCGGTTCACTGGCTTGGCGCAGGATGTCGAACAACAAGAAGAATAGCACGCCGACCGCGACGGCGTTGAGCAGCGCGATGCCCCGCTTGGAGACGCGCCGCAGCGCCGCGAACGGCAGGCCGAAGAATATCGTCAGGCCGGCGATGGCGCCAAGGATGTAGACCGTCGCCGGCCGCATGGGTGCCCCGCCCTGCCCGGAGCCACTCCCCGACATGGTCATCGCATTGGCTGACGCTGCGAGTGCGGTTTTGTTGGGTGCGCTTTCGTACTGTATCGCCGTCATCAAACCGCCTGGTCCGACCGGGCCGTTCATGAGGTGGTCGAGCACGTGGCAGTGCACCATCCAGGTCCCCGGTTTGGCGTTAGCTACAAAGGCGATGTCGCGCGTCTCGCCGGGGCCGAGGCTGAGCGTGACCATCGACTGACGGTTGGAGACGGCAACCGGCTGGCCGTCGACTGCGATCACCTGGAAACGGTGTCCGTGAATGTGCATGGTATGGAATTCAGTACCGCTGATGTCGATCTCGCGGATGCGAACGCGATCACCCTTTTTCACCATGTACGGCTTAGTGAGGGGATAGCTCTTGCCGTTGATGCTGAAATAGTTCTCTGCATCAGACATGATGCGCCACGAGGAGATGAGCATCAGGTAGTCGCGGTCGTAGTGCGCCTGCGGCTTGGCGTCGTCGACGACGACCGCGCCGTACAGTCCACGGTCGAGCTGATTAAGGTCGTCGTAATGCGTGTGGTAGATGTACGTGCCTGGATCGCTCGCCGTGAATTCGTAGACGAATGATTGCTCAGGTTGTACAGGGCTTTGGCTCATGCCGGGCACGCCATCCATGTCCGGATCGACCGTGAGTCCGTGCCAATGGATGGTCGTGGGCGCGGGCAGGTCGTTGACGAGCACGACGCGCACGCGGTCGCCCTGGCGTACGTGGATGGTCGGACCGGGCACGGTGCCGTTGTACGTCCACGCTTGGGTGACGATGCCGGGCGCCATCTCCCACGGCTTCACTTCGGCGAAGATGTAGAAGGTCTTGACCGCACCAGTCTGCAGCGCCGGAAGGTTCGGGAGCGCCGCGAACGCTCGAACGGCATCGGCTTCCGCCTGCGGCTTGAATTGCTCGTAGGCCGCCGATGGCCCAGGCGTCGTGTCGGCGCGCGCCGTTGCGGCAACGCCACACGCGATGAGAGCGCCGGCGACTGACGCCAGAACAAGGCGCAGGCTATGCTTCATTTGAGGTGCCGTGTTTTTGCTTTTCGCGCCGCGGCTTCGGGCCGACGCACAAGGATGTCGCCTGCGAGCTGCGCGCTGATCGTGTGCTCCCGGCCGTCGATGTCGATCGTGAGCAGTCCGGCCGCCGGCTCGCGTCGCTTGACCGTCAGCTGGGCGCCCGGGCGCAACTCTATCTCACCCAGGAACTTCAGTAGCTCCGGTATGTCGTGTTTGACCTCGAGCACGTTCGCAGGCACGTCAAGCGGCAGATCCATAAGATCGATCGCATCGTCGTGCCGCCAGAGGGAACCGTCGGCGTGGGGAATGGGATGCCCGTGCGGACAGGTCTGTGGATTGTCGAGGAAGGCGGCGAGCTTTGCTTCGACGGCCGGCGAGATCGCATGCTCGAGGCGACAGGCCTCGATCCCGGCGATCTCCCATGACAGCCCGAGGTGATCGACGAGCAGCCGCTCGGCCAGGCGCTGACGCCGCAGCGTCACGGCACCGATGCGCGCTCCCTCGGGGGTCGGCACGACTCCGTGGCGCCCTTCATGGATCACATAACCGTCGGCGTCAAGCTTCTTCAACATGGATGAGACCGACGCGGGCGAGATGGCCAGCTCCTGCGCGATCGCCGAGGTTGAGACGGGCTCTTCGCCATCGTAGAGGCGCACGACCGACTTCAGGTACATCTCGACGTTGGGGCTGACTTCCGGCTCGTGCGAGATGGGCGACGGTGGGAACTTGAGCGCTGAATTGTTCATGGATACTGGCCTCGGTACCGGTTGAGTTAGGCAAGCCTTATTCGCTATGTAGGCGCACATGTTCTTCAGCCTGAGGCAAGCATCGAGGCTTATGTAGCAGGGCCGCCCCAAGCCTGTCGTCATGACCGGAGTCACTTTGCGGGACAAAAGCCGCCGAGT
>DAINRU010000007.1:0-7678 GCA_036741695.1 Vulcanimicrobiota bacterium
GTCTGGCGGCACGAGTCGCTCGATGACGCGTTGCTCGATCTGCTCGATCCGGGATCTGGCCGCGCCGCCGGCACCACACGTTTCGAAAGTACGGAGCGCGTGGCCGCCCGGAAGGACGCCGTCTTCGCGTTCTTTTCCAGGCCGGAGAATCTCGAGGCGTTGACGCCGCCGCGACTCGGCTTCCACCTGCTCACGCCACCGCCGATCGAGATGCGGCGTGGCGCCATCGTCGAGTATGACCTTCGCGTGCATGGCGTGCCGGTGCGCTGGAAGACGCTGATCGCGCGCTATACGCCCGGGGTCGGCTTTGTGGATTATCAACTGCGCGGACCGTATCTCTTGTGGCGGCACCGGCACGATTTCGAAGAAGACGGCGATGGGGTGATCGTGCGGGATACGGTCGAGTATGCGCTCCCGCTCGCGCCGCTCAGTGCGGTCGCGCTGCCCCTGGTGCGGGGCGACGTGCGGCAGATATTCGAGTATCGCCGCACGCGAGTAGCCTTACTGCTGGCTCGTTAGCCGATGCGTGTGCCCCAGCCCTGAAAAGGTCCATCCGTGGTCGGGGGAACGACGACCGTGGGGCGGTCGGAGCTGATGAGGCTCTGGATTCCGTTGGTGAGTGTCATGATCTGAAATGCTCTCCTTGTTTGTCATAGTCCGCTACGTCTGCTACTACCTGATGAGACCCATATTGTTTCAATGCAGGCGGCCTGGACTCTTGAAAATTTGGACATGGCTTTCGACCAACGCACACGTGCAAAACCACAGTCGCGGAGGGAGCATGCGTTCTAGATTACAAGGTAGGGCTATATGACGACGCAAGAGCTCGACGATCTTCTCAAGGCTCGTGGACGCGCGGACGAGATCAACGCTGTCGCGGCCAAGCTTGGCTTCACGCTCGAGTTCATTGCCAAGAACGTGCTTTCAAGCGGCGGAACCGTGACCGTGTCACATGTCGCAATGCTGTGGCAGGGCATGCCCAACAAGCACGATCGCAAGCGCACCCGCGCGCTTTTCGACGCGCTCTCAGACGCAGGTCTGCTCGCGCCGACCGGCGACGATGAGACCTGGACGAAGCTTTAAGGGACGGTAGACCAGTCATACGCGTTCCAGGTCGGTGAGAACGCCGTGGGCGCAAATCCATGGAGTCGAGAGCGCACCGCAAACCCATAACGCGGAGCGTAGAGAAAATCATACGGCACCTGGGCGGCGAGCGCACGCTGGATGGCGACGTAGCTCGCGCGGCGCGCCCGCTCGCCGAGGGCGCCGAGCGCACGCGCCTCAAGCGCGTCGAGGCGGGCGTCGCAAAAGCCGGCGTAGTTGGCGATGCCGCGACAGGTGACGAGATCCGCATCGTCCGGATCGACGCCCGCTCGCCACACCATATATGCCATGTCGAAGCGCCCGGAGAGCAAGAGGCCGCCCGCCGATGCCGGCAGATAGAACTGCGCCAACGATATTTTCTTGACGGTGACGTCGATGCCGCGGTCGTGCAACATCGCTTGCACGTACTCGGCGGTGCGCACCGCGGTGTCGCCCTCGGGGAAGGTGGTGAACGTGAGGTCGAGCGCGCGGCCACGGCGCTCGCGCATGCCGTTGCGGCCGCGGCGCCAGCCCAGCGCATCGAGCGCTCGATCGGCCTTCACAGGGTCAAAACCCGGCAGCGCAGCGGCCCGATCGAACGCCCACGAGAACGTCGGTTGATCGCTGTTGACGACGGGATACTGGCCTCCCGTGATGCCACGGCTCAGGCGATCGCGATCGATCGCCATGGCGATCGCGCGGCGCATCCGTGCATCGTCGAACGGCGGCCGGCGGCAATTGAACGCGATCGCGCCAAATCCGGCGAACGGCGCGTAGGTGAAGCGCACGCCTGACTCGTGCCCGAGCGCGAGACGCTGCGCGGGGGATTGCAATGACCAGTCGAGCCGGCCGGTGCGCAGCAAGGTCAACGCGGAATTGGTGTCCGGGATCTCCTCCACGACGATGGTGCGCGCTCGAGGGCGGCCGCGGAAATAGCGGTCGTTGGCGGCCAGGACCAGCCGGTCGCCACGCTCCCAACGCACGAGCTGATACGGTCCTGAACCTATGGGATGCGTGTTGAAGGCGGAGGTGCGCAGGGAGCCTTGCTCGGCGAGCAGATGGGCGGGCAGGATGGGCATCGGGTTCGTGCCATAGGTGAAGAAGGTGGCCACCGCCGGCGGCCAGGGATGCCGCAGCCGCATGACGACCGTATACGAGTCGGGCGCGAAGATCAGGTCGATCAAGTCGTAATCACGCGTGCTGGCCACGTCATTGTCCGGGTCGGTGATCGCTTGCCAGGTGAAGACGACGTCGCTCGCGGTGAGCGGCTGACCGTCTTGCCAATAGACGTCGTGGCGCAGGTGGTAGACGATCGTGCGGCCATCCGGGCTCACGCCGCCGTTGGCGTGCGTCGGCACCGCGAGCGCGAGAGCCGGCACGAGGCGTCCGCGCGCGTCGACGTCGAGCAAGAGGTCGAACATGAGGTGCGCGATCTGGCGCTCGTCGTCGCTGCGCGCGAGGATGGGGTTGAGGCTGTGGGGGTCCTCCGAGATGTTGAAGGCGATCGTGCCGGGCGGCTGAATCCTTGGGCTGCAGCCTCCTTGCGCCCATGCCGCCGCAAGGCAGAAGAGGAGAAGCACGTTCCGTGCGAATTCACCGCGCATGAGAGTGCCGCAGATCGCCATCGTCGTGATGCTCGCCGTCGCCGCCGTGCAGCTGGCCTACTTCTATCCGCAACTCCCGGCCGTCATCGCATCTCACTTCAATGCGGCTGGCGTCGCCAACTCCTGGCAGCCCAAAGGGGTGTTCGTCGGCCTGATGTGTTTCGTGTACGCGCTGCTCGCCAGCATGTATCTGCTGCTCCCGCAGCTCATCATGTCCATGCCGGCATCGCTCATCAACCTGCCCAATAAGACGTACTGGCTCGCGCCCGAGCGGCGGCTGCTCACCGCGCATATGGTCGGCGACGAGATCGCATGGTTGGGCGTCGCCATTTTCGGATTCATCATCTTTGTGTCCCAGCTCGCCATCAACGCGAACCTCCCCGGCGCGAACGCACAGTTGGGGCCGGCGATGTGGTGGTTCGTCGCGATTTTCGTTGTCATCTCGGTCATCTGGACGGTCCGCTTCTACCGCACGTTCTCGCGAACGTCAGGCTGATATGGGTGGCGGCATCGTGAGCCTGCGCATCCCTGCGGGATAGTTGCCGCCCGGGTGAGCCTCGTCCCAGTCCTGCGCCCGCACGACCAAATACTCGAAGTTCTCATAGGATGCCGGGCTGTGTTTCTGCCGTAGCGTGGCGACCACCGGGGCGAGGATATCCCAGTAGTGCTCGGGCGAGCTGCAATCCAGGTAGAGATCGGCGGGGATGAGATGGTTCTTGACGTAGGAGCCGAGCCGCTCGTAGTATTCCATCGCGATGAGCTCCTTGTGGACGTGACTGTCGATCGGATGGGTCAGAAGCTCGAGGCGGAACTGCTCGTCCTTGATCTTGTCGGGGAAGTCGTGGGTCAGAAAATCGAACGCATCTTGGATGGCCGGCTCGTACGCCATCTCGAGGACCTTGAGCAGCCCCTGCAGATCGTTCGCATTGCGCAGGTGCCGCAACTGGATGACGGCTGCGACCGCCGTAGCCAGGATCAAGACGTCAGCGCCGAACGACGCGATGGTGTTAAGCGTTTCCAAGCTCATAGGTCGACCCCCCAAGGTTATAGAAGACAACCGCGCATCGACCCTCATTAGAAGACTCAGGCGAGGATTACTTCTACAATGTCGATCCTCGATTCGTTCCTCAAGCTCTTCACGCGCCAGCAGGAGATCCGGATGCCCCGGCGCTGGCCGCGGATCGTCATGACCGACGCCACGACCGTCTCCTTGCCGGGCGGCCAGCGTCAACCGGTCAAGCTCGCCAATCTTTCCGCCGGCGGCGCGCGCATCGTGTCGTCGTTCGCGTTTGAAGAGCACGAGCGCGTGACGCTCACCGTGCCGCTCGGCACGGGCTCGCGCAAAGACCTGCCGGCAGAAGTCGTCTACTGCAGACGCGACACGCAGGGTTTGCATTACACGGGCGGCCTGAGCTTCCTCACCGCTGGCCGCGAGGGTATCGACGAGATATCAGCGTTCATCGAAGCAGAACGGCGTCGCCGCTCCGGCGCCGGCGAGATGTGGCAAGGCTGACTTGCCCGGCGCTGCACGAAGCTCGACCTGGCTCACCACGACCGTAGCCGCCATCGCGCTGGCGAGCCTGCTCTCAGACGCCTGCTACGAGCTCATCATCCCGTTGCTCCCCGCGCTCATCGCCTCGCTCGGCGGCGGTGCGCTCGCGCTCGGCGCGATCGAAGGCGTGGCGGACGGCTTGGCGGCGGTCTTCAAGCTCTGGGGCGGAGCGCTTGCCGACCACACCAAGCACCGGCGCGCGCTCGCGGCGAGCGGATATCTTGGCGTCGGCATCTTCATGCCGGCTATTGGTCTAGCGACCTCTATCGCGATGGTCGGCGCGCTGCGGGCCGGGGCGTGGGTCTGCCGCGGCTTTCGCAGCCCGATCCGCGACACGCTCTTAGTCGACGACACGGACCCGAAAGCCGTCAACCGCGCATTTGGTTTTCAGCGCGCCCTCGACAGCGTCGGCGCGGTGATCGGACCAATCGCGGCGATCCTCTTCGTCGTCTCGCATGTGCCCGTGCACACGGCCATCCTGTATGGCTTTATCCCCGGCATCGCCGCTGGTGCGATGTATCTGTGGGTGCGCGAGCGCCCGCGCAGCGTGCCGCCACGCGAACCGATACACATCGTTCTGGCGGGCTTGCCCCGTGACTTCAAGCGCTATCTGCTCGGCGCCGGCATCTTCGGCGTCGGCAACTTCTCGGCGACGTTGCTCGTGCTCGTCGCCATGCGCGCCTTCACGCCGTACGTCGGAGCGGGCAGGGCGACCGTGATCGCCACGGCGCTCTACCTGCTGCACAACGTGCTCAACGCGACCTTCGCCTACCCCGCGGCCACCTTGAGCGAGCGCATCGGCGCGGGCCGTCTCTTGCTCCTGGCCTTTCTCATGTACGCCGGCGTGGGAGCGCTCATCGCAGTCGCCGGGCAGGCACCCGTGGCCGTCGTCGCCGCCGTCATCCTCGCCGGCCTTGCGATCGCGGTGCTCGACCCCATGGAGGGAACCTTCGCGACCGAGCTGTTGCCGAAGGCTCGCCGCGGCACCGGCTTTGGCGCGCTGGCCGCCGTCAATGGCGTGGGCGATCTGCTCTCGAGCCTCGGCGTCGGCGCGCTGTGGCAGATGAGCGGCCTAGGGCTTGCGTTCGGGGCGTCGGCGGCGTTGTGCCTCGCCGGTGCGGCGCTGCTGGCGCCGCTCGCGCTACGCGGCGGCGCGAGCGCGCCCTCCTGAAAACTGCCTGAAATGAAATCGCTCAGATCGATAAGCGCGACCGCTTGGCACGGCATGATTTGTGCCACACCGCTCGCGAACACGCCGGCATGAGAACAAGAGCACGCGGTTTTGTGGCGAGCGCCGTCGCCGCGGGCGCGCTGTACGCAGTGGTCATCGGTCACGCCGCCGCCGGCGACGGCACGACCCAAGCACCGGCACCCGCCTCCTCGCCGTACGTCATCGTCATCAAGAGCTTCGCGTTCACGCCAAGTTCGATCACGATTCCCGTCGGTGCGACCGTGATCTGGAGGAACGATGACGGTCCGGCACACACCGCCACGTCGACGTCGCCCGGTTTCGATTCTGGCAACCTGGACAACGGTCAGCATTTCACGTTCACGTTTCTGAAGGCAGGCACGTACGAATACGTCTGCTCCTACCACCCGAACATGACCGGGCAGATCGTCGTGCAGGCGCAGGCGTCGCCCGCGCCCACGCACTAGCTGCGGCGCATTAGTGCGGCTGTAAGGACCGCTCCCAGCGGCCGCCCTCGCGCGACCACCGTTCGCTCGTGATGGTCGTGGCCAGGGGGCCACGCGAGAATTGGCGCACCACGAGCGCGCTGTCGCCGTTGACCAGCACGCGCACCGAAGCTAAAGGATAGGGCCGTCCGGCATACTTGATCTCATATGCGCGCTCTTGCTCGAATGACAAGAGCGTGATGCGCGATGGATCGACGGAGAGCGCATCGATGTTGGTCACGAGCGTCGCGTGCGCCGCCGGCGCAAGCGCGTCGATGGCGTCGAGGGTTGGTAGCGCGAACGCAAGGCCGTCGCGGACGTCGAACGTCGCGGGCGGCAGCGACGGATCGCTCGACGGGTCGAAGAGCTGCTGCGCGAAGATGTTGAGGCCCATCCCCGCATTGGCGTAGAGCAAGTCGCGATCCACCCGGTAGGCGCACAGCGGACCCTGGTCGCCGTTCTGGCGCCGGCCCGGCGTCGCGCCCCACACCAAGTAGAATCCAGCCGGCAGGGAGGCGAAGAAGAGCTGTTCACCGTCGTAGCCTCCGCCCGTGATTGCCGCGCTCGACTCGCCCAGCGGCATCACAGAGATCGAGGCCCGTCCGAGCCACGGATGCGTGAGTGCGAGCCAGACGCGACGATGGTCGAGCCCGACCGCGCCGACATCGCCTGGGATGGTTCCGGCGCCAAGCCAAGCCACGCCATCGCGGCTCCACCACAGGGTCGACGACGCATCGGTGAAGACCGACTGCGAGAAGTAGCGGAAGAGCGGCGAAGCTCCCCACAGCCGGCCATCGTCCGTGCGCCCGAGGACAGCGAACGGGAACTGCGGCGTGCTTGCGAAGCGGAAGCGTCCAAGCTTGTCGCCAATCATGAGACGCCCGAGATAGGATGCGATCCAGCGTTCGCCGACCGAATCGCCGATCGGATACAAGCGCCATTGGAGCAGCGCGCTGTCGAGCGCATCCTCATCCGGGCGCAACGCCGGCCACAAGGGGTCACCGGGTGCGACGTGCTGCATCGACCATTCGAGCGCCGCTTCGCTGCCCGCTTGTGATGGGAACGAGAGCGCTTCCTGGACGTAATGCCCGTCGCGCCAGAACGTCACCTCGTCGCTCTCCGGCCGGCCGAAGTACATCCGGCCGTTCGCGTCCGCGCCGAAACCATCGCCGACCGTGTATGACAGATCCGGCGGAACTTGGGGAAAGGTGTAGGTGAGCAGGTCGCTCGTCTGGGCGACGATGCGGCGCACGCCGTACGTGAAGGCGAAGTACGCGGCACCGTTGCGATAGGCACCCTGATACACGGCGTGGCCCAAGGGGACTATCGGCGAGATCGCATCGCCGTAGGCGGATCCGGCGAATGACGGCGGGGCTACCTCCACTGCGCCCTCACGCGCGACGTCCGGGCCGCGCGCGCTTGTCCTGTCGACCCAGACGACGAAGCTGCCCACGAACGCGTAGGCACCGCTTTTGGCCACGCCGGCGGATCGCAGCGTGCGTGCGCCTACCTGCTCGACCGCGTAGCGTCCGAGGTCTGTCTTGACGATGAGGAAGCGACCATCGCCGCCTTCGCCGAGCACCTGTGCCTGCGAGGCTGCCCGGGGATCCGCCATGCGCAGCGCCGGCAGTTGCCCGGTACCTACGCCAACCGAGAAACGATTGCGCCGGTCGCCGTCGAGCACGACGACCGTCCGATCGCCGTCCCAACTCGCCGCGCGCGCCTGCCCGTCCGGTTCTGCCCACGCGATGGATGAAGTCCTCCG
>DAINRU010000007.1:7688-15422 GCA_036741695.1 Vulcanimicrobiota bacterium
CGCGCGCCTGCCCGTCGATCGTGAGCTGGGTGAGCGTCCTGCGACCTGCATCGAGGACGAACGCCTGGACCGGATCGAGCGTGCGCCAATCCCCATCGAGCGTCGCACCGGGAAAGGTCGCGATGAAGACCGCCCGCGTGCCGCTCGCATCGAATGCCGCCTGCCCTTTGATCGCCCCATCCAGCCGGCCGAGCGGCAGGGGCAGCATGTGCAGATAGGCGTTGTCCGGCAACGCCATGACAAGGCTCGCGCTCGGCGGAACGGCGGACTGAAGCCCCGTGAGACCAAGCGACGCAGCCACGACCAGATACAAAGGAAGTCTCACGCCGGCTCCTGCACAATCACTACACGATGCGCATCACGCACTTGTGGCGTTACCCCGTGAAATCGCTTGCCGGCGAACCGCTCACGCAGACCCGCCTCGACCGCGGCGGCATGCCCTTCGACCGCCAGTACATCATAATGGATGGCGAGACCACGCGCAAAGGCAATGCATTGACCGCCAGGGTCGTCTCAGACCTGCTTGCTTATCGGGCAACGGTCGACGCCGGCGCCGTGCGCGTGAGCGCGCCGGATGGACGCATCTTCCCCGTGGACGAGACGTTGTCGTCTCGCTTGGCAAGCGATCTCGGACGCGCGCTCTGGGTGGAGGAAGCGCCTGCAGGTGCGGCGCCGTTCCACGACGCCCACGACATCCTCGTCCTCAACGCGGCGTCGGTGCGAGCGCTCGAGCAGGAGTGGAACAAGCCCCTCGACCCGCTGCGCTTCCGGCCCAATATCATGCTCGACGGGGATGATCTGGAGCCCTACGTGGAAGACAGCTGGGTCGGCCGTCGTTTCTCGGTAGGCGAAGCGGTCCTCGAAGGTGCGGCGCTCGACCAGCGTTGCGTGCTCCCCACGATCGACCCGCAGTCGCTCGTTCGCGACCCGACATTGCTGCGGCTCATCGTCGAGCGTCACAATCAGTGCTTCGGCCTCTACTGCAGCGTGCTCACGGCCGGGAAGATCGGGCTCGGCGACGAATGGAGGCTCGGGTAACTCCGGGTCCCCGCCGAAGGAGCGCTTATGATGCGAACCACGATGTCCGCTTTGTCCGCGTGCATGATGTTCATGGCCGCAGGTCTGACGCTCGTCGTCGGGGTGCAGCCGGGAGCTGGAGCCGTATCCAACCCGGTCGTGCCGACCGGCGGCGTGGCCTACATCTTCGCCGCGCCCTTCGGCTGGAACCGCGTGCAGGAGACAACGTTTGGCCTCGGCGTGTGGGTCCATCCGGGCGATACCGGCTATACGCAGAGCATCAGCGCACGCGCCGATCAATTCACCGGCACGCTCTTCGAGCTTAGCCAGAAGATGGTCAGCCACATCAAAACCCAGCATCCCGACGTCAAGATGGGCTCGATCCAGAGCGCGACCGTCTGCGGCGGGCATAAAGCGACGTATCTCACCTACGCGGCGACGGTCAAAGGACAGGTGCTCATCTACGAGCAGATGCTGACCATCTGGGGCCCTACCGCCTACGCCGCGACCTACACCAGGGCGTCGACCGAGGCCTCGATTGGGGCTGCACGGCATTCGCTCACGTCGTTATGCGGCGGACATGCGCCCGGAGGCGCGCTGCCCTCGGCACCGCCTGGCGTGAGCACGCCGACGCCGACGCCATCGCCGCTCACCAACATCAACACGCCGCAACCGATGCAGACGTATGGCAACCCTGCCGCGACCATCACGCCGCGGCTCGGCCCGTGACGGAACGTTTCCGCCGACCGGCCCGGCCAGGTTCGCAGCATCCGGGCCTCATCACGAGCGCAGTGCTGACGGTGCTCGCAGCCGCGATACTGACCTCCGCACCGGCTGCGCGCGCCGCTACGAGCCCCTACGCCCACCTGCCTGCCACAGGCGACCACATCCGCTTCGACGCATCCGCCGCCGGCGAGAAGATGGCGTGGGCCTATCCGAACCTCAACTATCTCGAAGCCTTCTTGCGCGGCACGATAGATGCGTCGCTGAATTCCACCTCGTACGAAGAGTATCAGAAGAAGATGCAGCTGGTGCTCGCCAAGTCGCTCACCCTGGACAACGGCACGCAAGGCACGGTCCAGCACGTGCAGTCGTTTTACTACCGGGATCACGAGGACGTCGAGGTCCAGGTGCGCGTGACCAGCGGTGAGCTGAAACCTGCCGTCGTCTGGACGACGCCCGCCGAGCTCGTCGATTCCTCGGGCCACAAGTACTTGCGCTGAAGCTGCGATGCCGACGCTCGCAGACGTCCTGAACGCCAACCCGGCGTTACAACGTCGCCTGTTTTTCCTCGCGCGCAGATTCGTGCCTGGCGAGCGGATCGACGACGCGATCGAAGCGGTGAGACGGCTCAACGCGGAGGGGATGTCGGCGTCGCTCGACTTTCTCGGCGAAGACGTGTTCCGGGAAGAAGAAGCCGCGAACAACGCAGCGGTCTACCGCGATACGATCGACCACATCGCGGCGGCTGGACTCGACGCCAACGTCTCAGTGAAGCTCAGCGCCATCGGCCAATCCATCTCCGAAGATCTCGCCGTCGCGAACGTGGACGCGATCGTGGAGACTGCCAGACCCCACGCCATGTTCATCCGCCTCGACATGGAAGGGTCGGCGACCGTCGATTCGACGTACCGCATCCTCGAGCGGGCGCGCGCCGGCTACGAGCACATCGGCCCCGTCGTGCAGGCCTACCTGCACCGCGCCAACGCCGACGTCGACCGCCTTGTCGCCCAGCGGCTGCGCGTGCGCCTGTGCAAGGGCGCGTACAAGGAACCGCCCGGTGTGGCCATCGCGAGCATGCCGCTCATCCGGCGCAACTACATGACGCTGGCCGAGCGTTTGCTCGCGGGCGGCGGCTACTGCGGGATCGCCACCCACGACAGGCTGCTCATCGACGCCGTTCAGGCCTTCGTCGAGCGCAAGGGCATCGGCCGCGACGCCTTTGAGTTCCAGATGCTGTACGGCATCCGTACGGAAGCACAACGGGCCATCGTGCGCGAAGGGTACCGCATGCGTGTGTACGTCCCGTTCGGGACTCATTGGGCCGGTTATTTCTACCGTCGTCTTGCCGAGCGCAGGGAGAACGTGATGTTCGTTCTGCGCAGCCTGTTCCAGAAATAGCGAGGTCAGATCGGGCGATCGTGGGGTTCCATTTCAGCACCGTCTACGTCCATGACGTGTCCTTGGCCAAGGTGCGTGACGCGCTCGTCGAGCTCATGAGCGAGACCGAGCGTCTGCCCACGCACGAGCGCGGCTTAGAGCCGACGCCGGAGAGCTCGACCGGCCACAAGCGCGTGCGCAGTTTCGCGCTCATGCCCGAACACGACGGCTGGGTAGCTATCGTCGAGGATGGACGCTCGCTGGATGACGGTGGACTGGGTGAAGGCCTTTCGGAGCTTTTAGCAGCGGAGACGATGGTCTTCGCATACAGCGAGGCCGAAGGGATGTGGTCGTACACCGGTTATTGGGAAGGCCAGCCGCTGGAGGCCGGCGGGTCGGAGGACGAGGATTTCGATGTGGCCGCCATCGAGTTCATCGAGCAGCACGGCCTGCCGCACTTCGGGGTCTGCTACGAGGAGGTCGCCGCCGCGGCTGCAAGTGACGCACCCGCGCTGGCCGGCGCGCTCTCGGTCACGGGTGAAATCGTCCCACAGCTGCCGATCGGGACCGACATCATGACGTTCCAGCGCCCGGGCCGGCCGCTCCCCACCTGACGGACCGCTCTTACAGGCTCGACCGGTTGGCAAACGGCAACGCCATGAACACATGCTGGCGTAACTCGATGCCGCCTGGCGCCGTGCCGACGATCGTGATGCGCAGCGGATCGCTTAAGCCCGGCCGGACGGGGACCGTCACCTGCTGGCTCGTCACGGGCTGGTGGTAGAGCACGGCCGGACCCGATGCGACGATGAGCTGCAGTCCGGTGCAACCCGTCTCGTTGAAGGAGACGGCAAGCGTGTGCGGATCTCGATAATGCGCCTTGAGCCCCCACAGCGTCGGAGCTGAGTAGGCGCCGGGTCCGCTCGCAGTGCGCCCGAAGTGGATGCTGTGCTCGAGCTTCTTGCCTTCGTTGAGCGTGAGCACGATCGCGTTTTCGGCGCCGCCGACCAACGCCTTCGCCGCATGCGCCCCGATCTGCATCGCGCGCACGATGTGCGGCACGGGCCTGCGCAGCTCCGGCGACGCATAGTAGTTGCGCTGCGCCTGCGTCACGCCGAGCATGAAGCCTTCGATGGCGATGATCAGCATGAGGATGGGCAGCGGCTTGACGCGCCAGTGGCCGCCCATGAGCTGGACGACGGGCCACCACGGACTGATCCGCTTGCTCGGTGCATGCACTCCGCGGCGCGCGGCGAGAAGCGCCGGACTGACAGGCGGAGGCTGTAACGGCCCCACAGATGTCGCCGCCGACACGTCCGCGTGCGCGGCAGCGCCGGGGCCGACGGTGTCGCCGGGTTGTGCCGCCTCGTCGGGTTCGGGGGCTGGGATCTGCGCCAAGCGGTGATCGAGCACGTCTTCGCCCGGCTGCGGCAACCACGACAGGGAGAGGAACTCATCCTCTTCTTCGGCGGTGGAATAGATCGGCATGAACGGCTCGAGAGCCTCTGCGATGAAGCGCCATTCGATCGTCGCCTTGGCCTCGCCGCCGCTGTACGGCGCTCGCAGCGTCACGATCTCTGGATGGTTGTTGCGTCGCGCGGCATTCCAGCGCACTTCGATGTCGAAGGCGACCTCGCCGCGGAACGGCACGGAGACCGTGCGCTCGCTGAAGGTCAGCGTCGGATGGGGATCGCCGACGGGGGTCGCGGTCACGTCGATATTGCCGCGGTTGGCAAGCGTGCAATGCAGCACGAAGCCCTCCGCCATCCCGAAGCTCATGAGCGGCCCACGAAGGCCGACGGTCATGGCGAGTTCTTGGCGCTCCTCGACCTCGAACGGCCGGATGCACTCGGCAAAGATGACCCCTTCGAGATCGCGCAGCCGGATCGCAGCCTGATGCACGCCGGCGGCGATGGTCGTCTCTTTGTTCGGCGCGAAGACGATGGAGACGGTCGCGCTGTCGCCTGGGTCGAGACTGACGCGCTGCGGGTCGGCCCACGCCCAGTTCGAGGGGTCTTCGACGAGCACGGCGACCTCATGGCCCTCAGACGTCTCGTTGCGGATGGATAGCGGGAACGTGGTCTGTTTGCCCGGCGTGGCGACCCAGCGCCCGGCTCCATCCGGCTCGACGAACTCGAACAGCGAACTTGAATCGCTCATGAAACCTTTGTAGCAGCGGCCCCAGGGGCCCGTTGGAAGCGGCGACGAACGCCCATGCTCTCTGTACTAATCATCGGACGTTTTCGGGGTGGGTATGATGAAGAACGACCAGGCCGGGACGCGTTCGGAGCGCGATTCCATGGGCGAAATGCAGGTGCCAAGCCACGCGCTCTACGGCGCCAGCACCCAGCGGGCCGTGCTCAACTTTCCGATCAGCGGCCTGCGTCTTCCACGCCGCTTCATCCGTGCGCTGGGTCTCATCAAGCTCGCAGCGGCACAGACCAACGCGGAGCTCGGCCTCATCGAGCGATCGCATGGCGAGCGCATAGCGGCCGTGGCGCAGGCGGTGGCGGATGGGAAGCTGGACGAGCATTTCCCGCTCGATGTCTTCCAGACAGGTTCGGGGACGTCGACCAACATGAACGCCAACGAAGTGATCGCTCATGAAGCGGCGCGCCAGGCCGGTGGCGATGCCTCACTCCCGAAGATCCATCCAAACGATCACGTCAATTTCGGCCAGTCGTCGAACGACGTCATCCCAACTGCTCTCCACATCAGCGCCGCCGTCGCCATCAAGGACGAGCTGCTCCCCGCGCTCGAGCTCCTCAAGAACTCGCTGGACCGCAAGGCCAAAGAGTTCTGGGGCATCGTCAAGACGGGCCGCACTCATCTGCAAGACGCGACGCCGATCCGTCTCGGACAAGAGTTCCTCGGCTATGCCGGTCAGATAGAACGTGGCATCGTGCGTGCGCGCCAGGCGCTCGACGAGCTGAGCGAGGTCGCGCTCGGCGGCACGGCGGTGGGCACAGGCATCAACACGCACCCCGAGTTCGCCAAGCGCGCCACCGCCCGCTTGGCCAAGCTCACGGGTCTTCCCATCCATGAGACCTCGAATCACTTCCAGGCGCAGGCGACGCTCGACAACGCCGTCGCCGCCAGCGGCGCGCTCAAAGTCATCGCGGTGTCGCTGACCAAGATCGCCAACGACATCCGCTGGCTGAGTTCTGGTCCGCGCGCCGGCATCGGCGAGATCGAACTGCCGGCCGTCCAGCCCGGATCGTCCATCATGCCGGGCAAGGTGAACCCGGTCATCCTCGAGTCCGTGCTCATGGTGTGCGCGCAGGTCATCGGCAACGATGCCGCCATCACCGTGGGCGGGCAAAGCGGGAACTTCGAGATCAATCTGACCATGCCGCTCGTCGCCTACGACCTCTTGCAGTCGATCGAACTGCTGGCCAACGCGTCGCGTAACCTGGCCACGCAGGCCGTCGACGGTCTGCGGGCCACCGCGCGCGGACCGGAGATGGTCGAGCGGGGCCTGGCCATGTGCACCTCGCTCGCGCCGATCATCGGGTACGATGCCGCTGCCGCCATCGCCAAAGAAGCCGCCGCATCGGGTCGGACCATTCGCGAAGTGGCGCGCGAGAAGACCAAGCTGAGCGAGGCCGAGCTCCAGAAGATCCTCGATCCGGCGCTCATGGTCGAGCCCAGCGCGGATCGCGTCGGCGCGGGCGGCGGCTGATCCGAATCATCGCTCTGTAGGAGCTAGGCTCTCGCCCGGTCGCAGTGTCGTGTGCCGACAACCCGCGGGGCGCTAGAACTATGCGCCGGCGGTCAGCAGCCGTCGCGTGTGACGCGCGACCATGAGGCTCTCGTCGGTTGCGATCACGCGCACGTCGACTGCACTGTCCGCCTGCGAGATGACGCTGGCGTTGGCCATGTTTCGCGCCGCATCCACCACGACACCGAGGTGCTGCAATCCGTCGCAGATGAGCTGGCGAACAGTTGCAGCGTGTTCGCCGATACCGCCCGTGAAGACGAGCATGTCGAAACCGCCCAGCACGGCGACCAGAGCGCCGATGTGCTTGCGCGCCTGATAGGCGAAGAGATCGATGGCAAACGCTGCGGCCTTGACGCCCGTGCGCCTATCCTCGAGCAGCGTCGCCATGTCTGCGGTTGTGCCGGAGACGCCGAGCAGACCGCACTGCTCGTTCACGAGCGTCGTGAGCTGCTGCGCCGACAGCCCCTCGACGTTGAGGAGATGCAGGAGAACGCCTGGGTCGAGGTCGCCCGGCCGTGTCCCCATCATGAGACCGCCGAGCGTGCTGAAACCCATCGTCGTGTCCACGGGCTGCCCATCGCGCACTGCGGCCAGGCTCGCGCCGTTGCCGAGATGCGCGATGATCACGCGGCCGACCGTGTCGGCCTGCAGCTGCGTGAGGATATACTCGTACGAGAGACCGTGATAGCCGTAGCGGCGCACGATCGGATCGAGCGACGACGGCAGCGGATAGCGCTTGGCGATCTCCGGCATCCCCTGATGGAATGCGGTATCAAAACAGAGCACCTGCGGGATGTCGCCTTGATGTGCGCGCACGGAGCGCACGAGGTCGAGCTCGCTGCGCAAGTGCAGCGGATACAGCGGGACGAAACGCTCGAGCTCGGCAAGCACCTCAG
>DAINRU010000007.1:15522-58692 GCA_036741695.1 Vulcanimicrobiota bacterium
AGCTGGCGGATGCTCCAGAGTCTGGGCGAGCGGTCCAGTGCCAATCCTTGATCGCGGGCAAGTCGTCGCCCACCTCACAGATATACAGCTCGTGCTCAGCCAGACGGTCACGGATGAGCTGCTTCACGTGCCCGCAGCGATTCTGCAGCTTGGGCACGCGATCGATCACGTCGCCGGCCAGGTGGAAGCGGTCGAGTTCGTTGCGCACCGTCATGTCGAACGGCGTCGTGGTCGAGCCTTCCTCTTTGTAGCCGCGCACGTGCAGGCCGTCGTGATTGTGCCGCCGATAGGTCAGGCGGTGGATGAGCCAGGGATAGCCGTGGAACGCGAAGATGATGGGTGCGTTCGTCGTGAAGATCGAGTCGAAATCCGCATCCGACAGGCCGTTGGGGTGTTCCGACGGAGGCTGCAGCGTCATCAGGTCGACGATGTTGACGACGCGGATGCGCAAGTCGGGCACGTGCGTCCGTAAGAAGTCCACCGCGGCGAGCGTCTCCAGCGTCGGCACGTCTCCCGCGCAGGCCATGACCACATCTGGTTCGATGCCGTCGTCGTTGCTCGCCCACTCCCAGATCCCGATGCCGTCGGCGCAATGCTTGATCGCCGCATCCATATCGAGCCACTGCCATTCCGGCTGTTTTCCCGCGATGATGAGGTTGATCTTGTGCCGGCTCTTCAGGCATTTGTCGGCCACGACGAGTAAGGTATTGGCATCCGGCGGAAGGTAGACGCGGATGATCTCCGCCTTCTTATTGACGACGACGTCGATGAAACCCGGATCTTGGTGGCTGAAGCCGTTATGGTCCTGACGCCACACATGCGAAGTGAGGAGGTAATTGAGCGAGGCGATGTGCGGCCGCCACTGCATCTCGCGGGTGACCTTCAGCCACTTGGCATGCTGGTTGAACATCGAGTCGACGATGTGCACGAATGCCTCATAGCAGGAGAAAAATCCGTGACGGCCGGTCAAGAGATAGCCCTCGAGCCAGCCCTGGCACAGATGCTCGCTGAGCACTTCCATGACGCGTCCGTCGGCCGCTACATGATCGTCGCTCGGCAGTATCTGCGCCGTCGAGACGCGGTCGGTCACCTCGAACAACGCGTCGAGCCGGTTGGAACTGGTCTCATCCGGCCCCATGACCCGGAAGATATGCTCGTTTGCGCGCATGACGTCGCGCAACAGCGCACCGAGCACGTGCGTAGATTCAGCGCGGACGGCACCGGGCGCAGGGACCGGGACCGCATACGCGCGGATGTCGGGCATGACGAGATCGTGCAGCAGCAGTCCGCCGTTGGCGTGCGGATTCGCGCCCATTCGGCGCAAGCCCGTGGGGGCGAGCGCCGCGAGGCTGCTCACGAGCGCGCCTGACGCGTCGAAAAGTTCCTCGGGGCGATAGCTCTTCATCCAGGTCTCGAGGATGCGCAGGTGCTCCGGATTGGTGCGGATCTCGGTCACGGGAACTTGGTGCGATCGGAACGATCCCTCGATGGCAAGTCCATCGACCACTTTTGGCCCGGTCCATCCCTTGGGCGACCGCAGAACGATCATGGGCCAGCGCGGCCGCTGTGTGAAGCCGTGCCGGCGCGCGTCTGCCTGGATCGCGCGGATCGCGTCCAGCGCGCGATCGAGCGCCTCGGCCATGCGCTCGTGCATCGGTTCGGGCTCGTCGCCCTCGACGATCTCGGGAGCGTATCCGTAACCCTCGAGCAGCGCGATGAGCTCCTGTGTGGGAATGCGGGCCAGCACGGTCGGCCCGGCGATCTTGTAGCCGTTGAGGTGGAGCACGGGCAGCACCGCTCCATCGCGCACGGGGTTGAGAAACTTGTTCGAATGCCAGCTCGTCGCGAGCGCCCCGGTCTCGGCTTCGCCATCGCCTACGACGACCGTCGCGATCAAATCGGGGTTGTCGAAGACCGCGCCAAAGGCGTGCGCGATGGAATAGCCGAGCTCACCGCCTTCGTTGATCGAACCGGGCGTTTCCGGCGACGCGTGGCTCGGGATCCCGCCTGGAAACGAGAACTGCTTGAAGAGGCGGCCTATGCCGGCCTCGGTGCGGGGCACGCCCGGATAGATCTCGCTATAAGTGCCCTCCAAGTAGGTCTGTGCGACGACCGCTGGCCCACCGTGCCCCGGTCCGCAGACGAAGATCATGTTGAGATCGCGCTTCTTGATGGCGCGGTTGAGATGCGTGTAGATGAAGTTAAGTCCCGGGGTCGTCCCCCAGTGGCCGAGCAGCCGCGGCTTGATCTGCTCCGGCAGCAGCGGTTCCTTTAAGAGCGGATTGTGGTCGAGCAAATAGATCTGGCCGACGGCGAGGTAATTGGCGGCTCGCCAGTATGCGTCGAGCAGCTGCAACTCGTCGGCTGAGAGCGCGGTTGTGCTGTGATCCGGGGTGCTCGTCGTCATCGCGCGTCCTTCGCTCCCGACGTCATGCCACGCATATGTGGCCCGTGCTACGGATATTTGTAGCAACGGACCTCTAGGTCCGTTAATGGCTATTTGACGAAAGCGGGCCTCTTGTAGCAACGGACCTTTAGGTCCGTTTATTGAACGACCCCATCATGATCGGCAACGTCGGCCTCATCGGCACAGGCGCGATGGGCGAACCTATGGGCGAGTCGCTCCTGCGGGCCGGCCTTTCACTACGGGTCTGCGCCCACCACAATCGCGCAGGCGTCGAGCGCTTGGTCGCATTGGGTGCCATCGAGAACGCCACTCCGGCCGACGTCGCAGCAGGAAGCGATCTGGTCATCACCATGGTCCCGGATGCTCCGCAGGTGGAGGAAGCGATATTTGCTCCCACCGGCGCCGCCACCGGCATGAAGCCGGGTGGAACGATCGTCGACATGTCGACCATCTCGCCTGTGGCATCGCGTTCTTTTCATCAACGTCTGGCCGAACGGGGGCTGCACATGCTCGATGCGCCCGTCTCGGGAGGCCCCGCGCGCGCCAAGAGCGGCGACCTCACGATCATGGCCGGCGGCGAGGCTGAGACCTTCACGCGCTGCGAGCCGGTGCTGCGCGCGCTCGGCAAGCCGACGCTTGTCGGTCCGGCAGGGATGGGCGAGACGTTCAAGCTCGTCAACCAGATCATCATCTCAGGGGTCATGATCGCCGACGTCGAGGGGCTCGTCTTCGCGAAGAAGGCGGGAGCCGACATCGCGCTCTTGCGCCAGGTACTCGGCACGGCGACGGCATCGAATTATCTGCTCGACACGTGGTTGCCCAAAGCATGGTTGGAGGACCACCACCGAGGCGGCTTCGCGCTCGACCTCTTGCGTAAGGATCTTCGCGCGGCGCTCGAAGCCGCGCAAGCGCTCGGGGCGCCATTGACCGCCTCGACGCTCGCCTACGACCTCTACACCAAAGCCTCGGCGGCCGGCCATGGCGGCGAGGACTACAGCGCGGTGGCCGACGTGTACGAAAACGCTGCCGGCACGCGCGTGGCGGATTGATGAGGAGCCGCGGCAGATGAGGCCTGAATCACGGTCTGCGGCGGCGCGCGCATGTGTCGCTTGCATCGCTGTCACCGTCGCCTTGACGGCGATAGGCTGCACGAAGATCTCGACGCAGACGAGCGTCGCCCATAAGGGCAACCCATGGACGATCCACGGGGTCTTCCGGGCCGCTGATATCGCCGAGCCTGATAATCTCAATCCGATGGTGGGCAACCAGCAGGCCGAGGTCGATCTGGCCATGTTCTGGGGCGCATGGATGTTCCGGGTGAACGATCGCAACGAATGGGTGCCCGAGCTCGCCGTCGAGGTGCCGACGGTGACCAACGGCGGGATTAGTCGCGATGGGCTTTCGATCACCTATCATCTGCGCAAAGGCGTCAAGTGGCATGATGGCGCGCCGTTCTCGGCAGACGACGTCATCTACTCGTGGCAACAGGTGATGAACCCGAAGAACAACGTCGGGGGCCGTGTGGGCTTCGACGACATCGCGCGAATCGATCGCAAGGACGATTACACAATTGTCGTGCACCTGCGCGCACCGTACGCGCCGTTCATCGCCGCCTTCTTTTCGTTTAGCGGCACTCCTATGTGCATCATCCCCAAGCACCTGCTCTCCCAGTACGCTGATATCAACCATGTGCCGTACAACAACCATCCGATCGGCACTGGCCCGTTCAAGGTCGACAGCTATGAAAAAGGCGTCATGATCAAGTTCGTCGCCAACCCCGACTACTTCCGGGGGCCGCCAAAGCTCAAGGAGATCGATTGGCGCTTCATGCCCGACTCCAACACGATTGTGACGCAGCTGCAGACGCACGAGCTTGACGCCTGGCCGGAGGCGGTCGCGGAATATCTCCCCACGCTGCTTACCATCCCCGGGATCACCGTCTACCGCACGCCGTTCACCGCCTACACGTACCTGGGTTTCAACATGCACCGGCCGGCACTCGCGGATAAGATCGTCCGCCAGGCACTGGCCTATGCGGTCGATCGCGAGACGATCCGTACCAAGGTCTACCACGGCAATCCGATCCCCGGCAACTCCGACCAGCCGTCATTTCTGTGGGCGCACAATCCAAACGTGAAGCCCTATCCCTACGAACCGGCGCTCGCCGCCCACATGCTGGACACCGACGGCTGGAAGCTCGGCCCGGATGGATTCCGCTACAAGAACGGCGAGCGTCTGCAAGTGCAGATCGCGACGACGCCCGGCGGTAGCGGCGCGCCGCAGCTCATCATCGTACAGGACTGGCAGCACATCGGCGTGGATGCGTCGGTGAAGATCTATGCGGCGCCGATCTACTTCGCTACCTACGGACAAGGCGGCATCGTCCAGACAGGGAAATTCGACGTGGTGTTCTTGGGCTGGGCCAATGGGATCGACCCCGACGATTCGACGAACTGGATGTGCGACCAGATCCCGCCGACCGGCCAGAACACCGAATACTTCTGCAGCCACGAGCTCGACGCACTAGAGAAAACGGCACTCACCTCCTACGATCAGAAGACGCGAAGGGCAGCCTACTACAAGATCCAGGATATCCTCGCCGATGAAGAGCCGGCCGTGATCATGTACTACACGCGCCGCGTCGGCGCGATCAATAGCGATCTCAAGAACTACAAGCCGTCTCACGCGGTGAGCACGTTTTGGAATCCGTGGGAGTGGGAGATCTGACCCGTGCACCAGGCCGTGCTCACAAGCCCCAAGACGCTCAGCTGGCACGACGGGCCGACGCCGCAACCCGGTGCCGGCGAGGTGGTGGTCAAGATCCGGGCGGCGTTGACCTGCGGTACGGATCTGAAGACCTACAGGCGTGGACATCCCAAACTCGCCTTCGGCCCGTTCGGCCACGAGGCGTCGGGTGACGTCGTAGCCGTGGGGCCGGGTGTCGGCGCCGTGCAGCCGGGCGAGGCGGTCATGTGGGTGCAGACCGCGCCCTGCGGCCGCTGTGCCCGCTGTCTGACGGGGCATGAAAATCTCTGCGACCATCTTACGGACGAGATGGCGTTCGGGGCCTATGCGGACTTCCTCCGCCTGCCCGCCCACGTCGTGGCGCGCAATCTCTTCGCCAAACCGCAAGCTTTGAGCTATATCGAAGCCGCGTTTTTGGAGCCTTTCTCGTGCGTCGTCCACGGCTGGAACGCGCTACGCCGCGCCGATGCGCGTAACCCGTTGCCGTCCTCGGTCGCCATCGTCGGCGCCGGAAGCATCGGTCTCTTGCATCTCGTCTACGCGCGTCAGCTGCGCACCCCGGCAACCGTGTTCGCGCGGAGCAAGAACCGGCTCAGCCTCGCCGGCAAGCTCGGCGCGCAGGCGACTATCGTGGCCGACTTCGACTCGTTGCCCGCCCACCTGTCCGGATCGTTCCCAGCGGTGATCGAATGCGGCGGCACGCCCGAGTCGTGGCAAGAGGCGGTTCGCCTGGCCGCTCCAGGCGGCCGGGTGCTCGCCTTCAGCGGCTTGCCCAAGGGCACGCACGTGCCCCTCGACGCCACGCGCCTGCACTATGAGGAGCTCACGATCCTGGGAAGTTTCCACTTCACACCGGCTGACGTACGCGAAGCGCGCGATATGCTCGTGACCGGTTGCGTGCCGGCTCGCGAGCTCATCTCGGACGTCATGTCCTTGTCGTCGCTCGCGCAGGCCTTCGAGCATCTCGATAATCGTGAAGGTTTCAAGTACGCGCTCATCCCCGGGCCCGACGCCCCCACCTGGGTCTGACATGAGCGATGCGATGCCGAGCTCGACGCGGGCCGCCGTGTATGAAGGCGGCGGACGGATCGCAGTGCGTGACCTGCCGATCGCGCCGCCGGATCGCGGCGAGCTGCTGGTGCGCGTGAACGCGTGTGGTCTGTGCGCGAGCGAAGCACTCGTGTGGTACGCCGACGGCAAGGCGCCGTTCGTGCTGGGCCACGAGCCGGTCGCCGAGATCGTCGCCTGCGGCACAGGCGCGATGCCCGCCCGTGACGGGGCGCCGTTTTCCGTGGGCGAACGGGTCTTTGTCCATCATCACGCACCGTGCATGACCTGCCGGCGCTGCCGCCGCGGCGACTACGTCCAATGCACCACCTGGCGTGCGACGCGGCTCGATCCTGGGGCGCTTGCCCAGTTCGCGCGTGTGCCCGCAGAGAACGTCCGTCATGACGTGCTGCGCGTCCCCGACAGCCTGAGCGACGACACAGCCACGCTCATCGAACCACTCGCCACCGTGGTCAAATCGGTCCGCCGCTCGCGCATGGGCGCTGGCGACCGCGTGCTCGTCCTTGGGCTGGGAGCGATGGGCATGATGCACATGCTCGTGGCGCGCGAGCGCGGCTCCGCGCTCGTCATCGGCGCGGACCGCGTGACATCGCGGCTCGAGCGTGCTCAAGCCTTCGGCGCGAGCCTTGCCCTAGACGTGGACCAGGCTCCCCTCGGCGATCAGGTGCGTGGGGCGACCGGCGGCGATGGAGCCGAGATCGTCTTCGTGACGCCGGGATCTCGTGCAGCGCTTGAGAGCGCGGCGGACTGCGTGGCCCCCGGAGGGACGCTCGTCGCCTTCACGCCGCTGCCACCGGGCGAGCTGTGGCCGCTGCATCAAAACGATCTGTTCTTCAAAGACATCACGATCGTGATGAGCTATTCGGCCGGACCGGACGACACGCGCGAAGCCCTCGAGCTTCTCTCTCATGGGCTTGCCGTCGAGGGGCTCTTCACGCATCGCTTCGGGCTGGAGCAGGCGGCACAGGCCTATGCGATGGTGAAGAACCCCGAGGCCGCGCTGAAGGTCATCGTGTATCCGAACAAGGCGCCATGAAACGAAAATTCGATCCGAAAGCCTTCGCCTGGTCGGGCGTATCGCCGACCAGCTACGCCGACGAGCATTCCGACGCCCGTGGCCGCTCGTGGCGTGGCACGACCCGCCACATCATCAAGGGCAGAGAGGACGGAGGACGCTTCGATGTCCGCTACTTCGAAGTCGCACGCGGCGGCTACACGAGCCTCGAGTGCCACGAGCACATCCATTCAGTGGTGTGCGTGCGCGGCGCGGGGTATGCGATCGTCGGCACGGACTCCCACGATGTCGGCGCGTTCGACCACGTCCTCGTCCCCGCGAACACCCCGCATCAGTTCGTCAATGCGGGTGAAGAGCCGTTCGGGTTTTTGTGCATCGTCGACGCAGAACGCGACCGCCCGCGCGCGCTGACGCCCGAAGAACTCGCTGCGTTGCGCGCCTCGCCCAACGTCGCGTCTAAGATCCGTATGTAGCAACGGATCTTTAGATCCGTTTGACTTCCAGGCGTTTGCAGCAACGGACCTTTAGGTCCGTTCAAGTCCGTTTCGCTTTCTTGAAGTCCATGCATGGCGCCGCACGATACCCGCACGTGCCGCACCACGCGCCGGCCTTGGGCTGCACATCACGGGCGAGCAGACCATTGCGGACGCGGACGATCGTCGAGTGCAGCTCGTCGTCTGAGACCGTAGCGACCGGCTCGAGGGAGAACGTGTCATCCTCGATGCGGCCCACCAGGCAGCGCTCGACGTCGAGGCCGTAGACGCGCCTGGCCGCCGCCGCATACAGGGCAAGCTGCAGCTCGACGCGTGCGCCGCGCACGCCGCCCGTCTTGTAGTCCACAAGACAGACCTGTCCGGCGTGGTCTCGCGCGAGCAAGTCGAGATATCCGTAGACGAGCAGCGGACTGCCTTCGGTCCCGAAATCGAGGGTGAACGGCGCCTCCACATGCAGTGGCATCCAGTTCGCGAATTCGCGTTCGATGCGTGCGAGCGCTCGCGCTGCGGTCCGTGCCTGAGACGCCGCGGGCGAAAGAGCGAGAACAGACGCGGCCAGACCGATGAGGTCGTCTGCTGAGCGCGCCTCAGCGCCGGATACCCGCGACACAGCCCATAGCTCGAGCGCCTTGTGCAAGACCTCGCCGTAGTCGCCCGAGCGCAGCAGCGAGTCATCGGCAGACAGGTCGCGAGATTCGAGCTCATCCCAGCCGCGCCGCGCGCGGTGCCGCCGCTCGGCGGTTCCCACCTCAGGCACGCGCAGGATCGTGCGGTATGTCGCGCGCCGAGGACACTGCTCGAAGGCGGCGATGAGCGAGTACGACAAGGGGGTCCCATATTTGGTCGCGACCGCCGTGGGCGCCGCAGCAACGCCGGCCGCACGCCGCGGCGCGGGCGCAGGTGAGACGAAAACGGGGCCGTTCGCGCGCGGAACGCGCTCGTCGGGCACCCAGGCGCGCTCTTCCAGCCACTGGTAGATGCGCTTCAGGTACTTGTTCAGCGAGCCAAGCGGGTTCTGTTTGGACGGCTTGTTGCGCAGACCGCTGACGAAGACGCGGTCGCGAGCGCGCGTCAGCGCGACGTAGAGCAGGCGCCACTCCTCCGCATCGGCCTCGTCATCGTCTTCCTCACCGCCGTCGGTGTCGCCATCCTTGCGGGGCACGATGCCGTGCTCGTCGGCTCCTTCGTTGACAGCTTCGAAGTGGAACGGCCGAGAACCATCCGCTCCTTCGGCGTAGAGCAGCGCGCCGTCGGTATCCACGCTCAGACGAGCCTTCGCACGCAGCGCGGGCCAAACGCTGAGCACGAAGACGACCGGCCACTCGAGACCCTTCGCCGAATGGATGGTGGAGATGGTGACCGCGTCGGACGAAGGAACATCAGCCTCACGTTCGTCGAAATCGATCACCTCGAGCTCGTCGATGAAGGCGACGAAATCGGCGGGATGCGCTCCCGGGTTATCCCGAGCGAACCCACGCGCAAGCGCTTCGAGCTTCTCAAGGTTGGCGAGCGCCTGCCGTGCGCGCGCGTCGCGGCTCGTCTCGTGGTGCCGCCGCATCCCCGTGCGCTCGAAGACGGCATCCAGCGCGCCGAGCAGCGGCAGCGCGGCGAATGCAGACAGATCGTCGAGCAGCTCGCGGAGCCTCTGCGCCGCGTCTCGAGCCGCGACGCCCGCATCGTCCTCGGCCGCGATGTCAGCCGTAAGCACGTGTCGGGCGAACGACGTCGCGTCGTGGGCGTCGCGTTGCGCCAGTCTCGCGACGGCCGCGTCATCGGCGCCGATGACGGCCGAGGCGAGTGCTCGCGCGACGGCATGCGAGTCGAACGGGTCGGCGAGCAAGCGCAACCAGGCCAAGGCATCGCGGATCTCCGGCGCATCGTAGAAGCCGACACCGCCGACGAGGCGGAACGGGATGCCGGCCGCCAGCAGCGCGTCGGTCACCGGTCCGACGTTGGTCTTGGTCCGCGACAGGATGGCGATGTGGCGGGGAGCGATGGGCTCGCGCACTCCCTGGCCTGTCTCCACAACCGCTCCGCCGGCGAGCAACGATCGGATGCGGCGCGCCACGGCCTTGGCCTCGAGCTTGCGCGCCTCGTCGAAGGGTAGGTAGCCAGTCGTGCCTGCGCCGTCGCTCGCGCTTGCGTCGTCGAGCCACACGCTCGAGACGTGGACGTTTTGCGCGCCCGCGCTGCCGCGCTGCGCGACGAGCGGCAGCGCGTTGGCGTGCGCGGGCAGCACCGCGTGATGCGCAAGATCGAGGATCTCTTGCAGCGAGCGCCGGTTCTCGAGCAGCGGGTACACGCTCGCCCGCGGCGCGTCTCTGAACGCCTGTACGTTGCCGGGATGAGCGCCGCGGAAACTGTAGATGCTCTGCAGCACGTCGCCCACCACCATGATGCGCTCGAGGCCGCTTCCGAAGAGCGCCTCCAAGAAGCGATGCTGGGCGCGATCCGTATCTTGGTACTCATCGACGATGCAGCAGCGATAGCGCGCGCGCAGTTCGCCGCGCAGGGTCGCGTCGTTGCGAAGCATCACTTCAGCGCGCTCGAGGATATCGGCATAGGTCAAGACATGACGGTCGGCGAGGCTATGGTCGAAGCGCTTGAAGATGTCCGTCACAGCCTCGACCCGCGCTTTCTCCTCGAGGGTCTGGCGCGCGAGCTCATCATCGGTGATCGTCGCTATGGACGCGTGGTCCTTGCCCCTATACCGTTTCGCATAGGGCCGGCGCAGCTCGCGATAGGTGACCGACGCGAAGCGGTCGGCGGCGGCGAGCGCGCGTTCGCGAAACCCGTCCACCGTCAATCCCCGTTCTTTAAGACTTTCGCGCAGCACGAAGAGCTGGCTGCGGATCTCATCGCGGTTGAACGGCCGCAGCGGAAAGCCGCTGTGCGCGGACCTCACGTCGTTCAAGAAGTCGTCGAAGGCGTTCTTGAACTCGACGCGAGCGTCGGCGTCCTCGATGACCGCGGTCTCCGGCGAGAGTCCGGCGTCGTAGAGATGCGACGATACGACGTTCCAGGCGAAGCCATGGAAGGTATGGCACTCGGGAGCGGTCTCGCCAAGGCGGCGCGCGATGCGCGCTCGTAGCTCCGCCGCGGCTTTGCGTCCGAAGGTGAGCAACAGGATCTGGTCAGCGCGGCAGACCTTGCGTTCCAAGAGCATCGCGACGCGCTCGACGATCGTGAAGGTCTTGCCCGTGCCGGCGCCTGCATGGACGACCGCCGGGTGCTCGATCGGATGGTCGACGACGGCACGCTGGGCAGGGGTGAGCTCGACCGGAGTGCGCTCGCTCATGCGACCGCACCTGGTCCCGGGCAGATCCGCGTGAAACTGCAGAACCGGCACTGCCGCTCGTCGTGAGCAGTCGGAAAGGCCGACATCTCGCCTTGGCTGCACATGGCGACGATGCGCGCGGCGATATCGCGCTCAACACGCCCCACCTCGGCGGGCGATAGGCTGCGCGCATCGCCCTCGCCTGCCGCCGCGACCATCGTGCTGTCAACCCGCAGGGCGCTGTTCTTGGTGTCCTTGCCCCGGAAGTACAGGTAGTCCAGCCGGCGCACGCGGTCTGCAAAAGCTCGCTCCACTCCCGGGATATAGAGGATGGTCTGCAGATTGAGGCCCGTCGGCGGGTCGCCGAAAATGGAGTCGCCGCCGTCGATCCGCTCGAAGGCCCGGCGGAGCACGGTCACAAGGTCCCCATGCCAGCGCCCGGACTTGTAGTCGCGCACGACGAGGCCGCCCTGCGCCAGCCGGTCGATGCGATCGACTTTGCCATGCAGCGCGACGCGGCCGAACGGGGAGACGACGTCGCACTCGCAGGCAAGCACGGAAAATGGTTCTGACGTCGCTTCGGCGGCGAGGCGTCCTGCGTATTGTTCGAGACGTCGCCCGAGATCTTCGCGCTCGAAGCGGGCGAGCGGCGTCCCTTCGCCATCTGCCGACGTCGCGGCGGTTTCCTCGGCGACGATCTCGCGCAGCCTCGCCGCGTATCGTGCGGCGGCGTCGTCCGCATGGCCGACGTGCTCGAAATCCGTCTCGATTTCGTGAAAGCGCCGTAGGACCTGGTGCAGCGTCTGGCCGTATCGCGTCGCGTCGTCGTCGTCGGCGGGCAGCCGCAACACCCTGCTGTAGAAGAAGCGACGAGGGCAATCGATGAACGCGCTGACGCCGGTGGGCGACAGCGTGTCCATGGGCAGCCGTATCGCTCTTGGGGGCGCCGCAGCTGCTCGATCGTTCGTATGGCTGCGCGCCTGGCCGTGCAGCGAAGCATCCTGCTCGATGTGCTCTCTCGCCTCGCCGGCGGTGTGCGCGATCGCGCTCGCAAACGGCGAGAGCTCGAGGTCCACGCCCTCATCGTCCACCCGTGCTGCTGTGGCGAGGACATCCTTTCGCGAACGGGTGAGGGCGACGTACCATAAGGAGTGCTCTTCGCGCCGCGCTTCGTCTCCGCCGAGGAAGACCGAGATGCCGGCGCCGGTGAGCGTGCGGATGCTCCGCGTGGTCAGAAGACGGTTGGGCCGTTCGTCCGCGGGCAAGATCCCGTCGATCAACCGCGGGATGACGACGAAGTCGAACTCCAAACCCTTCGCGGCGTGGATCGACATCACGCGGACGCCATCCGTGCCTCCCGGCGGCGGCTGGGTCGCGTCGGCGAGCAGTCCGACCGTCTCATCGAGCCGCGCGATGAACTCCACGACGTCCGGACGGGACCCGTGATGCGCCGAAACAGGCGCGCCGGTTCCCTCGCTGTAGTCCTGGGCGGCCGCAAGCAAGGCGTCAAGGCGAAGCGGAGAAGCGTTTGGGTCAAACCCGCTGACAGGATCGCCCTCGCGCACCGGCCGCAGAAGGTCGAGTTCGTAGATGATGGTCTGCACGAGCTCGAACGGCGTCGCCTTGAGGTATGCGTCGCCGCAATGCTTCCAGGCGGTGAGAAGATCTGAGATCGGACGCAGACCTCCCGGCGGGTTGGAACGCAGCATGGCGCGCGGATCGGTCATGCCGGCTCTGCGACCGGCGTCGAAAGCGAGCCGCACGTCGATCTGCCGGAAACCGACGATCGGATTTGCGAGCAGGCGCCGCCACAACCGCTCGTCCTCTTTTGTCGCCAGCAGGCGCAAGGCGGTGAGCACCGCGTCGACGCAGACGTCTTCGTGGAACCCCGCCGCCGGCAGCGCTGCGACCGGCACTCCGGCCAGCGCAAGCGCGCTCGAGATGAGCTCTTGATAGGGCCGGGTCTGGCGCAGCAACACGGCGATCCCTCGTGGCGGCGTCCCGGCGACGACCTTCTCGACCACTGCGTCGCGGATCGCCCGCACCTCGTCGTCGGTCGTGTGCGGCCGCGCGAGGCGCACGCTTCCCCGTTTTTCGGGATCGGCAGCCGTGGTCAGGGAATCGCGGTCCAGACTCGCATCGGCATTGGCGACGTCGAGCACCGCTTGCGCCGAGCGCCGGTTATCGCGCAGCGGCAGCGTCTGACACGCAAAGGCGACGCGCGCTGCTGCGACGTTGCCGGGCGATGCACCGCGAAAGCGGTAGATCGATTGATTGACATCGCCGACAAAGCAGAAGAGCGGAACGGGCGTCATCACGGCGCGCATCGCTTCGAGCAGATGCAGCTGCATGACGTCGCTGTCTTGGAACTCATCCACGAGCACGTGAAGGAAGCCGGCATCGCGCAGCCAGCGCACTGCGGCGCTGCGCTCGTCGCCAAGCGCGACGACGGCTTCGTTGACGAGGTCGCGGTAGTCGCGCAGTTCGCCGCGTGCCCGCTCCGCTTCCATGAGCGTGAAGATCTGCGCGATATCGGCCAGCCTCACGTCGCCGCGCGCCAGATCGGTGAGCCGCTGCGCCGTGACGCCCTGACCCTTGAGGTGCGCGATGACGTTGAGGCAATCGGTCGCGAATTGCGAGCTCTCGGTGACGCCGGCGTCAAATGACGACAGCACGAGCAGACCCGAACGCATGATGCGTCGCCAGATCAAGCGCTCTTTGACAGGCGTCAAGAGCGCACGGCTGCGCACTCGCGCGTCACCGCCGTCGAGCAGCCGGCCGCAGAAGCTGTGGAACGTCTTGACGAAGAGCTCTGAGACGGCAAGTCCGGAACCGGTCGACTGGCGCAGCCGCAGGAGCACTCGGTCGCGCATCTCGTCCGCCGAACGGCGTGAAAACGTCAGCACGAGGATGCGGTTTGGTGCAACGCCTTCAGCGACGAGCGCTGCGAAGCGCCGGGCGAGCGTCTCGGTCTTGCCGGTTCCGGGGCCTGCAAAGACGAGCAGATTGCCGCTGCGGTGAGCGATGACGGCCTGCTGTTGCGTGGTCGGTGGGAATGGGTCCATCTCGTGATTAATCCCCGCTCATGTAGCAACGGACCTTCAGGTCCGTCGTAGCCCTCAGGAGAACGCACATGCCGTCACGCATCTTCGCGGGCGTGCTCGTCACGCTCGTCGCCGCTTCACTCATCGCCGCTCGCGCCAGCGACGCCCAGGCAGCATCACCAGCCCCGATGTCGCACATGGCGATGCCGAGCGCTTCGTCCACGCCTGTGCCCAAGCCCGATGCCGCGGAGGCCGCCTTCATCGCCGACGTCACAAAGGTGCTCCAGGAGCGGTATGCCACGACCGGCGCTGCCAAAGCCGCGGGGTACTTCCAGATGACGAGGCTCGAGGACGACGGCACGGCCATCTGGTTCAACGGCAAGTGGGACGACGACGTCAGCAAGTACGATCCGAATTTCCTGTGGTACGACAAGAATGGGAAGCTCGTCGGCCTCGACTATCAATACCGCGTCAGCACGAACCCCAAGCCGCCGGGGCCGGAGGTCTACCCCGTCATGGCAAGCCGCTGGAGCACGATCGACGCACACATGCACTTCGCCTATACGTTGCCGAACGGCACGGTGAAACGGCGCGGTGCGGCATTGCTGCCTGATGAGACTGGCGACCCGACGGCAGCGCAACTGCGAGCCGCAAAACTGCTGCCTGCGAACGCGACGCTGCTGTGGGCCCATTACCACCCGAAGTCATGGGATCTTGGATTTTGGCTCGTCCCTAATCCGAATGGAGCGTTCGCAGATCTCAACCCGCTCGTGAAGCCCTAAGTTCTTTTCGGCTTCGAAAAAAGAAAGGGCGGTGCACCCGTGCGCCGCCCTCCTTCTTTGGAGCCTACCCTCAGATCCCGACGATCGCCTTGATGAGGTTGCGCGCGAAGGGTGCCCCAAGCCCCGTGGCCGCGTCCCAGCCCGCGTGAGCTTTGAACCCCGGATCGAGCACGGAGTAGTCTGGCGACGAAAGCGGCGGAACTTGGTTTGATCCGTAGACGATGTCGTAGATGGCGCTACCTTTGGAAGCTGCGCTCATCCCGTACAGCAATGCAGCCGGATTGCCAAGCCTGTAGGTATGGCCGAGTGGCCCCGTATTGCAGGCAGCGGTTTGCTTACAAGCTTCGAGCACGAGCGCCCACATCGCCGCCATGTCAGGCGCCGAAGCACTCGTGCCGCCGACAGGGCCGATCTGAGCTCCGCCAAGCCCGGTACAGCTCGGGGGCGCGCTGCCGCAGTTGATGAGGACCGCGTCACCCGTGGCGAGATCCGCGTTCAGCGAGACGTCGGGCTGCAGCCGATGGGTTGAGTCGCAGACGCCGTTGGTCGCGCAGATCGATCCGGCCTGTTCGTATCCGGGCCGGGCGAAGTATTTGGAAAAGCCGCCGCCGCCCGCCCCAAACGTCTGCGTCTGAACCCCCCAGGTCGTGATGGGGCCGGTCAGCCTGCCATTGCTGCCGATCGGCGTGGTCGTGCCGCCGACGGAGACCACGTTTGTGTCACCGCTCGGGTAGGAGACGCAGAGCACATCCGGAGTCGACGTGATGTCGCGCTGACATCCGGAAGCGCCGGTATCCCCTGATGAGATGAACACCGCGATGCCTTCAGCGGCGAGCGTCGCGAAGATGGCTGGTTCTGCTCCCGAGCATCCGGTCGGGGTCACCGCCGGGCATGTCAGCAGAGGGTTGCTCGGGCTAGCGAAATCAAGTTCTCCGATGCCGAAGCTCGCCGAGACGACGTCGGCGACATTGTCGTTTGCGATCTGCTGCCATTCATCATCGGTCTCGCCGATACCGAGCTGCGGTGAACCAGCACCGGGAGCGCACGTGCCCGGTGCGAAGCATTCGTTCGGGTTGTAGGCTAGATAGAAGTTCACCGTGGCATTCGGCGCAAGCGAACTCGTCTGCTCCGTGTCGAGCTGCGCTTCGACATCCTCAGGATTACAGGCTGGAAGGGCGCCGCCGCACGGCCCGGTCACAGGTGGCGGCGTCACGAGTCCGGTGCTGTAGCAGCATGCCATCACCGCGATGACATTTTTCTGATTGACGGTGCCCGTCGCACTGGTCAGGTTGAAGAGCGAGCGGAGCGCAGGGACGTCAAATGCCGAGATGGGTCCCGTGCCGACGATACCGATCGTGATCCCATCGCCCCTGCAGCAGGTTCCACTCAGATTGTATGCGCCCGTGTAATCGAACGCTGCGGCCAGGTCGAAGGGGGAGTTGCCAATGAGCAGACCAGGTCCAAAGCCTTGGTAGGGCGTGAACGATGCGCCGACATCAAGATGTCGGCGGAAGTGGCGATAGGTCACCATGCCACCCATGCCGCTCACGGCGAGCGGCGAGGCGAAGCGCGGCGCCGCGACCGGGGCGTAGAAGGTGACGCCATTTTTGCGGAAGAGCCCGAAATGCGTGCCGAAGGCCCGCTCCATCGTGACCTGCGGCCCGACGACTCTGATCATCTCGCGCTGTGCCCACCATCTCACTCCAAGCCCCTGCCCCCAGAAGTACTGGATGGCAAGCGCTTGAGCGGCGGGCGCGGCCCCGAAGTCATCGGCGATCTGCTGCGGCGTCAAGAAATGTCTATAGTAGAGGGAACGTGGGTCGCTGACGAGCGCCGCATAGCGCTGCAACCCAGCTTCGTCGCGAAGCTGCATCGCCACGTTGACGCTCATGACCCCCAGATGGGCTGGACCGAGATAGGTGGCGCCGACGAGGTCCTCGCCGCCATAAGGAGCGGTGAACACAGGCCCACGTGGTACTGCGGTGGAGAACACAGGGCCAACCGGCCGGCGCAGGATCGGCGGCTGCCACTCGGGGCTACTTGGCGGCGCCGACACCGACAGCGCAGCGACGGGGTACGCGACGATGAGGAGGGCGATGCAGAAGAGCCAGCGCTTCATTTGAGGTTACTCCGCTTCAGGAAAGCGTGCATCCGGGAGAGTTGCTGCTTGAGGATGGAAAGGCGAAAGCGCTCCAAACGGTCGCGCGCCAAGACGAGCTGGGGCGCGGACGACAGCGCACGCGAGTCCGAAGCGAGCGCTCGACGGGTGGCGTCCGAGCTGGCCGCGGCGCTCAGGCCGATGAACTCGCTGAAGACGTTGGTCTGGATGGAGGTGGGGCCGCCGAGCGTCGGGCCTCCCGACTGGCCGCTGAAATCATAGAAGATGTTCACGGTATCGGAGATGCGCTGACACACGGGGCCGACGCTTGTCACCCACGTGTCGGTGGTCTCGTCCTCGAGAAGGCCGAAGATCGTGTCGAGCCGCGTCTCTTGCTGATGGAGATCTGCGCCCGACGTCCCGAATTTTGCCGAGACACAACCCTTGGGAATCGCGATGACACCGAGGTTGGTCGTCGTGTCGCTCGCCAGGGTGGGGCTCGGACCATACCACGCGGGGACGGGGATGACGATCGGCGTAGGCGTCGGCACAGGAGCGCCGACCGCGCTGATCGTGTAATCGATGATGCCCCCGCTCTGCGCGGGGACGGTGAGCTGCGTCGCCGTGCCCACGCCGAGGCCGAAGTAACCCGTCACCGGGATGGTCGCCGTGCCCGTGCCGTTCGGGTTGAGCGTGGCTGAGGTCGTCCCCGCCACCTCGGTCTTCGTCAGGCTGTACGATCCATCCGCGTTGATGGTCTCGCTGATCGTCGTGCCATCGGGGTCTGTCTCCGCGATGATCGAGGAGGCGTTGTTCGACCAACCCGATCCGAGCGGTATCTGCCCCGTGATGCCGTTGCCGGCCAGGTACTGGACGTCGTCCACGACGCCGTTGCTGTCGGTGGAATGGTACCCGATGTTGATGATGTAGCCGGCAGCGGCCGGAAACTGCAGATAGTTATCGGTGTTGGTCGTGATCGTCTGGGTCGGCGCCGTGTCCGTCTCGACCGACTGATAGTCCGTTGCGGCCTGTCCATGGAAGATCTTTCCCGTCAGAACCGTGATGTTCTGCGCGACGGCGCTCTTGAAGACCGCCGGCGCAGGTGTCGGCGTCGGATAGGTGCGGGTGATGGTCTGGGTCGACGTTCCGAAGAGCGTGAACGACGTACAGCCGCCCGAGGGGCAAACAAAGGGCGGGACTGTGGGTGGCGTCATGGTCGGGGGCGGAGGATTGATCGTGCTCCCGCCGCCGCCACCGCCGCCGCCGCCGCCACCGCAGGCTGCGATTGCAAGGGCTATGGCAGCTGCCACGCCCACGACAGCAAAGGTTCGAACTCTTGACATGGGTGCCCGCCGCTCTCTCATGGAGACATGTAGGATGCATCAAAAAACGTGCATCAAAGGCATCGTCAGAACCACGTTTGCGCTCCAGCGATGACAACTGCGAGCTTCGTACAGGTCCGGACGATTCCCCACCGTTTCCTCTCTCATAAAGGGCGCGCCGAACGATCCGTGACCAGCGTACCTCGCGCGATGCGTCGAAAGGACTCCCCTGCACGGTCCGGTGCCGGGCAAAACCGCAAGCCCGTCGAAAACGTTCATATACGATGAAGCATCCAATCGTGGGCACTCCCGCCCGGCTCGTGGGGATGGTCGCGTTCGTCACAGCGCTGTTCATCGCGCAAGGTGGGCCTGCCGAAAGCGTAGGCCGGGCAGCGGTCGCTGCAGTGTCGCCGCTTCCATCAGCCTCGCCCTCACCCAGCCCGACTGCGAGCCCTTTTCCGACGCCGACGGAATCGCTCACACCGGATGAGATCCTCTCGCGCACGGAAGAGACCTTGCGCGCGAACCCAGACCCTCCGTACATCACCTACAAGATGCACGAGATCTTCGTGCATCACGGCAAGGCCCACACATACGACTATCAGGTCTGGTATCGCAGCGACGGCAAGGGCCTCATGCAAGACCTCGCGCCCGGCAGGCGAGGGCGGAACGAGACCTTCTTCGGCTACCCGTTCCCGTCAGCCCCAGACAACAACATCTTGCTCTACGCGACGCCGCCACCGGTCAGCACTCCCCCGCCGCCGGTCGGTTCGCCCGCTCCGGGCAGCACGGCACCGGTCATCTCTTACGAGCACGTGAGCGGTGACCGGTACTATGTCGTGTCGTACGCTGGTCTGGACAGGTACGATGGGCATACCGTCTACCATCTCACCTTACGCGCGGTCAGCGACGAGAGCAAGCATCCGTGGAAAGACCTGTGGGTGGACATCGACACGTTCCAAGTTTGGAGGGCGCATGCCGACGCGGGAGGCAGCGTGGGACCGCTCTCGGGGCGCGCCATCGCAGACGTGGAGTTTGCGCCTATCGGAAACTACTGGATGGTGAAGCAGGCGACGGCCGACGGAGAGGGACGTTTCGGATTTATTTCCGATAGCGGGCACTACGAATACTATTTTTCAGACTTCGGTTTTCCGAATACTCTACCAGACTGGTACTTCAACGAGGCGGAGTTCGACAAGCATCGTCCCTAAGGACGCGACGCCTCGGAGAAGCAACAAAGTCTGCGGTCGATACGTTGATGTATTGACCGGGCAACCGCTTGGCGGGATAGCCTGGGGGAGGAAGCCAGCCGTGCGAGAGATCGGACCATTCGAGAAAAGGAGCCAGCGCAGCGATGCGCCGGCCACCAAGGGACCGAAACCCGACTTCGTGCGAACCACGCTCAACGCGCGAGAGCTCCACGCGTATTACATCGCGCTGATCTCATCGCCCACCCTGGCCGTGGTGCGCAAGAAGCTCAAACTGCAATCATATAATTAATACATAACCGACATTGTACAAATAGGGCCGGATATTATCCGGCCTTTTTGTTGTGCGTCATGTTTTTTCATCCGACTCTCACGGGAGCAGGGTGTCGGGCGGTCCGTCGACGCCGCCGCGCGCGCGCACGAGGGCTGCGACCTCTCCATCTCCGCGCTCTTCCAGCCCCTCGATGACGCCGCGGAGATCGCCCTCGTTCTTGTTCTGGCTGAACTTCCACGCTCCCTCAAGCGTCTGGATCGGGATCTCGAATCCTATGATGGCGCCCAGCATGCGCTCGACGTACTCGAGCGGCGCATCTTCGACCGCCCAGGGATGCTCGCGCGCCGATTCAAGGATCTGGGTCGACCTGCGCACGATGTCGTGCAGCCGCTCGCGATCGTCGAAAAAGGAGATCGGTCCGCGCGCCTGCACGGCGAGATACTGCCATGTTGGGACGACCTTGCCCGTCAGCTTCTTGGTCTCATACCACGACGGAGTGATGTACGCGTGCGGCCCCACAAAGGCGGCGAGCGCCAAGAAGCTTGCGTCCGATTTCTCCCACTGGCTGTTGGCACGAGCGAGATGGCCGAAGATCGTGCCGTTAGGCGCTGGATCGGGGTTGACGAACATGGGGACGTGGCTAGCCAGCGGGCCCTGCGTTCCGACCGTGATGAGCGTGCCGAGCCGGATCTGATCGATGGCGGCGTGAAGCACCGGAACCCGGTTCTCGCGATTGTGGGGTGGCGTGTACATGGCGGCCGTATTCTTCATGCGGCCGCTGGATAACTTGCGCGGGTGCTTAAGCCCCGATCTGCGCGATGATCTGCGCGCACAATGACTTCAGGACCGGATCCGTCGCTAGCTTCGCAGCGGTTTCGAAAGCCGCCCTCGCTTCCGGGTTATTGCCCTGACGCAGCCGGATGGCGCCGCGCAGGAAGTAGGCCTTGGCGTACGAGCTGTTGAGCTTGAGCGCCGCATCGGTCTCCGCATCGGCCGCGACGAGATTTCCCGTCCGATACTCGGCTAATGCCTTGTCGTAATGCGCCTGGACGTATTGCGGATGCAAGAGCGCCGCGACCGCGAACTGGTCCACCGCTTTGTCTGCCTGCCCGGACATGTACGCGGACAGACCCATGTCGAAATGCGCGCGTACTGATGACGGGTGTGCCGTGATGATCTGCTGGAAGATCGTCTTGGCATCGTCGAGTTCGTTGAGCGCGATCTCGGCGACGCCGAGGTTGAAGAGCGCAGGCACGAAATCCGGCTGTAGCTTCAGGCATTGGCGGAAATCCTGCGCGGCGGCGTCGTACTGCCCGAGCGCGTAGTAGTCGAGCCCGCGGTCGTAGCGCGCATCGACGTTGTCGCTCGAAAGCGACAGCGCGTCACTCAGTTTGCTCACCGACTGATCGTAGTTCCCGCTGTGATAGAGGGCGACGCCGTCGTTGACGAGCGAGTCCACGCGCAGCCGATGGAAGAAGCCCTCTGCCGAGGCGACGCCGGCTGACGCGAACGCCAGGCAGAAAAGGAGTGCGACGATGATGAAGCGCTTCATCGCGAATACCCTCCGCCCCATTGGCCGACCGGCCGCGACCCGCCATAGGCATGGGGCTCGGGGCCATCCGGCAGAGCCGGCATCAAGTACTCGCCGCCGCCATACGCGCCGCCGTAGTGGTTGCCGTCGTTGTAAAGCCCGCCGATCATCGTGCTTGCCGTGACCTCGCCGACCGCTTGATCGCGGGTGATGCCTCCCGGACCGATCGGGTCGATGAGCTCGTACGGGCTCTCGTCCGCGAGGAGCGCAGGTGAGGTCAATGCGTGGTCGACGAGCTCGAGGGCCGTCGGCGGTGAGGCGCTCGCCGGCGCCGGCGCGCGAGCGATGGTCGCCCCGGCGACCAGCAGCACGAGGCAGGCGCACGCGATCCGTGTGACGCGGGTGGTATATCTCGCCGTGTTCTCAAGCCGCATGTCTATCTCTCCGATCTGCCCCATCCCAGAACTGTCTGCACCGTGTCACGCGGTCATCGCGGGCAGCCGCACGGTGAACGTGCTGCCCTCGCCTAGCCTGCTCTGCACCGTCACCTCGCCGCCGTGCGCGCGGGCGATCCAGCGGCACAGCGGCAGCCCGAGGCCGTGCACCTCGCTGTGGCCGTTGCCCGTCACGCCGTTGCTGCTCTGATAGCGTTGGAAGATGCGCTCGAGATCCGCCGCCGCGATGCCCTCTCCTGCGTCTTTTACCGCCACGTACGCGGTGTCGCGCGTCTGCCACACAGAGATGCCGATGGTCGACGCCTCCCGGCCGTACTTGATCGCGTTGTCCACCAGATTGCCGACGAGCTGCGACAGTTTGAGCTCGTCACCCATGACGACCGCGCTTTCAGCCCGGTCGAGCGTGATGCCGACTCGTCTGGCCGCAGCCAGCGGCTTCAAATCGCGCACGACTCCGTTGACGACCACGCGCAGGTCGGTCGGCTCGCGGTCGAGCGCGCTGTCGGCATCCAGGTGCGAGAGGGTGATGAGCTGGTCGATCAGCCGCTGCATGCGCTGCGCCTGCTCGTCGATGATGCGCAGGCGTTCGCAATATTCCTCGGGCAGAGATTCGCAATCGTCCAGCGCCACCGACGTCTCGGTCCGGATCACGGCGAGTGGCGTGCGCAAGTCGTGCGACGCGTCGTTTGTGAACTGGCGCTGCAGGGCTATGGCCTGCTCGAGCGGCCGCAGGGTGATCTTGGCGAGAAACGCAGCGATGGCGACCACCAGGACGAGCCCCGCGGCATTTGCGATGGCCAGCTTGACGACGTAGTTCTTAAGCATGTGGTTGGCGGCGGCGAGCATCGCCGGGTCATCGCGGAACGGCTCGACGTCTTGCAGGACGACGGTGGAGAGCAATCCATAGACGATCACCGAGAAGATGACGAGCAGCAGCAGGAGCAATCCGGCATATGCCAGGGTGAGGCGCACGCGTGGTGCGCCGATGTTATTCATTACGCCCCGCCGGTCGATCATGTCTTGTCGATGGTGTATCCCACGCCGCGCACCGTCCGGATGAACTGCTCGCCGCAGACAGCGCTGAGCTTGCGCCGCAGCATCTTGACGTAGACTTCGAGGATATTACTATTCCCCCCATGCTCCCCGCCCCATAGCCGGTCCAAAATGGCGTCCTTGGTGAGCACGATGCCCGCGTTCTCCAGCAGGTACAGCGCCAAGCGGTACTCGGTACGGGTCAGATGGATGACCTTGCCGTCGCAAGTGGCCTGGTGGCGCAGCACGTCGATGTTCAGCTTGCCCACCGAGACCGAGCGCGGTTTGAGCTCGTTTTGCGGCCGCCGTAAGAGCGCGTGCACCCGCGCGAGCAGTTCGGGAAAAGCGAACGGCTTGGGCAGATAGTCGTCCGCACCGCTGTTGAGCCCGGTGACGCGATCGGTCACCGCGTTGCGCGCGGTCAGCATGAGGATGGGGGTGGAGATGCCCTGACGCCGAGCCTCTGCACACACCGATAGCCCGTCGCGTTTGGGCAGCAGCACGTCGAGGATCGCGACCTGGTAGTCGTTGCCGCACAGTTCGGAGAGCCCGTTCTCTCCGTCGGTCACGGCGGTGACGGCGAACTTCTGCGCCTCGAGCGCGCGCCGCAAGGACGAGGCAAGGCTCGGATCGTCTTCGACCAACAGGACTCTCATGGGTGATGGTTCGCCACCGTGAGAATGGGCAGCCTGCGCCTGCCGATTCTGCCTTTCAGTGCCTTTTCAGGAAGGCTTAAGCCTCCTGGCCGGCTTCCTCGATCTCGCCTTCCTCGAAGGCGAACGTGCCGCTTGGAAACCTCACCAAGTATGGCATATACGGCCCGTTGTTCATGCTCTCGAGGATGCCAACCGCGCCTTTTTCAACCCTGCCGGCATCTCCTAAGTCCAAGGATCGAAGGGTCCGCACCCGCTGTCCGACTTCCATTTCAGGGCATTTGGGAACCTCATACTGGCGGACCTTGCAACAACGGGCGGGCTTGAAGAGCGACGGACCTTGCAGAATGGAGCTTTAGGTCCGTTTCGCCACCTTCGACGGGGGTGCAGGGTCCGTTCGGACCATGTGCGGACGGCACTTTTGTGCCGCCGGTTGTCACAAACGCCTCACTTCGAGGTCATCTGAGTAGAGGTATCATCTTCTCATGAAATGGCTTGTCGCAATCGCCCTCGTCGTCGCATCTGCATCGATCGTCGTGCCCGCACTGCTGCGCCAGAACGCAACGTCGACTGATCGCCTCGACCAGATCCACGAACTGGCCGCGTTCTAAAACCGCGCCGCTCGACAGACACACCCGCGCAACGGCCTCCACCATGCGGTGGAAGGCAGAGCAGCCAACCGCCGCGTACAAAACCTCAAGAAACTAGATAGGTGGGCGATTCTCACATCGCTCGCACTACGGGCCTTGGGGGGTCCGTTCGTGGAGGGGCAAACATGGATCGAAAAGCTAGACTCGACACGGCAGGGCTGGCGCTTCGCGCCGCAGCCATCGCCATGGTCCTGGCGGTCGTCGTCGTCGGCATGGGGAGCTCTCAACCCGCACGCGCGGATTCAAGCGGACTGGCCTATGACGAGATCGTTAGAGTCGTCATGGCCGGCATGTCGGGCATGCCCGGCCAGAGCGGCGGCAATGAATCGAGCAGCCTGCCGGAGCCGGGCGTGTATGCCAACGGCTCGTTCACGGCCGATTTCCAAGCTGCCGTCAATGCGGGCACGCCGCCCAAGAAGCATAACGGCATGTTCGCCGCCATCAGCTCGGCGATGGATGCGGCGAAGTCGGCCATGGCTACCCTGAAGACCGGCACGCCCACGACGTACTACTACTTGAACGGGTGGGAGCGCACTGACGATCCAATCCACCAAACCGCGACCATTGATCGCGCCGACCTGCACGAGATCATCCATCTCAACCTGGCGAACAAGACATACTCCATCACCGATATGAACGCACAAACGCCGATGATGCAGGAAACGCCGCCGCCCTACCAGCCGCAAAACCCCGGGCAGCCGCCGCCGACCCAGGCTCCGGGAACAGCCAAGATGAGCATCACGGCCACGACCTCGGCGCTCGGATCCAAGACGCTCGATGGCCAGCCGACGAGCGGCTATAAGACCGATCTGAAGGTGGCGACGACGCAAGCGACCGGCTCGTGCTCCAATGGGACTTTGGAGATGGCGATGACCGAGTATGTCTCACGCTATGACGAGCCGAAGGTCGCCACGATGAGCGGACCGCCGGCGCCAAAACAGAGCGGCATGTCGCACCCCGAGATGATGGCCATGAAGCCTGGTTGCAAGCCGACGATGACAACCCACACCCAGCTCGGCGCCAAGGCGCCCGCGGGCAAGCTCGCCTTGTGGACGCTCGTGACGATGAGCGGTGCCGCCGGCCAGACCGGACAAGCAGGGCAGGGCGGCCAATTCTCGACGCTCCTCGAGCGCGGCGACCTGCGGCAATTAGGTCCAACCGACAAGTCGCTCTTCGAGATCCCCGCGGGCTTCACCAAGGTGGAGTCGAACTCGTAACAGATCCTGCAACGAAAGAAGGCGCGGCGCGATCTGCCTGCGCCTTTTTTCTATGGTTGCGGCGTGCTTGAGTTGTTCTGCATGTTGGTCAGGACTTTCTCGGCGAGCTGCTTCGACGGATCGAGCAGGTCTGATTGCGTGCCGCTGAGCTGGACCTTGAAGATCGTCTGATCTTGCAAGACGGCGAGAATGCCGTTCGACCATGCGGCTTTTTGGCCCAATCCTTGGATCGTGGTCGCGGTGCCCCCGATCGTGCTCAGTGTGTTGTTGAAGGCGGAGGTACCCGGGATGACCGAGGTCACCGACTGAACGGCGCTGAGGCAGCCCAGGCCGTGGCACCCGTGTTTGGCTTGCTGCGCCACGTCGACGGTGAACAACACCTGGCTGACGGGCCCCGACGCATTGGTGAGCGATGCGGCCGACCACAGGCACTCGTCTGGTGAGGGCCGTCGCGGCGTCGGATTGACTGCGCCGATCACGCTTGACGCGTCGCGCGCGGTCAAGAGCGCGCACGGATCGACGCTCGCGTGGCTGGACCCGGCGTTGGAACTCGGGCCGGCTGACGGAGAGGCAGCGGGGTTTGGATCTGCGAGAGCCGGGGCAGCGCATGCCAGCACAGCCAGCATCGCCGCTGCGGTTAGGGCATGTCGAACCATGTTAGCCGAGCCTTTCGCGATGGTGCGGCGCGGTGAGGTCTTGGAGCGGCCCGATCGTCACGATGCGCGTCGGGTTGATGTCGTCATGCGTCACGTAGTAGTGACGTTTGATGTGATCGAAGTCGACAGTCTGCGCGATGCCCGGGATCTGATACAGGTCCTTGAGGTACCCGAAGAGGTTTGGGTAGTCGAAGATGCGGCGCAGGTTGCACTTGAAATGCCCCACGTACACCGCATCGAAGCGCACGAGCGTCGCGAATAAGCGCCAGTCCGTCTCGAGCGGGCGTGGGCCGAAGAGATACCGGCGCGCGGCGAGACGCTCCTCGAGGATATCGAGCGTCTCGAAGACGCGTCGCGCGGCGTGCTCGTAGACCTTCTGGCTCGTGGCGAAACCGGCACGGTAGACGCCATTGTTGACGGTCTCGTAGATGAGCACGTTGAGCTCGTCGATCGCCTCACGGTGCTCCACCGGATACAGGTCGATCGTGCGCCGCGCCAGCGGTTCGAAGTCGAGCTCGAACATGCGCATGATATCGTCTTCCGAATTATTGACGATGCGCTTGGTCTTTGTGTCCCATAGCACCGGCACGGTCACGCGCTGGCGATAGCTCGGGTCGCTTGAGAGATAGGCCTCGCTCAAGAAAGCGAACCCGTTGATCGGATCTTTCGTGTGCCGTGGCCCATCGCGGAAAGCCCAGCCACGCTCGTCGCGGATAGGATCGACGACCGTCATGCCGATCGCGTCCTCGAGCCCACGCAGCATGCGCACGATGATCGTGCGGTGCGCCCATGGACAGGCATAGGAGACGTAGAGATGGTAGCGGCCCGCTTCGACCGGGTATTCGGAGCTGCCGTCGGCCGATACCCACGCGCGAAAGGTATCGGGTTGGCGGACAAATTCGCCCTCGAACGTGACCTCAGGAGATTTGGTGATAGCGGTCATCTGCACGATCTCACGGGGCGGTGAGCCTTGTGCGGCTCGCACGCCGGCTCCTCCCGGAGGTCGCGCAGCGTCTGTCGCTATGCGTTCTTCGCCGGGGCCATCGCGTTGATGAGGATATCAGCGACCTCCGCGCGGCTGAACTCCGCCGGCGGCCGCTGACCCGCGCGCAACATCTCGCGAACTTTCGTGCCCGACAGGCTGACCCGATCGGATGGCGGATGCGGGCAGGTCTTGTCCGTCACCATCGACTCGCACACCGCGCACCACGACGCATTGTCGAAGCGCAGGATCGTGATGCGCAGCTCGTCTTCGATGTCGTCGAAGATCGCCTGCGCGTCAAACGATCCATAGTACGAACCGACGCCGGCGTGATCGCGACCCACGATGAAATGGCTGCACCCGTAGTTCTTGCGCGCGATGGCGTGCAGCACCGCCTCGCGCGGGCCGGCATAGCGCATGGCCGCCGGGAAGATGGACAGCACCGCCCGGTCGCGCGGATAGTACTTCTCGAGCAGCGTGCGGTAGCACGCCATGCGGATCGGCGCCGGGATATCATCGCCTTTGGTGAGACCGACCAGCGGGTGCAGGAGCAACCCGTCGACGACCTCCATCGCGACTTTCTGCAGGTACTCGTGCGCGCGGTGCACCGGATTGCGCGTCTGAAAGCCCACGACCGTGCGCCATCCCAAGCGTTCGAACAGCGCCCGGGTCTCGTGCGGCGTGCGGTATTCATCGGGAAATCCGAAATCGGGGACGCGCAGCAGCTCGATCGGGCCGGCGGCAAGCGTCTGCGGCCCATCGTGCAGCGCCGCGACGCCGGGGTGGGCGCGATCGGCCGTACGGTAGATCGCCTGCGCCTCCGCATCAAGCTCTCCCTCGTAGATCTCGACGACGTCCATCGTCGCCACGATCTCGTCATCCGCCCCGACGAGAGCGATGCGCGATCCGGCATGCACCTCGGGCGGTACGGGAAGCGTGATGGGGACCGGCCAGAGCAGACCATTCGCCAGGCGCATCGACCCGATGACGCTACGGTAATCAGCGCTGCCCATGAAGCCGTCGAGCGGTGAGTAGACGCCTGTCCCCAGGCACACGACGTCGCATAGCGCGCGGTCGCTCAAATGCACGCGTGGAAGTTTCGCAGCCGCCGCGCGCGCCGCGTCGAGCTTGTCGTTCGGCACACAACGGTCGACGAGTTTGTCGCCGTGCGGTGCGTTGAGCCGTGCAGACGTCATGCGTTACGAGGCGCTCGAGCGCACGGAGCTGTCAGGTTGGATGAACGATTTGGCGGCCAGACAGTCGAGGACGTGCTGCGCACTCTGCTCCGGCGTTTCGCTATCGGTGCGCAGGTGGACCGCAGGCGCGGGCGGCGGTTCGTATGGGTCGGAGACGCCGGTGAACTCCTTGAGCTCCCCGCGCCGAGCCCGTTCGTACATCTCGACTTTGCCGTCGCGCGTCGCACACACGTCCAGTGGGCAATCCGCAAAGACCTCGACGAAGTGGTCTGCGCCGATGAGAGCGCGCACTTCATCGCGGGTCGAACGATATGGTGAGATGGCGGAGCAGATGACCGCCACCCCGTTGCGTGCAAGCAAGTGCGCGACGAAGCCGATACGCCGGATATTCGTGTCGCGGTCCTCGCGCGAAAAGCCGAGACCCTTAGACAGATTGGTCCGCACCACATCCCCATCCAGGGATTCCACCTTGCGCCCCGCGCCACGCAGCCGGCGCTCCAAGATATGGGAGATGGTCGTCTTGCCTGCACCGGAAAGGCCGGTGAACCAAATGACAAAGCCTTCATGAGAACGCATCATGCTCCAGCGCTTCTCGCCGGCCCAGCCGCACGCCTGTGGGAAGCGAGCGAGCATGAGACGTAGCCGCACGGCGCGCCGTGTCAGTTATCGCATTGGTGCAGCGGATTCGTCGGCGTGGGCGTGGGTGTGGGTACCGGAACGTTGTATTGAAAGGCGTCGAAAGTCCCAGTCGCCTTGGCGCGGATGTGATGCTTGTCGATGACCGCAGACTGCGACGTGACCACGTCATAGCCGCCGATGAGGGAATAGGTCTGCCAGAGCTGGACGCTGTCGCCTGCGTTGTGATACGACCAGTTGAAGAATTGCGGGTCGCCCGACTTGCGGTCGACGCCGACATCCATCTGCGCGACCTCGCCGCGGATCTTGGGCACCATGTGCAGCACGTATTGGTCGGGCTGCACTTCGAGGGTGATGGTATAGCAGTGGCGCCAGCGGCTCGCCATGCCGATCGCACCCTCCACTCTCGTGATGCCTTGCAGATACGACGGCGTATGCGGGAAATAGTAGACCGTGAACCCCGGGCTATTGTAGTACACTTTACCGTCGAGGATCGGGTGGAGGTAAGGGAAGTTCACTTGTCTGACGTCAAGCGATGCATGCGCCTGGTAGGAGCGCAAACCGGGATTACGCGCCAGAACGAAGTCGATGACCTGGTCGACGTTGGATTTCGCGGTGGACCGGACGTCAAGCGCCGGCGACGATGGCTGTGCCAGCCCAGCCACCCCGATGGCCACGATGAGACACCCGGCCAGGAGGGAGGCGAGCAGGCCCTTCAATGCACGCACCAAGCCACTGTAAAACATTTTCCTTAGAATAACGGCAGTATCGGGCTTTCCATTCGCCTCCACTGCGATATCTCGCGGCTTTCATACCTCAGCGGCGTGTACCGGGGAGTTATGAGCCCGCTCACTCACATGTTCGATTTGCTAGGAAACGTCCCGGCTACCTTTAAGTCACGCCGCCTGCACGACAGCGCAGCGCGCAAAACCGCCGATGTTCAAAGAACAGGGGCGGCTACGCCACATGCGTCGTCGCGCTTTTCTCTCTCGCCCATGTGGTGGCCACTTCTCGATGGCGAAGCGAGCACGGCGGACTGGCGATCGGCGCGATACCGCGACGCGATTCGCCACGCTTCGACAGCGGCGAGCCAAGCGATCGGAGCTCTACGAGGCGCTCGAGCGCCGGCAGCGCGCGCACGACGCGCTCCTCCACGCTGCCCGGCGGCGCCTGACCCCGGCCACCGGACTCCCACGCACGCCGCTCATCGAGCGCCGGCGCCACGAATACGTCGAGATCCCAAGCGCGACCCCGCAGCCGAACCCGCAGCGCGCCATCCTCGCGACGCTGGCCGTCACCTTCGCACTGCCGCTCATCGTGGCCATCGCGGCGAACTTCGCGCCGCCCGCGCCGATGCATGTGCTCGCCCGCGTCCACGCGCACCCGCCGAGCGGGCACCTCCGTGCGGTGGCGCGTGTGGGCCAGCCGCGCCAGCAGGCGTTCTCGCACGCGTACGTCAGCGTACGCTCCGACCAGCGTCCGCACCCAACGTCGCGCGCGCACCTCGCGTTCCAGCCCCGCCCGCAGAGCACGCATGCTGCGCCGACCCACGTGGCCGACCGACCTGCCCAGACCGCGCCCTCGCCTCGCGAAGCCGCACGACCGGTTGTAGAACCACGCTCTGCCCCCGCGCCGCTTGCGCAGCTGGCGCTGGCGCCACGCAACGCGACGCCGCCGCCACGTCACGGTCCGGCATCGCCATGGTCGCTCAGCGCGGACGGCACCTGGACAGCCGTGGTTCATGCGCCCTCGACCATGCGCGACACCGGCTTCGCCGCGTCGACCGGCCAGATCATCGCGCTCGAGCGGTCAGCCGTGGCCAGCGAGGCAGCGATCGTGACGATCGGGTGGTCGCGCGCAGTGGCAGTCACGATGTCGTCGAACGATGGCACGCAGACGGTGGACCTGCCGGCTCCCGCGGACGATCCCGCAGCGTTCGCAGCGACTGCACGCGCCGTCGGTCCGCACCTGGTCGATATCGGGTGGACGCCCCTTGTGGAGTCTGCCGCGGTCGCCGACTACAAGATCTACAGGTCCGCGGGGAACGCGGATGATAGCGAGCTCGTCGCGGACCTTCCTTCGGTCAAGCACTCCTGGCACGATGTCCACGTCGTCGCACAGTCGCAATACCGTTACGACGTCGTGGCAGAGACGCGTGATGGTGCCATAGAGGCGAACACGCTACCGGTGAGCACTCCGGATGATCTCCCGGTCGCACAGGCGTCCGTGCTCGCCGGCAAAGGCATGTTCTTGTACTTCTCGTCGCTGGCCGGCGACCCGCGCAGTTTCCGGCGCTACAATCCTGAAGCGGTGATCGGCGAAGCGCAAAAGGCCGGCATCCACGTCATCGAGTTGCGCATGGCGCGCGGAACGTGCGCCATGGCGCAGACCGATGAAGCACGCGTCTGGCTCGATCGTCTCATCGACGCTGCGGCGCGGGCGAACATCAGCCTCGTCGCCTGGACCGTGCCGCGCCGTGTCACCACGCAAGACCTCGCGCAGACCGTCGGGGCAGCGGGATACACGACGGCCGCGGGTAACGGTTTCGTCGGCGTGGCGCTCGACCTCGAATCGGGCGATCGCTATATGGGAGACGGCCATAAGGCTAGCGCCGGCATGGTGCAATACATCAAATTGGTGCGAGCCGCGACCGGACCTCGCTATCTGATCGTCGCGACGGTGGCGTCACCGGAGATGGGCAACCATACGAACGCGGATTATCCCTACGCCAAGATCGCGGCGTACGCCGACGTCCTCCAGCCCATGGAATACTGGCACTATTTCGAGGAGACGTCACATCACGAGTACGCCCGCGGCGAGGTGGCTGGCGCGTCGGCCGCCGCTGTGGCTCGCACGCGCGCGCTGGCCGGGCGTGACATCCCGGTGGACGTGGCCGGACAGAGCGTCGACCTCGAAGGCACGGGAGCCCCATCCGGGCGCGAGATCTCGTGGTCGCTCGGCGGCGCAAAGTCGGCCGGGGGCATCGGCGAGACGTTTTTCGACTGGGCCGGAACGCGGCCCGATGCGTGGGCTGCCATCCAGGCCTTTGACTGGTAGGGCGCGAATACGCCCGCGCGATGTCCGATGCTACGGCAACTCAACCGGTCGAGCGCGTCGACCTGCGCGAGCTCCCGTCGTGGGAACGACACGACCGGGTGTTGGCGTCCTTTGACCGGCTGACGCCCGGGCAATCAGCAGAATTCGTCAACGACTACGAACCAAAAGCCCTGCGCACGCACCTGGAAGCGGAACGCGAAGGCGTCGCGCTCTTCGACGTGCGCAACGCAGGCGATAATCGTTGGATCATCCGCCTCACGCGGCTGCCCGATCCATCCATGCAAGGCGATACGCCGCGCATCGCGTTTCTGCGACAGCTGCGCATGTTCCGCAGCGCGCCGATCGACCTCTTGCGCGAGATCGATCGCGCCGCAAAAGAGCGCAACTACCACGACCGCATGGTCATCGTCGCCGAGGGCACCAACTGGCCGACGTTGGGCATCGTTCGGCGCGGTGTGGTGGAGGTGACGCGCGCCGCCGACGAGGGACGCGAGATCGTGCTCTACGACGTGTCACCCTACAGCATGTTCAACGAAGCATCGGTGTTCGACGAAGGGACGGCGGAGGCGACCGTCATCGCGCGTGGCGAGGTGGAGATCGTCGAGCTGCCCGCGCAGTTCGTGCGCGGTCTCGTGCAACGCAGCCCCGAGATCGCGCTCGGCATGGGGCGTTTCTTCTCGCAGCGCCAGCGGCGCCTCAGCGGCGCGGCGGGCAACCTCGCGTTCGGCCGCGTGCTCACCCGCATCGCGCGCGTGCTGCTGGATTATGCGTCGCCCAAGGAGGGCATGGCTGCCGGAGAAGCCGGGGTCGAACGCATCACCCAGTCGGACCTCGCCGCTCGGGTCGGCACGGTACGCGACATGGGCAGCCGGGCGCTCTCGCATCTCGAGGATATGGGCGCGCTCGAACTGCGCCGTGGCCGCGTGGTCAAGCTCGACCGTGCGAAGCTCCAGGAGATCGTGCGCACCGGCCGCTGACCGTGGCGCCGGCCCTCATTTCTTATCCTTGAACAGGTCCTCGGGGCGCTCGATGCGCGACACGCGCTTTTGCCATTCGCGCCAGCGCCGTTTTTGCTGCCAGCGGTCCATCCGCTCGCGCCAGTTCGGACCGCCGCCTCTGAACAGCGAGCCGAGCGACATGCGGCTCGTCGTGAAGACGTAGGCGAAGAGCACGGTCGCCGCGACGGCGACCAGCGCCGGCACAGGGCCGCCATAGAAGCCCGTGCGCCCGAACAGCTCAAAGGCGACCGCGAGCACCCCAAGCCAGCGTGCTTGGAGCGGGAAGATGATGAGCAGCACGGTCGCATATGGGTTCATGGCTGCAAAGGCGACCACCATGGCGACAAAGCTGCCGATCATGCCCATGAAGTATGGTGCCTCGCCGTGCAACATGAGCGAGAGCACCATGACCGCGATGCCCGGCACGATGCCGCTCGCGAAGAAGAAGAAGAGGAACTTCCCCGAGCCCCACGCGCGCTCCAACGAACCGCCGAAGAAGTACAACACCATGCCGTCGGTGATGAGGTATAGGAAATTCGCGCCATGGACGAGTGGAAAGGTGAGGGGCTGCCAGAGCATACCGGTGGGCAACCAGGCGATCGAGACCGGCCAGGCCAGGAGCACGGTGAGGGCGTTATGCATGAGCCAGTCGATGATGAACACGATGCCCATGATCGACAACAGGCCATAGACCGCCGGCGTCTCACTCGCGCCGCCGCGATAGGGAGATGACCATCGAGGTCGCATGAGCTAGCCTTGGCCTAGGCCGCAGCTCGTTCCTTGACGCACTCGAGCACGATCTCAGCCGAGCGGTAGAAGTCGGGGAGATCGATCCACTCGTTCACCGTGTGGATGTCGCGCATGCCAGTGCCCAGGTTCACGCTCGTGATGTCATGCTTGTTGTAGACGTTGGCGTCGGAACCGCCGCCGATCGTGACGGTCTCGACCTTCGTGCCCACGCGCTGAGCCGCGCGCATCACGAGCTGCACCACCGGGGCATCAGCGGGGACGCGCATGCTGTGATACTCGCGATCGCAGTGCTCTTCGATCCACGCGCGGCGCACGTCAGCGCCCAGGGTGATCGTGGTCCGGGCGGCCGCGTCGGCGAACGCGGAACGGATCGAGCGCATCACCTCGTCCAGCCGCTCGTCGCGTAGCGAGCGAGCCTCGCCCCGCACCACGCAGAGATTGGGCACGACGTTCGTGGCCTTGGGGCCGTCGACGATGACGACGTTGCTCGTCGTCTCGGCATCGATACGGCCGATCGGCATGGCGGCGATGGCCTCGGCCGCCACGCGCACCGCCGAGATGCCGTTCTCCGGACACATGCCGGCGTGAGCTTCGAGTCCGTGGACGGTGAAGGTGAAGCGATCGGCCGAGGGCGCCGCGGTGACGAGTTGTGTCGCATGCGCAGAGTCCAAGACGATCGCTTCCTTGGACTCGAGCGCCTGATAGTCGAGATGCTTGGCGCCAAGCAGGCCGATCTCTTCACAAATCGTGAAGGCGACCTCGATCGTGCCGTGGGGCAGCTCGCGTTCTTTGAGCGTACGCAGGACCTCGAGGATGATGGCAAGGCCGCTCTTGTCGTCGCCGCCGAGGATCGTCGTCCCATCGGAGCGGATGCGATCCGGCTCGCGCACGGGTTTGACCGACGTGCCTGGCGGCACGACGTCCATATGCGATGAGAGCAAGAGGGGTGCAGCGCGTGGCGCGGTCGCCGCGATCCGCGCGACCACGTTGCCGGTAGTGCCGGCAACTGCGCTGCCCGCGTCATCCACGCGCACCGATGCGCCCAGCTCGCTCAAAGCGCGCAAGAGGTAGTCGGCGACTGGCTTTTCCTGTTTGGAATGGCTGTCGAGGCGGACGAGATCCATGACGGTGTCCGTCATACGGTCGGGACGTATCATCCCGAGCACTTAGGCTCGCTCCAGGCGCTCTTCCTGTGGGGCGGCGCACAATGGCGTGAGTGGCGTCACACCGCTCGCGGGCCCGGGGGTGGACGGGCGTCCGGCGCCGATTAATGGGATAGAAGACATCTGTTTTCCAGGAGCAGCGCGATGTTGCAGACGCAAGCCCCAGGCCAAGGCAGGGGGCAGAGCACCGAATTCGACACCCGGGTCAGGACATTCCGCAGCGGCGTCATGATCGCCGCAGGGGTGTTCGGCGGCACCGTGCTTGGCGGCATCGTCGGCCTCTTCGTCTACGCCCAGTCGCGCAATCCGAACGTGCACGACGGCGTCTTCGCGGTCATCCAAATAACCGGCGTGATCGTCGGTCTCGTGATGGGCCTCGCGGCCGCGCGTGGCGCCGAAGCGCAAGACCAGTTGCTGGATGCCTCGCAGCGAGCCGGCACGACGATGCTCAAGAAATATAAGCCCAAACCGGGCACCACCGGCCAAGCCAATGTCGGCCAGCGGGTCATCAACCCGGTCTCGACCGTGGGCACAGTCAGCCCGGCGCCAGCAGCGACCCAGCAGGTCAGCCCCGCAGTGGCCAACGCCGGAGAAGAATTTCTCAAGACGCTGCTCAACGGCAAGACGCAATAGCGCGGGCGGCACCGCGGTGCTCGTGGGATTGCACGGGTGGCGACCCTCGCCGCCCGTTTTTTGCTGACAGGCGCCACCGGCGCCGGCGCCTAACGCGCCAGTCGTGTTCTCGACACCCAGGCTCATCCGATTTCTGACGATCGTCGCAGCCGCCGTGGCGATCGGCGCGGGCTCAGGCGTTCCGGGCGCAAGCGACACGGTGGTCCCCTTCCTCACCGCGCCGCCCGGCTTTCACGTCAGCTACGTCTCCAAGCACGTGCCCGGCGCTCGCTTCATGGCCTTCGCCCCGAACGGCGATCTGATCGTTGCCGAGACGCAATCAGGCAACCTCGTCGTCATCCACCCGGGAATGTCGCCCGATGACCAACCCGACGTCTTCGACGTTGCCATCAGCCTGCCGCATGGCGCGGCGTTCTTCGGCGGCAAGCTCTACGTCGCGACCTGGTTCGGCGTGCTGCGCTATGACTACCCCGCCCAGCGTCCGGTGACGCTCTTCGACAATATTCCCAAGAGCATCGACCATAACCGGCGCGCGCTGGCCATCGCGGCCGATGGCACGATCTTCGTCTCGTCAGGCTCGGACTGCAACGTCTGCACGGAACGCAATCCGCGTTATGCGACGATCCTGCGCTACGGTGTCAGCGACACAGAAGGCACGATCTACGCGCACGGCCTGCGCAACGCATCGGGGCTGGCCTTCGATAGCCAAGGCCGGCTGTGGACGGTCGTCAACCAACGTGACAGCATCGGGCCGACGCAGGCGATCACCGACAATCTCCCGCCCGATGAGTTCGACCTCATCCGGCCGGACGGCGATTATGGCTGGCCGCAGTGCTACCCGAATCCGACCGCGCCGGATCGCCTGCCCAGCCCTGAGTATCGCGACGCCGATTGTTCCAAGACCGAGCCCGCGACCATGAACATCGCGGCGCACTCGGCGCCGCTCGGGCTTGTCTTTTACAACGCGCACGCGTTTCCGGCGAGCCACCACGGCAATGCCTTTATCGCCTTTCATGGATCGTGGAACAGAAGCGTACCGACCGGCGACAAGGTCGTCGAGGTGACCTTTGTGGGCGGCAAGCCGACTGGCTATCACGACTTCGTCACCGGATGGATGGATAAAGACGGCAGCTACCGCGGCAGACCGGTCGGGCTCGCCGTCGGACCGGATGGTGCGCTGTACATCAGCGACGATAAGCTGGGCTACGTGTACCGCGTCTCCTACGGCCCCTGAACCTGTGCAGCAACGGACCTTTAGGTCCGTTCGTCGTATCACGACTGTATGAAGACCGATGAACGTGGAAAGACCCTCGTCCTGCGCCATTCCTCAACCGTCTTGCGCGGCAATGCGCTTGGCGACCCAGCCGACCGCGATGTGTACTGCTATCTGCCGCCCGGTTACGACGCGTCGAGCGCCCGCTATCCTGTGATCTACTGGTTGTCGGGCTTCACGGGCAACGGGCGCATGATGTTCAACGCCGACCCGTGGGCTGAATCGATCGACCGGCGGCTCGACCGCCTCATCGGCACGGGCTCGATGAAGCCTGCGATCTGCGTGCTCCCCGACTGCTTCACCCGGCTTGGCGGCAGCCAGTACGCTGACTCGAGCGCGACCGGCGCATACGAGAGCTACATCGTGGACGAGCTCGTGCCGTTCGTCGACGCCGAGCTGCGCACCATGACGGGGCGCGATCACCGTGCGGTCACTGGCAAGTCGAGCGGCGGCTATGGCGCGCTGCGTCTTGCCATGCGCCATCCCGACGTCTTCTGCGCGCTCGGTTCGCACGCCGGCGACGCGTATTTCGCGTACTGCTATCTCCCCGATTTCCCGAAGTTCACCATGGGCATCGAGAAGGCGGGTGGCGTTGAAGCGTTCGTGCGCGAGTTCCAGGCGCTGCCCAAAAAGACGCACGAAGCGATGGAAGTCCTCAACATCCTCGCCATGGCGGCATGCTACTCGCCCAACCCATCGGCGCCGATGGGCATCGACATTCCGGTCAAGCTGCCGAGCGGCGAGATCAGAGGCGATGTGTGGAAGTGCTGGCAGGCCAACGATCCCGTCCACATGGCGCTCGAACATGCAGACGCGCTCCGATCGCTCAAGAAGATCTATCTCGATGCGGGCACACGCGACGAGTGGAACTTACACATCGGGGCGCGCATCTTCACGAGCCGGTTGGACGAGCTCAAGGTGCCGTACATCTACGAGGAGTTCGAGGACTCCCATATGGGCATCACATACCGTTACGACCGCTCCTTCAGCGAGCTCTCCAAGGTGCTCGTCTGACCATCCGCTCTGGCGGCAGCGCGGCGGCCCTCGCCGCGGCAAAACGCTTGAGCGTGCTGTCGATCGTCATCGCCACGCTTGAAGCGGCGCTTGCGATTCCGGCGGGGCTTGTCGCGGGCAGCATCGCGCTGTTCGGCTTCGGCCTCGACAGCCTCATCGAAGTCGGTTCCGCGGCGGCCGTGCTGTGGGGGTTCTCGCACGCCGGCGACGAGCGGCGCGAACGCAGAGAGCGGCTCAGCCTGCGGGTCGTCGGCGCATTGCTGCTCGCTCTCGCTGCCTACATCGGGATCGAGTCGATCCTCAGCCTCGTGCGTCACGCGCAACCGGCGCGCACGATCTTCGGCATGGCGGTGCTCGTCGTGTCCTTCGGAGCCATGGTGTGGCTGCGCGGCGCCAAGCGCGCCGCTGCAGCGGACCTCGGCAGCGATGCGCTGCTCGCAGATTCCAAGCAGAGCGAGTTCTGCGCCTATCTCTCAGCGGTGGCGCTCGTCGGCTTAGCGCTCAACGCCGCCGCTGGCTGGTGGTGGGCGGATCCCGCCGCGGCACTCGTCATGGTTCCGATCATCATCCGCGAAGGGATCGAGGCGGTGCAGGGCAAGGCGTGCGTCCACGGCTAGCCCGCCGGGATTGCGTTTTCGTCGTTCGGGTCAGACACAAGCCGATATCCTATGACGGCGAGGATCGCGCCCGCGATGGGCGCGATCACGTACAGCCATTGATCCTGCCAGGTACCTGAGACGAGCGCTGGACCGACCGACCGTGCTGGGTTCATCGACGCTCCGGAAATGGGACCGCCGAATAGCGCGTCGAGCGCGATCGTGCTCCCGATAGCGATACCGGCAAAGCTCTTTATCGCACGGCCGTGCACGGCTGACCCCAAGATCACGAAGACCAAGAGAAACGTCATCAAGAGCTCGAGCCAAAACGCTGCGCCAACGGACCCATGCGGCACGGTTGCACCGAGTGAAGCAGGAGTGCCGAACATCACCCGAAGCGTCGCACTTGCGGAAATAGCGCCCAGAACCTGGACTGCGACGTACGCAGGGACTCGGATGCCCGGAAATTCACCCGCTGTCCAGAAGCCTACCGTGACTGCCGGATTGAAATGCGCTCCGGAAATGTGAGCGAGCGCGTATACGAGCGCCGCAACCACGAGACCGAACACGAGAGACACCCCCACGTGCGTGACCGCGTGGGTCATGTCGTCAACCACGATCGCCCCGGTGCCCGCAAACACGAGAAAGAACGTGCCGATGAATTCGGCGACCAGAGCGTGACGGAGATGCATCTATGACGGTTGCTTGGCGGTCGTCAGGTCCACGATCAGCCGGTCGACACGCCGTGCGATGTCATCGCGGATCCGGCGAACGATTGCTAGATCCTTACCTGCGGGGTCCTCGACCTCCCAATCCTCGTATCGCTTGCCCGGATAGATGGGGCACGCATCCCCGCAGCCCATCGTGATGACGACGTCGGCCGCGCGGACCACGTCGTCGGTCATGGGCTTGGGGAACTCTTTACTGAGATCGAGACCGATTTCAGACATCGCGTCGATGACGGCCTTATTGATCGTGCTCGACGGCGCACTGCCAGCCGAACGCACGTGGACTTTGCCTTGGCCTCGTGCATCGAGCAAGGCTGCGGCCATCTGGCTGCGGCCTGCGTTGTGCACGCAGACGAAGAGCACTTCGGGCATGGTTTTCGGGATGCTGCCGGCGGCTTGAGCCGCGGCCGTCAGACGCTCCCTTGCGAACCTGTAAGCGAATATCGGCAAGTAGTCGGTCACCTGAGACTCTTGGAGCGAGGCGATGCTCTCGTGGAGAAAACGTCGGATCGTCTCTTCGGAAAACACTCCTTTGAATTCCGCGCTGAGATTGGAGGCTCCGGTCAGAGCCAGGTCGATAAGGCTCTGTTTGCGATCCGACGCCATAGCTTTAGCCTCTTTCAACGACTTGACGTGCAACACGTAGATGCTTCGCCGTGACTCACGCAGCAGTCCACGTTCTCGCCATCACGTTCTTCGGTTTCGGCGATGACGAAATAGGTCTCCCACCTACGACCATCGGGGTCAGTCGCCCACACCTTGTTCTGGGTGGCGTAACAGCACGTCTGGTCGGTCTCGACGTCCACGGAGAGACCCGCGCTTCGCAAACGCCCGATAGCGGCATCCACGAGCTCAGCTGCGTCCACGGCGATGCCGAAATGCGCATCTGCCGAAGCCCGTGCACGAGCGTCGAGCGACAGGGCGAGCTCAAGTCCAGGGCGATCCGTCACGAAGAGCGCATAGTCGTCGTGGCGTTTCGTCGGTTCCACATTCAATAGCGTGCGGTAAAACGCGATGCTGTCGTCGAGATCGCGGGTGGCGAGGTGCAGATGCGTTCTCATGCGGCGATCCTTTTTCGCTCTGGGAAGATGCTCTCGAGCGCGGCGGCGATCCGGTCCTGGGTGCCGGCCGCCAAACGGTAATAGACCCACGTGCCGCGACGCACGTACGTCACGAGTCCTGCATCTCGCAAGACCTTGAGGTGATGGGAAACGGTCGGCTGGTTGAGCGGGAACGCATCGGTGAAGTCACAGACGCAGACCTCATGCCGTGAGCGACAGAGCGTGGCGAGGATGCGTAACCGGTACGCGTCGCCCAAGGCTTTGAACAGGGTGGCCTCCAACGAACGCTGGTTTCTATCAACCCTGGCCGGAGGGCAGCATCTTTGTATTGACATATTTCGATATTAGCAAGTCGAGCACTGCATGTCAAGAGAGGCGGCATGGCCGCGGGCTGCCCGCGAAGAAATGAAGGTCCATGCAGCGCTCGACCAAGACCGTGACCACGAGGACCGCAACTCCGGCCGACCTTGGCGCCATCACCCGCATCTACAACCAAGGCATCGAAGACCGCATCGCCACGTTCGAGCTCGACCCTAAGACGCAAGAGCAGGTCGGCGACTGGCTCTTCCATGATGGCGAAGAGCGCTATGCGGCGATCGTCGCGCAATCCGGTCCTCACACGGTCGGCTGGGCGGCGTTGCGCCCCTACTCACACCGCTGCGCCTATGCCGGCGTCGCCGATCTCTCGGTCTATGTCGAGCGCGATGCGCGCGGCAAAGGCGTGGGGCAGCGGTTGCTCGCCGATCTGGAAGAGCGCGCAGGGCGCAACGGCTTCCATAAGATGGTGCTCTTCGCGCTCTCGCATAACAGCGCAGGTTTACAGCTCTACACCAAGCGCGGATTCCGCGAGGTCGGCGTCTTCCACGAGCAAGGCATGCTTGACGGTCGCTTTGCCGACGTCACGATCATGGAAAAGATCCTCACGCGCTAGACTCTCAGCGACGTCTCACGCAGACCTCAGACAGGCCTCATGCGGGCGCGCACCCGTTCGCCTATGCTTGCCCGTAAGGACCCACTGCGCGATTGCATGCGCGGCGCTGACCACCATCGGCGAATGAGAAGTCCATGAGAAAGGGTTAACACTCATATGCGAACTCGCGTCATCTTCGCGATCCTGGCGTGTATCGCCATCGCCGGTTGCAGCGGCGGGGGCGGTGTCGGGCTTGGAACGCAAAACCAGAACAGTCAAGCGACCCAGCAAGAAATCGCCCAGGCAGGCACGGAAGCCGCCTTCGGGCCCGTCGAACTGGGCAGCCTGCAGGTCGGCCTCTTCAACGGCGACATGGGCGTGCCGCTTTCGAACGCTCGCGCTCCGCTCACGTTTGCAGCCGCGGCCAACGGCTCGTGCAACAACGGCATCGAGTACACCGTGACCCCCGGCCCCGGCTCAAACCAGACCACCTACGAGACCAAGTACTTCTACGATAAGGCCTGCGCGAATCTGTCCAAGGACGTGCTGGCGGTCGCCACGATGAACAGCGCATCCAGCGAGACCATCGTGCGCACGGCAACGACCTATAACCTCGCCGGCCTGCTGCTCACCACCCGCAAGGCGAACTTCTCGATCACAGGAGCCCCGGGTGATTTCGCAGCCGTCATCACAGGCAACGTCTACATCGGCACGTCGTCAAGCGCGGCGGTCGACTTCGGCCACCAGTTCACCGTCGCACCGCAGAGCAGCAACGTCTCGACCATCGCTGCCAACTCGGGCCGTGTGGTGAACAATGGCAATCCGCACATCAACGAGTCCTTCGGCCACATGGGCGTCCTCTCCAACGGCACCATGACGACCGACGGATCGGGCGACATCACCTTCGCCGGCTCGCATGCGGGAACGTTCTTCAAAGGCCCGCTCGGCGCGCTGACGCTCTCCTCAACGCCGCCGTTCACCGTCTCAGGCGGCACGGAGCTGGGCACGAACAACGTGAGCGGCTCGGTCGAGTTCAACAACCTCTGCGATATCGTCGCGGTGTCGTTCACCGGAACCCTGTGGAACGGCGACGCGATCGCCGTCACGAGCACCGGTACGCCACCCGGCGTCGCGATCAACGGCACGATCACGAACCCATCCGGCGCGAACGTGGCCACCTTCTCTGTCGACCAGAATGGCAACGGCATCATCACCTTCGCCAACGGCCAGCAAGCGCTCATCTACGATTGGCACGTGGTCAGATAACCCACGGCCTCCACGAAGAAGAGGGCCCTTCCCAGGGCCCTCTTCGCCTTTTCCAAGACCTCGATGTCGCGCGTCTAGTCGCGGGTGAACTCGAGCCGCGGCATATCGGCAAGGCGTATTTTGCTGTCGGCGGGTTGCTCGTCTGCTGAGATCGAGAAGCGCAGATGGAGGCCGCCGAGGTTGAGATCAAATCCGAAGAGCTGCATGATCGTTATGCCTCCAGTCTGCGCCATTGCGCAAGCGCGGCCGCGATCCCAAGCGTCGCGATACCGACCAATCCTCCGATGGCGAAGGCCGGCGTCATGTTCAACAAGTGGCGCGCTGGCTCGGAACCGGACGAGGAGTAGCTGCCGTAGAACAACGGATTGACGTAGTTGATGGCGGCGAGAAGCCCGTGGATGATAGGCGGCAGGTCAAACGACAGGAGGATAAGGAGAAACATGCTCGCCACCCACGCAGACCCAGCGATGGCACCCGCCTTTGTGCGCACCGATGCGGTCAATCCCGCGACCAGACCGAACCAGGCCAGCGGAAAGGCGATTTCGGTTGCGGCCACCGGCCAAAACTGTGGGTCCATGTACATGTAGCTCTGCCAGCCCCTGCCATACACGAGCGCCAGACCGACAAGCACCGTGAAGGCCAAGACGCCGAGGATAGCGGCCACGTCGACGAGCATCAGACGCGCCGCATACGAGAGCCGCGACACGGGCCGAGTCCAGGCGACCTCGAGGTGGCCGCAATTCTCCGCCGCCAAGAACGTGCCCACCATGGTGCCGAAAATCGCCGCCACAAAGCTCGCGAGTGCGAGCAGCAGCGAAAAGGGGGCACGGCCTGTGTCATTGATCTCGACGCCGGCGTGGGGTCGAGAGACATTGGTAGCGCCAGAAGGGGCGCCTGGAGTCGTCGGTGCGACGCGATCGGAAGCGGCCAGCGCCGGCTGGACGAGATCGACGTGGACGTGGCCATGCCCGCTCGACAC
>DAINRU010000007.1:58792-81625 GCA_036741695.1 Vulcanimicrobiota bacterium
ACGAGCTCGCCGCGGTGGAGGATGGCCACACGATCGGCAGCACGCTCGACCTGGCCGATCTGGTGCGATGAGAAGAGGACGGTGGCCCCACCCGCGGCCGCGTCGATCATGAGGTCGAGCACGTGCCGCTGATGCAGCGGATCGAGTCCTGAGGAGGGCTCGTCAAGCACGAGGATGTTGGGATGGGTGGCGAACGCCAAGGTGAGCGCCATGGCGCTCTGCTGGCCTTTGGAGAGCGTCCTGACCCGCTTGCGCAGGTCGAGGGAGAAGAGGTTTGCGAGTTCGAGCGCACGGGGCAGATCGAAATTGGCGAACGTGCGGCGAGCACATTCGATGTGTTGGGCGCCAGTCATCCATTCGTAGAGCGCGGGCCGTTCGGGCATATAGGAGATCGATTCGAACATGGGCGGCGCCAGCGGATAACCGCCGAACATCACCTGGCCTGAGGTCGCTCTGGCCAGACCGAGCGCGCACTTGAAGGTCGTGGTCTTGCCGGCGCCATTTGTGCCGAGCAAGCCGAAGATCGATCCCTTGGGGATCTCGACAGAAAGGTTGTTGACGGCCAGCGTGTCCCCATAGGACTTGGTCAGCGACCTGATGTCGATAGCCGGCGCTTCTAACTCGACGGTCATGAATTCTTATGCTCCTTCGGCTCGTCGGGCGCATACCAGCGCTCAAGAGCCTGGGCGAATAGTTCTCGCACCTGGGTGCGTTTGAGGCCCATGGACTTCGCTTCGCGGACGGCCGCATCGACGGCAGACGAGGCGACTAGGCTTAGGGCTCCTGCGGCCCGCGCGCTCGCTCCGTTGTGGCTCACGAAGGATCCCCGGCCGACGTTGGTCTCGATGACGCCGTCGCGCTCGAGTTCGCGGTAGGCGCGCGCGACCGTATTGGGATTGATCGTCAGGTCGATCGCGAGCTGCTTCACCGTGGGGAGCCGCTCTCCGGGCGCCAGCACACCGAGGGCCACCGATCGCTTCACTTGCTCTATGAGCTGAAGGTATATGGGCACCCCGGTGTGTGGGTCGACCGTGAATATGGCAGGCATGTGTCTTAGAGCCTCGGACCCCAGCCCGTGAACAGCGTTGTGGTTCCGCCGGGTGTTTGGATGAACGAATGATCGTTGTCGATTCGCTCCGAGCTCGGGAGTACGCGTACGCTTGTGTTCATGGTGATTGCTCCTTCTTCTTCATCTGTACTAGTGCGTTATTGTACTAGCACAATAGTACAATAGTACAATCGACGGCACTTGTCAAGGGGTTGAGAAAGATTTTCTTAGAGCTAGAAGAGCTGTGGCTACGGGGTTTTCGCCTCTTTGGCGCCCCGAGGGCCGGCGGCGTCGACGCGCGTGGCTGCCAGGACGCTCGGCCGGGGGAGGGTCACGAGCCAGATCCCGAGCAGCACCACGGCCGCGCCCACGAGCGTCAGGGGTTCGAACTGCTCGTGCGCGACGAGCATGCCCAAAATGACAGCGAGCACGGGCGTGACGTAGGCCAAAAGAGACAGGCGCGTGACCGGCACGATCTTCATAAGGGCGAAGAAGGCCAAGAAGACGATCGACGAGCCGAAGACGATGAGGTAGGCCAGCGCTGCGAGCGAGACCGGGGTGAAATGGATGGCACGGCCGTGCTCGGCGATGAGCGCGATGACGCCGAGAAGGCTGCCCCCCAACAGTTGGCCGGGGCCAACCGTGGCGAGCGGCGGTATGCCGTGCGCATAGCGCTTGGCGAAGACGCTCGCGAACGACGCGCAGGCGGCGGCGACGAGCAAAGCGGCGACGCCGAGCGCCGGAACGTGTGCGGCGCTTATCACCTCGGACCAGTAGATCATGATGACGCCCACAAAGCCGGCGCAAAGACCCAGCACATTGATCGGCGACAAGCGCTCGATCTTGAAGATGTACGCGGCGTTGATCGCTGTCAGAATCGGCATGGTCGCGAAGAGCACGGCGGCGAGGCCGCTCGGGACCGTCTGTTCGGCCCAATAGATAAGTGCATACTGGACGCAGAAGAGCAGCGTCGCCTGGACGGCCAGGTGCGCGAGATAGATGCGCTGGCGCGGCCACGGCGCGCGGAGCAGGAGGGCGATGCTCGTGAGGATGAGGCCGGACGCGAACATGCGCATCGCGGCGCCGGAGACGGGGGGCACACCCTGCAGGCCGAGCCGGATGGCGAGCCACGTGCTGCTCCAGATCCACACCACGATTGCGAAGAGCCCCACGGTCTGCAGCTGCTTGCTCACAATGAAGCCCTGACGATCTTCATGACATCGTCGAAGAGACGGCCGTTGGTTGAGATGGCGTTGCCGCCATCGATCGTCCGGCGCCCCCGCCAATCGGTGAAGGTGCCGCCGGACTCTTCGAGGATGGGTGCAAGGGCAGCGCAGTCCCAGATGCTCACGATGGGATCGAGCGCGACCTCTGCACGGCCAGTCGCGACGAGCAGGTGGGCGTAGCAATCGCCCCAGCCGCGGCGCGTACGTGCGGCGGCCTGGATGCGATCTGTAGCGGTGTCGAAGCCATGCGCGCGGGCAGCGTAGAAATCGCCGCATAGGACGAGGGCATCGCCGAGCGTGGCAACCGCAGAGGTGCGCGCCGGCACGCCGTCGCGCCGGCAGCCCAAACCGCGCGCCGCGGCAGTAGTCTCGCCGAGCGCGGGCAGGCGCATGACGCCTGCCACCGGTTCTCCATCGATCTCAACGCCGACGAGGGTGCCGAACAGCGGCACGCCGCGAACGTACGAGAACGTGCCGTCGATGGGATCGAGGATCCAACGCCGGCCAGATGCGCCATGGTGGACGCCGAATTCCTCGCCGACGACGCCGTCATCCGGATATGTCTCGTGAATGCGCCGGCGCATGAGCTGCTCGGCTTCGCGGTCGGCGACGGTCACGATCGTGCCGTCGCCCTTGCGCTCGGCGCGGGGATGCTTGCCGAAATACGAGAGGGCGATCTCACCTGCGTCGCGGGCAAGCCTGTCGGCGAACGAGAGCAGCTCTTCGAGGCTCGGGGTAGTCACGCGCTAGGGTGTCCGCGAAACCGAAGGGCCGACCCTCTAATGGTGCGCGGCCGCCGGCGGTGCCTTCACTTCACCCACTCCGGCCAGGGGACAGCGATCAGCAGTTGCGCGTTGGTCTGCGACTGCACACCGGGCTGATCGATCGGGCGCAGATACTCGATGACGAATCGAGAGTGCACGGTCGGCGCGAACACGCCGTAGACATCCCAATCGCGCGTGGCATAGGGATTGGCGGCAGCGTCATAGCGCACGCCGAGGTAGGAATGCGGCGTGGGATAGTATTTGAAGGTGACAAAGCCGGCGCTCGATGCCGCGGATGTGCCCAAGCCGTCAGCATTGGTGTCATTGCCCCACAGCTGCTGCCCGACGAGCGAGAAGTGCCGATTCGACCAGCCGCCCTGGATGCCGTCGCGATAGTAGCGGTCTGAGAATGAAGCCCCGGGAGTGCCCGACTGGAAGTTGCGGGTGCCGGCCAAGCGCAAGGCGCCAAACTCGATATTGTCCGGCAGCGTGTACGTCGCGGACGCGAAGATCTCCGGTATCGCGAAGAGCTGCGTGAGATTGCTCGGCGGCGTGGGCGCTCCATATGCGGCGCCTTCATACTCGGCGAAATCGAGCGATACCTCAGCATCGATCCGGTTATTGCGCTGTCCGAACATCCCGCCCCAACGCGGCGTCGTGAAGTTGGCGCTGTTGTGGCCGACGGTGTAGACGTACGCCTCCTGGGGCGTAAACGTGTCCAGCCGCTGCGTCGCGTTTTGGATGAGTGGCAGATTGTATTCACCGAGGCGTTCGAAAACGCCGGTCGTGGCTGCGACGTGTTGGACCCATGCGTAGTAGAGACTGCTCGGCGCGCCCTGACTGCCGAAGAAATAGCGGGCGTAGTACGAGAACGAGTCGCTCGGTCCGAAGTTGGCCGTCGAGATCAGTATCGCCAGCGCGTTGAAGCGACGCGACTGCGCCGGCGGCAGATCCTTCATGTACTCCTCTTGGAAGCGCAACACGAGCGGAAATTCTTTGTGGCGAGGCAGCTTGGGTATTTGGAAGCCGGCCTTGCGAAAGGCGTTGCCAAACGCATTGAGTTCGGGAACCGCCGTGTGGCATGTCTGACACGAGAAACCGTACCGCTCGGCGAAGATTGGTGTGGCTGCCGCTGGCTCAGGTCCGGACAGCAGCATAGCCAGCACCGAGAGCGCGACGAACGCCGTGGGGAGCGCCGGCATCCTCGCGGTGAACCTACTGAACAATGATCACGCCTCGCATGCCGCTCGTGTAATGGTAATAGCAGCCGAAGAGGTACTGTCCGACTGCCAACGTGGTGAACGTCCGCGAAAAACTTCCAGCGGTCAGCAAGCCGCTCGACCAGCCGGCCTGCGACACGTCTGTGCCGCTCGGCGTCAGCGCGCTGAACGGGATCGGCGCGCCGCCCGGAAACGACGAACCTGGAATCCCTGTCGCCGTGTGATTGAAGCCGTCTTGATTGTGGAACTGGATGACCGTGCCGCTCGCGACCACGACGAGCGCGGGGCTGAAACCACCGACCATGCCGTACGCGCTGGACATGTCAGGATAGTTGATCAGGCTGATCGCCACCGTCACCGCGGATGTCAGGTGCTGGTTCGCGCCGCTCGGCAGCGACTGCGCTCCGGGCGTGCAACCGGCCACGCTCAGGGCGACAGCCGCGATCGCCGACATGCCTTTGAAGCCCATGATCGGCACTGTAGCGAACAGCGCTGAAAGGCAAATGAAAAGCCGGCGGAGCAACCGACTGGCATGAGCCCCAAACGCGCCACGGACCTCTACCCCTTCACACCCGACGAACGAAAGAACCAGCTCCTTGCGAAGAGCGGCACGGCGCTGCTCATCGGTTTGTGTCTCGACCAGCAGGTGCGCACCGAGAAGGCGATGAGCGGTCCGTACGACCTGCGCGAGCGACTCGGGCATCTCGATGCCAGAAAGATCGCGGCCATGCGCCCGTCCTCGCTCGCCTCGGCATTTCGACGAACCCCTGCGCTGCACCGATATCCGGGGATGATGGCCAAGCGCGTGCGCGCGCTTTGCGCGATCATCGCGGGTGAATATCGCAACGATGGCGCGCGCGTGTGGAAAGATGTGAGGACGGCCAAGGAGCTCTACGACCGCTTCAGGGCGCTGCCCGGATTCGGCGAGGGCAAGGCCAAGACGGGCGTGCACATCCTCGCCAAGTTCGGCAAGGTGCGGCCCTCAGGTTGGCAGACCTACACGTGTGAAGAAGATCTTCCGTGGGAGTTCAAGGCAGGCGAGAAAGTTCGCTGACGACGCTCTCGCGGTATCGATCGTGCTAGAGAGCGCTGCATAGCTGTAGCAGCGCTTGGTTGACGATCGCAGGCTGCTCTATGCTCGGCAGATGACCGGCCTGCGGCACGCCGACGAACGTCGCAGCGGGGATCGCCCGCGCCATGGTCTGTGCTTCGGCCGGTGCGATGATCGGGTCGTCGAGCCCGTGGATCACGACGGTCGGAACCCTGATCGTCGCGAGCGACGTGGTTTCGTCGGGGCGCGAAGCCATGGCGTGTTGCGCCGCGATGACGCCGCGCGCCGTCGCCTCGCCGACCATGCCACGGACGGTCTCGACGACGTCCGGCCGTTTTGCGAGCGTCACGGGCGAAAGTGCGCTGGGCGGCCACTCGTCGATGAGGAAGGCGCAGCCCTCGCGCTCGACCCGCTGCGCAAGCGCCAGCCGGTTGGCTTTGGCAGGCGCGGAGTCGGCCGCCGCTTTGGTGTTGACCAGCGCGAGTCCGCGGACGAAAGCCGGGGCGACTCGCAGCAACGCGAAGGCGAGATAGCCCCCCATCGAACACCCGGCGACGCAGGCTTGGTCTATGCCCCGCGATCGCGCTTCTTCATATATCATGGCTGCCAGCTCATCCAGGTCCGCAACCACCTGCGCCTGAGCGGACGCGCCAAAGCCGGGGAGGTCCGGTGCCACCCAAGCAGCAGAACCGCTCAGGGCCTGGATCTGAGGGGCCCACATTGCGGAGTTGAGCGGGAAGGCGTGCAGCAAGACGATGGCCGGTCCAGCCCCGCCAGAGCGAAATATGACGGGCGTCATACCCGATCGGTCCAGCCGGACGCTCTCACGCAGGAATCCCCTTTGATTAGTCGACCCGCTGAAATGTTACACCGCCGCACGCGCACGATTCGATTTCGAACGACAAAGCATACTCGACCGTCTCCGTGCCGCAGGACAGACATCGGTACGTGCCGGGTCCGGCAAGCTGGCCGACGGTGAACGTCGTCTCATCCACTCGGTCCACTTTCCCATCCGCGACACAAAATCACTGCATGCCAAGTCGTATGGGCATGCAAGACTCAATCGAGGCCTTCCTGGAGAAACTCCTCAGCGGACCGGTAGAAGCGAACGCCGACGCCTGGAACCGTTTTGGCGAACACGCAGAGACCGGCATCCGCTGCCCGCTCTTCAAAACCGACAAGATGTGCCAGGCGTGCTGCGAGCACTTCACCCGCGATCTCTTCGACGGCGCACGCATCGAGTCTGCATTCGACGACGCGTACACGCGGTTCCGTCTGACTGCCCGGCGCGAGGTCAGCCGTCCGGTGTTCCGCCACCTGGCCTCCTATGCGTGCCGCCGCTGCCCGAACAACCCGATGCGCGAAGTGCCAGCCACAGAAGTTGACGCCGACGCCGAGTAAAGCGGCACCGCTGCGACCTTACGATTTCGAGGGCGGCTGAAGAGGCCGCCCTTCTTGCGTCGTGTCGACGACCTCACCCCAAGCTCTTCCGGAACGAGACCATCCTATCAACTTCGGCGTAGCCGAGCCGAGCGTGCGCTCGCTGACTATCGATGTTGTCGAGGAGCGCATCCGACGCCATCTCGGTGCAGCCGCGCGAACGAGCCCACTCCTCGGCGCTGGCGACGAGTGCGCGGCCGATCCCCTTGCCGCGAGACGCCGGCTCCACGAACCATCCTTCGATATATCCGACCGGACTTGAATCACAACCGTCAGCGACGTCCCTAAGGCCCACCTCGACAAACCCGATGAGGTCTCCGTCGTCAGATTCGGCGACGAAGACTGAGAACCGCCGAGCCTGGGAGAGCACCTGCGCGCCGTCGGCGTCATTGTCGGCCGGCGTGAGGTCGGGCCAGAGCTGCACCCGCATGCGCTTCCATGTGTCGAGATCGGCTGGGACAAGCGGCCTGATCGTCATCGTTCAGGCGCGGTTCGCCGCCGCGTCGAGGACTGACCTCCGGTGCTGTCGCTCTTGCGGGAGTGTGGATCTACAGGTTCTGGAACGGACTGCTGGTCGCCAGCGCCATCGCAGCGACGATTTCGTTGTCAGCCTGTTGCAGGTACCCGATGGCTCCGTTGCGGTGGCCGCCGTAGTCGCCGGGGTCGCCTTCGAGCATGTCGATGAGCCGTTCAAGACGGCGGTGGATGTGCTCCAAGTCCGACGGTTGCGTCGGCCTCTGCCCGCGGAGATGCCCGTGCAAGGAGGGGTTGGGCGAACCAGGCCGCGGTGAGCGGCCGGGATAGGGCGTTGCCGAGACCGGCGTGGCGTCCGGCGTAGGCGTCGCCGCAATAGCGGCTCCCGCCGCGGCGATCGTCGCTGCGATGCTTGAGGTTGCGGTGAGGAAGTGTTTGCGATCCATCGGTGATCTGGTCTTTCTGGTCCCCCCGCAGGCGTTAGACGAAGGTGAGGGTCTCGAAGGATCCGCCGAGCACCGGCGCCGGCGCCACACCGAGCCAGCTCTGCAGCACCGTGGCGTACACCGAGCGGAAGTCCGTATGCCATTTGAGGTTGCCGAAATCGAGATCGGTGAGACTGGGATGGTCGCCATAGATGCCGCCGCGCACGCCGCCGCCGATGACGAACATCGGCGCTGCGGTGCCGTGGTCGGTGCCGCGATTGGCGTTCTCTTCGACCCGCCGGCCGAACTCGGAGAAGGTCATGGTCATGACCTCACCGTCGAGGCGATGTGCGGTGAGGTCGTCGTAAAAGGCCTTCATCCCATCGCTGAACTGCTGCAGCAGTCGGTCCTGAGTGCCGCGCTGGGCCGCATGGGTATCGAACGAGCCGAGGCTGATGTAGATGACCTTGGTTCCCACACCAGATCCGATGACGGCGGCCGCCAGGTTGAGCCCCTGGGCGAACGGCGTCTTGGGATAGTCTATCGCGGGCTTGTAGCCCGCGACCAGATGCGGCAGCTCGGTCGAGCTCGCATTGGCGTCGTGCTCGATCTCCTGCACGAGCTGCAGGTAGGGGCTCTGGAACGGATACTGGTTACCGCTGCCGTTGAGGATCTGGTCGGCGTGCGATTGCTCGTCGCGTGAACCGCGGAAACCGCCGACGCGGAAGCCTTCGACGGTCGGCACATCGGTGTTCTCAGACACGAGCACCTTCGGAAGGATCGGGCCGATGGCGAGTCCCTTGAACAGGTTGCTCTTGGGCAGTCCCGCGCTATCGAGATAGCGGCCCGCCCAGCCGGTGTCGATGATCTCTTCTGGTGCCGCTGTCTGCCAGATCTCGGTCGAGCGGAAGTGCGATAGGTTCGGGTTGGGATAATGCACGCCTTGCAGTATCGCCACGCGCTGCTGATCGTATAAGGACTTGAGGCCCGCCAGGTTGGGGTTCAGTCCGATGCCGCTGTCGATGCGCAACACTTCGCCCGCGGGGACGTTGATGGTGGGCCGCACGCGATAATAACTCGGATCGCCGTACGGCACAAGCGTGTTGAGACCGTCATTGCCACCCTGCAGGTTGACCACGACGAGCGTGCGACCGCCGATCGACCCGGGAGCGCTGATGGCGCTCGCCGCGCGTGCCGCTCGACCGAAGATGGTGTCGATCGCGAGGAATCCCGCAAACGCGCCCACGCTTTGTTGGATGAACTGCCTGCGATTTGCCATAGTCGTCGCTCTCCGTCCCTTCAGGCCAGCTGATACGTCGGCAGGGCCATGGCGAGACTGACGCCGCCACGGACCTTTTCGTCGAGGTTCTCGGTCGACAACGCCACCCGGTTGCCGACGCCGTCGGTGCTCATGTAGTTGAGGATATCTTGCGCCTGCGCCGACGTGGCGTCGTCTTGCACGACCATGTCGAGCAGCCGTTCGGTCACAGCGATCGGATCACTGATAGCGGCTCCTGTGACCCACGATGCAGGTGGTGAGATGTGGCCGGCAGGCGAGTTGTAGATCTGCGGGTCCATGCCCGGCGGCACGGACTGATCGGGCGTGCTCATCGCCATGGCCATGGCCGGCTGCGCGGCCGGTTTGAACATAACGAGCTGGTGGAGGTAGCTCAAGCGTGCCATGTAGGTCCCGGTGTTGAGCCACAGCCTGCCACCCGGCCAGCCGGCCACGTTGGGCGGCTGCATCGGGATCTGCCCCATCGCCACGAGCGAGCCAAGCGTGCGCGCGCCGACCTCGTTCGCGCCCAGCGTCTTCATCGCGCCGGTCGTCACTTCAAGCGGGCTCTTCACGAGCGCCCGGTACGCGCGGTCGGAATAGAACACGTTCGACCGCAAGATGACGCCCATGAGCCTGGCCACGTCGTAGCCGCTCGCGCTGAACTTCGCCGCGACGGCGTCGATGAGCGCGGGCTCCGGATCGTCGTAGACGAAGGCGCGCAGGAACTTGCGGGCCATGAAACGCGCGGTTGTGGGCTGCTGCATGATGATGTCGACGATATTGTCGCCGTCGAAGTTGCCGGTCTGTCCCAAGAACGTCTTCGTGCCGTCATCGTGCTGGCGCGGATTGAACACGTACTGCCCGCTCTGGCGGTCGACCGTATTGCCGGTGAACGCGCGCGCGCTCTGGCGCACGTCCTCTTCGCTGTAGGTGCCCACGCCCATGGTGAAGAGCTCCATGAGCTCACGTGCATAGTTCTCATTGGGGTGCTGCGCACGGTTGACGATGCCGTCGAGATAGTGGAGCATCGCCGGATCGCGCGAGACCTCGTGCGTCAACTGCGCGAAGTTGCCGAGGGCGTAGCGGCGGAAGAGCGCGTACTGTCCGACCATCATCTCGGGCGTGATGCCTTTTTGCCCGATGCCGCTTGTGAAGTGATTGCTCCAAAAATAGACCATCCGCTCCTGCAGCGGGTTTGGGGTGAGCAGGCAGCGGTTGAGCCACCACAGCTGGGTGAGCATGATCGCGTTGCGGCGCTGCAGCTTGTCGGCGGCAGGGCCGTTGTCGTAGCTGATGTCGCCCTGTGGCGCTTGCGGAAGCGGATCGGCCCCGAAATGGATGAGCCTGGTCACGCTCGCCTGCATGCCGGCGCCCGATACGGCCGCGATCTCCTGCGGCGATCCGCCAAAGCCGGCGCGGCGCAACAGATGAGCGGCGAGCCGCGCATTCCACGGCCCGCGATACTCGAGCATGGCGGTGGAAAGGTCAAGCTCACCTGGAGGACGGTATTCGGCCGGCGGTTGTATGGGTGCGCTCATTGCCTACCTTCGTGCGGTCCCTTGCCATTGTATCGTCAAACCGGTGAGAGCGGCTTGAGACCGGTATGAGACTTGCATGAGAAACGTATTCCATCGCCCAAACGTCGCGCCATGCCATACGACGCCATCGTCATCGGTGCAGGGCACAACGGCCTCGTCGCCGCCGCCTACCTCGCCAAAGCGGGCCAAAAAGCGCTCGTCGTGGAGCGCAGCGACCAGATCGGGGGAGCAGCCGTCAGCGAGCATCCCTGGGCGGGCTGGACCGTCTCCGCCGCCTCGTACGTCGTCAGCCTGCTGCATCCGGACATCGTGCGCGACCTCGACCTCGAAGAGCACGGCTATCATGCCTATCTGAAAGACCCGACCTCGTTCACCGCCACGCTCGATGGCAGATCACTCTTGCTGTGGCGCAATCCCGAAGAGACGAGAAAGGAGCTCGAGAAGTACTCCTCGTCCGACTTCGCCGGTCTGCAGGCGCTCGATGCGGAGCTGTGCGGCTATGGGCGCGAGATCTACGATTCGTTCTTCGCCGAAGAGCCGAGCTTCGCCCGGCTCTCGCCCGCCGCCCAAGCCATGTTCACGGGGTCAGCAGCCCAATTCGTGGAGCGCTTCATCGAAACGCCGATGCTGCAGGCGGCCATCGCCAACGATGGTGTCGTCGGTACGTTCGAGGGCCCGCGCAATCCGGGGACCGGCTACGTGTTGGCCCACCACTATGCGGGCCGCGCGATGGGCATCCAGGGCGCATGGGGCTACGTCCGCGGCGGGATGGGAGCGATCTCAAACGCGGCCGCCGCCGCGGCTCGCGGATTCGGAGCGGAGATACGGACCAATGCTTCGGTCGGCATGATCCTCGTCAAAGAGGGGCGCGCGGCCGGGGTCGTGCTCGAGGACGGCACCGAGATCGAATCGCGCTACGTGCTGTCAAACGCCAACCCGCTGACCACATTCCTCGACTTCGTCCCCGCCGACACGCTTGAGCCGGCGTTCGTCAAGCGCGTGCAGGCATGGCGCTGCGAAGGGCCCTCGATGAAGCTCAATCTCGCGATCGGAGAACTGCCCAACTTCAGCTGCCGGCCTTCGGGCGACTCTGCGCCGCACCACAATGCCACGATCCACATCGCCCCCGACGTCGACTACCTGCAACGTGCGTATGAAGAGGCGCGTGCCGGGCTGCCGTCGAGCGAGCCCATGATCGAGATTTTCTTGCAGACCCCAAGCGATCTCACGCTCGCGCCGAAGGGCAAGCATCTGCTCTCGATCTTCGCCCAGTACTTCCCGTACACGCGCAGCGACGGCGACTGGACGGATGCCAGACGCGAAGCGGCTGCGGACAGCATCGTCGCCACGATCGGCAAGTATGCGCCCAACGTGCCCGGCGCGGTCGAGGCGCGCCAGATCCTCACGCCGTTCGATCTCGAGCGCCGCTTCGGGCTGCCCAAGGGGCACATCTTCCACGGCGAACTTCTGCCTGGTCAGATATTTGAAGATCGCTTCAGCGTTCGCACGCCGCTGCGCGGGCTGTACCTCTGCGGCTCGGGCACGCATCCAGGCGGGTGCGTCAGTGGGGCGCCGGGCTACCGGGCCGCCCGCGCTGTCACCCGTGACCTGGCAAGGGTGTAGCGGACGAAGCGCCGGCACGCGGCGGAGCGCGATGGAACATCTCGTCACGCGTTGAAGTACTAGCTTAGAGAGGTCGAACGATACCGATGATCGCGTTATGGCTACGGATGAAGACGATGTGGGCGCTGCGTCGCAATGCTGCGCGTGTTGGGCGCCTGTTCCTGGATCAGCGCGTCCCCATGCCGCTCAAGGCGGCCACCGCCTTGAGCGCGCTGCTCATTCTCTCGCCGGTCGACCTGCTGGGCGACATCCCGCTGCTCGGCATGCTCGATGACACAATGCTGCTCGTGCTTCTGGCTTGGCTATTCGTCCGGTTCTGCCCGAAGGACGTGGTGGCCGAATACGGCGCTGCGGCCGCCGCGGCCCGCTTGAAGAACGTGACGCCTAACTGAGGTTCTTGCGCTTGAACAGGAAGACGCGCCGGTCGGGCGCTTTCGTCCTGTAAGACTCCACGAAGCGAAAGCCATTGTCGTCTGCCAGGTTGAGCGCCGCCTCGACCTTGGTCGCGCACAGTGTGGAAAGCTCGAGCGCCATATACCGGCCGGTCTTGCCCGAGGCGTGGCGGATGCCGGCGGTGGCCCGCCGCACAAGGCGTCCGATCGCCTCGACGATGGCGGCTCCAATCGGCTCTCCCGCGATGAACAGCTTGCTGCCCACGGCTTCGACTGGCAGCCGGCCCACGGACTCGTCGATGAGCGCGAGCTGACGACGGTCCTTCGATCGTGCGATGGAGAATTTCTGATCGCGGTAGACGACGTCGATCGCTTGGCTGCCGTCGGGGAGCGCAAGGCGGTCCCGTTCGTGGATCTGCGCATCAGTGTCGAGACCGGCGTTGAGCTCGGCGATCTCCTCCGCGAGGACGTTCTGCACGAGACGCCAGGCATCGTCCGCGCGCTCCTGAGGCGTGCGCGGCTCGGACCCGATGTCCGCATACTCGCGCATGCGCTCGCGGATCTCGTTCCGGGTTCCGGCGAGATCGAGGTCGCTCTGCAATTCTTGGAGCACAGATGTCGCCTTTCCGCAAAAGACGTTCGGGAAAATCGACGTGCCGGCGGCACCGAAGCGGCGCCATCCGCAGACGCACAAAAAAAGGTAGGCGCCCAAGTTCTGACGCCAGTCGAAAGTTCTCCTACCCGCCGCGAGACAAATCGCAAGAATTTTTTTCGGAGGTCCGACGGCACGACGCATGCAAGAATCCGCACGATGGCAACGCCAATATCCATCGCCAACATCGCACGCGTCTCGGTGGGGGTGGTGGCGGCGATATGGGCCTTGCTGGGGCTCGGCGATGCGCTTGCTGCCGCGACGGCGCATGGCGTCGATGCCCTGGGGGCGGCCGCGATCGTCCTCAACGTCGCGCTCATCGCCGGCGCCATCATGACATTCGCCAACCTGCGGAGCTGGCGCGCGGTCGTCATCGCGGCGACGGTGGCGGTCACCCTCGACCGGATGCTCTACGTGCTCGGCACCGGAGACTATTGGCTCGCGGCGAGCAGCATCGCCATGCTCGCGGCGGTCATCGGCATTTCCGCCGTCGCGCGGACGGCCTGATGGGCGACTTGCAGACCGCCCGAACCCGCGTCATGCAGGGGTACTGGTAAGCCGCCCACTCCCACTAACGGATGGAAGGGCGCGAACGTCGCAGAATCCCTTGTGCCCGCGCCGGTCGCGGGACGGGATTGGTGAAGGGAGACTAACACCGTGAAGGTCGCGCAGTTCGTGCTCGCGCTGATCGGCGCATGCTGTCTGGCCGCTCCCGCAGCGGCGCTCGCCGATGACTCGTCGGCGTCGGACTCAGGCCCCGCGCCATATGCCAAGTTCATCTCCGGGGCGCAGGTACAAAACGGCCTCTTCAACGTCATCCGTAAAGACGGCAAGGTCTACCTCGAGATCGCTCCGGCGCAGCTCGATCAGGACTATATCCAGACGGCCGAACTGGCGAACGGCCTTGGCGGCTACGGCGTCCTGCCGGGCGGCATCGGCTCATCCGCCCTCATCATCCGCTTCACCCGCAACGACGACAAGGTCGTGGTGACCTGGCCGAACACCTACTTCATCGCGCCCGGCAACGAGCCAGCCCAACGCGCCATCAAGCGGACGTTTGCCAACTCGATGGTCGCGGTCGCACCGCTGGCAGCGACCGACGCGACGAACGGTCACATCGTCGTCGACGCGTCGTTCCTGCTCGGCGACATCTACAACCTCAGCGCCGCGCTCAAAGCGGTCACAGGTGCCGACAAGCCCGATCAAGCGTATAGCCTCGACGCCGATCGCACGCTCTTCGGTCCGACCAAGGCCTTCCCGCAAAACGTCGTCATCGATGCCGATCAGACTTGGAAGAGCGACAATCCGCAGACCGTCGACAACGTGCCCGATCCGCGCACGCTGTTCATGCGCGTCGCCTACAATATCGCCCAGCCGCCCAATGACGGCTACGTGCCGCGCATCGCCGACGACCGCGTGGGCTATTTCGATGCACCGCATCTGAATTTCGCCACGGACTCGAACTACACGCGGGTCGTGCACTACGTCATCCGCTGGAACCTGCAGCCATCCGATCCGGGCCTGCCTGTCTCCAAAGCGAAAAATCCCATCATCTACTACCTTTCCAAGGACATCCCCACGCAGTATCGCGAGACGATTCGTGAGGCCATCTTGCGCTGGAACGCCGCTTTCGCGAAGGCTGGGATCAGCGATGCCGTCGTCGTGCGCGACCAGCCCGACGACCCCGCCTGGGACCCCGACGACATCCGCTACAACACGGTCATCTGGTTGACCGAGTCGAACAGCGGCAGCTTCGCGGCGGCTTCACCTGTGTTCGATCCCCGCACAGGGGAATCTATCCGGGCGAACATCGTCATCGACGCGGACTGGCTGAACGTCTTGTATTCGTTAGGCCACTACATCGCTCCGAGCGCTCGAAGCATGCACGCGGCATTTCCCGCGGACGAACGCGAGCTGTCGAGTGCCATGGCACGCGAGGCCGTCTTCGGCCGCGTCGCGCTCGAGACGAGCGGCCAGCCGATGTCCGGACCCGCGCTCGACACGTTCGTGCATGACGCGCTGCTGTGGACCATCATGCATGAGTCCGGCCATGCGCTCGGCCTAGCCCACAACTTCATCGGCACGCAAGCATACACGGTCAAGGAGATGCAGAGCAGGGACTTCACCTCGACCCACGGGCTATCGTCATCGGTGATGGACTACGTCGGGGTGAACGTCTGGCCCAAGGGCTACGGGCAAGGAGGCGCCTATTGGCAGACGATCCTCGGCCCGTACGACTACCACGCAATCCACTGGGGATATGCGCGCATCCCGGGCGTCACGACGCCGCAAGACGAAGTGCCTACGCTCGACCGCTGGGCGTCTGTCTGGAGCAATCCCATCTATCGCTTCGCAAGCGATGAGGACGCGGGCTACGAAGACGCGCACGCGATCGATCCGCGCGTCGCGCGCTGGGATCTCACGAACGATCCGCTGACTTGGAGCGCAGCCCGGCTGCAGCTCAGCGACGAGCTCATGCGCACGCTTGACAGCCGCTGGCCGCAGCCGGGACGCACGTACGACCAAGAACGCGTGGCGTTCACTTGGGTCTTCAACGAGCGTCTGGCGGCGTCCGCACAGCCCGAGCACTTCATCGCCGCGGAGTATTTGTCACGCGCGCATGCCGGGGACCCGGGCGCGCAACCGCCGCTGCAGCAGGTCCCACGCGCTCTCGAGCAACGGGCGTTTAGCCTCTTGGACCGCTACCTGTTCTCCGACGGCGCCTGGAACTTCTCGCCGGCCATGCTCAACAGGCTTGTGTACAGCGAGTGGGAGCCATTTGTCAACGCGACATGGGCATACGATCCGCAGCCGCGTCACGACATGCCCGTCGCCGAGATGGCCGAGGGGTTCGCATATCAAGAGCTCGCGACGATGTTCCAGCCGCTCATGCTCGAGCGCCTCAACGACCTCCCGCTGAAGGCCAAACCCGGAACGACGATGAGCATCACCGATCTGTTCGATTGGACGCAATCTTCGATCTACGGCGACCTGAGCGATCCCAAGCTGCGCTCGATCGGCGAGGTGCATCGTGCCGTGCAGCAGTTCTATGCGCGGCTGCTCGCACAGATATGGCTCGCCCCGCAGCCTGACACGCCGTACGATGCGCAGTCGCTCGCGCGCTCCAAGCTCGTTTCCTTGCGTGGAGACCTCACGAGGACGCTTGGCCGCCCGAGCCTCGACGAGCTCACACGCGCGCATCTGCAGAGCCTGCAAGACGTCGTCGGCCGGGCGCTCGATGCCCGCCAAGTCATCCAGACGAAGGGGTCATAGATGAAGCATGTGGCATACCTCGCACTCGTCGCAATGGTCGCGGCGCTGGCGCTGCCCGTCACGGCACGCGCCGACGATGCCAGCAGCCCTGATTCTGGACCGGCACCGTATGCGAAGTTCATCACCGGCGCGCAAGTGCAAAACGGATTGTTCAACATCATCCGCAAGAGCGGCAAGCTCTACATCGAGCTCGACCCTTCGCAGCTCGACACCGACTTCATCCAGTCGGCGGAACAGATCAACGGCCTCGGCGGCTGGGGTGTCATACCGGGCGGCATCACCGCCTGGACCCGCATGATCCGCTTCACGCGCAACGGCGACAAGATCGTGGTCACCTGGCCGAACACCTACTTCATCGCACCGGGCAACGAACCGGCGCAGAGAGCCATCAAGCAGACCTTCGCGAACTCGATGGTCGCGGTCGCGCCGGTGGTGGCGACCGACGCCGGCAACGGCCACCTGGTGTTCGACGCATCGTTCTTCTTGACCGACATCTACGATCTGGCCGCCGTGCTCAAACAGATCACGGGCGCCGACAACCCGGACCAGGCATATAGCCTCGACCCCGATCGCACGCTCTTCGGCCCCAGCAAGGCATTCCCTCAAAACGTCATCATCGACGCGGATCAGACCTGGAAGACGGACAACCCGCAGACTGTCGACAACGTGCCCGACCCGCGCGCCATCCAGTTCCGCATCGCCTACAACATCGCGCAGGCGCCCAAGCTCGGCGAGTACATGCCGCGCATCGCAGACGACAGAGTCGGCTACTTCGATTCTCCCTACCTTGATTTCGCAAGCGACGCCAACTACACGCGCATCACACGCTACGTCGTCCGTTGGGACATGCAACCGTCGGATCCGACCAAGCCGTCGCGGGCGTTGCACCCGATGGTGTACTACCTCGCCGACAATATCCCCGTGCAGTACCGGGAGGCGATCCGCAAAGGCGTCCTTGCCTGGAACGCGGCGTTTGCGAAGATCGGCATCGAAGACGCCGTGCAGGTGAAGGACCAGCCAGACGATCCGAACTGGGACCCTGACGACATCCGCTACAACACCATCATCTGGATGACCGAATCCAATGGCGGAGGCTACGCAGCCGAGAATCCGGTCATCGATCCGCGCACCGGCCAGATGATCCGCACGAACATCGTGGTCGATGCCGACGTCATGCAGTTCTCGAACATATCGTGGCAGTTCCTGACCGAACCGACCGCCGGAGGAGCGGGGAATAGCTTTGCGGCGCGCGAGCACGCCTACGCGCTACAGCGCCGGCTGCAAGCCGAGTTCGGCGAAGCGGCGCTTGCCACCATGGGGCATCCGCTCGCCGGAGCCGCACTGACGCAGTACAACGATGACTTGCTGACGTCGTTCGTCGTGCACGAGGCCGGACACGGTTTCGGGCTGCAGCACAACTTCATCTCGTCGATGGCCTACACGGCCAAGCAAGTGCAAAGCCATGCCTTCACCGCCCGCAACGGCGTGGCCACATCGGTGATGGAGTACTCGCCGCTCAACTTGTGGCCCAAAGGCTACTCGCAAGGCACCTACTGGCAGACCGTGCTCGGCCCGTACGATTATTACGCCATCCATTGGGGCTACATGCCCATCGCCGGTGCGACGACGCCGCAAGCAGAGCGACAGACGCTCAACAACTGGGCCCAAGTGTGGCCGAATCCGCTCTACCGGTTCGCCAGTGACGAGGACACCTCGTACGCGGACGCTCACGCGATCGATCCCCGCGTGGCCATGTGGGATCTCACCAACGATCCGCTGTCATGGGACGGCGCGCAGCTGAAGCTCACGAGCGACGTCATGCGCGGGCTGGACAGCCGCTGGCCGCAGCCGGGTCGAACCTACGATCAGGAACGGGCCGCGTTCACCTTCGTGCTCGTCACCTGGCTGACGTCGGCTGCGCAGCCCGAGCATTTCATCGGGGGCGAGTACGTGTCGCGTCAGGCGGCCGGCGTCGCCGGCGCTTCGCCGCCGCTCGTCCAGGTGTCGCGCAGCGATGAGCTCCGCGCCTTCAACCTTATCGACCGCTACATCCTGGCCGACGGCGCGTGGAGCTTCTCGCCGGCGACGCTCAACAGGCTTGTGTATAGTGAGTGGGAGCCGTTCGTCAACGCGACGTGGGCGTACGCTCCGCAGCCGCGTCATGACATCCCAGTGGCTGAGATCGTCGAGGGGTTCGCCGAAAACCAGCTGACCACCATGTTCCAGCCGCTCATGCTCGAACGGCTCGACGATCTTTCGCTCAAGGCAAAACCGGGCGCGACCATGAGCCTAGCCGATCTCTTCGACTGGACGCAGCGATCGCTCTACAGCGACCTGAGCAACCCCAAGCTGCAGTCGATTGGCGAAGTGCATCGAGCGCTGCAGCAATGGTACGCACGCAAGCTCGCTCAAGTTTGGCTCGCACCCGCGCCGGGAACCCCGTACGACGCTCAGTCGCTGGCTCGCGCCAAGCTGGTCGCCGTCCGCGACGACGTCAAGACCGCGCTCGGTAGGCCGAGCCTCGACGAGCTCACCCGGGCTCATCTGCAGAGCTTGCAGGACGTCGTCTCACGCGCCCTCGAGACGCGCCAAGTCGTCCCCGCGCAATGAAGGATAGCGTGTCGGCGACCAACGCGCTGCGGTGGCCGCGTCGCCCCATCTAGTCTGCGCGCGTCAGCCGGCCGGCCGAATCCACGCGATAGCTCGCCTCGCGCCAGCGAACGCTCCGGCCGAAGAAATGGGCTGCCCACACGGATAGACTGAGCGCGTCACGCAGCGGGATGAGCCAGCTTGCGTCCACCGAGCGAATGCGAAACGCGCTGCGCGTCGCGTAATGCAAGGCCAGGCGCAGGACCGCAGCGATGCCGAGCATGGTGAGGCCCAAGGTCCCTGGTGCAACGAGCTCGTACGCGATGGCGAGCGGCAATGCCAAGGTGATGAAGGAGAACGAGTAGCCCCATGGCCGCGCGGCGTGCATCGTGCGAGCCCAGCGCAGTTCGTGCTCCCACAGACGTCGCAGGTCGGGGTCGCAGACCGTCGTCTCGACGACGGCCGCGCTGAGCTCGACGCGCCGTCCATGCGCGCAGACGAGCCGGCCGAGCATCTGATCGTCCGCCAAGTGCGAGGCGATCGCATCGAAGCCGCCGATGGCATCAAGCGCCTCACGGGTCACAGCCATGGTGGCCCCCAGGCAGAAGTCCATGGGGGAAAGCGCGAGCGCGACGAGGACCGACGGCGCGAACTGCTCGTTCACGAACATCGCACCAAGCTCCGACCAAAGCCGCGGCCTTTGCTGCAACGGATCTTGAGATCCGTTCGTCGGCACCCCACGATACAGACACGTCACCGCCCAGACACCGTCGTCGGCAAACGGTGCGACGACCGACCGCAGATAGGATCGATCCACGCGAACGTCGCTATCGGCGACGATGATGATGTCGTGCTTTGCCTGCGCCATCATGGCGATGACGTTGGCCATCTTGCGGTTTGGCGCGCGGACGCGATCGTCGATCGCAAGCGTGGCATCGCACTGTGCGAAGCGCTCGCTGACCCTGCGGGCGACGGCCGCCGCCGGATCGCTCGCGTCGCGTACCCCGAAGACGACCTGGAAGTTTGGGTAATCCTGGTCGCAGAAGGAGGACAGGTTCTCGTCGAGCTCGGGCTCGTCGCCGCATAGCGGTTTGAGGATGCTGACGGCCGGCGTGTAGTCCGTGTCTGCCGCGCGACCCCGCCGGCGCCGAGCGAATGCGAGGGTGCGCTGCAGCGCAAGCGCCAGGTAACAACATCCGGCGATACACAGACCGAGCACAACGACGGCGATCGCATGCACGTCAGCGTGGTCCATCCGCCGTGAGCCGGCTGAAGCTGGTTACCTCGACGCCTGCATCGCGCAGAAGTCCGGCGATGTTGGGATCGAGCAAAGCGGCGAGCTCCTCCTGCCCTTGCGCCCAGGCGGGCATGCCGGGCCAGCGCAGCGTCGCCGGATGGAAGTACATCTCGGTCACGCCATCGGGGAGCTGGCCGACAAGCGCCGTGACGCGGTCTCGCGTCATGCGGCCCGTGTCGCCGAGGCCGAACACATAATCGTTGAACGCGATGCTCGCGGCACGCATCCGCGATCGCATGTGCGCCAGCATCGGCGCAAGCAACACCGCGTTGCCGAAGCGACCGCGAAGATCGGTGCGGGCGGCGCGCCAGGACGGCCCGAGCGGTTCGTAGGGCAGGCGCATCGCGCGCATGCCGAAGTCGTGGCCGACGCTGATGATCGCATCGAGCACGGTGGGATGCAGGTGCATGTGATTGTGCGCGTTGACGTGATCGAGCGCGAAGCCCGTCGCCGTAAACGCCTCGAATTGCGCGCGGATCTCAGCTTCGAGTTGTGTGCGCGCCGCCGGATTGAAGAAGAAGTTGAATCCGGCCGACACAAGGCGACGCGAGAGCCTGCCGTCGCGGTCCACGAGAGCGGGGATCGCTGCCTGGTCCAGACACGGCTCGCCATCGACGAGAACGACATGCAGGCCGACGTGCAGCGACGGCATGCGTCGAGCGCGGCGGATCGCGTCGTCCGCCGCTGCTCCCGCGACCATGAGGCACGTCGTGGTGAGCAGACCGGCGCGGTGCGCTTGCTCGATGGCCTCGTTGACGAGCGTCGATGCGCCGAAATCATCGCCCGTGACGATGAGCCGCTTCACGGGCTTAACCTGCGGTCGATCGAGCCGAGCTATCTGCGCGCTCGTCTGCGTCGCGCCAGACGTCGGGGTTGGGAAGCCGGTTGAAACCCTTGGGCACGTACCCATTGGGGTAGCGGGCGTTCCACAGCCGCGCGCGGTATGCGAGGTATTCAAAGGAGACGTAGAGCTGCTGCCCGCGCTGGCGCCGCATGATGGCGATGGTGGGGGACAATATGCGCCAGAAATGCTCGATGAGCTGTGCGGCGGCATGCATGATCATGTCCTCACGCATCTTCCCGACCACGATGTAGATGGCGAAGTTGTCGATGAAATCGACCACGTGAAGCTCCGGATGCCGCCCGCGATCGACCGGGCCGGCCGTGTCGAGCTCGTGCCGGAACTGCGGGTCTTGCATCTTGGCCTCAAGCCCGTGGTTGATGAACGCCAACCCGTCTTGCACCGGCGCGGAGTACCACAGCTCGAACGCCTCCGAGAACGTGTTGAGCTCGTTGCTCGCGCGGATGTGCCCGAGCTGGACGAGCGCGGCGATAGCCGCCGCCAGCAGCACGGCGAGCGTGGCGACCGAGATGACGACGTTCCAGTGCTCCGGCGTCATCGAAATGGTGAACCTTCACTACGAGAACATTTGTAGCAACGGACCTTTAGATCCGTTCCGTTCGTGCGTCTCACGCTAGCCCTTCAGCATCACCCGAGCGGCGTTCCAGCCGGATGCGCCCATGACCCCGCCGCCGGGGTGCGACGCCGCGCCGCACAGGAAGAGCCCGCGCACCGGCATACGGTGACCCGCGTAGCCGGGCAGCGGACGGAACATGAACAGCTGGTGGAGCGCCATCGAGCCTTGGAAGATGTTGCCGCCGGTGAGATTGAAGGTCTGCTCGAGATCCACCGGGCTGAGAATCTGCCGCGCGATGACCGACCGCGTGAACCCGGGCGCATACTGCTCGATGATCTCAAAGCAGCGATCGGCGAACGCGTCCTTTCGCGTTTGGTCCCACTGCCCGTGCGCGAGCTTGTATGGGGCGTACTGCACGAACATCGAGGCGAGATGTTTGCCGGGCGGCGCGACGCTGGGATCGACTGCCGAGGGCAAGCACATCTCGACGATCGGGTCTGTCGAGGGCCGGCCGTACTTCGCGTCGTCATACCCCCGCTCGATGAAATCCTGGTCGGGCACGAGGTGCACGGTGCCACGGTGCTGCGGCCCAGGCGTGGCGCCTGGTTTTGCGCTGAAGTTGGGCAGCGCATCGAGCGCGACGTTGATCTTCATCGACGCGCTGCTGTAGTCGATACGGTTGATCGCGGCTAAGAACTCAGGCGGCACGTCGCCCGGGTCGAGCAGATGGTTGAACGTGACGTTGCAGTCGACGCCGCTGGCCACGCGCGGGCTTGAGAACTCGTCGCCGTTTCGCAGCGCGACGCCGGTGACGGCGCCGTTGCGCACGAGGATCTTCGCGACCTCGGCCTCGGTGCGGATCTCGACGCCGAGGTCCTGCGCCGCCTTGGCGAGCGCTTGGGTGAGCCCGCCCATACCGCCTTTGACGTAGGCCCACACCCCACGCTTGCCATTGGTCTCGCCCATGACGTGATGGAAGAGCACGTACGCGGTGCCGGGCATGGAGGGGGAGGCGAACGCGCCGATGATCGCGTCGGTCGCGATCGTGCCTTTGAGCTCTTCAGACTCGAACCAGCGGTCGAGGATCGGACGCGCGGGTCCGGTCAGCACTTCGATCGCCTCGC
>DAINRU010000008.1:0-71294 GCA_036741695.1 Vulcanimicrobiota bacterium
GCGCTCGCTCGGGCCGACTACAACTTGGTCCTCATGGATTGCCAGATGCCGGATGTCGACGGATTCGAGGCGACGCGCGCGATTCGGCGGCGCGAAGCGACGACGGGCTCGCACGTTTCGATCGTCGCGATGACGGCGAACGCGATGGAGGGCGACCGCGAAACGTGCCTGGCTGCCGGTATGGACGGCTACCTCGCCAAGCCGGTCACGCTCGACGACCTGCGGGGCGTCTTGGCGCAATGCTCCACCGTCTAGACGGACGCTTTCTTTGTTAGTCAAGACAAGCGCTTTACAGGCCCGCCGGTCCTGTGCTACGATTGCAAATCGAACGGACCGGGTGTCCGTTTTATTTCATGTGAGCCGGCGAGCGCCGGCGCGGCGCGGCGGAATCAACGGATGGCGAAGAAAGAGAATCGGGTGATGGTCGTGCTTGCATGCTCTGAATGCAAGCGGCGCAACTACAACACCCAAAAGAACAAAGTACGATCGAGCGAGCGCCTGGAGCTCAAGAAGTATTGCCGTTGGTGCCGTTGTCACCGGCCGCATCGTGAAACGAGATAGCGCGAAGGGCAGTAGCTCAATTGGTAGAGTAGCGGTCTCCAAAACCGTTGGTTGCAGGTTCGAGTCCTGTCCGCCCTGCCAGCCCAACCAAGAACGTGCACCTCCCTCGTGCGCGCGACATAACATAAAGGAAGATCAGTGAAAGGCATGACGACGCCGCCGAAAGCGTCGGTGAACGGACCCGGAAACCGGCCCGAGCCCAAGTCGAAGGCTGCGGAGAGCCGCGCACTGGAGCGCGAGAAGCGCTGGCGCGATGTCACCGGCTGGTTCCGCTCGGTCGTATCCGAGATGAAGCGCGTCACCTGGCCCAGCCGCGAGGAGTGGGTCTCGGCCACCATGGTCGTCGTCGGCCTGGTCATCGTCGTGGCGCTGTGGACGCGCCTCATCAGCTGGATCGCTGAACTCATCTTTCGAGGCGGTAGCTAACGATCGTGGCAGAAGAGCTAGAGCAGACCACAGACCAAGCGGTCGCCGTTGCGGCGCCGGAAGAGATCGGCATCTCCTCGGATCCGGATCGCAAGTGGTTCGTCATCCACACCTACTCGGGTTACGAGAATAAGGTGAAGGCCAATCTCGAGCGGCGCATCAAGTCGATGAACATGCAGGACTTCGTCTACCGCGTCCTCGTTCCCACAGACAAAGAAGTCGAGTTCAAAGAAGGCAAGCGCCGCGAGGTTGAAAAGAAGGTCTACCCGGGCTACGTGCTCGTCGAGATGAAGATGACCGACCAGTCATGGTATGTCGTGCGCAACACGCAAGGCGTCACCGGCTTCGTCGGCTCACCCGGCGCGGGTGAAAAGCCGCTGCCGCTGGCGGACAAAGAAGTGAAGACGATCCTCAAGCAGATGGGCATCGAGACGCCCAAGCTGAAGATCGACTTCAAGAAGGGCGATCGCGTGAAGGTCACTTCAGGACCGTTCTTCGATTTCACCGGCACGGTCGATGAGATCGACGCACAAAAAGAGCGCCTGCGCGCGCTCATCTCCATCTTCGGGCGCGAGACCCCAGTCGAGCTCGAGTTCTATCAAGTCGAGAAGGTATAGACGTGGCAAAGAAAGTCCTCACGACGATCACCCTGCAGTGTCAAGCCGGCAAAGCGACACCCGCACCGCCGGTCGGCCCGGCGCTGGGCCAGCACGGCATCAACATCATGGAGTTCTGCAAGGCGTACAACGAACGCAGTGCAAGCCAGGCCGGGCAGATCATCCCCGCGGTCATCACGGTCTACGAAGACCGTTCGTTCACGTTCGTCCTCAAGACCCCGCCAGCGTCGGAGCTCATCAAGAAGGCGGCCGGCGTGGAAAAGGGCTCGGGTGAGCCCAATCGCAAAAAAGTCGGCAAGATCTCGCTCGATGACTGCCGCAAGATCGCGCAGGCCAAGATGGCAGACCTCAACGCGAATGACATCGAGGCGGCCATGAAGGTCATCGCAGGGACCGCACGCTCGATGGGCATCGAGGTTGGATAAGGCATGAAAAAGCACGGCAAGAAGTATACGGAGAGCGTCAAGGCGCTCGGCGACGAGCGTCTCAAGGACGCCGCCCGCGCGATCGAATCTGTCAAGGCGACCGCCAAGGCGAAGTTCGACGAGACGATCGAGATCCACATCCGCCTGGGCATCGACATGAAGAAGAGCGAGCAGAACGTGCGCGGCACGGTCGTCCTGCCGCATGGCACGGGTAAGAGCAAACGCGTCATCGTCTTCGCCAAGGGCGAAAAGGCTCGCGAGGCCCAAGAGGCCGGCGCGGATGTCGTCGGCGATGCGGATCTCATCGAGCGCATCAAAGGGGGCTGGAACGATTTCGACATCGCGGTCGCGACACCGGACATGATGGGCGCGGTCGGCTCAAGCCTGGGTAAGATCCTCGCGCAGCGTATGCCCAACCCGAAAGTGGGCACGGTGACGCAGAATCTCAAGCAAGCGGTGGGCGAGATCAAGGCCGGCAAGATCGAGTACCGCCCGGACAAGGCGGCCGTGATCCATTGCATCATCGGCAAGGCGTCGTTCACGACGGAAGCGCTGATTGAGAATTTCACCACATTGATGGACGCCATCGTGCGGGCCAAGCCGGCATCCGCGAAGGGCACATACCTCAAAAGTATCACCGTCGCCACCACCATGGGACCCGGCGTGCGGGTGGATCCGACGAGGTTGAAAGCCGCCGCTTAACGAAAAAGACATGCAACGACGGACCGCGAGGTCCGTTCATCCGATGACAGCAGGCCGCAGCGATGCGTCAATCCCGGTGAGGGACCTGCCGAGGAAGCCACCGCGAATGTAGCAACGGGCCTTTTAGGTCCGTTCTCGGACTTGCGAGCGCTTTCTCCATCGGAACCGGAGAGAGCGCTTTCGCTTTCTTGTGAAGCAACGGACCTCGAGGTCCGTCAACCAAGACAGGACAGAGGTATGCCAACAGAACGGAAAAACGAGAGCATCAAGCTGCTGAAAGCCCGCGTCAGCGCGAGCCCCAACTTCATTCTCACCGACTACCGCGGTCTAACCGTGGGGGAACTGCGCACGCTGCGCGTGGCGCTGCGCAAGAGCTCGTCGGAGTATGCGGTCATCAAGAACACGCTCTTCGGCAAAGCCATCGGGGAGGAGCGGCTTTCGGAGCTCAAGTCGCTGCTTGAGGGGCCGACCGCTGTCGCCTTCGTCGGGGATGACGTGGTAGCCGCCGCAAAGGCGCTTGTCCAGTTCGCGGCGGACTCGAAGAAGCTGCGCATCAAAGCAGGCGTTGTGGACGGGCTGCTCTACGACGTGCAGAAGATCGAAGCACTCTCCAAAGTGCCGTCGCGTATCGAGCTGTACACGAAGCTCGTGGGTTCGCTCAAGTCACCGCTCCACCGGCTGCACAACGTTCTCCATGGCAGCAAGCGCAAGCTCGTCGCGACCCTCGCCGCGGTCCATCAAAAGAAATCCGAACCGGCGCCGGCCGCCTAACATCACTATAGCAGCGGACCCCGTTGGGTCCGTTCATGAAAGGAACGAACAGCAACCATGCCAGTCACAGAAATCATCGATCAGATCGACAAGCTCACCGTCCTCGAGCTCCACGAGCTCGTCAAGACCCTTGAGGACAAGTACGGCGTTTCGGCCGCGGCGCCGGTCGCCATGGTCGCGGCAGCGGCAGCTGGCGGAGCTGCTGCTCCGGCAGAGGCGAAGACCGAGTTCGACGTGACCCTCATGAGCGCGGGCGAGAAGAAGATCAACGTCATCAAGGCCGTCCGCGAAGTCGTCTCGGGCCTCGGGCTCAAGGAAGCCAAGGACCTCGTCGAGGGCGCTCCCAAGGCGGTCAAGACGGGCGTGACCAAAGAAGAGGCCGCCGCAATCAAGGCCAAGCTGGAAGAGCAAGGCGCGACCGTCGAGGTCAAGTAGGCCTCATACGCGCCACAGTCGGAATCGCATGGCGGCCTTCACGGGCCGCCATTTCTCGTGCCAGTCGGGCTAGGCTGGGGTGAGCACGAGCTGCGCGCTCGGACCGGTGGCGAGCGGGAGCCCAGGCGCAGCGATCGGTTGCGACGACCAGCGAGCGAACTCCGCCGGCTCGCTTTTGAAAAACGTCTCCAGGCGGGCGATGCGGTCCGGGGTGGACGGATGGTCCTGGACGTACTGCTCAAAGCCCGCATCGCCATAGAGCTTCTGGAGCTTCTGGAAAAACCAGATCATGGCCCACGGGTTGTAGCCGGCCGTGCCGGCGAGGATGACGCCCTCGTGGTCGGCCTGGTATTCTTGCTGCCGGCTGAAGTTGAGGAAGCCATACCCCGCGACCAGCTCCGCCACGGTAAGCGCATTCGCGCCACCGGGCGAATGAAACAGAATGCTGGCGATGCCAAGGGCGATACTCACATTTTGGGCCTGCTGAATGCGGTTCATCACGTGCCCGAGCACGATGTGCCCTGTCTCGTGCCCCACGACGCTGGCGAGTTCGGCTTCGTTGCCGGCGTTCTTGAGCAAGGCCTCGTTGACGTATACCCAACCGCCGGGCACCGAGAAAGCATTCGCCTGAGTCCCTTTCACCACGACGAAATTCATCGGCCACCAGTGAGGCTGAGCTGCGTTTGATATCTTCACGCCTACCGAGCGCAACACCGGATAGTACGGCGACGCGTCGAGGACCTGGCCCTGCTTGCGCTGGTCGGCGTAGACTTGCTGGCCGATCTGGCGCTCTTGCGCGTGATCGTCCGCCGCCGCCTCGAGGGCGAAGGATGGCAGCGCCAGCGCCGACCCTGCCGCAGCACAGACGCCACATATCCACGACCGTCGCGAGAGCTCGGTCTTATTCATCGCTAGCCTTCCTATCCAATAGCGGGATGAGTTTCACCTACACGCCCGAAGTGGAGCCGCACCATGACACGACGGCCGACGACCTTCGGTATGATCGCGGCAGCGCTGGCGCTGCTCATCACTGCGGGCTGCACGAAGGTCGAGGTCTCGAAGACCGGAGCCGCGATCGGCGGGCAACCCGGCGTCTTGCGCTTCGCAACGGGGCGGTTCGATACGCTCAACACGGTCGTCTCGGCCGGCGGGTCGTCCATATACCTGTCATATCTGTGGGGAGCGTATCTCTTCATCGCCGATGACAAGATGAACATCGTCCCCGAACTGGCGACGGAGATCCCGACCCAGGCTAACGGCGGCATCAGCCGGGATGGGTTGACGATCACCTACCACTTGCGGCATGGTGTGACGTGGCACGACGGGGCGCCTTTTAGCGCTGACGACGTCGTCTTCACCTGGCACGCGATCATGAATCCCAAGAACAACGTCATCACGCGACTCGGCTACGACAAGATCGCATCGATGACCGCGGTCGATCCCTACACCGTCCGGGTCACGCTCAAAGAGCCTTTCGCGCCGGCGGTGGCGAGCTTCTTCGGCCCTGGCGAAGTCCCGTACATCATCCTCCCCAAGCACATCCTCGGTGACCTCCCCGACATCAACCGGGCTCCCTATAACATCAAACCGGTGGGTACCGGCCCTTTCATCGTGGACTCGTACGATTCAGAGACGGGCGTCATGCTCAGCGCAAATCCTCATTATTGGCGCGGTCGTCCGAAGCTGCGTGGCATCGACTTTCGCATCATCCCCAACTCCAACACCACGCTTGTGATGCTGCGCAGCAACGAACTCGACGTGGCCGTGGTCTCCGACAGCCACGCGCACGAGCTCTCCCAAGATCCAGGCATCGTCATCGTGGGCGAACCGGCACCGCAGAACGCGTTCCTGTCGATCAACACGCAGCGTCCTCCGTTCGACGACGTCCGCGTGCGCAGGGCTATCGCCATGGCCGTCGATCGTACGTTCTTCGTCCACGCTTTCCAGTATGACGTTGGGTCTGTGGCAAACGGCGATGAGCCGCCCTTTTACTGGGCGTACAACCCAGCGGTGCGTATGCCGGCATACGATCCCGCCAGGGCGCGGCAGCTGCTTGAGGAGGCGGGTTGGCACCTGGATCCTTCGACGGGCGACCGGGTAAAGAACGGGAAACGGCTGTCGCTGGTCTTTACGTATATCAGTGAGCGTGATCCCGATTCTCGTTTTTCCGCCATCTTCCAAAACACGCTGCGGGATATCGGCGTGGCGGTCGACATCAAGACCTACCCGTATAACGTCTTCTACAACCCGAAGAGCGAAGGCGGGATTCTCGACGGCGGCAAGTTCGACGTCGCGTCAAGCGGCTGGGTCCTTGGGGCCGACCCAGACGAAGCCACGCTGTGGATGTGCGACCAGTACCCACCGCAAGGCTTCAACTGGTCGTTTTTCTGCGACCCGCGCATCGACGCGCTCGAGCGCATCGCACTGACGACCTATGACCAGCAGAAACGTAAGCAGGCATACTGGAAAATCCAGGAGCTGCTCGCCCAAGACGTGCCGGCGATCTTCTTGTCCTGGGTCGACCTCCTCTACGCGACCCGTGATGACGTGCACGACTTCCACCCCGGCGAGAACTTCTGGGGCTCATGGAACTGGCGCAAAGGATGAGCGAGCAGTCGTGGTTGGTCGAGCATGAAGCGCCGATCTCTTTTCTCAGGCTCTTCTAAGTAGGTTCCCAGTTTCGACTGATAAAGTGAGGTCATGAATAAGCTGCTTTTTGCTCTCTTCACGATCGGTGCAATGAGTCTCCCCGCCGGGGCTCTCGCAGACGGCAATGTCTTTTACTCGACCTCGGGCGGGACGCCGTCGCCGCAGATGCGGGCTGCCTTCCAAAATATGGAACAGGCCAGGGAGCACGTCGAGCAATTGCATGCCCAAGCACGGGCGGCGATGCTCAGCGCGCTGACTCCTGCGCACAGAAATCTGCTGGCGCAGGTGTTCGGACAGCTCGCGATCTCTCCCAGTCCCGACCTGGATGCGGCGGCAAGGGTTCTTGACGCATCGCTGTCGCAGGGCGAAGGACGGTCGGTCGTGGCGATCTCCTCGTCACTTGAGTCTCAGACCAGACAGATCATGGAGGCGGCCCATCAACAGTTCATGGCGGCGGCGCAGCAATCGATGGCCGCAAACGCGCAGGGCTCGTCCGCTGTCAACGGTCCTCCCCCCATGGGCGGCCCACCGAATGGCCGTCCGGTGATGATCGGCGATGAAGTGCACACGCACTGGATGAACAAGACGCCGCCGACCGACCCCGGGGCGATCCTCTTGCTCAGTTCGCTGCATTCATTGGAGCCGCGGGTATTGATCAGGCTCGGTCCGCCGACAGGTCTCAACGCGCACTAAAAACCGCGCGTTTATCATCGCGACATGCGAAGATATTGTTGGTAGGTGATAAAGGCGTCGATCGCCCAGCCGAGCGCTAGGCCCACCAGCAGGGATCCAATGCCGATCCACACGACGGTCGAGCGCGGCGCGACCCCGCCGTGATGCTCCCTGATATACTGCTGACCCGTCGCCACGCCCAGGGCTACGCCCAGCGTGATCCCCAATAGGCAGAAGACGACATGCTGGCCGAGCGGCGAGCTCACCATCATTATCTATTATTGTCCGGGCGTTGAGAGAGCCTCAGCATACATCAGAACTCGCGCCGTCTTCCGGTCAGATAGCGGACGGCGATCGCCAGGATAGCAATGGCAAAAATCCAGACGAGCGCATCGCTCATATGGTGCCCGGCTCGCCTGCTAGCGCAGGAACGGCACGAGCAGGAGCGAGACGATGTTGAGCACCTTGATCATCGGGTTGATGGCCGGGCCGGCCGTGTCCTTATAGGGATCGCCAACCGTGTCGCCTGTGACCGCAGCCTGGTGCGCCGGGCTGCGCTTGCCGCCGTAATGCCCATCTTCGATGAACTTCTTGGCGTTGTCCCATGCGCCGCCGCCCGAGGTCATCGAGATAGCCACAAAGATGCCGGTCACGATAGAGCCGACCAGCACGCCGCCCAGCATGAGAGCAGCGTTATCCGGATCGATGATGTGCAGCTTGCCGAGCGCGACGATGACGATCGGCGTCAGCACCGGGATGGTCGCAGGCACGATCATCTGGCGCAACGCGGCCTGCGTGACGATATCGACGCAACGGCCGTATTCGGGCTTGCCGGTGCCCTCCATGATGCCTTTGATCTCGCGGAACTGACGGCGCACTTCCTCGACCACCGCCGCACCGGCTACGCCGACGGCCTCCATCGAAAGGGCGCCGAACAGGTAGGGCAGAGCACCGCCGATGAGCAGGCCGGCGAGCACGTAGGGATTGTCGAGCGCGAAAACCAGCGCTGCTGCGGCCTGGCCCCCCTTTTCTGCGAGTTCCTGCTGGAACGAGGCGAAGAGCACGATGGCTGCGAGCGCAGCCGAGCCGATCGCATAGCCTTTGGTCACCGCCTTGGTCGTGTTGCCGACCGCGTCGAGCGGGTCTGTGATGGCGCGGACCTCAGGCCCAAGCTTGGCCATCTCAGCGATGCCCCCGCCGTTGTCCGTGATGGGACCGTAGGAGTCGAGCGCGACGATGACGCCGGCCATGGAAAGCATCGCCATCACCGCAATGGCCACGCCATAGAGTCCGGAGAGCGAATACGAGCTCAAGATGCCGGCGACGATGACGAGCACCGGTAAGGTCGTCGAGCGCATCGATACGGCAAGGCCGGCGATGATGTTCGTGGCATGGCCCGTCGTGGATGCCTTGGCGATCGACTGCACCGGCTTGAACTGGGTGCCGGTGAAATATTCGGTGATGACCATGAGCAGCGCCGTGATGACGAGTCCGATCAAGGCGGACACCCATAGCCGCCACGGCTCGTAGAGGCCACTCCCGCCCGCCGCCTGGTCGGCGCCGTTCATGACGAGCGGCGTGACGAACCAAAACGCGATAGCCGAGAGCACGGCGGCGACCGCCAAGCCCGTATACATGGCCGCCATGATCCTGGCGCCGCGCACGTGCACGAACATCGTACCGACGATGGAGGTGATGATCGAGATGCCGCCGAGCACGAGCGGGAAGATCGAGGCGATGAGCGCGTACTGCGCAGATGCGTGGAAGACGAGGACGCCGAGCAACATCACGGCGATGATCGTGACGCAATAGGTCTCGAAGAGGTCTGCCGCCATTCCGGCGCAGTCGCCGACGTTGTCGCCGACGTTGTCGGCGATGACCGCGGGGTTGCGGGGGTCGTCCTCGGGTATGCCCGCTTCGACCTTGCCGACGAGATCGGCGCCGACGTCCGCGCCCTTGGTATAGATGCCGCCACCCAGACGCGCGAAGACCGAGATGAGCGAGCAACCAAACCCGAGACCGACCATCGCGCCGAGCGCCCGGCGCAGATCATCGGGATACAACTGATGCATGATGGCGAAGTAGCCTGCCACCGCGATGAGCCCGAGACCGACGACGAGCAGACCGGTGATGGCGCCGCCGCGAAACGCGACCGAGAACGCCGGGCCCATGCCTTGGCGCGCGGCCTCGGCAGTGCGCACATTGGCGCGCACGGAAATAGCCATGCCGATGAATCCGGTCGCCCCCGAGAGCAAGGCGCCGATGGCGAAGCCGATGGCCGCCTGCCAGGAGAGGAAGAAGCCGATGAGCAGGATGAGGACGACGGCGACTATGGCGATCGTCGTGTACTGCCGCCGTAGGTACGCCATCGCACCTTCCTGGATGGCGGCGGCGATCTCACGCATGCGTTCATTACCTGCTGGCTTGCGCAGGATCCAGACGATCAGGTACAGGCCGTACAGAATGGCGAGCACGCCACTCGCGAGCGCAAAGCCGATGGCGTCGTTGACCAGACTATCGGTTGACATAGGCATCGTTGATTGTCGTCTCCAATACGGGTCGCAATAGCGCTCCCACAGGCTCGTGCAACGGCACTGTGCCTGGAAGCTCGTACGCGCGGAATAGAGCGTTGTTTGAGGTCCGGTTCCTGCCTCCTGCGCCAGAACGCGCTTGCCACGCGCGTTCGCCGGAGGGTCGAATGCAAATCGTGACTAAAGTCGGACACTCGTGGCAAGTTTTCTAGGTCAGCGTTTCCTGCGTTTCGTCGCCGTCCTCCTCACCATCTCTGCGGTGTCTTTTTTGTTTCTCCACCTCATCCCGGGCAACCCGGTTGAGATCCTATTGGGCGAACACGCCACGCACGCCGACGTCGTCAATCTCACACACGAGCTCAAGCTCGATCGGCCATGGTACGTGCAGTACGGAGCGTTCCTCACGCAAGTGATGCGCGGCGACCTCGGCCGTTCGCTCACCGACAACCTGCCCGTCGCTGAGAAGCTGGGGACATACTTCCCCGCCACGGTCGAGCTGGGCATAGCGGCGATGATCATCGCGATCGCGGTCGGCGTGCCGGCCGGCATTCTCGCGGCGATCCAACACCGCCGTCCGCTTGACACGGCGACCAGCATCGGATCGCTGCTCGGCGTCTCGGTTCCCGTCTTTTGGCTGGGATGGATGCTGTTGTGGCTGCTCGCCTACGAGCCGAGCAAGGTCGGCATGAACCTGTTCCCGCTCGCCGGGCGAATCTCGATGCGTTACGACATCCCCGTGCACACGCATTTCATGACCATCGATGCGCTGCTCGCGGGGAACTGGAACGCATTCGTAGACGCGCTCTGGCATCTCGTGCTGCCGGCGGTGACGCTGGGGACGATCCCCATGGCCATCGTCGCGAAGATGACGCGCGCCGAAATGCTCGAGGTGTTGCAGACCGATTACATTCGTACGGCCCGCGCCAAGGGGCTGGGCAAAACCGCTGTGGTCGTCAAGCACGGGCTGCGCAACGCGCTCATCCCGATCGTCACGGTCATCGGTTTGCAGACCGGTTTTCTCTTGGGTGGTGCCGTGTTGACCGAGAGCATCTTCGCCTGGCCCGGCGTCGGCCGGCTTGCCTTCGAGGCGATCAGCAACCGCGACTACCCCCTCATCATCGGCTGCGTCCTGCTCTTTTCAGCCACCTTCGTGTTCGTGAATTTCATCGTCGACGTGCTCTATGCGCTCCTCAACCCGCGCATCCGCTACACGTAAGCCCCGTGGCCGGAGGCCCCGTTCTCAGGCTTCTCTGAGCTCAATTTAAGGTGGGAAGGATACGATAAACCAGCCTATAAGGAGTATGCATCCCAGTCGCGAGGGGGCCCATATGACGATGACGTTTTCGGAGGCCGCGGCCCAGCGGAAGAGGTACCGCCGGCTGGCCCTGTATGGGTTTTTCGTCTTCCTCGTCATATCCACGATCATCCACTTCACGGTCGGCTCACTGGCCGCCATGCTCTGGCCCAAGCATCAAGCGCCGCTTGATGAGACAATCGCCATCATCACGATCGACCGCAGCATCCCCGATCAAGTGCTCACGATCGAGCACCTGCAACGCGACCCACAACAGCAGCCGAAACCCGTGACCGTCGCGCAGAAGGTCACCGTGCAACCGCAGCCCCAGCAGCAAACTAAGCCACAACAGATGCTTCAGCAGCTGGCTCGATCTGCGAGCTCCGCGCTTGCGTCCATCGTCGCGCCGTCACGCAAGGCCTCCCTCCCCAGGAGCAGCGATCCACGACAACAGGAGAGCGCTCGCGGTAGCGAGACCGCAGTGAAATCGCCGATGGGTTCTGCCGCAGCATCCACCCAGACCGGAAGCGCCGGAACGGGCGATATGTCCGGCGAGGGTGCCAATTTTCCGGGCAGGCAGGTCCCCACCGGGGCTGTGTGGACAGACCAGGGGCCGCCAGGTCAGAACACTGGCGTAGGTGGCGGCATCCTCTTAGGCGGTGGCGAGGGCGGTCAAGGCAATGGCCACGATAGCTGCGCACCCTCGCGCGGGAACTTCTTCTAAGCCCTCCTCAGGCAGGAGAAAACCCACGATTCCAGGGCGCGAGGACAACTCGCGCCCTTCCTTGTGCCGCCCATCACCGCCGCCATACGTCACCAGATGCTACTATATGAACATTCTCCGAAAGCGGGGGCCCTTCAGTCGTGAGCAAGACTTTGCAGAGCCGCAGCCAGGAAGCGCAAGACACGAGTTTGCGTCGTGCATCCGTTACCCGCGAGTCTCGCGGATCACGGGTCTGTCAGCGCTGCTTCGCGCGCAACGAGGCAGGCGACACGTTCTGCAAGGTCTGCGGAGAAGAGCTGCCGGACAGCCTGGCCGACGTCGACTCCGACGTCACCCGGCGGCTCGTCCCCGCTGCAGCCAGAGCGCAACTCATCGTCGAGACGGGCAACGGTGCCACGGCGGAGTTCTGGGTCGAGAAGGACGTGGCGCTCGTCGGGCGAGCGTCGCCTTCGGACGGGATCGAGCCCGACGTCGACCTGGCGGAGGTCGACCCAAACCGCCTGGTGTCTCGGCGCCATGCCTTCATCCTGCGCCGCCGGGGCGGCTTCGTCATCGAAGACCTGGAAAGCGTCAACGGCACCTACCTCAACGGGATCCAGCGCCTCCAACCGCATGCTCAGACCCTCTTGCGCGACGGCGACCAGGTCAGTTTCGGGGAGACCCGGGCCATCTTCTGGACGGAAGCGGCGACGGGCGTGACGGCACAAACGCCGGGTCTTAAGGTCGGACATTAAGACCGTTAAAAAGCCTAATACCGCATAGTTCCGAAAAAAAGGGTAAAACCGTAATTATGGATAAAAAGCGGCGCCTGACGCAGGATGCGTCAAGGTCGCTGCTTTGTCGTATGAGATGATGCCGGCGACGCTTGCTGTCTTCACGGGAGCACGTGCAATGGCGGGCCGCCGGCAAAGCTCGACCGACAATAGACCTGAGAAGCACTGGGTCACCTCAGGTGAGGTCGCGCGTGCGTTGAACATGACCGATGCCGCCATCCGTCGCTGGGCCCGCGAGGGGCTGCTCGAGGCGATCAAGACGCCAGGCGGACAATATCGGTTTCGCCGCGAGGCCCTCTCCAATCTCATGAAGGCCAGACCCAAGATGGTGCGCTCGAAGCCGTCGCGCGCGGGGACAACGCGATGAGCACGCGCATGAAGCCCCAGGACATCTGCGTGATCGGCGGCGTGCCGCTGAGTCGCGAAGAGGTCATCCACAAATTCTTGCACCTCGTCAAATACGTGGCGGGGCGCATCTCCGTCAATCTGCCGCCGCACGTCGAGATCGACGACCTCATCAACGAAGGCATCCTCGGCCTCATCGACGCGATCGGCAAGTACGATGACTCGCGCGGCGTCAAGTTCGAGACCTATGCCATCACGCGCATCAACGGGGCCATTCTCGATGCGCTGCGCGCCTTGGATTGGGTGCCGCGAGCCGTGCGCCAGAAGGCACGCGAGCTCGAGCGCGTCTTCGTCGAGCTGGAAAACCGGCTCGCCCGGGTGCCCGAAGACGAGGAGGTCTCCGCGGCGCTGGGCATCACGCTCAAAGAGTATCACACGCTGCTCCTCAAGATCCGGGGCACGTCGATCCTGTCGCTGGAAGAGTTCTTGCCCAACGAGAAGGGCCACGACGTGGCGCTTCTTGACACGCTCAAAGACGGTGGGCCGGACGCGACCCACGTCATCGAATCGACTGAGGTCAAAAGCACCCTCGCCGCTGCGGTCGAAAGCCTGCCGCCGCAAGAGCGCACCGTCATCTCGCTCTACTATTTCGAAGGCCTGACGCTCAAAGAGATCAAGAACGTCTTGGAAGTCTCCGAGTCCCGCGTGTCGCAGATCCACGCGCAGGCGGTCATCCGCCTGCGCTCCAAGCTGCGGACACTGCAGATGGACATGGGCATCCGCGAGGGCGATCCGACGATCAAGCAGAAGTACGTGCGAAAGAAGCCGCAAAACCCACACGGCCCGCAACCTTCGCACGCAGCCCGTCCCCAGAATCGTACCCCGCGCGCCGCCTCCGGTTAATCTAGCAGCAGACGTTGAAGCAACGGACCTTTAGGTCCGTTACGAATCGGCTCTCAAGAGCCGATGCTTCATTCCTCGTTGGCTGCCGCTCCAATGGCGAGACGGATCTGAAGGTCCGCTGCCACATTCAAGCTGAAAGCGGCGCCATGCAATGGCTCTCTTCCCTGCGTGATGGGCTGTCTAAGACCCGCGATAGCCTCGCCGGACACCTCAACGCCCTGCTCGGGCGCCAGCTCGTCGACGACGAGTTCTGGGACCGGCTTGAGGAGACGCTCATCGGGGCTGACTTCGGCTTCGCCACGACGGAGAAGATCGTCGGCGACCTCAAGATCGCTGCCCAACAGCAGAACCTGAAAGTTGCGGACGACGTCGTGCGGGTGTTCAAGGCGGACGTCGCCGACTACATCAAGCACCCGAACATCGAGCCGGTCCCGGTCACGACGAAGCCCCACGTGATCCTCGTCGTCGGGGTCAACGGCTCGGGCAAGACCACGACCATCGGCAAGCTCGCGGCGCAGGAGCGCAAGCGTGGCCGGTCGGTCATGCTCGTCGCCGCCGATACGTTCCGTGCCGCCGCTGCCGAGCAGCTGGCTATCTGGGCGCAGCGGGCTGGGGCGGAGATCGTGCGCCATCGGGAGGGTGCAGATCCAGCAGCGGTCGTCTTCGACGGCCTTGCCGCGGCCACGTCACAGGGCATCGACGTGGTCTTCGTAGACACCGCCGGACGATTGCAGACCAAACACAACCTCATGGAGGAGCTCAAGAAGATCCGGCGCATCATCGCCCGCGAAGTGGAAGGCGCGCCGCAGGAGACGCTGCTCGTGCTTGACGCTACGACCGGACAGAACGCTCTATCCCAGGCCAAACTCTTTCACGAGGCCACCGAATTGACCGGCATCGTGCTCACCAAGCTTGACGGCACGGCCAAGGGCGGGATAATCGTCGCGATCATGGACCAGGTTGACCTTCCCGTGAAGTACATCGGATTCGGCGAGAAGATCGATCAACTTCGCCCGTTCGACCCGCGAGGGTATGTCGAGGCGCTCTTTTAACTACAGCTCATCGCCACCATATCAGGCTGATTATGAGGAGATCGCCTTGTCGGATAAAGAGAAGGACAAAGCCCTAGAAAACGCACTGGCTCAGATCGAGCGCCAATTCGGCAAGGGCTCCATCATGAAGCTGGGCGAGGCCGCTGCCAACATGCAGATCGAGGTCATCCCCACAGGCTCGATCGCCCTCGACGTCGCCTTGGGAGTCGGTGGCCTTCCACGCGGCCGGGTTGTCGAGATCTACGGTCCTGAGTCATCCGGCAAGACCACGCTCACCCTTCACGTCATCGCGCAGGCGCAAAAAGGCGGCGGTGTGGCAGCGTTCATCGATGTCGAGCACGCGCTCGACCCGGCCTACGCGCGCAACCTCGGCGTCGACCTCGATAATCTCCTCATCTCCCAGCCGGATACAGGCGAGCAGGCCCTCGATATCGCCGAGATGCTCGTGCGCTCGAATGCGGTCGACGTCGTCGTCGTGGATTCAGTGGCGGCGCTTGTCCCCAAGGCCGAGATCGAGGGCGACATGGGGGACACCCACATGGGCCTTCAAGCCCGGCTCATGTCCCAGGCGCTCCGCAAGCTCACCTCTGCCATCAGCAAGTCCCGGACCACGATGATCTTCATCAATCAGATCCGCGAGAAGATCGGCGTGATGTTCGGCAATCCGGAGACGACGAGCGGCGGACGAGCGCTCAAATTCTACGCGTCGGTGCGCATGGACATCCGCAAGCTCGAGCAGATCAAGAGTGGCACAGACCCGATAGGCTCGCGCACGCGAGTCAAGGTGGTCAAGAACAAAGTCGCGCCGCCCTTCCAGGTCGCAGAGTTCGATATCATGTACGGCAAGGGCATCAGTCGCACGGGTGATCTCATCGACATCGGCCTGAAACACGAGATCATCGGCAAGAGCGGCTCGTGGTACACGTACGGCGACACCCGCATCGGTCAGGGACGCGAGAACGCGAAAACCTATCTCGAAGAGCACCCCGAGATCGCGGACGAGCTCGAGGAGAAGGTACGCGCGTTGCTCGTGCGCCAGGGCGGGGGCCCCGCCGAGAACGGCGCCGCGCGCTACGCAGTCGTCTCAGAATAGGGGCCAGCCGTGGGCGCTCCCGGAGCCTTTGGGCAGAGCCTCAACAATGCGGTCTTCACGACCGCGCTCAGGATGCTCGCCGGCAAACGGCTCTCGAAAGCGCAGCTCATCAGGAAGCTCCGAGATCGCGGCTTCGCGCCTGACGTGGTGCGCGATGCCGTCGCGGAGTGCGAGCGCCGCCGGTACATCGACGATCGCACCTTCGCCCAGCTCTTCGTGGCGAGCGCGATCGAGAAGAAAGCCATCGGACCGCTGCGGCTCATGCGCGACCTGCTGAAGCAGGGCATCGATGGGGACCTCGCACGCGAGATCATCGCGCAGACCGACGAGGGGCATGACGATCGCCTCGAGCGGGCGATTCGCAAGCTCGAGGCCTCGCGACCCGGTGAGCGTTTCGACCGCCTCGCGCGCCGTCTCGTCACCCAAGGCTTCACCGCACCTGCGATCGCTCGCGCGCTGCGGGCGCGCGCGGCTTCGGGCATGGCCATCGAAGAGCTCGAGGAGCTGCCATGAGCGCCGCGCCGAGCGAAGCACCAGCGACGGTCGAGCTCGGCGGCGGCTTCATCTACGTGCGCCGCCCCGATGGCAGGGCTGCCGTGCTCGCTCCGCATCTACAAAGCGCGGGTGTTGCGGGCATGATGAGCCCAAGTCTCGTCAACGCGCGCGATGCAGGCGAGCTGCGAAGCTGGCTCGAGGACTGGGGGTTCGAGCCTGCGTTGCCCGTGGCGCAGGTGAATCAGGTCCATGGCACCGAGATCGCCGCAGCGGGCGAGGCCGGTCCCGCGTCCGAGGCCGACGGCCTGTGGTCTGATTCAGGCGGCATCATCCTCACGGTGAAGGCGGCCGACTGCGCACCGGTCTGGCTGGCTGACATGTCGTCAAAACGCTTCGCCCTCGTGCATGCCGGCTGGCGCGGCGTGGCAAGCGGGATCATCGCGGCAGCGATCGACACCCTCGCGGCGGCTGGGTCGAAGGCAGACGAACTCGCGGTCGCGGTCGGGCCGCACCTGCGCCCGTGCTGCTTTGAAGTCGGCCCCGAGGTCGCAGACCGCTTTGCGAACATCGGGGGCGCCATACTACCGGCGAGCGCCTTAACCGCGCCGCGGCGGCGCCACGACAGCGTCTCGCTGGATCTTTCTGCAGCGATACGCGCGGATCTCAACGACCTGGGCGTCCGCGATGAGCAGATTTTCATCGCGACGGCGTGCACTCGCTGCCACCCAGAGCTGTTCCACTCGTACCGCCGCAATGGGTCAGGCGGTCCGCTCATGGCGGCAGTGGCCGCCAGGCGGGGATGAGCGCCCCGGCCGGCGCGGTGGCCACGCGCGGTTGCGCCCTCATCGTGGACGACGAGCCGCACGTGGCGGAGCTGTTGCGCGACGCGCTCGCCGCCGAAGGCTTCACGCCGGTTATCGCCGTGGACGGACTCGCGGCGTTGCGCCGAGCCCGCGAGCACGCGCCGGACGTCATCGTGCTCGATATCGGCCTTCCTGGCATCGACGGTTTCGAGGTCTGTCGCACGCTGCGCAAGGAGACGGACGCACCGATCATCGTCATCTCGGCGCGCACGGGCGAGATCGATAAGATCGTCGGCCTCGAGGTCGGTGCAGACGACTATATCAGCAAGCCCTTCTCGCCGCGCGAGGTCGTGGCACGCGTGCGAGCGATCCTGCGGCGCAGCGGCGGCGAACCGCCTCAGCCCACGAAACGGCGCACGATAGGCGACGTCTGCGTGGACGCCGACCGGCGCGAAGTGACGGTGCGAGGAACGGCCGTCCGCCTGAAACCGCGCGAGTTCGACGTGCTATGGCTCTTCGCGCGTAACGAGGGCCGGGTCTTCACCCGCGACCAGCTCATCGAGGCGGTCTGGGGATTCGACTTCGAGGGGGATCCGCGCACCGTCGACGTGCACGTGCGCCGCATCCGCCGCGCGCTAGGCGATCCGGCTTCCAAGCCGCGCTATCTGCAGACCGTTCACGGTTTGGGATACAAGTTCGTCGCTCCGAAATAGCGGCATGGCAATGACCGCTCCGCACGAGACAACGTGACCGGGGACCGTCGCCACTCGCCGTCGCGACTACCCGACCTCGCGACGCTCGCACCGAAGCTTCGCGCCTTCGCGCGCAGCGGGCGCGCCTTGCCGCTGATCTACATCGAATTCGCATCTGAGGGGAAGGTCATCGGACCAAACGCGCGCCTGCGGGGCGCTGCGTACAAACAGGCTGCGGCCGCAGCTCTGAAGGCCTCCATCGGATCGGTTCTGCGCAAGGGAGACCTCGTCGCGGCGGGGGCGGGTGGCAGCTGGTTCATCGCCCTGCTCACCGCACGCAAGGCTGCCGTAAGGCTGCAGACATTCGACGCCGACCTCGGGGTCGCGGCCGAGCGCTTGCGGCACGCCGTGCAAGTCGAGTTTGCTCGCGTGCGAGCGCAGCATGGCGAGGGTCTCGCACACCGCGTCACCGTGCGCAGTGGGTGGAACGTCTTGGAGCCGGCGACGGACCCGCTTGAGGCGTTGCGTCATGCGGTGCGCGGGGCTGCCCTCGTTGCACGCATCGAAGAACGCAGGGCGACAGTACTGGCCGCGGTCACCCACGAGCTGCGCACGCCGCTCACGGCGATCATCGGGTTTGCCGAGCGGTTGCAAGGGGAGAAGCTCAGGCGCGCCCAGCGCAGCCGCTATCTCGACATCATCATTGAGGAATCCAGGCGCCTGCACCGGCTGGCTGAAGGGCTTATCGACGTCGGCTCCTGGAGCGCCGGAAGCCTGCGACTGGACCCGCAATCCCATCGCCTAGCGGCCATCCTGGCCGCCGCGGTGTCGGCCGTCGCCGAGCGTGCCGGTGCGAAGCGTGTGACGATCCGCATCACGGGCGCCGCCAAGGCATTCGTCGATCGCGACCGCTGCCAGCAGATCTTCATCAACCTGCTCGATAACGCTGTCCGTCACTCCCCTCGCGGCGGTCGCGTTGAGGTCACGGTGAAACAGCATGGCCGAACAAGCACGGTCACCGTGAAGGATCACGGGCCAGGGTTCACGCCTGAAATGCGACGCCGCGCCGGAACGCCGTTCGCGGCCGGCACGGGCGGCAAAGTCGGGCTCGGGTTGGCCGTCGCTCGGCTTTTGGCCGAAGCGCACGGCGGCACGCTTTCCATCCCGGCCAGCCGGCGTGGGGGCATGGTGGCGGTCACTTTTGTGAGGCCCAAAGACCGTCGTTGAACAATCCCGCAGGAGCGAACAAACGTTTGTGAGTAACAGCTTGGGTTCTGCCGACCTCTTTCATATAGGAAGAGAGGCGTTCGGCAGACGTGGGAAGAGCTTTAGCGCGCATTGTGAGCCGCAGACTGGGCACGATGTTTTTTATTGCCGCGATGATCGCGCTTGTGTCGCCATGCCATGCCTCCGGAGCTGAGATCGGCGCCATCTCCAAAGCAGCCGCACAGTATCCCGGCGACTCTCCCGACACGGCGCAGATCTACTCGCAATGCCTGCTCTCGACCGTCCGCTACGACGTCAGCTTCACCCCCGACAACACCACCTATGTGATCACTGGCGACATCGGCGCGATGTGGCTGCGCGATGCGAGCGCCCAGATGCGGCCATACTTGTTCTTCGCCCAGGACCCGGCAGTGCGCGGTATGCTGCGCGGCGTCATCGCACGCTCGGCGAAAAACATCCTCGTCGATCCGTACGCCAACGCCTTCAACCGCAATTATCAGGTCACGGAGGAGAAGTTCGAGCTCGATTCCCTCGCCTATCCCATCGTGCTGGCTTGGAATTACTGGAAGCAGACGGGAGACACCGAGGCGCTCACGCCGGAAGTGAAGTCCGCCTACGAACGTGCCGTGTTCCTCATGGAGATCGAACGCGATCACTCGCGCTCGCAGTACCGGCATCCGGCGCTGCCAAACGGCGGTGCAGGAAGCCCGGTCGGATATACGGGGATGGTCTGGACAGGATTCCGCGCAAGCGACGACCCGGCGCAATACGGCTACAACATCCCATCGAACATGTTCGCGGCGGTGGCGCTGTCCGAGCTCGCCGACATGGAGACAGGCGTGTGGCACGATGCCGCCATGGCGAGCGAAGTGAGCCTGCTGCGTGACGGCATCATGGACGGCATCAACAACTACGGCATCACATACACGCCGAAATACGGCTACATCTATGCCTACGAAGTCGACGGCTTGGGTCACGCCAATCTCATGGATGACGCGAACATTCCAAGCCTGCTCTCCATCCCGTATCTCGGCTATCCAGCCGACGCCGCCATCTATAAGAACACGCGCCGCTTCGTGCTCTCAACCGACAATCCGTATTACTTCGAAGGAAAGGTCGCGCGCGGCATCGGCAGTCCGCACACGCCCAAGGGGTACATCTGGCCGCTCGCGCTTGTCATGCAGGGTCTCACGGCGGAAGACCCAAAAGAAGTTGCCGACGTGCTGACACAGCTGCGCGCCTCAGACACGGGCGATCATCTGATGCACGAATCGTTCGATCCAAACGATCCGACGAAATTCACTCGCTCGAACTTCGGCTGGGCATGCGCGCTATTCGCAGAACTCGTCCTCAACCGCGTGATGGGCTACACCTCACCACTGCCTCCCACCAGGGGCGGCAGCCGGCGCGGCACGACCGTCTCGCTCTCGCAACCGCTGTTCAGGTAAGCCCGCCATGCCCGTAACCCTTGTCATCGGCGCCCAGTGGGGGGATGAAGGCAAGGGTCGCATCGTCGATTTCCTCTCGCGTGGCGCCCACGTCGTGGCGCGCTTCGGCGGCGGTTCCAATGCCGGCCATACCGTACGTGTGGCCGACAAGACGTATAAACTTCGTATCGTGCCGAGCGGTGTGGTCGCCGGCGTCGACCACTGCATCATCGGGCCCGGCACGGTTGTGTCGCCCGGCGGCCTCGTCGCCGAGCTTGACACCCTTGAGTTCAATGGCGTCGACACCTCGCGCGTATGGGTCTCGGATCTTGCACACTTGATTCTGCCGTATCACGTCGAACTCGATAAGAACGCCGAACGCGACCGCGGCGAAGACGCGCTGGGCACGACCGGCAATGGCGTCGGACCGGCCTATATCGACCGCGTGGCGCGCACCGGGATCCGCGCGGGCGAGCTCGTGGAAATGCGTCGCGCGCGTCAAGCGTTGTTCGCGCGCACTCAGGCGCTGCGGGCGCAGGGCATCGCCATCGATCTCGACGCCGTCGCCGCCGAACTCGGACGGCAGGCGGAGCGTATCGTCCCCCACATCCGCGACACGGTCACGTTGCTTCATGACGAGCTCCGCAACGGCAAGCGTGTGCTCGCGGAGGGCGCGCAAGGGTCGTTGCTCGACGTGAACTTCGGCACGTATCCCTACGTCACGTCCTCGGTGACGGTGGCCGGAGGTGCTCTCTCCGGACTCGGCTTCGGACCCAAAGAGGTGGAACACGTCATCGGCGTCGTCAAGGCCTACCAGACGCGGGTCGGCGGTGGGCCGTTCCCGACAGAGCTCGAGGACGAGCACGGTGAGGAGTTGCGCAAACGCGGCGTTGAGTTCGGTGTGGTCACAGGACGGCCACGACGTTGCGGATGGCTCGACCTCGTCGCCCTTCGCTACGCCGTCCAGGTCAACGGGATGACGCACCTGGCGTTGACCAAGATCGACGTGCTAGACTCGTTCTATCAGATATCGGTGTGCACCGGCTACGAAGACGTCGATGGGGGATCGTTGCCGTTCGCTATCGCGCGCGGCGCAAAGCCCGTGTACGACACTATGCCCGGATGGCTGAAGACCACGGTCGCGGCGCGCACATGGGACGACCTGCCCTTCAATGCGCGCGAATACATCAAGTTCATCGAATCGTTCGTGGGTGTGCCAGTCTCATACGTCTCGGTCGGACCGGAGCGAACGCAAATCGTCCTGAAAGACGCACCGATCGGAACCGCCGCGAAAGTCCTGTGAAGCCGTCCCCCACCTGTCGGACGTTCGCCGACCTCGAGCGCATAGCAGCAGCGAGGCTGCGGGCCGGGCTAGCTGAGACCGAGCGCATCGATCGCCGACGCGCAGAGCTTCTGGCTCGTAACGCCCGGGCACGAAAGACGCTGCTCGCAGCAGCGCGCTGGAGCAGCTTCCAATGCCACACGCTCGTCGCGCACACGGCATGGAGCGCTGCGGCAGCTTTCGACCTTTCGAGCGTCTACCACCGGAAAATCGCGCGCCTCGGGGCGATAGCCGCCGAGCGCACGCATTGGGCTCGTTGCCGCCATGGGCTCGAGCGCCGGGCACGACGATTGGATACCCAACGGCTGGCACGACCGTGGCGCGACTGACCGATCGAGATGTCGCGCGGTTGGTCGAGCGCCTCGCGACCGAACAGCCCTTCGAACGGGCGCCTGCAATCGGTCCGGCACGACAAGAAAATGCGATGGCGACGAACGAGACCGCCTCTGGGCGCCTGCGGGAGCTGTCTCTTGAGGGAAGTCTTGGCCCGCTCCTCACGCAGCGCCTTGCCTCCTATCTTGGTAAGCCTGTGCGCTGCACGAGCGGAGGCACAGCGCTACCATCCAGCGACGGTCCGCTCTACGTGGCACGCGGAGATGGCGTCACGTTGTGGCTGCGCATGGATACGCTGCTGGCAAGCGCGCTCGCCGACGCGATGATCGGCGGCGAGGGCGATGCGCCGAAGGTCGGATTCGGCACGAAGGTGGCGCGCGTCGCCGCCGGCGCGGCGGCGGAGATGATGCGCGCAATCGCGGCGGCGCTGGGCTTGAGTCAACTTTCGCGGGTGGAACTCGATCGTGAGGCGCCCGGCGACCTCATCACCTGCGCCGGCGGCGGACTCCTTGTCGCCACCCAGGAGTACGCTTGGGAGGCGGGCGTCTCGGGCGTGCCCGCGCGGACCAGGCCAGAGGGTCGAAGGTGGCGGGAGGGCGCGCCACCTTCACCGCCGGCGCCGCCAGCCCAGCGCACGACCGCAGCGGGCGAATCGCTCGGCTTCGACGAGGCGCTCGAGCGAGCGCGGCAGCAGCTCGAAGCCACGCTTGGTGCTGCCGTCATCTTCGATTCGTTGTCGGTGAGCGAACTTCAGCATCCACAGCTGCCGCAAGGATGGCTGCGCGCAAGCCTTGCCTCGCGAGGAGGCGGCGCGATCGTGCTCGCGGTCGACCGGCAGACGGCCGCCACCCTCGTCAACGGGGCCTTGCACGCCGATATCGTCGCTGCGGGGGAGGGCGGTATGCTCATCGAGGTGGGCTCAGAGGTGATCGTTCACGCTGTGCTACGCGCATTCGGCGATGCCCTGGGCAGCACGCCCGATGAGCTTCATCACATCGTGCGTTTGAGCGATGACGCTATCCTCGCCGACCTGGCGCACCGCAGCGTCGAACATCGTGTGACGTGTCGCGGTCGCGAGGGTATGATGCGCTGGTTGGTCCCGCAGCGGATGGTCGCAGAAACGCACCCGGCCGCATCCGTCCTGGAGCAGCATTGATGCGCGAATGGTTGATCCAGCTCGTACAACGGTGCAAGCTGCCTCGCAGCACGATCGTGCGCGTAACGGGCGCTCAGTCGCTCGGACCCGGGCTCGCAGTGTATGCGATCGACGTCGACGGCAGGCGTATCATCCTCGGGGCATCCGCTCGTACCATGTGCGTGCTCGACCGGTATCCCGTGCCGAAGCCGCCAATCCAAGCGGGACCCGCAGACCCGCCTGGCTAAGACCGATAACTGATGGTAGCTCGTCATCTTATGGGAACCGCATGAACGGCCGACGCTTATACCCGCTGCTCTGGACGATGGCGTTCTTGCTGTCCGCCTATGGCACGTATCGCCTGGTGCGCTCACTCCTCGAGGTCGAACCGGCGAACCCCACCCGGGATCGTATCCGCGCGCTCATCGGCGAAGCTGACCAGCTTCTCAAGACCCTTGACGAACAGCGGCGGGGCTAAGCCGCCGGCCGCCCTTCTCGAGAGCCTGCCCATCCGAATCGACGACTTGCTCGCCAACGGACAAGGCGTGGGACGGGTGGAGAAGCTCGTGACGTTCGTCACCGGCGCTCTGCCAGGCGAGCAGGTCCGCGTCGCCGTCGACGCCGTCAAGCCCAACTATGTCAGCACCCACGCGGTGGAGATCCTCGAACGCTCTCCGCAGCGCGTCGATTCCGTCTGCCCGGTGTTCCCGCGGTGCGGTGGTTGCCAGTCGCTGCACCTGGCGTATCAGGCACAGGGCGAGTGGAAGCGGCGCATGGTGCACGACTCTCTGACCCGCCTGGGCGGATTTGATGATGTCGTGGTCGCGCCGACCGTCACCGCTGATCTCATCGAGGGCACGCGCTATCGCAACAAGGTGAGTCTCGTCCCCCAGACCGTCGGCAGCCGAGGCAGCCTTGGCTTCTACGCGGCCCGCTCGCACAGGGTCATCGCGATCGAGCGATGCCCAGTCCTGCTCCCGTGGCTCGACGACGCCGTCCGCGCGCTCGTCTCGCTTGTGGCGACAACGCCATCGCTGCTGCAGGGTGTCCGCCATATCGTGGTGCGGACAGGAGCCGCGCGCCAGACCCTCGTGCTGGCGCTGTGCACCGGGCGGCGGCAAGAGGGACTTGCCGGTCATATCACGGCTCTGCGCGAACGTGTCCCCGGGCTAACCGGTATCGTCGAGAGCTACGAACCCGCAAGTGCGAACGCCATCTTCGGCCGGCGATTCACAACGTTATGGGGGTCGGCCGAAACGGTCGAGCGAGTCGCGACAGCGACGTTTCATTTCGGGATTGGGTCGTTCTTCCAGATCAACACGGCGATGCTCGAACAGATATGGGAACGGCTCAGCAAGAGTCTGGACGGTGCTACGCGGGTCGTCGACCTGTACTGCGGGGTGGGAACGTTTGCCGTCATGCTCGGCCAGCGGGGCGTAGCGGTCACAGGCGTGGAGTCCTTTCGACGCGCCGTCGACGAGGCAGCGGCGAATGCGGCGATCAACGGCGTGACGTCGGCGGCGTTCGAGTGCGTACCGGTCGTCGAAGCGGTCAGCGGGGAGCGGGGACGCACGCTGTTCGCCGGGGCCGATGCGGTGATTCTGGATCCGCCACGACGCGGGTGCGAACCCGAGGTGCTCGACGCGCTTGCGGGCGCGCGCATCCCGCGCATCGAATACCTCTCGTGCAACCCAGCGACGCTGGCCCGGGATGCGCGGGTTCTTGTCGACAAGGGCTACCGCTTGAGCCCGGTGACCCCGTTCGATATGTTCCCGTACACCGGGCATGTCGAAGCCCTCGCCGAGTTCACAATAGGATGATGTAGCATCGGACCTTCAGGTCCGTGTATGGAGCAACGGACCTTTCGGTCCGTTAACGAGGAGACCATGGCAGACGTTCCCATCGATATCGAATACGTGTCGCGCCTCGCGCGCATCGAGCTGAGCACGGAAGAGGCGAGACGGTTCTCCTCGCAGTTCTCGCGCCTGTTCGAATTCATCGCCGAGCTCCAAGCGCTCGACGTGAGCCAGATCGATGCGACGGCGCAAGTCATCCCATTGCGCAACGTGCTGCGCGACGACGTCGTGACGCTATGCCTGAGTCGCGAGGCGGCGCTTGAGAACGCCCCGGACACAGAGGGTCCCTACTTCAAGACGCCGCGGATCCTCGACTAGATATGAAGACCGGACATGAGATCGCGGACGCGATCGCGAGCAAGCGCTTGAGCGCGCTCGAAGCCGCCGAAGCTGCGCTGGCCAACGCACAGTCGCTCGAGGGGGAGCTGCACGCCTACATACGCCTCACGCCCGAGCGCGCGCGTGCTCAAGCTCGTGCGATTGACGCGCGGTTGAAGCAGGGCGAGCGCCTCGGGCCGCTCGCCGGTGTTCCCGTGGCGGTCAAGGACATCTTCTGCGTCTCGGGTGAGATCACGACCGCGGGCTCGAAGATCCTGGAGAATTTTCGCGCACCCTACTCGGCCACGGTCGTGCGCAAGCTGGACGAAGCGGGCGCCGTCATCATCGGTAAGACGAACATGGATGAGTTCGCCATGGGATCGTCATGCGAGAATTCGGCGTTCTTCAAGACGCGTAATCCCTGGGACACGACGCGCGTCCCCGGTGGTTCGTCCGGAGGCAGCGCGAGCACGGTCGGCGCCGGCACGGTGCCCATCGGGCTGGGCACGGACACCGGCGGCTCGATCCGGGAGCCGGCTGCTTTTTGCAACATCGTGGGCGTGAAACCGACCTACGGCCGGGTGTCGCGCTACGGCATGATCGCGTTTGCGTCATCCCTGGACCAAGCGGGCCCGATGACGGCCGACGTTCGAGACGCTGCGCAGACGCTCGCTGTGATCGCCGGACACGATCCGATGGATTCGACAAGCGTCGACGTGCCGGTGGACGACTACGTCAGCGCCCTGCGCTCGGATTTGCGAGGCACGCGCGTCGGCATCGTCACCGAGTTCGAAGAGCAGATCGGCCGCAGCGACCCGGCGCTGGCTGCGCTCTACAAGGCGGCCTATGCCGACTTACAGCGGCTCGGGGCGCAGCTCGTGGACGTCGCGTTGCCGCACGCCCGCTATGGGCTGGCCACGTACTACCTCATAGCACCAGCCGAGTGCTCGTCGAACCTGGCCCGCTACGACGGCGCGCGCTACGGCCTCCGCGTGGAGGGAGATGGTGACGTCTACTCCATGTTCGAGCGCACGCGAGCCGCGGGATTTGGAGATGAGGTCAAGCGGCGTATCATCCTGGGCACGTACGCGCTGTCGGCAGGCTACTACGACGCCTACTACGTCCGCGCGCAGAAGATCCGCACGCTCATCAAGCGCGATTTCGACGAGGCGTTCGCGCGCTGCGACGTCATCGCGTGTCCGGCTGTGTCGTGTCCGGCATTCGAGCTTGGCGCAAAGACGCAAGACCCGGTCGCCATGTACCTCATGGATTATTTCACGATCCCGATGAGCCTGGCCGGCGTGCCTGCGCTGTCGGTGCCCGCCGGCTACGTGAGCGGATTGCCGGTCGGACTACAGATCGTCGCGCCCGCGTTCGAGGAGTCGAGGATGCTCGGTGTCGCCCACGCCTACGAGCAAGCGACGCGCCACGCCTGGGCGCAGACGCCACGCGTCGCGCAAAGAGCCGGGAGCGCGTCGTGAGCGGTCAGACCGGCGTCCAGACCGAGGAGAGCTACGAGGCGGTCATCGGCCTTGAGGTGCACGTCGAGCTCTCCACCCAGAGCAAGATGTTCTGCGGCTGCCGCAACGAGTTCGGTGCGCAGCCTAACACACTTGTCTGCCCCGTGTGCCTGGGCATGCCCGGAACGCTACCGGTCGTCAACCGCCGCGCGGTCGAGTTCTTGTGCAAGACCGGGCTTGCGCTCGGCTGCACCGTAGCGGCGCGCTCCAAATTCGATCGCAAGAACTATTTCTATCCCGACATGCCCAAGAACTATCAGATCTCTCAGTATGACATGCCCTTGACGACCGGCGGTGCTGTGCAATTGCCGTCCGGCAGATTAGTGCGCCTCAATCGCATCCATCTGGAAGAGGACACCGGGAAGAACATCCACGCCGGCGCCAGCATGGCGGCCTCCGATCACACGCTCATCGACTACAACCGCGCCGGCGTGCCCCTCATGGAGATCGTCACCGAGCCCGATCTCTCGACGCCTGAGCAGGCTGAAGAGTACCTCGGGCAACTGAAGACCGTGCTCTCGTATCTGGGAGTCTCCGACGTGAAGATGCACGAGGGCTCGTTGCGCTGCGATGCCAACGTCTCGATCCGCCTGACCGGTGAGACACGACTCGGCACAAAAGCCGAGGTCAAGAACATGAACTCGTTCCGCTCGGTCGTGCGCGCGCTGCACTTCGAGATCGAGCGCCAGCAAGCGGCGCTGCGCAACGGCGAACGCATCGTCCAGGAGACGCGCAACTGGGATGAAACGCGGGGCGTCACGTATTCGACCCGCTCGAAAGAGCAGGCCCACGACTACCGTTACTTCCCCGACCCGGACCTCGTGCCGCTGACCATCGAACCGTCGACGATCGAACGCTGGCGGCTTGAGATGCCCGAGCTCCCGCTTGCCAAGCGGGCACGCTTCGTGCGCGATCTTGGGCTCTCCGACTACGAGGCGGGCATCCTCACCGAGGAGCGGTCGACCGCCGATTTCTTCGAGGCGGTCGCCGCGGCGGCGAAGGAGCCCAAACAGGCAGCGAACTGGATGCTGGGCGACGTGCGTCGCTGTCTGGAGAAGCATTCGCTGACTCTTGCCTCCTCGCCGATGAAGCCGCAACAACTCGCCGACCTGATTCTCAGCGTCACATCGGGGAAGGTCTCGGGCAAAGTGGCGAAAGAGATCTGCGAGGTGGTCGTGGCCGAGGGAGCAGATCCGCTGGCGGTGATCGAGCAGCGTGGCCTCGCTCAGGTCACCGACGCTGGCGCGATCAAGCAGATCGTCGCAGACGTGCTGGCACGCAACGGCGATTCGGTCGCCTCGTACAAAAGCGGCAAGGTGAAAGCGCTCGAGTTCTTGGTGGGCCAAGTCATGAAAGCCAGCCGTGGCAAGGCGAACATCGAGATCGTGCGTGCCATGCTGCTGGAGCAGCTGGGGTGAAGGCGGCGGGCGTACGCCCGAGCGATGCTGCCATGGCGAGCCTTGAGTTCGCCGCCGTCATCGACGCCATCGCGTCTGTGTCCACCTCGCAGCCGGGGCGCAGCGCCGTCCTCGCCATCCGGCCTCGGCTCGGCGATTGCGACTGGGCCCAGGTCGAGCTTGAGCTCGTCAGCGGTGCGGTTAGCTTTTTCCAAGCGGGCGAGGACTTCGGATTCGGCGGCGCGGTGGACACCATTCCCTTGGTCGAGCAGGCCGAGCGAGGCGCAGCGCTCTCCGGCATGGATCTTCGCCGCCTCGCCGATACCGAACGCTCCCTGCGGACGGCCGTGGCGTCGTTGCACGGCGACGAACGGCACGCCGGACCCCTCGCGGCGCTCGCCGACCGCCGTGAGCGCACCGATGACGTCATCGCCGCGATCGACCGGGCGGTCGAGGCTGAAGGACGTGTCGCCGACGGCGCCTCGCCGGAGCTCGCGCGCATCCGCCGCCAGCAGCACACGTTGCACGAGCAGATACGCGAGCGCTGCCGCTCGATCACGCACGGCGGCGAGCTGGCCAAGATGTTGTCGGAGCCGATCGTCACAGTGCGTGCCGGCCGCTACGTGCTGCCGGTGCGCGCCGAGTACGCCACCCAGTTTCCGGGCGTCGTCCACGATCAATCAGCTTCCGGCGCGACCGTCTTCATGGAACCGCTCGCCTCGGTCGAAGCGAACAACCGCTTGCGCGCTCTGGAGGCGGCAGAGGAGCGGGAAGTGGCGCGCATCCTCGCCGAGCTCTCGGCACAGGTCGGAGCGCACGCTCCAGCGCTCCACAGTAACGCGGTTCTCCTAGCCCGGCTCGATGCGGTGGGCGCGCGTGGGCGTTGGTCGCTCGCCCGCGAGGCCGCCGCGCCGCAGCTCGTCGGCGAGCCGGTCATCCGCATCGTCCGTGGCCGCCATCCGCTCTTGCGCCACACAGCGGTCCCGCTGGACCTCGAGATCGCCGAGTCGTTCGACGCGATCGTCGTCTCGGGTCCGAATATGGGCGGCAAGACCGTCGTGCTCAAGACGGTTGGTCTGTTCTGTCTGCTCGCCTACGCAGGCATCCCGCTGCCGGCCGGTGCCGGCACGGTGGTGGGTGACTTCACCGACCTGACCTGCATCATCGGCGACGAACAATCCATCGCGCAGGATCTCTCGTCGTTTTCCGCTCACCTGCAAGCGCTGAAGTCGGCGACTGCGAGCGCGGGCCGGCGCAGCCTCATCCTGGTGGACGAGATCGGCAGCGGCACCGAGCCGGCGGCAGGCGCCGCGCTGGCCCAGGCCTGTATCGAGAGCATGATACGCGCAGGCGCCAAGGTCATCGTCACCACGCATTTCACCCAGCTCAAGACCTTTGCCGCGACACACGACCGGGTCCGCAATGCCTCGATGCTCTTCGACCAGAAGACCCACGCGCCGACCTACGTGTTCGCCCAAGGCATTCCCGGCCAGTCGCTGGCCTTTGCGCTGGCACGCACGTTGGCCCTCGACGCGCGCATCATCGCACGCGCGGAGACGCTCGTCGGCGTCGATGCGCAAAACCTCGAGCGCACCTTCGAGAGGTTGGCTGCGGACCGCGATGAGCTGAAGACGATGAAAGAGCGGCTTGAGGAGCAGCAGCAGCGGGCGTCGGCGCACGAGCGTACCGCGCGCCAGCGCGTCGCCGCGCTCGAACAAGAACGGGAGGCCTTTGGGCGCCGCGCGAGCGCGGAGCTCCAGAGCGCCATCGACGCAGTGCGCCGTCAGCTGGTCGAGCAGGCCCAAAAGCGCGGCGCCGCTGCAGCGCGGCAGGCGGCTAAACCGCTGCCGCACAGCGACCAGTTGCTGGCGGACACGCTGCAAGAGATGCGGCGTAGCCTAGGGTTAGAGGCCGCGCCGGCTGGCTCGGCGCCCCTGCGCGCGTTCAAGCCCGGCGACGAGGTCTACGTGCGCAGCTTCGACCAGAGCGGGGTCGTCAGCGAAGTCTACGGTCGCGAGGTGCTCGTGACGATGGGCAGCCTGAAGACGCTCGTGCCCTCCGCCGACGTGCTGCTCAAGAGCAGCCAAGACGCCTCCACGAAAAGCGCGGCTAAACAAGGGACCTTGAAGCAACGGACCTTCAGGTCCGTTAAGGATCTGCAGGAACCAGGACAGGCCGTCGCAAGCGACGCGGTGACGCAGGTCGATGTCCGCGGCATGCGCGTGGACGAAGCCTGGCCGCTCATCGACAAGGCCATCGATAACGCCACCCTGGCAGGTCTGAGCGAGGTGCGCATCATCCACGGAAGAGGTACAGGCCATCTCGGCCGCGGAATCCGCGAGTTTTTGGACGATCATCCTCAGGTTGAGGCCGTCTCGCACGCAGCCGACCGGGAAGGCGGTACCGGTGTCACCGTCGTGAAGCTGGTATGATGGACGCGCAGCAGCAGCTGGATGCGCTGACCGAGCGCGCCGTCGACGTCATCTCCAAAGATGATCTCGCCGCACGGCTGAAGCTCGGCCGGCCGTTGCGCGTCAAGCTTGGCATCGACCCGTCCGGCCCATTACTCCACCTCGGCCATGCTGTTGTGTTGCGCAAGCTGCGTGAGTTCCAAGACCTCGGGCACGAGGCCATCCTCATCGTCGGCGACTTCACCGCCCAGATCGGCGATCCGACCGGACTGTCGGCGGCACGCAAGCCGCGCACGATCGACGAGATACGCGCCGACATGCAGTCCTATGCCGAGCAGGCGTCGCTCATCTTGGACATCGAGCGCGCAACGGTGCGCTTCAACAGCGAATGGCTCGCGCCGATCTCCTTTGCCAAGCTCATCGACCTCAGCTCGAAGGTCACGGTCGCCCGCATGCTCGAGCGAGACGACTTCACCAAACGCTTCCAGTCGGGCTCACCTATCGGTCTGCACGAGTTCCTGTATCCCCTAAGCCAAGCTTATGATTCGGTCGCCATCAAGGCCGACGTTGAGCTGGGCGGCACGGAGCAGCTCTTCAACCTCATGATGGGGCGCCGGCTGCAAGAAGAGTTCGCTCAGCCACCGCAGATCTGCATGACCCTGCCCATCTTGGAGGGCACGGACGGCGTGCAGCGTATGGGCAAGAGTCTCAATAACTATATAGCGTTGCGCGACGATCCATCGCAGATGTTCGGCAAGGTGATGTCCGTCCCCGATGCACTGATCGGCCGTTACTTCCGCCTGGCCACGACGCTTCCCAACCGTGAATGCGAACAGCTCGAGCGCGACCTCACGATGGGCGCACTGACGCCCAGGGATGCCAAGATCAGATTGGCGCGCGAGATCGTGACGCTCTATCATGGAGCGAAAGCCGGCCAAGCAGCCCAAGCGCATTTCGAGAAGACCGTCGTGCGTAAGGAGCTGCCCGACGAGATGCCCGCCTACAAGCTTACGAGCGGTGCGCAAAGCCCGACGATCGGCAAGCTGCTCGTGCTGGTCGGCTGGGCCGCGTCGAACCGCGAGGCGCAGCGCCTGGTCGAACAGGGTGCGATCAAGCTCGACGGTGCACGCATCGAGGACGTGCGCTATGTCGAGCCATCATGGTCCGGCAAGGTGCTGCAAAAAGGCAACCATCAGTTCATCAAACTCTCCACCTGAAAAGAGATCTCAACGCTGCGCGGCGTCGGCTCTACTCGACCCGCTCGAGCGGAGCTCGCCGATCTCTTGCGGAGAGAAGCAGTAGCGTTGGCCGCAAAAATCGCAGGTCACTTCAGTCTCGTTGTGGGCCTTCGCCATCTGGTCGAGTTCGGCCGACCCGAGTCCGAGCAGCACCCTGCTCACGCGCTCGCGGCTGCACGAGCACGCGAACGAAACCGGAGCGACGTGCGTGACACGCGTGGCCAGCCGCCCGGCGACGCGTGCCACGATCGCTTCGGGGGAGAGGCCCTCGCGGATGAGCGAGCTGACGTGCGGCAGGTCGCGCACGTTCTCTTCGAGGATGCCGATCGTCGTCTCGTCTGCACCGGGGAGCAGATGGGCGAGAAAGCCGCCGGCTGCCACCACACCCTTGGGGTTGGCGAGAACGCCGACGCCGACGACCGATGGCACTTGTTCGGAGTGTGCGAAGTACTGCGCCAGATCGTCGCCGATCTCACCGCTGGCGAGCGGCACGGCGCTCGTATATGGCAAGCCACTGTCAAACGCGCGCGTGACGTGCAGGAAGCCGCGGCCGACGATACCGGAGACGTCGAATTTGCCGCGCTCGTTGAGCGGCAATTCGGCGCGGGGACGCAAGGGGTAGCCGCGCACGCGTCCGCCGGCCTTCACATCCACCACGAGCGCCCGGACTGGGCCGTCCCCGTTGACTTGCAGCGTGATGCGCTCGCGGCCTTTGAGGAACGTCCCCATGAGCGCTGCGCCCGTGAGCAGGCGCCCAAGCGCAGCCGTGACGGTCGGCGAACAGCCATGGCGTTCTTGCGCGCGGGAGACCATGGTCGTAGTGCGGGCCGCTACGATGCGGACGGTATCGCCTGCCGCGAGCCCCGATGCGCTGTAGTCGGAAGCCATCCCCCGGCTTTCGTATCGCGGCCGCGTCCCATCCTCCCACAAGGAACGGTCGGGTGCCGGCAGAAGAGCGGCTGACCGATGAACGTCCGAAGCCGAGCGTCCGTGATCGTCCTGCACGGGCCGAACCTCAACGCGCTCGGCACGCGCGAGCCGCAGATCTACGGGACGCAGACGCTGGACGCCATCAACGTGGAGATCCAACAACTCGGGAGCGAACTCGGTATCGAGGTCCTCATCCAGCAGCACTCCTCAGAGGGTGGGCTCATCGACGCTATTCACGCGGCGGGCGAGCGTCAGCGAGCGATTCTCATCAACGCGGGAGCCTACACCCATTACTCTTATGCGCTGCGCGACGCGCTCGCATCGGTGAGCGTGCCGAAAATAGAAATCCACCTCACGAACATCTATGCGCGAGAATCGTTCAGGCGACGCTCGGTGATCACACCGGTGGTCGATGGAGCCGTCTTCGGTTTCGGAGCGATCTCCTATCTCCTCGGGCTGCGCGCGGCTGCCGCAATGCTCGATGAAATAAGGGATTGAGCCGCAAAATCGGGAGGAATCAAGGGTCCACCCGCTAACAGGATGAGCCGGAGCAAGCATCGTCGCGCAGCAGGCTCCTTCCCATGAGCGCGGACGATACGCGCGTTAACAGTGCTATTGTAAGAGAGAGGTGACCGATGACCAAGGCCGAGCTGATCGAAGAAATCGCAAAGAAAACGGAACTGCCGCGCCGCGACGTGTCGGACGTTGTCGACCATGTGTTGGAGACTGTCAAAGGCGCGCTCGCTCATGGCGAGAAAGTGCAGCTCATCCCATTCGGCAGCTTCGAAGTTCGGAAACGCAAGGCACGCGAAGGGCGCAATCCCAAGACGGGCGAGAAACTGATGATCGCCGCGCGCAGCGTTCCGGCATTCCATCCCGGCAAAGATCTCCGCGAAGCCGTGAACAAGACCGGCAAGAAGAAGTAAGCCGCCGGGCGAGACAAAAGTGGCCTCCTCGACGCAGCCCCACTGGGGTATGGCGAGGAGGCTTTCATTTTGAGCGACGGGCTTGCGGTCGGACCGATCACCCCCGCCGAGATCGAGCCGGCCGTACGCATCTTTGTTGAGGCCTTCCACGACAACGTCATCCGTCTCTACGGCGACCAGCCCAAGCCCGAGGCGATGGTCGATATGTGGAGCTTTGCACGCGAGGTCGAGCCGGGCGGCTTTCTCGCGGCGCGCGCCGGACCCGACCTCGTCGGCTACGCCCTGTTCACGAGCTCGGTGACCGCGCTTGAGCGGCGTGCGCTGGCCAGCGGTCGCATCTTCGTTTGGGTGTGGCGTGCGTTGAGCGGACGCTACCGCATCCGCTGGGACGGCCTTGCACGACAGGTCTGGAACAAAATGCTATTCGTCGGCGGCTCGTCCAGCTTCCGCACCACGGGCGACGCCCAGTTGCTCAATATCGCCGTCGCGCAGGACGCGCGCGGGCAAGGCGTCGCGACGGAATTGGTACGAGCGGGTATGGACTACCTCGCGAGCCGGGGCGTCAAAGAAGTACGTCTTGAGGTGCTGCCCGACAACGAACCGGCGATCGCGGCATACCGAGCTGTCGGCTTTGTGGAGAGAGGCCGCATGCGCAACGTCCACGGCGAGTGGCTCGTCATGACCGCGACTCCGGTGACGCGATGAAGCGGCCGATACAGCCAATGATGGCGGACGGACCTTTCGGCTTCAGCAAACGAGAGTGGCGCACGCTGCAGCGCCTCAAGACGCCGCATGGCATCCAACGTATGATCGATTCGTTCCCCTACCACGAGGCCGACACTGCATGGTCGCCTAGACGAGTGCTGCAGGAGCGCGTGGCGCACTGCTGTGAGGGCGCTATGTTCGCAGCTGCGGCGATGCGCGCCATCGGGTTGCCGCCGCTCGTGATGGATCTCGAGGGCGAACGCGACACGGATCACGTCATCGCCGTCTACCGTCAGCGCGGCTGTTGGGGCGCGATCGCCAAATCACATTTCACCGGTCTGCGCGACCGCATGCCGATCTACCGGACGCTGCGCGAGCTAGCGCTCTCGTACTTCGAGGACTATTTCAACCTGCGCGGCCACCGCTCGTTGCGCACCTACTCCAGACCGGTGAATCTCGCCCGCTTCGACCACCTCAACTGGATGGCGTCCGAGAGGCCGGTTTGGTTCATCCCCGGGCACCTCATCGAGGTTCCGCACACGCGCCTCATCACGCCAGCCCAGGCAAAGCGCCTCCATCGCGTCGACCGGCTCTCGATCGACGCCGGCCTCCTCGGTTATAAGCCGCACAAGCGCAAGCACTAGGCGATAGCGTGCGAGCTCCGTCCAGCTTCGTGGCGAAGATCATGATGGTGGCCCTGACCGGCCTATTGGCCGTCGCGCCGGCCCGAGCGGCGCAGGTCGAGCTGACCTATCAGGTCGGATTTCGTGGCGTACCACGTTCGGAGCAGACGCTATTCTCAGCGGCCGTTGCCCACGTGTATGCGGATCCACGCGGCTGGTCGCTGGGCGGCAGTGTCGCATTCCGCCACGTGACGAGTGGAGGAGATTTCACGATCTGGCTGGCGGCCGCGGACCAGATGACCTCGTTCAGCAGTGATTGCAGCGTAGACTGGAGCTGCCGCGTGGGCCGCGACGTGATCATCAACGCGGCTCGATGGGATTCAGGGTCGCCGTACTGGCATGGAGCGCAGAGTGACTATCGCACGATGCTCGTCAACCACGAGACGGGGCACTGGCTGGGGCTCGATCACGAGGCGTGTCCGGGGGCCAAAATGCCCGCGCCCATCATGATGCAGCAATCTAAAGGCGTGGCCCCATGCGTGCCAAATCCATGGCCGCTAGCTCGCGAGCGTCAACACGTGGCGCACATCCTGGGCGTGACTATGCCCAGCAGCGACAGGCGCTAGGGTTTGACAAGCGGGTTTTTCTCAGCGAAGGCGCCGTAGGGGTTGGGCTTGACCCAAACGATGAGATCCCACACCGCCGGAAAATCGAAGATGGTCGCGACGTCAGAGGCGTTCTTGACCTTTCCCATCGCCACGAGCGTCTGAGCGCTTGGGTGCTTCGGATCGCCGCCGGCCTTGACGAACGCTGGGATCAACACGTAGTGGTCGTAGGTCATTTTGCCGGTGGTCGGGTTTTTGAGCACGTAGTGTATGTGGTCGTCGAATTCATACCAGCGGCCTGGGTTCACGCCGAACAGCTGCGGCCGCGTATTTGTCGTGTTGGGGACAGAAAAGTCTGCGCCGAGCAGATTACCGTTGACGTCGTACCACAGCTGGCTCGGGTGCTGGATGTCTTTGGAGTCCCAGTGCAGATTCGCGTAGCTGATCGCGCCCGTGTCGTCGACGCCTGTATAGCGGATGTAGCCTGCTTTTTCCGCGTCAGCCGCCGTGGGGAAACGCTTGCCCAGATCCGCTTGGATCGACTGGACGAACGCCTTCTCGGACGGCGACAGCGGTCCGTGATAGGTCGGATCCTGGTCGGCAGAGGCGACCGCCAATGTGCCGAGCACGATAACGGCGCACGTGAGGACTCGCTTGAGCATGGATATCTCCTGTTCCGCGGCGCTAGGACGAGCTACCGGAAAGATAGACGTCGGCGATGCGCTCAGCTGCCGCGTCCAGGTGGGGACTCGGATCGACGTTGGCGTGCAGCGCGACGACGACTCCTTGCTGCCAATAATTTGAGAGCTGCGAGATGATGCCTTTATTGTCCCCGCTATGGTCGACGTACGTGCGACCTTGGGCGTCGGTCTCGCGAAACCAACAGATAGCTTGTTCCTTTGCGGGATCGAAGTCGTGTTCGCTATAGCTTTTGACCGTGGGCGGCAGCTGCGGGCTGAACATCTGTGCGGCCGTCGACGGTTTGAGCAAGCGTCCGGAGTCGAGCGCCCAAGCGAACCGGCACAGATCCTCATCAGTCGAGAGTATGCCGCCGGCAGCATACTTGTAGCTTGAGTCTTCATCGCGAGCACGGCCGAGCTCACCGGTCTTGTCGTCGCGGATATAGCCCTGTCCGCGATGGGTGACGATGCGACCCATGATGTCCAGCTGAGTCGCGAGCAGGCCAGCGGGCGTCCAGATGTGGTCGCGCAGATAGGTCTCAAAGTCGATACCGCTCGCCGTCTCAACCACCGCCTGCAACAAACTGAAGCCGTACGTCGAGTACGACCAATACGTACCGGGATCGAAGAGCAGCGGGTCGTTGCGCCAGAACGCGGTGGATTCCTCATAGGTGGCGTAGTGTCGAAAGGCGTCCATCCACTGGCCTGAGTCTGAATCCTCGTTGTCGCGATAGTGGCGAATGCCGGATGTGTGTGTCAAGAGTTGCCGCACGGTGATCGGGCGTTGCTTCTGCGGAAACCATGGGGCGTAGGTCTGGATAGGCGCATCGAGGCTGACCTTGCCGGCATCGACGAGCTGCATGACGGCGACGGCGGTCATGGTCTTGGAAATCGACGCGATCGAATAGACCGTCCGCCCGTCTTGGGGAGTGCCGGTCTCGAGGTCGCACACGCCCACACCACCGGAAAATACAAGCGTGCCATCGGCGAAAACTGCAGCTGAGAGACCAGGCGCCTGCAGCGTGACGCGCAGTTGTGCGAGAAAATCTGTTAGCTGCTGTGTTGCGGTCTTGGTTGGACGTGGCGTCGCGACGGTGCCTGCGCCGAGCAAGAAGAAGGCCGAACTCGAAGCGAGGAAGAGCCTACGCGTCATACCGCGTGAACGGGAGAGGATCACGAGGCGCTCTTTGGCTCTGGCAGCCTACGTCCTCCGCGCACGGGCTCATGAGAGACGTCTCATGGCGATTATCGCGCCCGTGTGGTAGGGTTTCTCCCCATACTACGGCTTCATCCCGAGGTTTAAGATTGCGACAGGGCGGGCTACCCAGCTGGTGGCCCGTCCTTGATCATGGGGGAAACCACCCGAGCCGTGAGTGAGTTTTAGGCGCTCACCACGACGGAGGGCCTCATGGCACAGAATTCTGCGAGCAAGTCGCTCATCCTCAATGACATATTCGCGTACCGCGTACATCTCCGGCGACGCATACTCTTGATGGAGTGCGAGAAACCCCTCAAGCTGCGTAGCGAGCTTGAGCTGACGGATCTGGATGAGCGCGGCGATAGCCGTCGCGGCGATGACGAGCGTCGTGACCACTGTAGCGGCGGTGCTATAGTATAGCCCTTCTTCGCGAGGCGAAGGCGCGCTAAGAATCGCGCTTGCGCGAGTCCACCGATTCTTTCTTTCGCTCGGCTGTGAAGGTCTGCGGATGCACGCCGAGGTCGTGCCACGACGATTCAGACAACTCGACGCCGTAATGCTCAGCGGCCTTCTTGATGTTGGCGAACGCCAGATCGCGGTCAGCGTCCGAAACGTGTTTCACTTGATCCATGCGGGCCATGGCGTTGCGTACGTGGGTCGCGTCAGTCAGCGGCTCCTTGCGTTGTCTTGGGAAAGCGAAAACACTGTCAGGTAGGTCGCTTTGCGTTGTCAGTTGCCCATGCTTCTCGTAGGGCTCCCATGTCGGTTCCATACGACACACTCCAATCCGTCGGGCTAATGGTCGACAAATTTCGACACTTCATCCATCGTAGGATCGAGCCGTAGATCTTCCAGCGCATATTTGCGGTCCTCGTGCCCTCCGGGGACCTCGACTCGAACAAGGATCGCGTGTGGATGAACGTCTTTGACGATGCCCTCTTCCTTGGTCCCGTCGATATAAACCTTATCGCCGATTTTCATGCCTGGCCTTTCTCCTGATCCTTACTCGGGAGCCCTCAACCGCGACGGAGAGGCCGCGCCGGAGGGGCGGTTACAGCTATCTAATGCTTTTGGGGGTTGACTTGGTTTGCACATCGAGAAAGGTTTCCATCTATAAAGAACGCTCCGGCTCCAAAGTAAATGTAGAGCAGGCGTTCGACTCGCTAGCGTTCGACGCCGCACTTTCCACGGTGCTTTGTAGAAGGCGCGTTCCTTGAACGCGCTCGAAGCGCAAAGCCAGATACAATCAAGGCGTTTCTTGAAGCCGCCGACAAACGCCCATTGTGATGACGCAAAAAGCCGGCTCGCCGTGGGCAGCGTTCGGGTACAAGGCGTTCGCGATCGTTTGGACCGCGACGGTTGTCTCGAACATCGGCACGTGGATGTACAACGCTGCTGCCGGCTGGCTCATGACGGATCTCACCACCAGCGCATTCGTCGTCTCGCTTGTTCAAGTCGCCAACAACCTGCCCTTGTTCATCTTTGCAGTTCTCGGCGGCGCACTTTCGGACATCGTTGATAAGCGACGATTTCTTATCGCCTGGGAGATCATTGGATCCATCCTATCCGCGATATTGGCCGTCATGGTTTGGCTCAATCACGTGACTCCCGTCTCGCTGTTGTGGTTCCTGTTTTTCATCGGCGCTGCCGGCGCTCTGACGTCTCCTGCTTGGCAAGCCGTCGTTCCAGAGCTCGTTCCAAGGCAAACTCTGTCTACAGCTGTCTCGGCGAACAGCGCCGGCGTCAATGTCAGTCGCGCGATAGGCCCCGCGCTCGCAGGCGCAATCATCGGCCCGCTTGGAATCGCCGCACCGTTCGTCGTGAACGCGTTGAGCGATCTAGGCGTCATTGGAGCGTTGGTATGGTGGCGCGAACCGAAGAAGACGGAAAGTGCGTTGCCGATGGAACGCCTGGGCAGCGCGATAGGAACGGGTTTTCGGTATACGACGAACAATCCGCGCTTGAGAGGCACGCTCATACGGGCTATCGCCTTTTTTCCTTGCGCAAGCGCGTATTGGGCGCTGCTTCCGCTGGTCGCGAGAAATCGCGTGAGCGGCGGTCCCGAAGCTTACGGCATTTTGCTCGGCGCGATCGGCTTCGGCGCCGTTGCGGGCGCGTTTGCCATGCCCTTGTGGAAGGCGAAAATCGGACCGGACCGGCTTGTCGGGGCCGCAAGCCTCGGCACGGCAATCGCGCTGGTGCTCTTCGGACTCGCACGCGAACCGATCGTGGCGTTGTTAGCAAGCCTCATCGCGGGTGCCTCCTGGATCGCGGTCGTCGCGACGCTCAACGTGTCCGCGCAGGTCGCGTTGCCGGATTGGGTACGCGGCCGCGGGCTAGCGATATACATCACGGTCCTTTTTGCATCGATGACGCTCGGCAGTGCCATCTGGGGTCAGGTCGCTGGCGTCGCGGGTTTGCCGGCGGCACATTTTGCGGCCGCAGCCGGCGCGCTTCTCGCGATTCCGCTCACCTGGGGTTGGAAACTGCAGACCGGCGAGAAACTCGATCTCACGCCGTCGATGCAGTGGCCGGCGCCGATCGTGTCGCAAGAAGTCAAAGGCAGCTATGGGCCCGTTCTGGTGACGATCGACTATCGAATAGCCGACGAAAAAAATCGCGAATCATTTCTTGCTGCGATCGAACGGCTGCGACACGAACGGCTGCGTGACGGCGCCTACAGGTGGGGCATATTCGAAGATACCGACGAACCGGGCAGATTCTTGGAAACCTTTTTGGTAGACTCGTGGCTCGATCATCTGCGCCAGCACGAGCGCGTCACGAACGCCGACTACGTTCTGCAGCAATCCGTGTACGCGCTTTTGAAGGAAGCGCCCAAGGTGACGCACTTCATCGCTCCAGCTCGCGATGAGTCGTGACCGCGGCCTCCTTGAGGTTTAGCGATCGCTAAACAACGTCGTCCGGTTCGACGTGGTGCGCATCATACTGATCGTCACGATTTGGATCCGCGCCGCTTTCGCCGTACTTCTCTTCTTCGAGCCGCACAGCTTCGGCAGGATCGATCGGCTGATCTTTGCGCGGTGCAACGTCGGGAGCAATGACATCGTCGTCGTCATCCGGATACGGTAGTTTATCTTTGTGCATAGACAAAAGTATAGCACGGCGACATCTATTCGCGTAGCGGCCCGGGCTGATTTTAGTCCCGTACTAGGTAACAGGCTCCCAGAGCGGCTCCCCGGAGGGCAGCCACCGTAAAGCCGTGCCACGTAGCGCGTTGACGGTAGCCCCGTTACGTCGCCACTACTAAGTGGAAGTTCCGTAGGGGGAGACGACCCATTCCTGCGCCTGTCTCTTGTGCGTCAGCGCAAGATTTGGGGTTTGGCCCGGGATTACCGATCGCGCCGTAAAAAGATACATGCGCTTGGCGAGCGAATGCGATGTCCCAAGCCTGTGGGGACAACGCCTAATTTGAAATGCCGCACATCGTGATGAAATAAAGGTCGGGCCGTAGCGTAGCCTGGTTAACGCGCCTGTCTGGGGGGCAGGAGATCGCTGGTTCAAATCCAGTCGGCCCGAAAGATGTAACCCCAGGGAAACCTGGGGTTTTATATTTTCCAGCCAGGTCAGCTAAACTTTAGTCCGAGAAAGTAAGGCCACACGATGATCGCCAAGACGCCCTTCCAAAACCTCAGACGTAGAAAACCGATCGTGAATAACCATCCCACGAACCACAGGGATCCCGCAAAACTCTCCTGGTTGATTGTGATGTGTTCCATTTTCTGCTCCCGTACGCTTGCAGGCGTCAGCTGGTGAGTGGATGGTCTACCCTTCCCCTGAGAGGAAAAGCAATCCTCAGACTTGTCGGATTGCTCGTGACGCTGTGGATTCTGATATTCGTGCCCGCACGGTCACTGACATACTGGCAAGGATGGGTCTTCCTAGGCATTTTCGGAATTTGTGTCGTCGCCATCTCCCTGTACTTCCTCAAGCACGATCCCAAACTCATCGAAAGGCGTCTGAAGGCGGGGCCAGCCGCGGAGACCCAGAGAAGCCAGAAAATTATCCAAACGTTGAGTTCCGCATGCTTCATCGCCCTGATCCTCGTGCCCGGAATCGACCATCGTCATGGGTGGTCCGCAGTGCCTGCATCTATCGTCGTGGTCGGGGACGTCTGTGTCGTAGCGGGCTTGCTCATGGTCTTTTTCGTCTTTAAGGCGAACAGCTATACCTCGGGAATCATCGAAGTGCAGAAGGAGCAAACGGTCATTTCGACCGGGCCATATGCAGTGGTCCGTCATCCCATGTACGCTGGTGCCTTCATCATGCTGCTTGGCATTCCGCTCGCGCTCGGCTCGTGGTGGGCGTTCGTCCCCGTCTTCTTGCTCATCGCCGCGATCGTGTGGCGGCTGCTTGAAGAGGAGACGTTCTTGGCGGACAATCTGCCAGGCTACGCTGGTTACCAGGCAAGCGTCCGGCACAGGCTGATACCCGGCGTGTGGTAGACGCCTTTTTCGAGCATATCGGTTCATATGCTGACACAAACGAAGGTGTGACGAGTCCTACCAGAGGCGGGTGATTGCCGCCGCATAACTCTAGGGTTATCAACGGGTCGCGCCGGGTAGAATTGGGGAACGTCGGGAAATGGTCTGCGTCTGCTGTGAACGAGCCTGCGACACGACATTTAGCATGTACGGTCACCACGTCTGTTTCGAGTGCACCATGAACAGAAGTCATGCCGCCATCATGACGGTTATCCAAGAGAAGCTCAACCTCAACGTCAAAACCTGGGGCTCCCCCACACCCGCGTCGTCATAGCCCGGGCGCAAGCTTCGAGGGTTGACGCCCGCACCGCGTGAAGGGGCGGGCACTATGGCAAACCTGTTGCTGGTGATGGGCGTCATCGAGACGCTCGTGGGTGTTGGACTGCTCGCGGCACCATCGCTGCTCGCTTCCATCTTGTTGAGTTCTCCACTCGAAGGCGCGGTCTGCGTGCTTGTCGCCCGGGTCGGCGGTGCTGCGCTGCTCTCCCTCGGTGTGGCCTGTCTGCTGGCACGTGGCGACGCGGATGCTCGCGGTGCGACCGGCGTGATCGCCGCGATGCTGGTCTACAATATTGCCGCGACGGCGCTCCTGGCGTATGCGAGCTTGGGCCTCGGACTGGAGAGCTTGCTCTTATGGCCCGTGATCGTGGTGCACGGAGCGCTTGCCGTGTGGTGCGTCGTCTGTTTGCGTGGTGTGCGCACGCCGGGCGCCGCGTAAGAGGGAAACAGCCCCGAGGGCGCGTCAACACCCCGTGCGCTCAGGCGTAACTGCGCCTCAAATGGGCGCTCTTCACAAAAAAATCATACCATTTTCGCGCCCTCCAGTAGACTGGAGATGTGAAGAAAAACGATCGAGACCCGATCGAGCCGGCGCTTCCTGCCACGGTTCGATTCGTCACGTTCCTCGGAGCCCTCATCGTCATCGTATGGCTTTTGATGTTTTGGCTGCTCGTGAACCGCTGGTAGGCGAGCCATATGCATCGATCTGAACGGATCTGGCTCATCTTCGGGGTCGTCACCCTCGTCGTCTTCTTGGGCATCCTCGCCGTGGCCGCTATCCACGACGACATCGTGCCGCCGAGCCACATGCAGACCATCGATCCGACGAGGGTCGCACAGACGCCCCCATTCGACAAGCCCGGCGTCCGCAAGGTCGGTCCCAACCAGTATGAAGCGTACATCGTCGCGCACATCTTCTCGTTCAATCCGTCGACCATCACGGTCCCGGTCGGCGCCGACGTGACGTTCTACGTCACGAGCCCAGATGTGGTGCATGGCTTTTTTATCACCAACACGACGGTCAACATGATGGTCATACCTGGCTGGGTCAGCGATGAATCGCACGTCTTCCGAGCCCCGGGCACATACCTGCTCTTGTGCAACGAGTACTGCGGCAGCGGCCATCACTTCATGTACGGCACGATCGAGGTCAAATGATGGAACAAGCGCAGGTCCGTCGCGAGAACCGGCTCATCATCGCCCACATGTATTTCGCCACGATCGCGCTCATGGTGGGTGCCAGCTTCGGCCTGTTGCAGACGCTCTCGCGCGCGCGTTGGGCGGCCGCGCCGCCGTGGTTTGACTACTACCGCATGCTCACCGCGCACGGCGTCCTCAACGCTTTGGTCTTCACGACGTTCTTCATCTGCGGGTTGATGACGCTTTCGACCTATCGGGCGATTCCGCGGGAGCGGTCGGTCGCCGTAGGGTGGCTGGCGTTTTGGGTCATGGCCATCGGCACGGTCATGGCTGCGGTCACGATCTTGAGCGGCAACGCCACCGTGCTATATACGTTTTACGCCCCGCTCAAGGCGAGCCCATGGTTCTACATCGGCGCGACCTTGCTCGTCGTCGGCACGTGGATCGTCCTTCTCGACATTCTCATGAACGCCGTCTGGTTCTGGCGCAACAACCCGGGCAAGCACCTGCCCCTCGTGGTCCATGGATCCTTGACCACGTTCGTCATGTGGTTCATCGCCACGATCGGCGTCGCCCTGGAGATGCTGATATTCCTTATCCCCTGGTCGCTTGGGCTCGTGCCGACCGTGAACGTTATGTTCACCCGCATCCTGTTCTGGTATTTCGGCCACCCGCTCGTGTACTTCTGGATCATGGGCGCGTACCTCATCTGGTACAATATCGTGCCGAGATTCTATGGCGGGAAGGTCTTCAGCGACGCGCTGACCAGGCTCACCTTCATCCTCTTGCTGCTGCTCTCGACCCCGGTTGGCATCCATCATGAGTTCATGGAGCCGGGTATCTCGGCGGGGTGGAAGTGGCTCCACACCATGACGACGTATGGCGTCATCATCCCATCCATTCTGACAGCCTTCGCTGTCTTCGCATCATTTGAGCTCGCTGCGCAGCGGGCGGGCGTGCGAGGTTTCTTCGCAACGATCGCCTGGCTGCCGTGGAAGAGCCCAGCCTTCACGGGTCCGGCACTTGGCATGATCCTCTTCATCTTCGGTGGCCTCGGCGGCGTCGTCAACGCGTCGTACGCCATGGACACGCTCATACACAACACCATGTGGATCGTCGGCCACTTCCATGTCACGGTCGGCGGCCCGGTGGCGCTCTCGTTCCTCGGAGCGGCGTACTGGATCATACCGCGGCTCACCGGACGCAAGCTTTGGGCGCCTGGGCTAGCGCTCGCCCAGACGTACACGTGGTTTGTCGGCATGATGATCATGTCGACCGCGATGCATTGGGCGGGCATCCTCGGCTCGCCCCGGCGCACGGACGATGTCAGCTACTTCGGGTCGGCCGCCGCCACCGCGTGGATGCCGCTGATGCACTGGGCGGCGATCGGCGGGAGCATTCTCTTCCTCAGCGTGCTCATGTTCGGCGCCGTGGCGATCGGCACGCTCTTCACGCCCAAGACCGAGAGCGACCCTATCGCCTTTGCGCCGGTCGAGGAAGAGGCTATGGGGGCTCCGATGACCCTGGACCGCATCGGCACCTGGGCTACGGTCGCGGTCGTCCTGGCGGTCTTGGCCTACTTCGGCCCGGTGCGCGAACTGATCGAAATGCACACCTACGGGGCAGCGGGCTTGCGTACGTGGTAACTAACGGACCCTAAGGTCCGTTACTCCAGGGTCTGGTCGCCGCTGCGACCAAAACCGTAGCGACAAATCCACAACTTCACAGCATCTTCAATTCGCTTGCATCGCCGTAGCCGATACTAATCGGCGGGAGGGTATCTACCATGCATATAGCTTTTCGCAAGACGGTCTGGCTTGTCGCCATCGCCGTCACCGCACTTATCGCGTCCGTGGCAACAGCCATGGCGCATCCCACGATCGACATCGTGGCATCGAATTGGAAATTCACCCCGGCCAAGATCTCCATCCCGGTGAACGAGCCGACCACCCTTCGAGTGACCTCGTCGTCGGGCGTCCACGGCCTCCAATCTGACGAGCTGGGCATCGCCCAGACGACGATCACCCCCGACAAGTTCCAGCTCATCACTTTCACGCCCAAGAAGGCGGGCACATACGTGGTTCACTGCTCCGTCGTCTGTGGCCCGGGCCACCCCGACATGACCTTGACCATTGAAGTGACGCCATGAGATTCCGCCGCGCGACGATCCTACTCGCCTCTGTTCTCGTGCTGGCGTGGATGATCGAAACAGTGCGGCCCACGTCTGCGATGCCCAACTTCGCGCAGGCCTACGGCATGGATTGCCAGGTCTGCCATTCCATCGTTCCCGCGCTCAACGCGTACGGGCGGTACGTCCAGCGGACCGGCTATGCGTCGCTCGACCCCAAGACGATCGAGCGTGCAGATCCGATCTGGGTCGGGGAGAATCCGGAATATGATTCATCGGCCGGACCCGACGTGCAGTGGGGCAACTTAGCGGTGCACATCGCTGGCGCGATAGGAAACGACTGGACGTTCCATGGGCAAGAGTGGTTGTCCCAAGATGGGGACGGCACGTTTACCGATACGCTCTGGCTCACGTACAACAACCTCTTCCATCGCGACGGCCATTTGTTCGTCGGTAAAGTCGAAGCGCCGGCGCCTTCACCGTTCAGCCAGTTCTTCGATCTAGCCGGCTTCGCTCCACCGGAGATCACGGTCGGCGAGCATACCTATGAATTCGACGCGAACCGCTGGGGAAGCAAGCTCGCGTACGTGCGTGATTGGTTCACTGCAGACCTGAGCTACCTTGGCCCGAATGGCGACGTCACGGGCTCCGGCGGCGCGGGCGACTGGGGACCCGCTACCGACAAGACTTTCCAATACCACCTCTGCGACTGCATCGGCTACAAGCCGCTGGAGTTCGGCGCCTACGGTGGCGTTGGGACGATCCAAACGTCGGACGGTGAGATCGATCACTACAACGGCGCTGCTGGGTATGTTGAAGTCGACTCGGTCAAAGGCATCCCGGGAGCGATGGGCATCTACCAGCACGCCTATGACAGTCATCCGGGAGCCGGATTGAACTCGGCGACCAGCACGGCGTTCACCGCTGAGGTCTGGGAACCGCTCTTCAAGAACCAGGTCATCGTCAGCTACCGCAACGAGTACACGAACGACGGCCTCGGCAACCAGTTCCACTACAACTACCTCAACGGCGCGTGGTTTCTCTCGCATCATGTCAGCGATCGCAACGCAAACGGGTTCATCGTGAACGTCCAAGGCTCGATGAATCCGCTGTTCAACCTGCCCAGTGGAGGCCCCACCTGGCAGGGCCAGCTGTGGTATGTGACGACCCTTGGAGGTGTCAAGGGACAGTAGAAGCGACCCCCGGCCGCGAATGAAAAAAACGTGGCCGAGGTCAAGCGAATCCTGATCGTCGACGACGAACCCAAGATCGTTGAAGTGCTAGAACGGTACTTGACGGACGAAGGGTTCGTCGTTGACAAAGCCCACGATGGGATCAGCGCCGTGGAGAGCTTCAGAGCTGGACGGCCTGATCTCGTCATTTTAGACCTGAAGCTGCCGGGCATCTCAGGGCTGGACGCTTTCCACGAGATGCGCGCGCACGCAGACACCCCGATCATCATGCTGACTTCGCGGTCCGACGAGGTCGATCGGGTCATCGGGCTCGAGCTCGGCGCCGACGACTACATCACAAAGCCGTTTAGTCCGCGCGAGGTCGTGGCCAGGGTCAAGACCGTGCTCCGGCGCCTCGCGCATGCCAACGCGCAGTCCGGGAACGGGCCCGTTGCGAGCTCCGCTCGCCCTGCGGACGCCGCGCGGTCGACGGGACGCATCGTGGTGGGTGCGCTCGAGATCGATCCACAGGATCACGAGGTGCGCATCGAGGGCCACGAGGTCGGGCTCACGCCGACCGAGTTTCGCATCCTTGAAGTGCTCGCCCAGCATCCGGGGCGGACCTTCACCCGCGCCCAGCTCCTCGACCACGCCAAAGCTGAGGATCTCGACGTCTTCGATCGAACGCTCGACCGTCATATCGCCAATCTCCGGCACAAGATAGAACCAGAACCTGGACATCCTCGCTACATCCTCACCGTCTTCGGTGTCGGGTACAAGATGGCCAAGGTGCCGGAGCCCTCAAGCACATGAGGAGCGAGTCGCTCCCGCTGCGCGAGCTGATCCATGAGATGCGCAATGAGCTTGCGGTCGCGCGGGCCAACCTCGAGGGGCTCGTCGACGGAAAGCTCGCTCCCACGCGAGACCGTCTGCTCGGCATCATCCAAGCGTTGGCCCAACTCGAGGCGCTGGTCGACGATGTGAACGCTCAACAACCCGCCGTCGCCACGGTGCAGCGGTCGACCCAGTTCAACGTCTGCGAGCTCTTGGACCGGGAATTCCGCTCGATGGACGCCGTCGCGCGGATGCGCGATGTGACGGTTGAGATCGAGCGCTGTCAGGTGCCAACCGACGAATGCGTGCATTTCTACGGCGATGCAGCGCGCATCGGCCAAATCGTCAAGAACGTACTCTTGAACGCCATCCGCTACGCGCCCCGAGGCGGTACCGTTTCTGTGGATTGCAGCCGGCATGCCGATCAGATGGAGGTCCGAATCGCGGACACAGGGCCTGGCATCCTCGAGGGAGAGCGCGAGAGGGTGTTCGAGCCGGGTTTCCGCGGCGCCGCGTCGGCGGGTACGCCGGGAACGGGGTATGGCCTCGCTGTGGTCAGGCGTCTCGTCGAAGAACACGGTGGCAGCATCACGGCCTCGTCGGCCTCGCCACATGGCGCCGTCTTCACGGTGCGCCTGCCCGGCACGGTGCCCGACGACGCTCTGTGTGCCAATTGTCGCCTTGCGCGCGGCACGCGCGAACCAAACACAACCACACCCCAACCCTAAGCAACTCCAGTCGTTGTTCAAATGTCGCATGTGCGGCCTGAAAAGGGCTGGCATTCACGCGCCATTCACAGGGCCGACGAACACCAGGTTTAGCATGGTGATAGACAATGTAAGTAATAGGAGGGCTTCTCATGAAATCGGACATTCAACTCCACAAAGATGTCATCGATGAGCTGGCCTTTGACCCCCAAGTCGACGAGAGGAACATCGCGGTCGCGGTCAGCGACGGTATCGTGACCCTCACGGGTTCAGTACCGGGCTATGCGCAGAAGTTCGCGGTCGAGCGGATGATCAAACGGATCGGCGGTGTGCGCGGGATCGCAGAAGAACTCAAAGTCGAGCTCCCTCAGGCTCACATCCGCAGCGACGCCGACATCGCAGCCGCGGCACTCAATGCCCTGGCCTGGAACACGTTCGTCCCAGCCGATGCGATACAAGTGACCGTCGAAAGCGGTTACGTCACGCTCAACGGCAAGGTCGACTGGCAGTTCCAGCGCTCAGAGGCAGAAGCCGCCGTGCGCACGCTCTTGGGCGTGAAGGGAGTCAGCAACCTCATCATCCTGAGCACGTACGTCGCGCCGCGCGAAGTGAAAGAAAAGATCGAGCGCGAGTTCGAGCGCACTGCGGAAGCGGAAGCCAAACGGATCATCGTTGAGACATCGGGTGGCAAGGTCATCCTCAAAGGCGTTGTCCACACGTTCTTGGAGCGCGACGAGGCTGCTCGTGCGGCCTGGTCGGTTCCGGGCGTCACCAAAGTCGAGAATCTGATCGGCGTCTCGTAAGACGCCACAACGAAAAGGGGGCGTTTCACATGGCAAACACACTCGCACCTCAAAGAGAAGAGATCCGCCCGTTCTTCGATCGCTTCTTCGATATGACGGATCCGCTGGCGGACCTCATGTCGACGCGCCGGACGATGAACACGCTGTTTGACGCCGTCCTGCGCCCGCTGCCGCTGAAAGACTTCAGCGTGCCGGCGATCGACCTGTACAATAAGGCCGGAACATACATGCTCGACGTCGCACTGCCGGGCCTCGATAAGAAAGACATCACGATCGAGGTCGAGGGCAACTGCCTCACCATCTCGGGCACGTACGCGGCAGAAAAAGAAGAGGACGAGAAGAACAAGCGCTACCACTATCGGGAAGTGCGCCGGGGCAGTTTCTCCCGCGCGGTCACCTTCCCCGAAGACATCGACCCTGACAAGGTAGTGGCAACCTTCGACCGCGGGATGCTGAAGATCGAGATACCCTCTCTGCGACCCGCCCCGAAGCAGAAAGTCGCTATCACGTAGGGCGCGATGGAGACGAGCCGCAAGCGATCCGCTTGCGGCTCGTTCATCTAAAAGGGCCAGTTCGTAGGAGGTTGACATGTTTCGTAACATCATCGTTCCGGTCGACGGCTCCGAACCTTCGAATGCGGCGGTGACGTTCGCGCTCCGCATGGCGAATGAGGATCACGCCAGCGTGACGTTTGCACACGCGATCGAGGTGACCAAGATCATCGCCATGACCTCGGCGTCATCGATCGGCCCGAGCTACGCCGTCGACGCAGCGCGCGATGCCGGCAAGGAGATTCTCGAAGAAGCCAAGGCACAGGCAAAGGATGCGAGCATCGACGCCTCGACCGAGCTTGTCGAAGGCGATTGCGTGAGCTCCTTGCTCGCGTTGGCGCAAGCGAAGAAGGCCGACCTCATCGTGGTGGGAAGTCACGGCAGGAGCGGACTGAGCCGCGCGCTGTTGGGCAGCGTCGCGGAGGGAATCCTCCGTCGCTCGCCGATCCCAGTGCTCGTGACGCATGCACCGAAAAAAGCCCAGGGCGTGACCCTCGTGGCGATGTAATGCGATCGTCGCATCACTCGAGGGCTGTCTGGAGCGGTCGGAATTTCCGACCGCTTCTTAGAAGGGCGTGGGCGTCGGGTTCGGGTTCGCCCCTGGACTGGGCTCGACCGGTGGCGGCACGCGCGTGTGCTGTGCTGCCTGGAACGGTGTGTCGACCTTACCAAGCGTGATCGTGCCGACGATGTCCGCGATCCCGTCGATATCGGCGTCAATCTTGCCGACGACGGTGTCCGGCTTGGCTGCGCTTGTGATGGTGAGCACGAGGTGCGTGCCGTCGCGAGTGCCGCTCAGATTGTACACCGTCTTCTTATCGGCGATCCACTGGCCTGTGACCGTGTTGCCGACGTCATGGAGCTTCATAGTCGAATATGAGATGTCTTGACTCTGCATGATGACGTCCCACGTTCCATTCGTCACCTGCTCGGGCTCCATGTATGGCGTGGGTGGATTCGTCGGTGACGGCGAAGGCGAGGGGGTGGGCTTGGCGATGGCGCCCTGCAGCGAGCTTGTCGCACAGAGGGCGAGCGCGATGAGTGCGGTGATAGACGCTAAGCGCCAGCGGAACTTCATTGGTAGAGCGGACCTCCGGACGGAGAACGGATCTGCGACCTGCTTTTGTTACGGGCACGAATAGCGGCGCACCTCTGTAGCCTTTCGACCATTGAAGCAGCGGACCGCGGGCAACAAGCGGCCTTGAAACAACGGACCTTTAGGTCCGTTTTGAGAATGGACGGTTTGCCATCGTGGCATCGAAGAGCTCGACCTGCGCCCTCTACACGGACGGCGGTGCTCGGGGAAACCCTGGACCGGCTGCAGGCGCGGGTGTCATTCTAGCGGACGACGGCACGGTCGTCGAGGAGGTGAGCGAGTACCTGGGCACCGCGACGAACAACGTCGCGGAATACCGGGCGCTCGCCATCACGCTGCGGCGGGCCAAGGCGCTGGGCTTCGAGAACGTGGTCGTCCATATGGACTCCGAGCTGATCGTGAGGCAGCTCAACGGTGTCTACCGAGTCAAAGACGTGAAGATGCTCGAACTCTACGGCGAGGTGCGCAAACTATTACGCGAGTTCTCGGACTGGAAGGTCGTGCACGTTCCACGAAGTGAGAACAAGCACGCCGACGAGCTGGTCAATGCCGTGCTCGACGCTCGCGCTGGCCAGCCACCACAGGAGGGTGGAACGTGAGAGACGTCAAGGGAGCCAACGGGTTTATCGTCGCCCGGGTCGATTCATCGGGCAACGTCACGCTGGGACCGGAGGGTGGGCCGATCGTCGGCCGTGCCACGAACATGGGTGAGGTCTTCGACGACGAGGCAGGCGTGCATCAGGTAGGTCGCGTCGACGGTGAGGGCAACATCATCAACATGCAACACGAGATCCTGGGCAAGGTGGACGCCTGGGGACGCGTGCACGACCGGTCGGGCTCACTTATCGGCAGCGTCGAAAAGCCGGTCGACGCCGGCGTTCTCATGCTCGTCGCTGAACCCGTACACACGTCAGGGTCTGCGTCGCCTCCTCCAGAGCCCGCGTCGGCGCTGATGCAGGAGGCGATGGAGCTTGGCGACGCGCAGCGCTTTCCCACCGTACGCAAGGATTACAAGCCGCTCACCGATCGCGAGCTCTTCATGGAGCATCTGCGCAAGGACTCAGGCGAGGGATAGCTCCTGCGACGCCGCCTTCATCGCGCCGGCGGCCGCTTCGTATCGGTCCTGCGGGATGATGTACGCTCCGGCCACGCCAGGCGTGCGTGCCAGCTCGATGAGCATGTCGCGCACGATCGCGATGCCCTCACCCACCTCATCCTGCGCTGTGCGCAGGCGTTCGCGCACACTTTCCGGCACGTGCATGCCCGGCACTTCGTTGTGCAAGAACTCCGCATTGCGATAGCTGCGCAGCAAAAGCACCCCCACGAGAACCGGAAAACGTCGCTCGACCGCCCAGGCCACGAACGGCGCGATGGATCCGACGTCGAACACCGGCTGGGTCACTGCGAAGTCGGCGCCGGCAGCGAGTTTCTGCTCGAGCTTCTCCACTTCTCCGGCGAGCGTCTTGGTCGTGGGATTGACCGCGACGCCGATGCGAAAATGCGTCGGGTTGCCGACATCAGAGCCGGCATGGTCCTTGCCTTGATTGAGATCGCGCACGATCTGCGTCAAACCGAGCGAGGTGACGTCGAACACGGACGTCGCTTTTGGGAAGTCGCCCACGTTGCTCGGATCGCCGGTGAGCGCTAAGATCCCGGTCACCCCCAGCGCAGCGGCGCCGAGCAGTTCGCTCTGCAGGGCGAGCAGGTTGCGATCACGACAGGTCAGGTGCAAGATCGTCGCGAGCTTGGTGTCGCGCATGATGAGGTGCGCAAGCGCTGTGCTCGACATGCGAAGTCGGGCAGTAGGGTTGTCGGAGATGTTCACGGCATCGGCGCCCGCGGCTTCGAGCAGCCTGGCTGCGTTGATTGCATCGGTCGCGTCGGCTCCGCGCGGCGGCGACACCTCCACCGTCATGACGAACTGACGGCCGAGCTTGCGCTCGAAGGCGCTGAGTGCCAGCGGAACGTGCGTGCGTCGGCCCGCCACCTGTGGTTCACCCGAACGCTCGCCCCGGCGTGTGGCGTCCTGCACGGTTCGCCGTCTGCTGCGCCCAGAGACCGCTTGGGCGATCGCGCGGATGTGCTCGGGCGTCGTGCCGCAGCAGCCGCCGATGACGGTCGCGCCAAGCTCGGCGAAACGGACGGCGAAGTCTGCGAAATACGCCGGCGACGATTCGTAGATAGTGCGGTCGTCAAGCCGGTGCGGATACCCGGCGTTGGGCATGACGGAGAGCGGCGCGTCGATCTGCGAGGCGATGGGTGCCAGGGCGTCATAGACGGTCTGGGGACCGACCGCGCAGTTCACGCCGATCGCGTCGGCTCCCGCCTCGAGCACGCGCGAGAACGCCGCGAGCAATGGGTCCCCTCCGGCTGTCTTGCCGTCGTCGACCACCGAGAGCGAGGCGAGCACCGGCAAGCGTGGAGCGACCTTCTTGGCCGCAGCAAGCGCGAGACAGAGCTCGGCTGCGCTGGCGAAAGTCTCGAGCAACAAGAAATCGGGATCGCCCTCGGCGACTGCCGCGATATGTTCGGCGAACACGTCGCGCGCCTCGTCGACGGTGACGATGCCGAACGGCCACATGAGCGCACCAAGCGGTCCGATCGAGCCGGCCACGTACGCGCCGCCGGCGGCTGCTGCGCGCGCGAGTTCCACACCGGCGCGATTGATGTCGGCAAGCCTGCCGCGCAGCTCGTGGGCCGCAAGTTTGAGGCGGTTGGCCGCAAACGTATTCGTCGTGACGATCTGGGCGCCGGCAGCGATGTAGTCGCGATGAATATCCCTGACGGTCTGCGGCGCGTCGACGTTGAGCACCTCGACGCAGGATGAGACCTGCGCTCCGCGAGCGATGAGCAGCGTGCCCATCGCGCCATCGGCGACAAGGACGTCGGAGTTCCAGCGGCGAGTCAAAGCGCTGCTCTCGGGCATAGTGAGTTTTTTCGCGTTGCGGCGCCAGCCGACCCCCGTATGGAAGGGGCGAAGGCAGGCACGGCCGCGAACGCACACGACGACACATGAACGATACGTCCTCCGGCCCGTCGGTCTTCATATCAGCTGACATGGAAGGCTGTGCCACCCTCGTCCACTGGGATGAGGTGCAGCCCGGCGGGTCGGCTGCCTACGCGCGGGCGCGCAACATCGTGGCGGCTGAGGTGAACGCGGCGCTCGAAGGCGCGTTCGCCGCGGGCGCGCGCGGAGCGGTCGTCAACGACTCGCACTCCGCCATGCGCAACCTCGTGGTCGATGGGCTCGACCCGCGAGCGCGCCTCGTGACCGGTCGCGGCAAGCCGCTGTACATGCTCCAAGGCATTGAGGCGCAGCGCGGTGCGCTGGCCTTTTTCCTTGGGTATCACGGAGCTATCGGCGACCTGCATGCGGTGATGGGCCACACCTATAGCCCGCGCGTCATCTTCGAGTGCCGTCTCGCCGGTCAAGCCGTCGGCGAGTTGACCATCAACGCGGCCCTCGCCGGGCATCACGGCGTGCCGGTGGTGCTGGTCTCGGGCGACAGCACGACGCTTGCCGAGGCACAGCGCACCGTTCCCTGGGCGGCTCGGGTCGAGACGAAGAAGAGCTTGAGCTATTTCGCGGCGGATTGTCTGTCGCCTGAGGCCGTGCAGGATGCCTTGCGGGCTGCCGGTGCAGATGCGGTGCGGCGCAAAGATGAGATGCGCCTCTACACGCTCGAGCCACCGGTCGTCCTCGAGATCGATACGATGAAGACGTCGCAAGCGGATGTGCTCGGCGGCCTCAGCGGTTTCACGCGCAAAGGGCCGCGCAGCATCGCCTTCAGCGGATCCGACATGGCAGAGGTCTATCGGGCGCTCATTGCCACCATCACGCTCGGAGCGGCTGCGTAAGCGATGAGCGAACGCGTCCGCTCGCTGCTCGTGATCGTCACCTGCGTCGCGCTGGCGATTGCCGGCTACATGCTGTTCATGAAGCCGTTCATCAGGCAGGAGCCGGAGCTGGACAAGGTGCTGAAGGCGCGCAGCACCTGGACAGTCACGATGCAGGCGTACGAACAGCGAGGCCCGATCTCGCAGGAGACCTACCGCATCTCCAATGACAATGGCGCCACCAAGATGTTCTATTCGGCAAGCAACCGAGACGGCACGGTCACCAAGTGGTTCGAAGCGCCGCTGGCCGGACCGAGTGGGACGTTTCTCTTCCAGCAATTGGACGCCGACGGCATCTGGGAGCTCGATGACAAAGACGTTCGGCCGAACTCCAAAGAGTGGTATATCGTCCAAGTGGCGCAGACCCTCGGCGATGAGGGCGGGAGCCGCGCCTTTGGTTTCTCGGATCCGCAGTATTGGGCCACGACCAAGGCCGAGGAATTCCAGCTGCGTCTCCCCGCCAAGTCGATGCGCAGCTTCGACCTGTCGCACATCGCCTCTGCCGGAAGGTCACTGCGCGAGCCGCGCTATCTGAAGATCGTCGAAGAGATCTCAAGCTTCGGGCCACCCAGCGTGATCGAGGCCCAGGAGAAGATACGGGCTGAATTACGCGCCATTCCCACGCAAGCGAGCGTGCCTCACCCGGCCAAAAAGCACGGTTGATGAGCGGATCGGCGCAACGCGGCGGTGGGGTCTGGACGTGGCGCAGCTGGGCGATCGCGGTAGCGCTGCTCGCCATCACGCTGGCCGTCCTCTGGTATATGCTCGAGAACCCGAAGAACCAGACCTTCGGGCACACAGTCACGCAGGTGCCTATCCACCAGAAGGTCGTCGCGCTGACCTTCGACGATGGCCCGAACCCGCCATACACGGACGAGATCGTCGATTATCTCTATGCCGCGCACGCACCGGCCACGTTCTTCGTGGTGGGCAGGGCGGTCGCTGCGCACCCTGAGGTGGTGCGTAAAGAGGTGCAGGACGGCAACGCGCTCGGCAACCACTCCTGGGATCACGCCCATCTCGTGCTCGAACGCCGGTCGCATATCGCTGCGGAGATCGCCCAGACCGACGCCGTCATCTGGCGTGTGGCGCACGTGCATACCCGGTTGTTCCGTCCCCCGTTCGGCGCTCGAGATTACGCCGTCCTCAGCGTGGCGCGAAGGATGGGTTATCAAGTGATCATGTGGTCGGTGCCATTGCCCAAGGACTGGGAGAGCCCTCCGCCGGCGGTCATCCGCGACCGTGTTCTGCGCTACGTAAAAGACGGCTCCATCATCGTGCTCCACGATGGCAACCGCGGTGAGAGCGGCGATCGCGCGAACACGGTCGAAGCGACGAAGCTCATCGTCGAGGCGTTGCGCGCGCAGGGCTACCGCTTTGTGACGGTACCGGAGCTCTTGCAGCTGGGGCTCGAGCAGAAGGGCGCCGCCAGCCCATCGGCTCCAGAATAGGTCATTACTCGTCGCGAGGCGCGAGCGCGGGGTCGTCGAGACGGCCGCACAACTCGCGGAAATTACAGGTGCGGCAGAGCGCACGCCGCTCGGTCATAGGAAAACGATCGATATCTCCCGCCAGGTTGGCGTCAGGATCGGTGAGACGTTCTTTGACGTCCTCGACGTAGGTCGCGATCTCGCGCTTGGCCTCTTCAACGCCTTCGATGACGTCGTGCTTCTCACGCGTGCCGGCCGCGACGTAGATGAGGTGGGCGGTCAGACGATCGAGCGGCACGCCGAACTTCTCGGTCACGAAAATGCCGTAGACCGCGAGTTGCGCAAGATTCGGCTTGTACGGCTTTCCCGTCTTCCAGTCCACGATATGCAGCCCGCCGTGCTCGTCGTCGACGACGAGGTCGGGAGACGCGTAGAGCACGAGCCCATTCCAGCTGACGCGTTTGTCCGCGACGTTCTTCGGGTCGATGTAGCGCAGACGGTCCTTGGGGACGGCGAAGACGCGCCGTCCGAACGAATCCGCCGCCAACCCTTCCACGCAGCGGTGCAGAGCAGCGACGGCCTCGGTCTCCATCTGCGCATCGACACCTGTCAGGTAGTAGTCTTCGAACAAGATGGTGTAGCGCTTGACATCCCCGTAACGCTCCCAGTCCGCGTTGCGTGATTCGCGCAAGTGCTTGATGAGGCGCCGCTCCATGTCAGTTGTGAGCTGCTCGACGGGGACGGGCCGCGGGGCGGGCTCGCGGCGGCGCAAGATCTCCGCGAGTTCCGCATGGAAAGTCTCGCCGACCAGCATGGTCAGATTCTTGATCTGCTTGAGCCTGTATGCGATCTTCGCGTCGTTGGGTGCCTCGGATTCCCACCCGCCCCAGGAGCCGTAATACTGCCAGTATAGCTTGCGCGCGCACTGGTAGAACATCTTGTGACGCGACCACGAGAAGGCGAACTCGTTGGCGATCTCGGCCATCAGCCGGTCACGTGCGGGCCGCTTGAGCACGATGCGCTCGATCTCATCCGCCGGCCAGCTCCAACAACGCGTTCACCGTCTTCCAGTTCCTCGTCGTGGCCGAGACGGACAGGATGCGCTCGAACGCAGTGTTCGAGAGTTTGGTGCGGCCATAGCCTTCGGGGCAGTGGAGGTATATCTCGCGGCCAGCGACGTGAAACCGATCCGGTCCCGTGGCCAGCGCATCGAGCTTGAGCACAGCGGCTTTGCCGGGAGCTTCAGAGAGAAAGGTGACGTGGAGCTTGGATGGGTCGATCGATGTCGTGCGCAGGAACGGGTTGTTCGTGGTGAGGCTCTTGAGATCGCGTGCGGTTCTGAGCAACACAGCGACCGAAAACCCGAAATCCCGCAGCAACCGAGCTTCGATGCGCCGAGCGAGTGGGGCGGGAGGATGCGCGGCTAGTTGAAAGACCACATTCCCGCTTTGGACGTAGGTCCGGACCTCGCGGGCCTTCAGCGATTCGAACGACGCCCGCAAGCGCTCCATCTTCACGATGTTGTGACCGCTCACATTGATCCCACGCAACATGGCGATATACGTCGGCATATCAGACCTCGTCTGCCTGCGGCTGACGACGGGAGAAAAAGGGGACGACGATGTCCTGAGGCTCGAACGAAAAGTGACGCGGGTACGCGCCGCCGCCCAAGGCGGCCGCGACGGGTATTCGCAACACGTCTGCCCGAAGGAGCGCGGGCGCTTCGCTCGCAGGCACAAACCGGGCTTCGACGACCTTGGAGTCATGGGGCTGCGGTTGCGCCGTGGGTTGCCGCTCCAGAGCCCAAAACGTGCAGTTCACCACCTGGAGTTGGCCGTGTGGGTCGATGGACTCGCTCACGTATGCTAATTCCCCCACGTCGACGTCAAGCGACGCCTCCTCGCGGAACTCACGGCGCACCGCAGCTGAGAGGGTCTCTCCCACCTCCTGCCGCCCGCCGGGCAGCGTCCAGAGCGGTTCTGGCTCGCCGTCGTAGCGGCAGCGCACGAGCAGAACGTCGCCCTTACGCCGCAAGATGCCCGATGCGAGGACCAAACGGTTCATGCACTGCTATTCTAGATGGCCCGTCGACACCCGCTTCAGACGGGAATGAGCCGTCAGATTTGGAAGTGGCGGGCGGCAGGGGTTTTCACACGCGTTTTTGTGGAGGCCATTTCATCAATATGCGATCGATCGTGCAATCAGCCATATGCGTGGCTCTCCTCGTCGTCTCGTTCGCGCACGCGGTGCGCGCCGATGACTCGGATACGGGGCCGGCGCCCTATGCGAAGTTCATCGTCGGTGCGCAATCTCAGAGCGGACTGTTCACCGTCTGGCGCAAGAGCGGCAAGGTCTATCTCGAGCTCACGACAGCCCAACTGGGCAAAGATTTCGTGCAAAGCGCCTCACCGGCCAACGGTCTGGGCGGCTGGGCCATTGTCTGGGGCGAGGACATGTTCGCGCAGACCAGGCTCATTCAGTTCACCCGGGCCGACAACAAGATCGTCATCACCTGGCCGAACACATTCTTCAAAGCGCCCCCGGGCAGCTCGCGAGAGCGCTCGGTGGCGAAGTCGTTCTCTCCCTCGATCGTCGCGCTCGCACCGATCGTCGCCGAGGACACGGCTGCCGGGAAGATCGTCTTCGACGCATCGCCCTTCCTCGGCGACGTCATGAACCTGACGGCCGTGTTGAAGCAGAACCTGAACACGACCGATCCAAGCCAGACCTACAAGCTCGACCCCGACCGCACGTACTTCGGCCCGACCAAGGCCTTTCCGGAGAACGTGATCATCGAGGCTGACCAGACATGGTCTGCCGATGCCAACATGACGGTCGACACGGTGCCCGATGCGCGCAGCATCCAGTTCCAGGTCAAGTATAACATCGCACAGCCGCCGGATGAGAGCGACTACATGCCGCGCATCTTCGACTCGCGCGTCGGGTACGTCGCCTCGCCCTATCTCAAGTTCGGCGACGATCGTAAGTTCGATCAAAACGTCAACTACATCGTCCGCTGGAACATCCAACCATCAGACCCGACCAAGCCGATCTCGCCGGCGAAGCATCCTATGATGTTCTGGCTGAGCAACACCATACCCGAGGAGTACCGGCCGACCATCAAAAGCGCGCTGCTGAGCTGGAACAAGGCGTTCGAGAAGATCGGTATCAGCGATGCGGTGGTGGTCAGGGATCAACCCGACGATCCGAATTGGGATCCTGACGACATCCGCTACAACATCGTGCGCTGGGTGACCGAGGCCTACCCGAGCTTCGGCGCGGAGGCGCAATGGGTCTACGATCCCCGTACGGGCCAGCTCTTCCACACCGGCATCCTCATCGATGCCGTGGAGGGCTACGGGCCGCCGAACACCTGGGATTATTACATCACCTCGACGCGGAGCTCGGCAAACCGGGGTATCTTAACGCCGGAGAGCTACAGCATGGGTAAATTTGCTGAGACCGCCTTCGGCCGCGTAGCCTTGAACCTCATGGGCCGCATGGATTCCACGTCCGAACAGCAATTCACACTTGAGGCCATCTACAGCACGGTGCTGCACGAGTCCGGACACGACATGGGTTTCCAGCACAACTTCATCGCCGCCAATGCGTATACCGCAAAAGACTTGCAGAGCACGCGGTTCACGCAAGCCAATGGCGTGGCGACGTCGGTCATGCACTACGCTCCACTCAATCTGTGGCCAAAAAAAGACGGACAAGGTGAGTACTGGCAGACGCAGCTCGGCCCGTACGACTACTACGCGATCCGCTGGGGCTACGCGCGCGTACCCGGAGCGAGATCGCCTGAAGACGAGCAGCCCACGCTGAGCCGCTGGGCTCAGGCCTGGTCGAATCCGACCTACATGTTCGCCAGCGATGAAGATGTTTCGTGGGCCAACGGACACGCCGTCGACCCGCGCGTCGAGTGGTTCAACCTCACCAACGACACGCTGGGCTGGTGCACGACGCAGATGGGCATGACTCAGAGCCTGATGCACGTCGTCGACCAGCGCTGGCCGCAACCCGGCCACGCCTACGAGCAGGAGCGCAACGCGTTCGGTTGGCTCTTGGTCCACTATCTGCGTTGCGACGACATCTCGTTGCACTTCATCGCGGGCGAGTATCTCTCGCGCGCGCACAAGGGAGATCCGGGAAGCGGCCTTCCACTGCAACCGATACCGCGCAAGGAGGAGCAGCAAGCCTTTGCCATGTTGAACCAATACCTGTTCTCAGAAAGCGCCTGGCACTACCGGCCGTCGCTTTTGAACAGCCTGGTGTACACAGAAGAAGCGCCGCTCTGGGGCGGCGAGTGGGCATACAACCCGCCGATGCGGCACGATGTCCCTGTGGCGGAGATGGCAGGCGCGGTGCAAGCGGGAGCGATCCAACAGCTCTTCCAACCGGTGATGCTGCAGAGGCTCGACGATCTTGCCATGCTCTCGAGCCCCGGTCAGACGATGAGCCTCACCGACCTCTTCGATTGGACGCAGAGCGGCATCTACGGTGATCTGCGGTCCAAGGAGTATGCTCCGAGCGAGGTGCGACGCAACCTGCAGCAATGGTATGCGCGCTACCTCATCGGCGTGTGGCTCAAGCCCGATGACGGCACTCCGTTCGATGCGCAATCGCTCGCGCGCCTGAAACTTGGTCAGCTGCAGGGCGACGTGCGCTACGCGCTCGGTCGTAAAGGGGCAGACGAGCTCACGCGCGCGCATCTTGAGCAGCTCGACGCGATCGTCTCGCGAGCCTTGGATACGCGTAACGTCGTGCCGATGGTCAGACCGCCCAGCTCCTAACAACACGAAAGGGCCCGAAGCGATTCGGGCCCTTCACATCTGGCGTCGCGGACGCGCCCTGTATCAGTGGAACGCGGGCAACGCCGGCTTGAGCACCATGAGTGCGACGGCGAAGAGCGGAGCGACGAGCGCGATCAATCCGAAGACATTCCAACGGCGCGAAAGCGCTTCGTAGCGATCCCAGTCCATGTGTCCTGTCGCGACGCCCTCCAGGGCCACGTCCCGGATTCCTCGCTGCGCTCGAGACAACGGGCCAAACGCTATGCCGGAGATCGTGAACAACACGATCCCCCACAGGATCCATCCCGTGCCCAAGATGCTCAGGTGGCCGACCTGCGCCGCGCCGATGCCGCCGACGAGCAAGACGATGATCGCCGGGATCGTGAAGACCTTGTCGGCGCGGATGATCCCCTTCATGGTGTACGCCATGATCGCGGGGTCACGGGTTGCATCCCCGATCGACTTCCACAACACGCCGACGGTGATGTTACCGACAAACACGATCACCGCCGCGACGTGGACGAGCTTGAGCACGAGGTACATGGTCTATCCCCCAAGCTTTACGCGGTCGCGAAGGTCGGCTGGATCAAGGCGACCGGAATCGTGCCATAGGACAGCAGCCGGTCGTGGAACGACTGGAGATCGAAGGCGCCGCCTAGGCGCCGTTGCTCGGCCGCACGCAGCTCGAGGATCTGGTGTTTGCCCATGAGATAGGACATGGGCTGGGTGGCGGACTGCGTGTAGCGGCGCACCTCGCCGATGGCGTTCGGACGCTCCAGGTGCGCCACGTCGACGAGCATGTCGACGGCCTGCTCGAACGTCATGATCCCTGTGTGCAGTTTCACGTCGATCACGACGCGGCACGCGCGCCATAACTGATCCTTGAGCTGGAATACGCGATGTCGCGGATCGCTCGAGAGCCCTTCGTCGAGCACGAGCTGCTCGCAATACAGCGCCCAGCCCTCGCAGAAGACCGTGTTCCAGAGCAGCTTGCGTACGGGCGAGTCGACCGCGCTCGCATGCACGAGCTGGAGGTGGTGACCGGGATAGCCTTCGTGGACATTGGTGAGCAGCATGCCGTAGCGGTTATGGCCGGACATCTGCTGCCGGCGCTCCGCAGCGGGCAATCGCTCGTTGAGCGGCGTGACGTAGTAGAGACCGTCCTGATGGGGTTCGAAACCGCCGGCCGGCATGTACGCCGCATACGGCACGGTCGGGCGCATGAAGGTCGGCGTCTCGACGACCTGTAGCGACTCACCGCTCGGGATCGACGCCAGCTTGCGATCGCGGACGAATCGCTTGGCCAGATCGACGCCTGCACGATACTCGTCGAGCAATGCCTTCTCGTCGGGCAAGTTGCGGCGCGACTCCTCGACGATCTCACCCCACGATTTGCTCGTATCGATCGTGCGGGCGACCTCGGCCAACTGCTCGAGCGTCGTGCGCACCGCGCGCTCGCCGAATTGCAGCAAAGCGTCAGCATCGAGCTCGAGCAGGTGCTCGCGCTTGAGCTTGAAATCGAAGAGCTCGCGCCCGATCGCGAATGGCATGCCGTTGGCCGCCGTGAAGTCGTCGCGCAAGAAGCGGCCGTACGCATCGCTGGCGGCGATGGCGCCTTCGAGCGCCCCGCGTAGGGCGTCATGCTCCTGCGCGATCGGGCCCACGGTGTGACGCAAGAACTCGGTCGCGCCCTCGGTCTCTTCGATTGCGATCTCACGCCAGATGGCGGGCGAGCGGGTGAGATTGACGTGTGCCGCCGCGAAGATCGCAGGGATCTTGGAGAGACGGCTGGCGATGGCCGGCAGGCGGTCGCGCAGTGGGGCGAAGTCACGGGCGAGCAGGGAGTAGATGCCCTCGATCGCGACATTGGGATAGAGCGACGGGCTGTGTTTGTAGAGCTCGAGCTGCTCGGCTTCGCGCAGCTGCACCTCGAAGCGAGAGACGAGCATGTGCCAGTCGATGCGATCGGATGCCGACAGCTCTTGCGGCTTGAAGCGACGCAGGGCGTCAAGATGCGTCTTGACTCGGGCGCGCTGCTGGGCGAAACCGTCCGCGCTGACGTCCGGGTAGTTTGCGTCGTAGTCGTGGATCCCAGCCCACGTGGCCTCGAGCGGCTCGTTCGCGAGGACGTCGTTGATGATGCTGCGAGCGGTTTGAGAGAAGTCGCTCATCGTCGGATTTTTTGGCTCCTGGCAGGCTGATAAGTGGAGGCTGATAGGCCCCGTGAAGTGTCCCTCAAGGGGCTTCAAAAAGTGAGGACTGCCCCCTTGTCATCGAACATATGTTCGATTATACTAACAGTCCACCCAGTACGGAACGGACCCTTCTACAGTCCGTCGCTCAGAGAAAGGATGCGGCCCCCATGTCCGTCGCCGCTCTCGAAAGCCTGCTGGAACGCCGCTGGCATGGCGCTGCGGTGCACGGACATGTCCTCCCGCTGACCGGCTGGACGACCGGGATCCCAAGCCTGGATGCGGCCCTCGGACCGGCCGGCGTCCCCCGTGGCCGCCTGACGGAGTTCTTCGGCGCAGCTTCGTCCGGGAAGACCACCCTCGCCTATGCGCTGCTCGCTGCCTGCATCCGGCACGGCGATATCGGCGCATACGTCGATCCTGAGAGCGGCTTGTTCGCCCCGGCTGCCGAGGCGGCCGGCATCGACCTCGAGCGGCTCATCGTCGTGCAGCCGCGCCAAGCGCAGTCACTGCGACGTGCGGTCGACGCCATCGTGCGCAGCGGCGCGTGCGCCGTCGTCGTCCTCGACCAAGCATGCACCCCAGCGTTACAGACGCATCATTATGCGCGCCTGGTCTCACAGGCAGAGAAGACCGGCACGACGCTTGTCGCGCTCTCAAGTGGTGGAAGTCAGCCGCTCGCCTCGTTCGCATCGCTGCGCGTGCACATGCACGAGCTCTCGCCGCTCTGGCAACTGGGCAGCGCCGGCGGCGGACGCCTGTGGGGATACAGCATCGCGCTTGACATCGCCAAATCCAGGATGGGTGCGCCCGGCAAGAGCGTCACCTTTGCAGCCTCCATGCCGGACATCGCCGGCAGCTGGCCTGCGGCTGATATGCACGATGATGCGCTGGCGCCGGAAGCCGAAAATGATGAGCGCTGCACGACAAGCGCCTGAACCGCGCATCGCAGCGCTGGTCATCTCTGACTTCCTCGTCGACATCTGCCTGCGCGAACATCCATCGCTTGCCGGCCGGCCGCTGGCCGTGGTCGACGGCATCTCGCGTCGAGAGGTCGTCGCCGCGAACCGTGCAGCGCGTGGCGTGCAGGCCGGCATGACGCCCAAGCAAGCACGCGCAGCGTGCCCCGGTCTCGTCGTCATCGCGCGCGATGAGAAGGCGGAGCGCGAGGCGACGAGCGAGTTGCTCGATGCATTGGAGACCTGTAGTCCTGCGGTCGAAGCGCCGCGCCCCGGTGCGTGCTTCTTCGACGCGCGAGGGCTGCCCGGAGGTGAGACAGGCGCGATTGGCAGCGCGGTGGCGCTTGCCGCGACGCTCGGCCTGCGCGCTTCGGCCGCCGTGGCGGACGACAAGTTCAGCGCCTATTGCGCGGCACTGACCGGCGGTGGCTGCAGCATCGTGCCACCGGGCGCTAGCGCGGCGTTTCTCGCGCCGCTGCCGGTTTCGCTCTTGCCGCTGGCGCCGGGAGATGGGGAGCGCTTCGACCTGCTCGGGCTGCGCCTGCTCGGGCAGATCGCCGCATTGCCGACCGCGCCGCTTGCCGCGCGCTTCGGCGAACGGGCACGCGAATATGCGTGTCTCGCCCGCGGCGAGCAGCGAGATCCCCTGCGACCGCGGCGCGCGCAGACGGTATATGAAGAGCGTTTCGCGTTCGAGAGCCCGGTCGATCGGCTCGAACCGCTGTTCTTCGCGCTGCGAGGCTGCATCGCCGGCATCGCCGACCGTCTCGCCGGCGCAGCGCAGGTGTGCGACCGGGTGAACATCCTCCTCATCGTGGATGCGACGAACAGCATCGAGCAGACGGGGATGCGTGCGGATCCGCCGTCTCAGCGGGCGGGTGCCGGCGTTGCGCCTGTCGCCGATGTCCAGGTCGCGCTTGCCGAGCCCAGCGCCTCGGCCGCCGTCATATTCGATCTTGCGCGCGTCGCGCTCGAATCGCGCGAACAGATCGGCAGCGTCGAGGCGGTCATCGTGCGAGCTGCGCCCTGTGGAGAGCCTCCGCCGCAGCTCGGCTTGTTCGATGGATTCGGCGGATCGCGCAACGCGGCGCTGGCCGCCACGCTTGCGCGCCTGCATGCGAGCCTGGCAGAACATGAGGTCGTGACGCTGCAGACGCAAGGGCGACGCTCGCGCATGCCCGAGCGCATGCAACGGCGCGAGCCTGTGACATCGCCGCGTCAGTTCATCCGCAGCGATGCGCCCAGATGTCGTGCGGGAGATGCACGTGCGGCACGCCCGGGAGGACGCTCGCTCCCTCAGATGCAGCCACAGGTATGGGCACCCGCGTTGCGCCTTGTCGATCCGCCCCTGCCCATGCAGCCGCCCGCACAGGAAAGCGCGCGCGCCGGCCCGTTCCGGTTGAGCGAGAGCTGGTGGGAACAGCCGGTCGAGCGCGATTACTATCAGATGACCGACCGCAGCGGCGCTCTCGTGCTGGCGTTCTTCGACATCCGTCGAGGTGGGTGGTACGTGCAGGGCGTCTTCGATTGACGGTCAGATATGCGGAATTGCACGCTCATTCGAACTTCACGTTGTTGGACGGAGGTTCGCATCCCGAAGAGCTGATCGCGCGCGCCAAGCAGCTCGGCTACGCCGGCATCGCGATCACCGATCGCGATGGACTCTATGGCGCGGTGCGCTTCGCCCAGGCTGGGCGAGATGAAGATGTGCCGGCCGTCATCGGCGCCGAGCTGACGATGGAGGACCAGAGCCATCTCATCGTGCTGGTCGAGGACAAGACCGGGTACGCGAATCTTTCCCGGCTCCTCAGCCGGGCACGCCTCGATCATCCACGCGGTCAACCCGTGACCGGCTACGATCTGCTCGAGACGCATGGCCGGGGGCTCATCGCGCTGTCCGGCTGCCGTCACGGGGCTATGCCACAACTGCTCGAGCGCGGCGACTTTCGCGGCGCGTGTGCAAGAGCCGCGCAGCTGCGCGATATCTTCGGATGGGGCAACTTCTGGATCGAGTTGCAGCGGCATCTCGAGCCTGATGATGGGCCGCGCATCCGCGCTTTGACCGCAGTGGCACAGAAGCTCGAGCTTGGGTTGGTTGCCACAGGCGGCGTGCACTACGCGCAGCCCGAGCATCGCGATCTCGCCGATGTGCTGGCCTGCATACGATTGAAGACGACGCTTGAACAGGCCGGCACGCAGCTGCGTCCCAACGGCGAATACTATCTGCGTTCGCCGGAGGAGATGGCGCGCTGGTTCGTCGAGCATCCGCGTGCCGTTGCCAACAGCGTCGCCATCGCGCAGCGCTGCGGCTTTCGCCTGCGCAAGCTCGAGAACGAGTTCCCAGACTTCCCGCTGCCGCCCGGCGAGACATCGTTCTCGTACCTGCACGCGCTCGTGCACGAGGGCGTGCAGCGGCGCTACCGACCTGTGACGTCGGAGGTCAGCAGGCAGATCGCCCACGAGCTTGCGGTCATCGAGAAGCTCGATCTGTCCGGCTATTTCCTCATCGTCTGGGATATGGTGCGCTTCGCGCGCGAGCACGATATCCTGGTGCAGGGACGGGGGTCGGCCGCCAACTCCGCGGTCTGCTACGCGCTGGGCATCACAAGCGTCGACCCCGTCGGTTTGAAGCTGTTGTTCGAACGTTTCTTGTCCGAGGAACGCGACGAGCCGCCGGATATCGATCTCGACACCCCATCGGGTGATCAGCGCGAACAGCTCATCCAGTACATCTACGATCGCTACGGGCGCGAGCACGCAGGGATGGTCGCCGAGGTCATCACCTATCGTGCGCGCAGCGCGGTGCGCGATATCGGAAAGGCGCTCGGCCTCTCGCTCGACCAGGTGGACGCGCTCGCCAAATCGCTCGACACGGGGTCTGCGGCCACGGTCGCCGACGAGGCCATGCAGATCGACAATAAACCTCGCCATACGCAGCTCCACGTGACCAAGCACGGCGAACGCCTGCCGATGACCGCGGCTGAGGTCGAGAGCGCGATGGCGGCGCTGCCGCCGGCGTTGCGCATCGATCTCCAAGGCGACGTCGCGCGGCGGCTGTACGAGCTATGCCGGCGCATCGATGGTTTTCCACGGCACTTGAGCCAGCACGTGGGCGGCATGGTCGTCACGCGTTCACCGCTCATCGAGATCGCGCCGCTCGAACCGGCCGCCATGCCGGATCGCACGATCCTATGCTGGGATAAGGACGACTGCGCGATGCTCGGTCTCATCAAGATCGATATCCTGGGGCTGGGGATGCTAGACGCGATCGAACTGGCGCTCGCCGATATCGAGCATAGCCGCGGCATGAAGATCGATTTCGCCGACCTACGCGCCTGCGACGACTCGCGCATCTACGACATGCTCTGCGAGGCGGACACGGTCGGCCTCTTCCAAGTGGAGTCGCGCGCGCAGATGGCGACCCTGCCGCGGCTACGGCCACGGTGCTTCTACGACATCGTGGTGCAAGTGGCCATCATCCGGCCCGGTCCCATCCAAGGCGACATGGTGCATCCCTACATCCGCCGGCGCCGCGGCCTCGAACCCGTCACCTACCCGCATCCCACGCTCAAGGGGGTGCTCGAGCGCACGCTCGGCGTGCCCCTCTTCCAAGAACAGGGCATGCGCTTGGCCATCGAAGCCGCGGGGTTCACGCCCGGGCAGGCAGATGAGCTGCGCCGCGCGATGGGCCACAAACGCTCGCGCGAGAAGATGGAGAAGCTGCACGGCCGGCTGCTCGAGGGCATGGCGCGCAACGGCATCGCCCGCGACCTCGCCGACCGGCTCTTCCAGATGCTGAGCGCTTTTGCGGACTACGGATTTCCGGAGTCCCATGCGGCATCGTTCGCGCTCATCGTCTATGTCTCGGCGTATCTCAAACGGTATTATGCGCCGGAGTTCTTCGCCGCGCTCCTCAACGCGCAGCCGATGGGGTTCTACTCGCCGGCCACCCTCATCGGCGATGCGCGCCGGCACAACGTAACGGTCTTGTCAGCCGACGTGAACGCCTCGCGCTTCGAATGCACGGTCGAGCCTCTCGAGGGCGGGTTACGAAGGCATTTGCAACCGTCGGATGTCGTCACCCATCCTTGGGAGCACCCCGTCGCGTTGCGGATCGGGCTATCGCTCGTGCACGGCATCGGCGCCAAGCACAAGGAGATGCTCAACGCCGAGCGCGCACGCGGGCCATATGCAGACCTGCGCGATTTCGTGTTGCGCACGCGATTGCCGAAAGACGTGCTCGAATCGCTCGCCTCGGTCGGTGCATTCGGATGCTTTGGCCTGGCACGCCGCGCTGCGCTGTGGGATGTGCAGCGGCTCGGCAATCTGAAAGATGCAGGTGCGCTCGAGCGCGATATGACGGTGGACGAGCCGGGCGTCGCTCTGCCTGCCATGCAACAGCGCGAGGAGGCGGCGGCCGACTATCGCGGCCTGGGGCTATCGACGCGGTATCAGATCATGGAGTTCTATCGTCCGCAGCTTGCGGCCATGCGCGTGCGGCGCGCCTGCGATCTGCGCAGCCTTCCCAACCGTCTTGTGCTTAAGGTCGCCGGCGTCGTCACCACGCGCCAGCGTCCAGGCACTGCGAAGGGTTTCGTCTTCACGACCATGGAGGACGAGACCGGCCTCATCAACGTCATCATCCGGCCGGATGTCTACAAGCGCTACCGGCCGATCGCGCGCGACGAACCGACCGTCGTCGTCGAAGGGGTCTTGCAACGGCAAGATGGGCACGTCAACGTGCTCGCCCGGCGCTTTTGGAAGTTGGACAGCCAGGGGCTCGCGCAGGGCCTGGAATCCCGCGATTTTCACTAAAAGGGCAGGCGCGTCATCGCACATCTCGATACAACGCGCCCGGACGCCGATAGGGCTTGCATGCGGCAGCAGTGAACTGCGACCAGCCGATCCACACCTCCGCTGGAGAACATGCGTGAACCCAATCGCCGCGAGCGCGGGCGTCGATTTCAAGGACATCCACGTCGAGACGCCCGACGTGGAGAAGGTCGCAGTTGATTACCGGCAGCTACGCGAGCGCTGGGAAGCGGCATCCGCCGCTCCAGCTCGTCTCGCCGTCTTCGAGCAGTGGGATGCGCTGCGCCGGCGACTGGCCAGCTGGCAAGCGCTCACCAAGCTGCGCTTCGACCAAGACACGACAAGTGCCGAGCGCAAAGCCGAGCGCGAGCACCTCGACGAGATCTCGCCCAAGCTGACGGCGCTCGAGACCGAGATGCAGCGGCTGCTCTTGGCAAGCCCCCACCGCAAAGACCTCGAGGACAGACTCGGAGCGCATCTGCTGAAGCTCTGGGAAGCCGACATCACGTCGTTCACGCCTGCCATCGAAGCAGACCTCACCCACGAGTCGAATCTCGAGAGCCAATACACCGAGCTCATGGCCGGCGCTCGCCTCGCGATCGACGGTCACCACGTCAACCTCACCGGCATCGAGCCGTACGCACAAAGCCCCGACCGCGCCCTACGCCACCGCGCGCAGCTCGCCCGCGCGAAGTTCTTCGCCGCGCACGCCGACGAATTCGACCGCATCTACGATGAGCTCGTCAGCGTGCGCCACGCCATGGCACGCAAGCTCGGTTTCAGCAATTTCACCGGCTTGGGGTACCGGCGCATGCATCGGGTCGACTTCGATCAGGCGGAGGTCGAGAGATACCGCGAGCACGTCGTCCGCCATATCGTGCCGCTGGCTAAGAAGATCGTGCAGCGGCGCGGCGACGCGCTCGGCCTCACGGAGCTCGCCTATTGGGATGAGGGTTTGAGCTCACCGACCGGCAATCCGGCGCCGCAGGGCGATCACGACTGGATCGTCGCACAAGGGCGTGAAGCGCTGGCGCAGGTCCACCCCGAGATCGGTGACTTCTACGGCATGATGGTCGAGCGGCGGCTCATCGATCTGCGCAACCGCGATGGCAAGGCTGGCGGCGGATATTGCACTGCATTCCCCGACTATGGCGTCCCGTATGTCTTCGCCAACTTCAACGGCACGCACGGCGACGTGCACGTCCTCGTGCATGAGATGGGACACGCATTTCAGGATTGGAAAAGCCGTTCGCTCCCGGCATACGACTATCTGACCCCGACCTACGAATCAGCCGAGATCCACTCGATGAGCATGGAGTACTTGTCCGCACCGTTCATGGAGAGCTTCTTCGGCCGCGACGCCGAGCGCTATCGGCGCCAGCAGCTCGAGGACGCCGTGCTCTTCTTGCCCTACGGCGTCTCGGTCGATCATTTCCAGCATCTGGTCTATGCACGGCCCGAGGCCGGTCCGGCCGAGCGCCACCGCATGTGGCAGGAAGTGGAGGCCCGCTACCTGCCCTGGCGGCGCTACGGCGATCTTGCCCACTTCGCCAAGGGCGGCTTCTGGCAGGCCAAGGAGCACGTCTATCACGTGCCGTTCTACTACATCGACTACACCCTCGCGTTGTGCTGTGCGCTGCAGTTCTGGGTGCGGTCGCGCGAGAACTACGAGCAGGCGGTCACCGATTATATCGCGCTCTGCGCACGGGGTGGAGAGGCGGCGTTCAAGGATCTCGTCAGATCGGCCAACCTCTCGTCCCCATTCGACGACGGGACGCTCGCACGCGTCGCGTCGGCGGCCGGCGCTGAGCTCGGGTTCTAGTGAGTTAGTTGACACTTACGTAAGCTCGTGCTAAACTATATGCATGGATGCCGCCGTCCGTGCCATCGCCGAACCACGCCGCAGGCAGATCCTCGCGCTCGTCGCGACGCGCGAGCGGTCGGCCGGGGAGATCGCCTCGCATTTCGACGTGACCAGGCCGGCGATCTCGCAACACTTGAGCGTGCTCAAAGACGCGGGCCTCGTGGTCGAGCGCCGGGAAGGGACGCGACGCTTATATATCGCCCGGCCCCAGGGCCTGGCGGAACTGCGGTCGTTTCTCGAGACGTTCTGGGGCGCAGGCTTGCGCCGCCTGAAGCACGCTGCTGAAGCAGAAGAGAGG
>DAINRU010000009.1:0-64940 GCA_036741695.1 Vulcanimicrobiota bacterium
GATCGGGGTCAGCCTGTTGCTGCTGCAGATGCTCGTCCGCGAGAAACACCATGACGCCGTGGTCGCGCAACCCGCGGCCCCGGATCTGCAGGCCGACGAAGCAGACGCGCCGGATGCACCGCTTCCGCCACCCGAAGAACCGCCACACATCCCGCAGGCCGCTCCCGCGGAAGAATGAACGACGAAGTCGATTTCACCACCACGGCTGAGGATGCGGGCCAGCGCTTGGACGTCGTCGTGGCGCAGCGTCTCGAACGATCCCGCACGGCGTGCGCGCTGCTCATCCGCGAAGGCCATGCGCTCGTCGATGGTCGCGCCGCAAAACCGGCGAGCATCGTCGAGGCCGGCCAGCGCATCCGCATCGACGTGCCGGCGGCCCGCGATCCTTCCGCCGCGCCGCAAGACATACCCATCCACATCGTGCACGACGAGCCTGACTTCTGTGTCGTCGATAAGCCGGCTGGCATGGCGACCCACCCGGCGCGCGGCAACGTGGACGGCACGCTCGTCAACGCTCTGCTCGCCAAGCTCGGCCCGTTACCAGCGATCAACGGGGTGCGCAGGCCCGGGATCGTCCACCGGCTGGACAAAGACACCTCCGGTCTGCTCGTCATCGCCAAGAGCGAACGGGCGATGACAGCGCTGACGCAGGCGATGGCCGACCGCCGCATCAAGCGATCGTATGACGCCGTCGTCTTCGGCATCCCGCACGACGCGCGTGGCGTCATCGAAGCGCCGATCGGGCGCGACCCGCACGTCCGCACCAAGTTCGCCGTGCGCGACGACGGACGCCGTGCGGTGACGCACTACCGCATCGTCGAGACCTTCCCAACCGTCGCGAAGCCGGACAAGAGCGCGCCCGGTTCGGCAGCCCTGCTGCGTCTCGAGCTTGAGACCGGCCGCACGCATCAGATCCGCGTGCACTGTGCGGCCATCGGCCACCCGATCGTCGGCGACGATGTGTACGGGCACAGCTTCCCGGGGCAGACCATGCGGCGGCAAGCATTGCATGCGGCCGAGCTGGCTTTCACTCATCCGTTCTCAGGGGCGGCGCTACGTTTTACGGCGGCGTGGCCCGAGGATTTCGCGGGCCTCGTCGAGCGCCTGCGCGCCGGCGGCGCTCCATGAACTGCTTCACCGTGCAGGCGCGCGACGCGGGCGCACGAGCAGGCATCCTGCACACCGCGCACGGCGATGTGGCGACGCCGGTGTTCATGCCGGTGGGTACGCAGGCCAGCGTCAAAGGGGTCACGCCTGACGAGCTCACGGCCTGCGGCGTGGGCATCATCCTCGCCAACGCCTATCATCTCTACCTGCGGCCAGGCGCCGATCTCATCGCCCACGCCGGTGGCCTGCACGCGTTCATGTCGTGGACCGGCGCTATCCTCACCGACAGCGGCGGCTTCCAGGTCTTCTCCCTCGCGCGGTTATCGCGCGTCGATGACGATGGCTACCACTTCGCATCGCACCTCGACGGATCGCGCCATTCGTTCACGCCCGAGTCAGTCGTCGCGCTGCAAGAGACGCTCGGCAGCGATATCGCGATGGTGCTCGATGACCTCGTTCCGGCGGGCGTCGATGAAGCTCGTGCGCGCGATGCCGCGCAACGCACGCTGGACTGGGCGCAGCGCGCCAAGCGCGCGATCCGGCGCGACGACCAGCTGACCTTCGCGATCGTGCAGGGCTCGACGTTTGAGGCATTGCGCCGCAGACAAGCGCAGGATCTGGCGGCGTTGGATTTCCCCGGCTATGCGATCGGGGGGCTCTGGGTCGGAGAAGGACGAGATGTGGGGCTCGCCATGGTGGACGCGAGCACGAGCGAGCTGCCGGTCGAGAAGCCACGCTATCTGATGGGCGTGGGCACGCCTCAAGACCTCATCGAATCCATCGCGCGCGGCGTGGACATGTTCGACTGCGTGTATCCGACGCGTAGCGCCCGCCATGCGCTGGCGCTCACCACGTCAGGGCGGCTGAACCTGCGCAATGCAGCGTTCGCACGCGACCTGCGCCCGCTCGACGCCCAGTGCCAGTGCCCCGTCTGCGCGTCGTTCACGCGCGCGTATCTGGCCCATCTCTTCCGCGCCGGCGAGATGCTCGCGCCGCGACTGGTGAGCGTGCACAATATCGCTTTCTTGAGCGAGCTGACCCGCTCCGCGCGCACGGCGATCGTCGGTGGCCGGTATGCGAGCTGGAGCGAGCAGCGCTTGGCGGCATTGCGCGACGCAACGGCGTCCGGCTGAAGTAATATCAACCCTGGTCTGGGAACAGCTCGCGCATGCCCCAGATCGACCCGTCGCACGTCGCAAGCGCGCTGGCAGCGGTGCGCGCCAGAATCGCCAGCGCCAGCGCCCGCAGCGGCAAAGACCCGCGCCGCATCGCTATTCTCGCCGTGACCAAAGGGTTTGGAGCGTCGGCGCCTGAGGCTGCGATCGCCGCCGGCCTGACCGACATCGGTGAGAACTATTATCAGGAAGCGGCCGAGAAGTTCGCCCTCGTCCGCTGGCCCAAAGGGATCGCTCGTCACTTCATCGGGCGCGTGCAGCGCAACAAAGCCCGGCGGATCGCCGCGATCTTCGACGTGGTGCAGACCGTCGACGATCTGACAATCGCGCGAGCGCTGGATGATGCCGCCGCCGTGGAGCACAAGTCCTTGAGCGTGCTCGTGCAGCTCAACGCTGTAGGCGACGAGCGGCAAGGCCTGGTCTCGGGCGATCTGGCAGATTTCGTCTCCGCGCTGGGCGCGCTCTCCAATCTCCGCGCGCGCGGGCTCATGGCCATGGGCCCCAAAGATCCAGCGTCGACGGCGGAGGCATTCGCGCGCGCGGCCGCGTGCTTTGAGGAATTGCGCCTGGTGCACTCCGAGTTCGACACGCTCTCCATGGGCATGAGCGACGATCTCGAGCTCGCCGTCGCTGCTGGATCGACCATGCTGCGCATCGGCACAGCGCTTTTCGGCGCACGCTCGCCGACGACGATGGCACGATAAAGCGATAGGCATCTGCGCTCGGTCGGACGAACTCACAAGTCCAGGAACTACAGACCTTTCATCCAACCTATTCGTTGACGAACGGGGAAGGACACACGCAATGGGCATGTGGGCGAAAGTCAAGGACTTCTTGGCCGGGAACGATGTCGACGACGACTACGAGGATGTCGGCCTGGCCGATGAGCCGCGCAAGAACGTGCTGCTCTTCCCCGAGAGCAAGAGCGGCCGTTGCCGGGGCGTCTCGATCTTCCATCCGCGCCGTTTTGACGAGGTCACCGAGATCGCCGATAACCTCCGTGCCGCCCGCCATATCGTCGTCAACCTCGTCGGCGCGGACCGGGCTTTGTGCCAGCGCATCGTCGACTTTCTGAGCGGCGTGGTCTACACGGTAGACGGGAAGATGCAGCGCCTGGGCGAGGGCATCTACCTCTTCGTGCCGGCGAACGTGCCCGTGACCGCGCACGACGCCGAGATGGCCGCCGCCGCCGGCTACGAAGGCTACTAGAGGCCCGCCACGTGACCGCTAAGATAACTCCGGTCGACATCCAGCACAAGGAGTTCAAGAAGGCCATCCAGGGCTATGCCCGAGAGGAAGTGGATCAGTTCCTCGATGAGGTCATCGAGACGCTCGAGGCCGGCATCGAAGAACGCACCCGCCTGGAGACACAAGTCGCCGAGCTCTCGGAGAAAGTCTCGCACTTCAAAGCCATGGAGGACAGCCTGCGCAGCACTCTCGTGCTCGCCCAGCGCACCGCCGACGAACTCAAAGCGAGCGCGCATAAAGAGGTCGACATCGTCAAGCAACGGGCGAAGATGGACGTCGAGGATGACCTGCGTAGCGTGCGGCAGCAGATCGCCGAGGCCAAGGCCGAGCTGCAACGCGTCGCCGACAAGACCGCCGCAGCCAAGCACGATCTGCGCAACTTCTTGACCCGCCAGCTCGAACTCATCGAGGATCAGCACCCGGGCATCAAGAGCGCGGTTGCAAAGGTCTAAGCACACGACGCCAGCTCGCTGCTGTTCTCTGCGATCCCTAGACGGGCGTTACGCCGTTCGATCCCGAGCGAGAAATTTCACTAACCAATAGACGGGCAGCTGTATAGCGACAAGCCTAGCCCCCCACAGTACTCCGAGCAGTACGTGCGAGCCCTCGAGCGCATCGCCAAGCCCCGAGCCGCTCCCAAACAGTTCCCTGACGTTGAAGAACAGGATGCTGAGACATAGCTCGATGCCGATAAACCAACTTACAGGTGCTCGGGTAAATGCAAGAACCAAAGTTATAGGAACGAATACAACCAGGGAAGTCCAGTCCCACTTGCCTGTCGGCACGAATATTCCGGTCACGGTAAGATAGACAATAGCACCTGCTATAAGCACCATGTTCCGACGAAGGTCTTTTCGGCTCATGGTATGATCGGGGCCAGCGCCCAAATAGTTCGCCTCGACATCCAAAGATGTCGCCTTGGGTTTGTCGCTTCCACGCTCTGTCCGTTCTCGCTGGGTTTGGCGTTTCTTGCGGTTGACTGCGGGACGATTGCGCTGCTTAGACAAGCGCCCTGCGCCAAGAGCGCCGTCACACGAGTCTAACTACACGAGTTGATAGATCCCGTGTTCGAGCAAGAGCGTCCGGTTGGAGCCGAGCACGATGCTGCGTCGAATCGTCTCTAAGCCCGCGATCACAAATGCCCGTACGAGCTGGCCTGCCTGCATGATGGAAAGGGCGCGCTGGCTCATCACGATCACATCGCCGCTCGGTGTGCCGCCGACCACGACGCCCGAAGAGGGGTGCGGGGCCTGAGCCTCCACCGCGCCTGGCGCGGCGGCCAGCGCCGCTGCCTGCGGCGTGCCGGATGCGCGTACGGTCACGCGTCGCGCAGCTGCGCGGACAGGATGCTCCGCAGGCTCGTGATCGCGCTGCAATGGATCTGCGAAACCCTCTGCTTGCTGATCCCGAGACGACCGCCGATGGTGCGGAACGTCGACTGACCGCCGTAGAAGCTTGAGATGATGGTGCGCTCGCGATCCGGCAGCTTGGCCACAGCCTGCGCCACGACCGAGCGAAGCGAACTCCACGAGACCGCGAGCGCTGGATCAGCGCCGTGGTCGGCAAGCCGGTCGCGCAGGGTGACGACATTGTCGAAGGGCTGCGGGATGGGAGCTTCGAGCGAGACGGGGACGGCGCGGCGCAAGGCGAGCAGGACGGCCTCGAGCTTCTTACGGCTCAAGCCCGCCCCCACGGCCGCGATGGCGTCGGTCGGCGTCTGGCCCTCAACCTGGGCGATCTGCCACCGCGATCGATCGAGGTTGCGGGCGTCGCGCCGCACGCGTTCGGGGACGGTGTCCATCCGGCGCAGACCGTTGAGCATGGCGCCGCGCACGATACGAGCTGCCCAGCTTTCGAAGCTCATACCGCGCTCCGGGTCGAAACGGTCGATGGCGCGCAAGAGCCCGACGCAACCGTCGCCGATGAGATCGTCATCGGTGAAATGAGAGGGCAGCCGGCGCAAGATGCTCGTGGCGAGCCTGCGAACGAGCGGCAGGCTCAATTCGCAGACGCGCTCGCGTGCCCGGGGCGAACGGGTGAGGGCATACAACCGCGCGCTTTCCTCTATATCGCCCTCGACGCGCGGGATCATGACGACACCGTGACGAGCGAGCGATACATCTGAGAGCCCAAGCCGACGCCGCCCGCACGTTCGAGCGCAGCGGCGAGCGCCTGCGCGAAGATCGCCGCGTCTATCCCTGACGGCGGCGCGCCGGATACTTGCGGGTCCTCATCAGCGCTCGGTGTGGTCGTGAAGAGCGACCGGGGCACAAGCGAGGCCAGTAGCACCTGCTCGAATTGCCCGCACAGGTAGCGAAGCTGCGCTGTGTCGTGCACAGTTGACGCCGGCATCTGCATCACGAGCGCTCGAGGTTATTGGCCAGGCGTAGCATTTCGTCGGCCGCCTGCACGACCTTAGCGTTGGCTTCGTAGGCACGCTGCGCGGCGAGGACCGCCATCATGGCGGCGACTACGGTCACGTTGGCTCGCTCCAGATATCGTTGCTTGATCGCGCCGAGCGGCGGTCCCGCCGGCAGGGTCTGCAGGCGCCCGGCTGCGGCCGTCCGATAGAAGAGCCCATCAGCGCCGAGCGATAGTGCCGGCGCATCGGCGAACACGCCGAGCGAGATGCGCCCCGCTCCGACGTCACCGCTGCGCCCCGCCACCTGAGCGAGCACCTTTCCACGCTCGTCCACGCTGAAGCTCGCACTACCCGGCGGAAGACGCACGCCTTCAAGCGCAGCACCATTGGGAAGCCGCAACGTGCCCGATGCGTCGGGTGTGAAATTTCCGGCTCTCGTGTAAGCGCGTCCACCGCCAGGAGGCAGGACGACGAAAAAGCCTTCCCCGTCGATAGCAAGGTCGTGCGGGTTGCTTGTGAGGTCGAGGCGGCCTTGCGTGAACAGCCGGTACGCGACGCCGGATTCGGGCGCGGCGACCCGGCCATCGGGGTTGATGAAGGCAGCGAAATCTGTCCGGCTTACCCGAAACCCCGGCACGTCGACGTTGGCGAGATTGGCAGCGATGCCGTCAAGGACGGCTTGCTGAGTCGCCATGCCGGCAGCCGCGACGGACAACGTGCGGTTCACGAGCGCACCGCCGGCAGCTCGGTCACGACGCGGCGCAACGACTCATCCGTGCGTGTGGCGGATTGCTGGTTCGCCTCGTAGGCGCGCTGCACGGCGATGAGCTCGCTCATCTGTGCGATCGCATCGACGCCTGATTCCTCGAGATAGCCGGCGTGCACGCGTGCTGCCGAGCGAGAGGGCAGCCGTTGTTGCGGGGCATCGAACATCCCATCTGCGCCGGCAGTGCACGGCACGTCAAAGGAGACGATGCGCAGACGATCGATCGCCGCACCCGCGACGACGACCTTGCCGTCCTCGTGGATGCGGGCACCGTGCGGAAAGCGCACGGGGCCGAGCGACCCGAGGACCCGGTTGCCGCGTCCGTCGGAAAGGTATCCCTGCGGGTCGACCGACATGCGGCCGTCGCGCGTGTAGCGAACGCCCTCCGGCGTCGCGAGCGCGATGTATCCAGGTCCGCTCAGGGCGAGATCCGTGGGCACGCCCGTACGCCGCAGCGTGCCCTGCGCCGTTGTCGAACTAATGCGCGTGTTCAGCTCATCGCCAAACGAGTCAATGGCAGCTTCGCGAGCACGGAATCCGACGGTCGAGACGTTGGCGAGATTCTCGGCGATGACGTCGAGTTTATCGGCCTGCGCGCGCATACCAGCGGCCGCTGCGGCCAGAGCATCGGGAGCACTCATAAAAGGAAGCCTCCGCGAGGTAGGTGGAGGCTCAAGGTACTCAGGCCATTTGGCCACGGCGCTACCGGATTGTTGCCAAGTTATGACCCGAGGCGATGCTGACTGGCCGGACGACCGAAGGTAGCCGGCCGGCGATGACCGTATCGAAATCCAGGGAGGATAGGGATATGAAGCGATTGTCAGGCATCGCTGCTATGTTCATTGCAGCGTTCGTTATGCTCAGCGCGCCCGCAACGGCGCTCGCCGACGGTTCCGTGGGCCCGGTCTACTACTCAAACGGGGAGGTCGCATCCGCTGCAAAGGAATGCGAGGCAGGGGATGTTTGCGCGACGATCACCCGAGCGAACGGCGATCAAGTCAAAGTGCTAACCGGCGATTCAGGGCATTGCAATTCGTACGTCCTGACCTTTATGCAGTATTCAAATGGCCAGCTCGTCGCTGTGTGGGCGAGCTCGACGGATAGGAATCCCGATAGTTCAGGCATGATGGGCGCGAAATGCGGAGGCTTTCGCAACACGCACATGACGATCGACAAGGTGATCGACATGGGCATCTTCCAGAATACGGATGGGAAGGTCTTTGTGACATTTTTTAATGGCTCCACAACGCCGCTTGCTGGATCGCCGCCTCCGCCTGCGGGTCCGATGCCGACACCCGCGGCTCCGACTCCGACCCCGTGAGGTTTGGCGGCGACAAAACGGACCTGAAGGTCCGTTGCTTCAAATGTCCGTTGCTAGATTCTTATGATAGGAGCGAGTGGCCGGTCATAAGCTCGGGCTGCGGCAGCCCGAGCAGCTGGCAGATCGTCGGCGCTACATCGGCGAGCTTGCCCCCGTCTGAGAGGCGGCCGAGGGCAGGCTTGCTGACGGCGATGAACGGCACTGGGTTGCAGGTGTGCGCGGTGAGCTCCAGACCTGTGGCGAGGTCGATTTTCTCCTCTGCGTTGCCGTGATCGGCTGTGACGAGCAGGATCGATCCCGTCTCGAGCGCAGCCACCTCAAGGCGCCCGAGGCACTCGTCGACCACGTCGAGGGCCGCGATGATGGCATCCCAGTTCCCGGTATGTCCCACCATGTCGGGGTTTGCCAAGTTCATGACGATCAGCGGATAGCGCTTGGAACGGATCGCCTCAACTGCTTTGTCTGTGATCTCCCGTGCTCGCATCTGGGGCAGGTGGTCATACGTGCCGACGTCACGCGCGGACGGCACGAGCTCGCGATCCTCACCCTCGAACGGCTCTTCGCGGCCGCCTGAGAAGAAATAGGTGACGTGCGCGTATTTCTCAGTCTCAGCCAGACGCAGTTGCGGCAGGGATGCTCGCTCCAGCACCTCGCCCAGCGTCCATTGCTCGAAGATCTTGCCGAACATGACGGGGTTGGAGAAGGTCACGTCATACAGCGTCATGATGGCGAAGACGAAATCGCGGAAGCGCTCGACCGGAAACTCGCTGAAGTCCGGTTCGGAAAAAGCGCGGGTGAGCTGGCGTGCACGGTCAGGCCGGAAGTTGAAGAAGAAGCAGGCATCGCCGTCACGGACGATGGGCGCCGCCGGCCCTATGATGGCCGGCGGTACGAATTCATCTTTCTCACCGCGGGCATAGGCGGCGTCGAGCGCGGCTTGCACCGACGGGGCGATTTCGGCCTTGCCGTAGACGAGCGCGTCGTAGGCCACCTTCGTGCGCTCCCAGCGCTTGTCGCGGTCCATCGCGAAGAAGCGGCCGCAGATCATCGAGATCGACGCATTCCCAAGGCGCTCGCAGCGCTGACGCACCTCCTCGAGATATGGGCCCGCACTCTGGGGCGGCGTGTCGCGGCCATCCAAGAACGCCGCGATTTTCACGTTGACGCCTGCCTGGGCCGCCGCGTCGAGCACGGCGTACAGATGTTTCATCGACGAGTGAACGCCACCAGGCGACACGAGGCCAAGCACGTGCAGAGTGCCGCCCGTGCGCTTGACGTGCGCGAAGCACTGCTCGAGGACCGGGTTGCGCGCGAAGCTGCCGTCGTCGATGGCGCGATCGATGCGGGTCACGCTTTGCAGTACGACGCGCCCTGCGCCCAAGTTGAGGTGACCGACCTCGCTATTGCCCTGCTGGCCCTTCGGCAATCCGACGAACTCCTCGGCCGCGCCGATCTGGGTCGCGGGATACGACGCGGCTATGCGCCGGTAATTCGGGAGCTTGGCAGCGGCGATCGCATTCCCGCGCGACTGGGCGGAAATTCCGAATCCGTCGAGGACGCACAAGATCACGCGTGGATCGGCGGTACCGCTCACTTGAGCGCGTTCAAGATCAGCTGGATGAACTTGCGCGGATCGAGGCTGGCGGACCCGATGAGACCGCCATCGATCTCCGGCTCCGCGCAGAAAGCGGCGGCGTTATCCGCGTTCATGGAACCGCCATACAGGATGCGCGCGTCGCCCAAGCCCCCCGCCGTCTCGCGGATCATCTTGATGGTGGCGTTGGCGTTCGCCGGGTCGTCGGCCAGGCCGCTGCCGATCGCCCAAATCGGCTCGTAGGCGATCGTGACGCGCCCCCGCTGTTCGTCTGTGAGATGGCCAAGATCCGCGTGGATCTGCGCCGTGACGCGCTCGCCCGTCCGCCCTTGCTGCTTCTCTTCGAGCGATTCGCCGACGCATACGATCGGCGTCATGTCGCAGTCGAGCAGCGCCGACACTTTGCGCTTCACCATGTCGTCGGTCTCACCGAAGAGCCGCCTACGCTCGGAATGACCCACGATGCAGTACGAGGCGTCCATCGCTTGCAGCATGGTCGCACTGATCTCGCCCGTGTACGCACCTTCAGATTCCCAGTAGCAGTCCTGCGCTCCGAAGGTCACGGACGAGGGTGCGAGCTCGACGCGTAGCGTCTCGAGATCGACGAACGGGGCGCACAGCGTGATGTCGGCACGCGACACGAGCGCCTCCGCAGCGGCCCAGAACAGCGCGACGTATTCGACCGTCTGCGCCGGTGTCTTGTACATCTTCCAATTGGCGGCGAACAGCGGCTTGCGGCTCACACCGTTTCAGTCCGAGCGCGTCCGCCGGCCCGTTCGCGCAGCGCAGCGACGCCGGGGAGTTCCTTGCCCTCAAGGTACTCGAGGGTCGCTCCGCCGCCCGTGGAGATGTGCGTCATCTTGTCCGCGAATCCGAACTTGTGGGCAGCAGCGGCCGAGTCGCCGCCGCCGACGACCGACAGCGCGCCGGAATCGACGATCGCCTGACCCACGCTCTCGGTCCCCGCAGAGAACGCGTCATTCTCGAAGACGCCCATCGGGCCGTTCCATAGCACCGTCTTCGCCTTGAGGATGACGAAGCGGAAGTCCACCGCCGTATCCGGGCCGATATCGAGGATCATCTCCTGCGGCCCCACCTGACTTACCGGCACTTCGCGCGTCTGCTCGTCGGTCGCCGCAAGCGAGGTCGCGACGACCGCATCCTTGGGGAGATGCAGGTTGGCGTGCGCGCTTTCAGCCTTTTGCATGATAGCTTTGGCGGGTCCGAGATCCTTGTCGCGCAGCGATGCGCCGACGTCGAAGCCCTCTGCCGCAAGCAGCGTATTGGCCATGCCACCGCCCACGACGATCGCGTCGCAGATGCCGAGCAGGCGCTCGATGACGCCGATCTTGTCTGAGACCTTCGCCCCGCCGAGCACCGCGATGAACGGGCGGTGGGGATGCGCCATGATGCGGTCGAGGATCTCGACCTCACGCGCCAAGAGCGGGCCCATGTACGACGGCAGGTACTGGGTGACGCCGACCGTAGAGGCGTGGGCGCGGTGCGCCGTGCCGAACGCGTCGTTGACGTACAGGTCGCCGAGCGCGGCTAGGCTGCGGGCGAACTCCGGGTCGTTAGATTCCTCACCGGGATGGAAGCGCAGGTTCTCGAGCAGTACGACGTCGCCGTTCTTCATGGCGGCTACCGCCTTCGTCGCCACATCGCCGATGCAATCGCTGATCGCTGCGACATCGCAGCCGAGCGCCTCGCCTAATGCCTTGGCAACCGGGGCGAGACGCAAGTTTTCGACAACCAGGCCTTTGGGGCGCCCCAGATGGGACATGACGATGACCTTCGCACCGCGTGCCCGCAAGTCGCGCAGGGTGGGCACGGCGGCTTGGATGCGCGTGTCGTCGGTGACACGTCCGCCATCCATAGGGACGTTGAGATCTTCTCTCACCAACACCCGTTTGCCCGAGAGATGGAGATCCGCAAGCCCCGGTGTGGCCACGTCAGTCCTTCGCTAGGACGAACACGGCGAGGTCGGCCAGGCGATTGGAGTAGCCCCACTCGTTGTCATACCAGGCAATGACCTTGACGAGGTTGTCTCCGACGACCATGGTGGAGAGCTCGTCGACGATGGACGACCGCGGATCGCCTTTGAAATCCGTCGACACAAGAGGCTCGTCGGTCACGCCGAGGATGCCCTTCATACGGCCGTTCGCATACGTGCGGAAGAGCGCGTTGACGGCGTCCTTGGTCGTCGGCTTGACGGTCTCGACGACCAGATCGACGATCGAGACGGTCGGCGTGGGGACGCGCAGCGAAAAGCCGTCGAGCTTGCCTTTGACCTCCGGCACGACCAGATGCAACGCTTTGGCGGCACCGGTGCTCGTCGGGATGATGTTGATCGCCGCAGCGCGGGCGCGGCGCAGATCCTCGTGCGGGAAGTCGAGGATGCGCTGGTCGTTCGTGTAGGAATGGACGGTCGTCATCGTGCCTTTGGCGATGCCCAGTTCGTTGGAGAGCACCTTGACGACCGGCGCGAGGCAGTTGGTCGTGCACGATGCGTTCGAGATGATCTTGTGCTTGGCCGGATCGTAGGTCTCTTCGTTGACGCCCAGCACGATCGTCACATCTTCGTTCTTGGCCGGCGCCGAGATGATGACGCGCCGTGCACCGGCGTCCAGGTGGGCCTTGGCTTTTGTGGCATCGGTGAAGAAGCCCGTCGACTCGAGCACGAGATCCACGCCGAGGTCTTTCCATGGCAGATTGGCCGGATCGCGCTCGGAGAGCAGCTTGATCGTCCGTCCGTCGATCGTGAGCGTCCCCTCACCGTGGCTGACGGTGCCCGGATAATCGCCATAGGTCGAATCGTGTTTGAAGAGATGGGCGGCGGTCTTGGCGTCGCCAAGGTCGTTGATGGCGACGACCTCGAGGTCTTTATAGCGTTCGAGGATGACGCGGAGCACCTGACGACCGATGCGCCCGAAACCGTTGATGGCGATACGCTTTGCCATGTTCACCCCTTCGTCCGCGAAGCGACGGACGGTCGCAAGGACGGACGTTGTTATCCGCTGCAACCGGACTATTACGCGTGGGCCGACGTAGTCCGCCGGCCAAAGTGAGGTTACCTCTCCGTCAGCCGCTCCAAAAGTCGCAAGCGGCTTGCCATCGCAGCCTTCGTGATTGGCGGACGCGCCGCGCGCGCCAGCTCCCGAAGCGTCCGTGCGGGGTACGCGATGCGCAACTGCGCCGCCTCGCGCAAGGCGGGCGATATCCGGTTGAGCCCCAGTTTGGCGATCACGCGCGCAGCGGCGTCACGCTGGCGCGCTGCGCTCGCCGCCGCGCGCGCCGCATTGGCCGCTTCGCTGTTGACGGTGCGCCGGATGGAATTCTTCGTCAAGTTCACGGCGCGCTGGCCTTCGAGACGCAAGACCGCGTGATTCGCACCCATATGGCCGAGCAACGCCGATACCCCCTCAGCCTGCTTGATGTAGACGAGCGGCCGGCCGCGCCGGCGCGCGATGCCGGCATCCACGCCGAAGCCGGCGATGAGCTGGCAGAGCAGTCTCGCAGCCGGATCGTCGCGGCAGAAGAATTCGATATGATACCCGTGCCCCGGATCGCTGACCGAACCGCATGCCAGAAACGCAGCGCGCAGCCAGGCGCGGCGGCAGCACAGCCGCTGTGGCAGCGTGTGCGAGCCGACGTGCGCCGTTCGCGGCGCCGGCATGCTCACGGAAAAGCGCGTGCCGGCACGCCGCGCGCGCAAGCGCGCGGCATGGGCGTCGACACCGGCGAGGTGCGCGCCCGTGATGACCGCACGCGCGACGGATGCACGCTCGCTGGCGACCGTCAGCGTGGCGCGGCCCTCGCGGCGCGAGATCCTGCCGTAGAGCGCGAGCGCGCGGAGAAACGATGCAGGGCAACAGGCGCGGCCGATGTGCGCGCCGGCGATCTCATCTTTCGCGTCGCGCGAGAACACCGTGGTGCGTTACCGGCGGACGGCGGCGAGATCGCTGCGCGCGCGCAGGTAGAGCGCTTCGAGCTGCTCGGCGAGCGCGTCGACGGAGAAGGGCGCGGCGGCGCGCCGTGCGGCGTCGCGGCGCAGGGCTCGCTCCCCGGGGTTTTGCGCGCAGAGCGCGATGACCGCGGCGGCGAACAGACCGGCATCGTCGGGCGTCAGCGTTCCGGCATCTCCCACCACGATCTCACGCGTCACAGCGCAGTCGACGGCGATGACCGGAAGGCCGTGCGCCATCGCCTCGACGAGCACGAGTCCTTGCGTCTCCGTCAACGAGCTGAAGACGAAGGCATCGGCGCCACGGTAATAGGCGCCGAGCTGCGACTGGTCGAGCGCGCCCACGAACGTGACGTGGCTTCCGTCGCCGATGCCGGCCGCGCGGCGCTCGAGCTCGGCGCGGTGCGGCCCGTCGCCGATCATGATCAGCCGGGCGTGCGGATAGGTGCGCAGCACGATCGCGAACGCATCGAGCACGAGCTCGAGATTTTTCTCTTTCCCCAAACGTCCGACCGAGAGCAGCACGGGGCCGGGCCGGGCTTCGCGGATCAAGGCCGGCTCGGCCGCGTCCAGTCCGAAGCTCTCCAGGTCGACGCCGCCGGGGAGTATCTCAAGCGGTGTCGTGATGCCGTAGGAACCCAAGAGGTCGGCGGTGCCCTGCGACGGCGCGATGACGCGGTCGCACTGGTTGGAGAACTCGCGCGAAACCCATAAGGTCTGCGGCTTGGTGATGCGCTGGTTGACCGGCAAGTAGTGCAGATAATCCTCGAACTTCGTGTGGTAGGTGAAGAACAGCGGCGATCGGCGCAGACGCGCCAGATACGCGCCAAGACACCCGATGAAGAAGAACGAGTGGGCGTGGATGACGTCAAAGGGCACGGTGGGAAGATTGGCGACCACTTTTGCCGGCAAGGGAAACGCCATGCGGAATTCGGGATAGAACGGAAACGACGCCGAGCGCAGGTGGAAGACGTCGGGATGCTCTTCATCGCCTTCCGGGTGGGCGGGTGCCACGACGATGATGCGGTGGCCGCGGCGGCGCAGCGCCCGCGCCGTCGACACGATCGAGGTGACCACGCCGTTGGTCTCGGGTTGGTAGGTGTCGGTGAACATCCCGATGGTCAGCTGTGACATGCTTGCATGCACGGACGGATCCGCGCGACGATATCCTTTCGCCGTTAGACCGGGCGCTCGTCTCCCAGGATGCTATAGAGCAGGTGCGGATCGGTCTTCTGCGCGGGCCGCTCCGGCACCGCTTCCACCCGCACGCGCACTGTGCGCGTGGCGTAATGGATGACGAGCTCGTCGCCGGCCTTGACGACGTGCGACGCCTTCACCGGCTTGCCCCCGCACTCTATCCGACCTGCATCCAACGCCTCTTTGGCCTCGGCGCGCCGCTTGGCCAGGCGCGAGACCTTAAGAAACTTGTCCAGCCTCATGTTCTTTCGCTCGCCGCCAGAGCGCGTCGAGATCGTCCAGACTTCTATTGGCGAGCGCAGTCGCTCCACCGCCGGCGATGCGTTCCATGGTCGCAAAACGACGCCGGAACTTGGCATTGGCTTGGCGCAGCGCGGCCTCAGCGTCGACGCCCGAGCGGCGCGACAGGTTGACGATGGTGAAGAGCAGGTCGCCTAGCTCGTCGCGCATGGCGGCTGCATCTCGCGTCGTGATGGCGGCGCGCAGCTCGGCGAGCTCTTCATCGAGCTTGGCGAGCACGTCCTGTGCCTGCGGCCAGTCGAAGCCGACCGTGCCGGCCTTCTCTTGCATGCGTTGCGCGTGCAAGAGCGACGGCAGCGTCTTGGGGATGCCGTCGAGCAGCGACTCGCGCTGGCGGATACCTGCTTCCTGCGTCTTGATCATCTCCCACGATCGCATCTGCTCCTGCGTCGTCGAGATGCTGGCGTCGCCGAAGACGTGCGGATGACGGCGTATCATCTTATTGGCCAGCGCGTCGATCACGTCGGCCACTGAGAACTTGCCCTGTTCGCAGGCGATCTGTGCGTGGAAGACGATCTGCAGCAGCAGATCGCCAAGCTCGTCGCGCAGCTTCGTCGCATCCCCTTCGTCGACCGCCTCGACCACTTCGTGGGTCTCTTCGACGAGATAGGGGAGCAGCGACTCGTGGGTCTGCTCGCGATCCCAGGGGCAACAGGCGCGCAGGCGCGCCATGATCTCGACCAGCTCTTCCCAGCTATGATGGAGGGCGACGGGCGGTAGCGGCACGAGCGGCGACATGGCCGCGGCGGAGAGCGCCAAGCGCGGCACGCCGGGCACGATGCTCGTGGCGATCCCGGCCGCCCCGAGCGCGCGCAGCAGATTGGGCAATCCGGGGAAGTCAAGCAGCGGGTGGCCGGGCACGCCAAGCGCGCAATCGCCTTGCGCGAACAGCGAGACTGCATCATCCACCGCGCCTTCGACCCCGCGCAAAAGCGCGCTAGCGTCGAATGGCGCGGCCTGGGCATCGATGCCGGCATCGCGCAGGTACTGCACCGTGGCCGGCGCCGCATTGCAGGTGACGACTTTGGGGGCCGATCGCAGGCGCTCGAGCGCGCCGACCGTCAGGAGAGCGGCATCGCTCGGACCGAGACCCACGATGGAGAGCACAGGCATGTCAGAAAAGATTTGGCGCGGGTCAAGCCCGCGCCTGTTGTCAACGGATCCAAAGGTCCGCCCTTGTTACTTCGTCGGGGTTGCTGGAGCTGGCGCTGCCGGCGCCGGCGTTGGCGGGAAGAGCGGGTTGAAGCGATCGTCATAGACCTGGATGTTGGCCTTCTGACGCAACGACTCGATGAACGTACCGCTCTGCGCGGCTTCAGCCTGCTGCAGCAGCATCTGCCGGACCTTGGGCGCCGCGTCGGCCAGCGACGCGGTATGGGCAGGACGCTTCTCCTCGACCTGGATGACGTGCCAACCGAACGGTGTCTGCACCGGCTGGCTGATCTGACCGACGTTCAGCGCGAACGCCGCGTCGGAGAAGGGCTTGACCATCTGGGTTGGCCCAAACCAGCCGAGCTCGCCGCCCTGCGCCTTGCTGCCTGGATCGATCGAGACTTTCTCGGCGAGCGTGGCGAAGTTGGCGCCCGAGCGCAGCTGCGCCTCGACCGCATCAGCTTCAGGCTTCGTCTTCACCAGGATGTGGCGCGCGCGGATCTGCTCGGGCGTATTGTAGAGCGCCTTGTTCTTGGCATAGAAGTCGGCCACTTGGGCATCGGTGATGTTGACCTGCTTGTCGACCGCCTTCTTGACGATGATCTGCACGCGCTCGATGGTCTTGGCGTCGTCCATCGTCAGGCCTTGGTTCTTGAGGATCGTCTCGAACTGGCCCGGCGGGAAGCGCTGCTCGAGCTGATTGAGCTGATCCTGGATCTCGGCGTCAGTGACCGTGATGTTCTGCGCCTTGCCATACTGCAGGACGAGCTGGGTTTCGACCATCTGCTGCAATGCAGGCTTGCCGGACTGGCCCTCGAGACGCGTATCGAGCTGGCCCTTGGTGATCTTCTCGCCGTTGACGGACACGATGGTCTTGTCTTCTGAGGCGCAACCCGAGAGCGCGGGAAGCAGTCCCAGGGCGAGGCTGAACGCGATCAGCGCTAACCTGTTACGAAGCATCGATTCTCCTTTGGCGTCAACGGATCTGAAGATCCGTTGCTACATTTATAGGGATGATATGATTTCGCGAACGGTCGCCAGGGCGCTCTTGCCGTCGCGCTCGGGCAGACCGACGACGACCGCGCCCTGCGTGAACCGGAAATCTCCCCCGGTGATTGATGTCAGAGCTGGAAGGGCCTGTTCGGACAACGTGAACCGTGGCCCCATTTCGAGGGTCAGCCGCCGCTGTTCGAGTGCAACTTTTTGTACTCCTTTCGCGGCTGCGAGAACACGCACGCGCGTCAGATCGAGCAACGACACGGCTTCGGCCGGCAGCGGCCCGAACCGGTCGCGCAACTCGTCGGCGATCGCATCGACCTCGTCCACCGTCTGCGCGGCGGCCAGCCGCTGGTAGAATGCGATCTTTTGGCTCGCCCCCTTAATGTAGTCGCTGGTGATGAACGCGCTCACACGCAGGTCGAGCACCGGCGGCGCTTCGAGCGGTGGCGGCGGTTGACCACGGCGCTGAGCCACCGCCTCGTGCAAGATCTCGCAATACGTCTCGAATCCGACCGCGGCGATGAAGCCGTGCTGCTGATGACCGAGCAGATTACCGGCGCCGCGGATCTCGAGATCGCGCATGGCGAGCTGCAAGCCCGAGCCGAGATGCGAGAATTCACGGATCGCCTCAAGACGCGAACGCGCGACCTCGGTCAGCTGGCGGTGCGGTTGGTACAAGAAGTACGCGTATGCCTGATGCGCGCTGCGGCCGACGCGGCCGCGGAGCTGGTAGAGCTGCGCGAGGCCGAAGCGGTCGGCGTTGTTGACGATGATGGTGTTGACGTTGGGGATGTCGAGACCGTTCTCGATGATGGTGGTCGAGACCAAGATGTCGACCTCGCCATTGACGAACTGCAGCATCACCGCTTCCAGCTCGCCCTCTTTCATCTGACCGTGACCGATGGCGATGCGCGCACGCGGCGCGAGCGCCCCGATGGCTGCGGCCACCCCGTAGATCGACTCGATGCGGTTGTGCACGAAGTACACCTGGCCGCCGCGATCGAGCTCCTGCGCCAGCGCGCTAGCGATGAGGGAATCGCTGCTCGGTGCGACCACGGTCTTGATGGCGACCCGGTTGGCAGGTGCGGTCTGGATGAGTGACAGGTCACGCACCCCTGCCAGCCCCATGTGCAGCGTGCGCGGTATCGGCGTGGCCGACAGCGTCAAGACGTCGACCGATTGACGAAGCTCTTTGAGGCGCTCTTTGTGCATGACGCCGAAACGCTGTTCTTCGTCGACGATGACCAAGCCGAGTTGTCTGAACCCGACGTCTTTTTGCAGCAGGCGGTGCGTGCCGATGACGAGATCGATGCCGCCGTCTTGCAGGCCGAGGAGCGTGGCTTTCTGGTCGGCTTTGGAGCGGAAGCGGGAGAGCAGCGCGATGCGAACGGGATATGCCGCGAACCGCTCGCTGAACGTCCGGAAATGCTGCGCGGCGAGGACGGTGGTCGGGGCGAGCAACGCGACCTGCTTGCGGTCCATCACAGCTTTGAAGGCAGCACGGATGGCCACTTCGGTCTTCCCGTAGCCGACATCGCCGCACACCAGGCGATCCATCGGGCGCGCGCGTTCCATGTCGGCCTTGACCGCGCCGATGGCCTCGGCTTGGTCGGGCGTCTCGTCGTAGGGGAACGATTCTTCGAGTTCGGACTGCCACGGGGCGTCGGGTGCGAAGGCGTGTCCGACCGCTATCTCACGCGCGGCATAGAGACGTACCAGGCCTTCAGCGATGCGCTCGACCGCTTCGCGGACGCGCGAGCGCGTGCGTGCCCAATCGCCGCCGCCCATTTTCGAAAGACGCGGCGCGGCGCCATCGGATGCGGCGTACTTGCGTACGAGATGCATCTGGTCGACGGGGACGTAGAGCCGGTCCTCACCCGCGTAGGCGAGCTGCATGAAGTCGCGGCCGATATCAAGGGCGACGATATGCTCGAGGCCGATGTACTGGCCGATGCCGTGATGGGCGTGCACGAAATACTCGCCGGGGCGTAGATCGGCGACGCTTTGCGGCACCCCTTCCTTGGCGCTCTTGCGCCGCTGGCGGCGAGCCGGATGACCGTATAGCTCGTTGTCGCCGATGACGGCTAGGCCGAGCTCGGGGATCTCAAAGCCGGCGTCGATCGCACCTTCACCCGACATGACGGCGCCGCTCGGCGATGGGAGCGCGAGGTGCTTGGGGATCGCGCGGGTGGCGACGTCATGTTCGGCCAGCACTTCGGCGATGCGCCGGTAACCGACCGAGGCGATCGCGACTGTAGCGCGAGCCGCCGTCTGTTTTTGCACGTATTCAATGAAGCGCTCGATGCTGCGGCCGAACGCTGGGGCAGGCCGGGCAGGTAACGAGATGGTCGCATCGGCCGGCCGGCCCAGCCGTGCCGTCGCGATTCCCGATCGCAACGTGCAGATGGCGCGGGGACCGATGTCGCGCGCAAGCTCCTCCAGGCTGAACGCCCGGTTTGGCGCTTCTTGCGGCGCGCTGGATTCTCTCGAGTCCTCGTCGCCGGGTTCGTCGTCGAGCTCGAGGGGTTCGTCGGCGTCGGCCGCGGCGACCGTCGAATCGTCGGTCAAGCCCGTCAGTCCGTGGTCGACGGCGACGAGCATCTCGGGATCGTCGATGACGAGGACCGCCTCCGGGGCATACGCCCATAGCCGCGCGTCGCGAGCGCCGAGCGACTCCTCCGACCACGGCACGATCGAGACGTCGGCGAGCGCGCCCGCCGAACGTTGCGACGAGAGGCCGAACGTGCGGATCTGGTCGAGGCGGTCCCCGAAGAACTCGAGGCGCACGGGATCGTCGGCCGTCGCCGGAAAGATGTCGATCAACCCGCCGCGGACGGCGAACTGCCCTGCAGCGCTCACCACCTCGGCGCGCTCGTAGCCCAGGCCCGCAAAGGTGCGCAGCAGATCCTCCCACGGATACTCGTCGCCGACACGCAGGCGGAGCGAGGCGCGACGGAAGACCTGCGGATCGAGGAGCGCTTGGCGTGCCGCGGCGTGGGGTACGCAGTAGATCCCCGGACGCGCGGCGTGCAGCGCCTCGAGAAACGACAATCGGTCCGCGCGTTCGGTCGGATTGACGAGCGCGCCCGCGCGCTCATCGCGCGGCCGTAGACTGGCGACCGGCGAACCGTGGCCGGCGAGGTAGAAGGAGCAGTCGTTGGCCAAGCGATCGGCCGACTCCACGCTCGGCGTCCAGACGATGAGCTGCCCGCCGCTTTTTTCCCACAGCGCGGCGATCACCGCGGCGCGCGCGGCGGAAGCGACGTCGACAAAGTCGACGGCAGCGCGCGAGCGCATGTGTTTGGACGCTTCGTGGATCTGCGGGGCAGATCCAAGACCGAGGACGATCGATTCTCCGATATTGTTGGCCACGCAAACTCCAAAGCGCCGTGGCCGGGTCGCGCGCGACCCGGCCTGTTGTAACTTTCAAGAGAATAGTCCACGACTGCCAGCGTGTCAAGCCCAGCTCATCTGCAGGCGAGGCTTTAGGCCGCGACAAGAGACGTTTGAGGCAACGAGCAGCGAACTTCGAGTGTCCCGGGCGAGGTAATCGGGCTCGCCGAACCGGAGTGGTACGGTCATGGGATTACGTAGCCTCATCTGCGCCGCGGCGCTCGTCTGCGGGATGGCGAGCATGGCTGCTGCCGATGACGTATTACCGCCAGGCGTTCCGTACGCTTCGCCGACCGATCCGGTACGAATAGCCTCCATCGCCTTGCCTTCGGACACGGTGCACGGCGGCGACGTGGCGACCGCTACCGTGCTCACCACGAGCAACGCAGCTGCTTTGACCGCGCGCGTGGGCACGTATCTGATCAACGTGCCGAAGACCGCGCCGGGCACGTTCGCAGTCGCGCTCAAGGTGCCGCGTCTACCTTTCCCCTCGTACCGGGCGCACATCGTCGTGACCGCGATCCGGGCTGACGGCGAAACAAGCGAGCAGACCATCTCCATCAAGATCAAGTATTAGATGAAGGAAGCCCGCGCGATCGTGCTCGTCATCGACGGCGGCGGGGTCGGCGCGAGCGAAGACGCCGCCCGATATGGCGACAGCGCATCTGTGAACTCCCTGGGCAACACGGCCGCAGCGGCAGGTGGCCTCACGCTCCCGACGCTCGAGCGCCTGGGACTCGGATGTCTGACCCCGATGCAGGGTGTCGCATGTCCGCCCAAACCTTCCGCCTCCTGCGCGCGTCTGCGTGAGGTGAGCAACGGTAAGGACAGCGTCACGGGGCACTGGGAGATGATGGGCATCACGATCGTCACCGCGTTCCCCACCTACCCGAACGGCTTTCCGCACGACGTCATCGAGCGCTTCGAGGCGCTCATCGGACGCCCGGTGCTCGGCAACGTCGTCGCGTCGGGTACGGAGATCATCGAACGGCTTGGCGCGCAGCACATGTCGTCAGGCCGCCCCATCGTCTACACCTCGGCGGACTCGGTGTTCCAGGTGGCGGCGCACGACGACATCGTTCCGCTGGCGACGCTGTGGGAATGGTGTGAGAAAGCTCGCGCCATGCTTGTCCCTCCGCACCGCGTCAACCGGGTCATCGCTCGCCCATTCGAGGGGCGGCCGGGAGCATTTGTTCGCACGGCAGGACGGCGCGACTATGCGGTACCCCCTCCGTCGCCCAGCCTGTTGGAACACCTGCAGCGCGCGGGAGTAGCAACGCTCGGGTTGGGGAAAATCCAGGACATATACTCATGCCAGGGCATTGGCGCCGGGAGCCGAACCGCAGACAACGCCGAGGGGCTTGCCAAGACCATCGAATGGCTGCGCGGCGGCACGAGCGGTTTTTGCTTCACGAACCTCAACGACTTCGACTCGAAGTATGGACACAGACGTGACGCTCTTGGCTATGCGAAGGCGCTCGTCGCGCTCGACACGAGGCTACCTGAGTTGCTCGAAGAGCTGAAAGCCGGCGACCGGCTCATCATCACCGCGGATCACGGCTGCGATCCGACTGCCGCGGGCACCGACCACACCCGCGAGTTCGCGCCGCTCATCGACTACCGTCCGGGCGTTCCGGGGAGCACGCTGGGCGAGCTGGATTCATTCGCGCAAGTCGGGCGGCGCATTGTGCAGACGTTCGACTTGGCGGTGCCGAGCCAAGGTCCGATCGTATGATCGCGACGCTTGGCGTACGGCCCAGGCTCCGGCGCGCGCCCGAACTACGGACGGGTCTACGGGTGAGCTTCTGGCGCAACGCCGTTTGCCGCGTGCCGAGCTCGTGGATCACGATCAAGCGAGCGTGTGACGTGCTCATCGGCTCTGTTGTCTTGCTGGCGGCTGCCCCCTTGTGCGCCTTCATCGCGCTGGCCATCAAGCTCACGTCGCCCGGTCCCATCTTCTTCGTGCAGCAACGTGTCGGGCGAGGCGGGCGCTACTTCAAGCTCTACAAGTTCCGCACCATGATCGACGGTGCGCATCTCCTCCACGAACACGTCGCGCACCTCAACGCCTGCGACGGTCCGGCGCTGAAGATCCCGAACGACCCCCGGCTGCATGCGCTCGGCGCATTTCTGCGCCGCAGCAGCTTAGACGAGCTGCCGCAGCTCTTGAACGTGCTGCGCGGCGAGATGAGTCTCGTCGGCCCGCGACCGGCGCTGGCGCGCGAGGTCAAAAGCTACCTTCCCCACTACCATCAACGGCTCACCGTACAGCCCGGCATGACCGGACTCTGGCAGGTCAGCGGCCGGACCAACGTCCAGTTCCGCCGCTGGATGGCGATGGACGTGTGGTACGCGCGTAACTGGTCGCCGCTTGTCGACGCCTGGATCCTCGCGCGGACCTTGCCGGCCGTGCTGCGGCGCGAAGGAGCGTGGTGACGGCCGCGCTTGCGCTGCTACCACCGGTCATCGATCAAACCATCCAGCGGGTTCCCCTCGATCCTTGGTCGGCGGCCGGCTACGCCGGCATCGTCGTGGCGTCGGCGTACTTGGCCCTGCGTGGCTCACCCTGGATCGCCGCTATGCTGGCTTTTGCGGTGCCCTTCGCAGTGTATCGCGACGTCGCGCAGACCACGATCACCATCGAGAAGAGCGTCGCGTTCGGCGCCGCCATCGGGCTCCTGCTGGGCGGGGCGCCGCCCTGGCCGCGTTCGCGTGGACCACGGCTGCTCCTCATCGCGGGCGTCGCGCTCCTCGCAGCCATCGCGCTCTCATTGCTTGCCGCTTCGTATCCATGGCACGTGGCGCGCGAGTTCTTCAAGCAGGCGGAATACCTCGTGCTGCTGTGGTGCGCGGCGACGTTCATCGAGCGCATCCCGCGATCCGCGCTGTATTTCACCGGCGGCGTCGCGGTTGCGGCGACGATCGTCTCGACGTTCGCCGTTTCGCAAGCCCTCATCGGCGGTGCTCCCTCCGGCATGTGGGTCAACGGGCATGCGCTGCCGCGTGTCGCGGGCACGCTCGAAGGTCCGAACCAGCTCGCCGGTTTTCTCGAGGCTGTGCTTCCCGTGCTCTGGGTCTGGCCGCTCCTCGGTCTCGCCTTCGCTCCGCTCCGCATCTACGTCACCGGCGCATCGTCGGCCGCGATGATCCTCACCCAATCGCGCGCCGGCATCGTGGTCGCCGCGCTGGCCTACGCGGCACTGTGGCGTCTGCGCGGCGAGGCCGCGCGCGCGTCCGCCGCTCCCATGGCGATCGGAGCGCTGGGCGGTGTGCTCGTCACCGCCGCGTGGTTCGTGTTCTGGGCGCATGCCAGCCTGGCCGACCTCGGGCGGCTGTTCTTGCTCGACATCCCGGGCGAGCCCGGCGGTGTGGGAACGCGTGCCCAGCTGTGGCCCGCGGCGATCGCGCTCTTCCACAAGCATCCCATCACGGGCGCCGGTGCCGGCAACTTCGAGTTGCTCTTGCCCAGCATCGGTCTCTACGGCGTCCAGACGCAAGCTGCGAGTCTGCTCCTGCAGACGCTGGCCGAGCAAGGCATCATCGGATGCGGCGCGCTCGTGCTCTTCGCGGCAGTGGCGCTGCGCCAGACATTCAACCAGATGCGGAGCTCACCGCTCGCCCTCGCGGCGTTCCTGGCCGTCGCGGCGCTGCTCGCGCACCAACTCGTCGACGACCTCTTCTTCTATCCCAAAGCGGCAGCGCTGTGCTGGCTGCTGCTCGGCGCTGGCACCGCAAACACCGCGGCGGCGCAGGCATGAAAGAGCTCGCGCGCAAGGCATTGCTCGCGCTCGGCTTCGACGTCGTGCCGGCCGCACAGACAACCGACATGGAGCCGCAGTTCGCGAGCATCGCGTCGCGCTGCGCCCCGTACACGATGACGCCGCGCGAGCGGCTCTACGGACTCTACAAAGCCGTCGAGTACGTCGTCCGCAGCCGGGTCGCGGGCGATCTCGTCGAATGCGGCGTATGGCGCGGCGGGAGTTGCATGGCCGCGGTCCTGACACTGCTCGGGCTTGGGTCGTCCGACCGCGACGTGTATCTCTACGACACGTATGCGGGGATGACCAAACCCGGCGAGTTCGACCTCGACCAGCGCCACGCGAGCGCTTTGTCCACCTGGCGTCGATCGCAACGCGGCGACGTCAACGAGTGGTGCTACGCTTCGCTCGACGAGGTCAAAGCCAACCTGGCGACGACCGGTTACCCGCCCCAGCGCATGCACTTCATCGCAGGCGACGTCCAAGCGACGATTCCGAAGACCGCTCCGGCGACGATCGCCATCCTGCGCCTCGACACTGATTTCTACGACTCCACGCGCCACAGCCTGACACATCTCTTCCCGCGGCTGTCGCGCGGCGGCGTGCTCATCGTGGACGACTACGGTCACTGGCAAGGCGCTCGCAAGGCGGTCGACGAGTATCTCGCCGACAACGGCATCTCGATGTTGCTCAACCGCCTGGACTACGCAGCGCGTATCGGGGTCAAGACCTGATCGCAGCCGCGGCCGCGGGCGAGCGAACCCGTCAGGGATTTATTTGCGCGCGACGATCATGAGATTGAGCGCATCGCGATCCGACGCGATGAATGCACCGGCCACGACCGCGCCCAGGTTATTGAGCGCGTAGAAGGGCACCTTGGCGGCACGCACGATGACGCTTCGCCCCACGGCGTTGCGCTCGCCCCAGTGCTGGATAGCGAGATTGAGGGCCTGCGCGCCCACAGCGACGCCCGTGCCCTCGCGCAGCGACTCGAGCACCGTCAGCCGGCAGCCCTCGATCAGATGCATCAGTCCGATCGGGGTGAAGCGGTAATAATCGTGGGGTGCTTCGTGCACTTCCCAGTACTGCGGCGCGCTGACGATGAGGATGCCGCCCGGGCGCAGCACTCGCGCGCATTCGGCCAGGACCGCGCGCGGTTCGGGCACGTGCTCGATCACCTGCGTGCACATGACTGTGTCGAAGGAGCCGTCGTCGAAGGGCAGAGATTCGGCGCGCCCGCGAACGTCGGCGCCGGCATTGGAGGGATCGTCGAAACCCACCCACTCGGACACAGCGCTGGGCAGTGTCGCGTAGGGTCGCTCGCCGCAGCCGACGTCGAGCAGGCGCCCGCGCCCGTAGGTCGAGAGAGCGCGCGCAACGTCACGGGAGAGATCGCGTAGCACGAGCCAGTCCGGGAAGAAGAAGGGAACGCTGGGCGTCGTCCGTCGCTGCGCCATGGCGGGTTCGCTAGCGCTTCTCGCACACGAGCACGGGGTGGAACGACAGCTCGCCCAGATGCGCGGCGTTGAGCAGCGATCGTAGCCAGCGCGGTTCCCACTCGTGCAGCTTCGGAGGCCCGTAGGTATTGCCGATGATCGCCGTGATGGCAAAACCGCGCTCGCGCAGCCTGCGCTTGACGAGCGGCGTCGTATACATGCGGTCGATGGGCTGCAAGACGACCCACGCCGGCCGGTCGAATAGATCCGCGAGCACGCGCAACAGGAGCCACGGCACGTGGATATAGTTGGGAAAGGAGAGCAAGAGCACGCCGCCCGGACGCACGATGCGATGGACGCGTGCGAGCAGATCCCACGGACGGATGAGGTGCTCGATGACTTCGGCCAGGATGACGACGCCGACCGAGTCGTCGGCGTAGGGCAGCTCCGCCTCGATATCGCCGGTCTGCACGCCCGGCAGCGTGCCGGCAAGCGCGGCCACAGCGGTCGAGCTCTGCTCGATGCCGAGCAGCTCGCTGCGGCGGTACAGCCCTTCGGCGGCGAGCCGTTCGAGCAAGAGCCCGCTGCCGCAGCCCAGCTCGACGACCGGTCCCGCCGGCCGCGCCGCGCGCAACCACTCAAGCATACCGGCGTACCATGAGGTCACACGACGCTCGCGCCCGGCATAGTGCGCATCGTACCAGTGCTTGGTCGTCCCGGCCATACGTTGTAACCATCGGAGAAACCGATGATGTAGTGTAGTGCGCATCCTGCATTTCGATTCTGATTCGCTGGGGACGCCGTATGCCGGCGGCCAAGCGCGCCGGACCTACGAGATCAACACCCGCATCGCGCGCCGCCACGAGGTCACGGTCGTCACCGCCGGCTTCCCGACGCTGCGCGACGAGACCGTGGACGGCGTGCGCTACGTGCGCATGCTGCCGCTTCCCCACCCCGCCAACTTCATCTGGTATTTCATCGAGATCGGGCCACGCGCGCTGCTCGCGCAGGCCGACATCATCGTCGAAGATTTTAGCGCGCCGCTCAGCGCGAGCGGTCTGCCGCTGTTCGTACGCCGGCCGGTCGTGGGCGTGGCGAGCTATCTCTTCGGCAAGCAAGCGGCGCAGCGCTACCATCTGCCCATCGACCGCTGGGAGACGGCGGCGATCGGCCGCTACCGCAACCTCATCGCGCTGACCCGCGTGCAAGAGATGCAGCTGCGAGCCTGCTCGCCGCGGGCGACCATCCGCATCATCCCCAACGGCGCGGATGACGAAGCATTCGCCAATCCGTGGATCGGCGACGAGGAGTACATCGCCTTCATCGGCCGGCTCGACTGGGACATGAAAGGTCTCGATCTGCTGCTCGACGCCGCAGGCGGACTGCCGGCAGCGCTGCCGTTGAAGATCGCAGGCGACGGTCCGGGCCGCGTGCGGTTAGAGGCCGCGATCGACGCGCGTGGCTTGCGCTCGCGCGTCACGACGCTCGGCCGGCTCGAAGGCGCGCAGCGCCATCGCTTCCTCGCGCACGCCAAGGCGCTCGCCTTCACATCGCGCTACGAAAACCAGAGCCTGGTCGGGTTGGACGCGCTTGCGGTGGGCGTGCCGATCGTTGCCTTCGCCGTTGAAAGCTCGCGCGAGCTGTTCGGCGATGCGGCGATTCTCATCCCGCCCTTCGACAGCGCGGCGCTCGCCGCGGCGCTCGGCACGCTCGCGACGGCGCAGTCGCAAGCGCAGGGGCTCTCCGCGACGGCTCGTGCTCGCGCCACCGCGTTCACCTGGAACAATGCCGCTCGCGATCAAGAGCAGTTCTATGGTGATATTCTCGCGCGCGAGGCGCGTGCAAGGGAGGCCTCGTAGCCCTTGTCGTAAGCCCTTCGTACCCCATGAAACGCAGCGTGACCTCGTCGACGGTCGCCGTGATGCTCGCCACGCTCCTCAGCATGGTCCTGGGCTTCGCGCGCGAAGTCGTCAACGCGAGGTACTTCGGCGAGCGCTGGGAGCTTGACGCCTTCTTGGTGGCCGCGATCCTGCCGACGCTCGTCTTTGGGGTCTTCAATGGTGCGCTCGTCAGCGCGCTTGTCCCCATCTTCAGCGGGTATTTCGCCGAGGGCCACGATGAAGAGGCCTGGCGCTTGTCGAGCACCGTGATCAACGCGCTCGTCATCATGCTGTCCGCGCTTGCCTTCATCGCGTGGATCGCGGCACCGCTGCTCGTGCGCGTCGTCGCCAAAGGTTTTCCCCAGCCAGAGGCTGCCGTCACGACGGTCATGACGCGAATCCTCATGCCTGCCATCATCGCCACCTCGATCGCCGGAGTCGTGCAGGCGCTGCTCAATGCGCAGCGCCGCTACCGGGCGGCATCGCTGCAGGGCGCGGCGCTCAACGTCTGCACGATCGTCGCTGTGCTCCTGCTCTTCCGGTCGTATGGCATCTACGCACTGGTCTTCGGGACCGCCGTGGGTCTGTTCGCGCAGTTGCTCATCCAACTGCCGAGCTATCTGCAGCGCTGCAAGTATCGCTTCGTGCTCGATCTGCATCACCCGGGGCTGCAGAGCTTGGCCGTCATCCTTGGGCCGATCATCGTCGGCTCGGCGGTCGGTCAGGTCAACTTGCTCTTCGACAAGTATTTCGCGTCGACGCTGGAGCCGGGCAATATCGCGGCCATGCAGTACGCCACAAAGGTCGTGGGCTTCCCGCAGCAGCTCTTCGCGGCCGCCATCGCGACCGTGATCTTCCCCATCCTCTCGGCGCAGTTCGCGACCAATGAACTGGTCAAGCTACGCGCCACCGCCTTCAACGGCCTACGCATGACCGCGCTCATCACCATTCCCGCCGCCTTCGGGCTCATCGCGCTGGCCCGGCCGATCATCAGCGTGCTCTTCGAGCGCGGTGAGTTCACCTCGGGCGACGTCGTGCGCACAGCCGGCGCCATGCAATTCTATGCCGTGGGGCTGCTCGGTATCGCGGCCAGCATCGTGCTGACCCGCTGCTTCTTCGCCATGCACGACTCGAAGACGCCCGTGCTCATCGCCTGCGCCGTGATGGTGCTCAACGTCGTGCTGTCGGCGCTCTCCGTCGGACGTTTTGGGATCAACGGTCTGGCGGCGTCGAACTCGCTCGCCTCGCTGGTCGAGGCTGCCGTTCTCGTCGTGCTCTTCACGCGTCGCGTCGGCAGCGCAAGCGAGCCATCTGGCGGCGGATCGTTCGCGACGACCGTGCTTGCCTCGGGGGCGATGGCGGTGGCTTCTTCGGCTGTGTCGACCGCGCTGTGGCGAGTGGCGGCGCCGTTCTGGCGGCACGCAGCCGTCCTGCTCGTCGCCATGATCGCAGGCGCCATCGCGTTTCTCATCGTCGGCATGGGTTTGCGCATGCGCGAGCTCGGCGAGATCCGAACGTTTGTGGCCGCACGCCTGCATCGGGGCGCGCGCTCCGCGGCGCCCTTATGACGAAGTCTCGATGTCGGACCTGACGTTGCGCCTCGCGCTCACCAAGAACTATCTCGCCAAGCATAACAAGCTGCGGCCCAGAGTCGCCATCGTGCTGGGCTCCGGCATGGGGATGGTCGCCGACATGGCGGAGAACCAGACGGCGATCGCCTACACGGACATCCCGAACTTCCCCGCCACAAGCGTCGCCGGCCACAAGGGCCGCCTTGTGTTCGGACGCACGAGCGGCGGCGTCCCACTCGTCATCTTCGAAGGCCGGCCGCACTACTACGAAGGTTTCACCTTGGCACAGGTGGCGTACCCGGCGTACGTCGCTCACGCGCTTGGCGTCACCACGTTCATCGCCACCAACGCGGCGGGCGGGATCGACGCCGCGTTCGCACCCGGCGATCTCATGCTCGTGCGCGATCATCTCAACCTCATGGGCGACAACCCGCTGCGCGGACCAGAGACGCGTGCATCCGGGCCGCGCTTCCCCGCACTGCGAGACGCCTACGATCCGCAGCTGCTCGATCTGGCGCTGCGCGTCGCTCGGGATTCGCACATACGACTGCACTTAGGTGTGTATGCGGCGATGAGCGGGCCGTCGTACGAGACAGACGCCGAGCTCCACATGCTGCACGAGCTCGGCGCGGATGCGGTCGGCATGTCGACGGTCCCCGAGGTGATCGCGGCGCGGGCTCTCGGTCTGCGCGTCATGGCGCTGTCGGTGATCGCAAACGACGCCATGCCGCGGCGTCGCCGCCCGCCCGCCGACGTCGATCACGCCGGTGTGTTACGCGTGGTGGAGCAGGCCACGGGAGACGTCCGGACGCTGCTCGAGGGCGTCATCGCAGGGCTCGACGCGTGACTGCGGGCGTCGCCGCACTCATCCAGCGTAAGCGCAACTGTCTCGAGCACAGCAGGGACGAGATCGACGCGCTCGTTCGCGCGTATAGCTCCGGCGAGATCGACGACGAGCAGTTCACCCCGTGGCTGCGCGCGGTGACGAGAGTAGGGCTCACGCGCGATGAGACCACCTGGCTCACACTGGCGATGGCCCACTCTGGTGTCACGCTCTCGTGGAGCGACGTTGCCGGGACCGTCGTCGATAAGCATTCCACCGGCGGCGTGGGCGACGCGGTGAGCCTCATCGCCGTTCCGCTCGCCGCTGCCTGCGGCGTCAAAGTCGCAAAGCTCTCGGGCCGCGCTCTCGGCCACACCGGCGGAACGATCGACAAGCTCGAATGCGTGCCCGGGCTGCGCACGGACCTCTCGGTGGGCGCCTTTGAAGCGCAAGTCGCCGACGTCGGCTGCGCGATCGCCCAGCCCACGGACGAGATCGCGCCGGCGGACAAGAAGATGTACGCACTGCGCAATCGCACGGGCACGGTCGATGACGTCGCGCTCATCACCGCCTCAGTGCTGAGCAAGAAGATCGCCGGCGGAGCCAAGCACATCGTGATCGACGTGAAGAGCGGCCGCTGCTCGCTCATGCCGACGTGGCCGCAAACGCTTGCCCTGGCGCGCAGCATCGCCGACGTGGCCTGGCGTTGCAGCCTTCATGCCACCGTCCTCGTCACAGACATGGATGCGCCGCTCGCCGCATCGATCGGCGACGCGCTCGAGCTCGACGAGGCCTTGAGCGTTCTCCAAGGGCGCGAAGGCGGGAAGCTGCGCGAGGTCTCGCTGGCCGTCGCCGAAGCGATGCTTGCCCTTCCCCATGGCGACGACCGCTCCGCCGCTCCGGCGCGCATCGCAACGCTCGAACACGCGCTGCGCAGCGGTGCCGCCTATGCGTGCTTTGCCGCTATGGCGTCGGCGCAGGGCGGCAACGTCATGGCGTTCGACCGATCGTGGGAGGCGGCGCTAACCGTTACCGCCCGGGGAACGGGCTTTATCTCTGGCATCGATGGGCGCGCCATCGGCGAAGCCGTCGCGGCGACCAAGCGCGAAGCCGGTGGACCCGCGAGCGCCTGCATCGGCGTGCGCATGCGCAAGACCGAGGGTGACGCCGTGGCGCGCGGCGAGCCGCTCGCCGACGTGTTCTCTCCGGTAGCGGCGGACCGTCTCGCGCAGATCGTGTCCGGCGGAATACAGCTCTCCGAAGAACCGCAGCCTGCTCGACCGGCAGTCATCGAGCGGGTGCGCGGCGACCAATTCGGGCTAGAGATGTAGCAGCGGACCTTTGAAGCAACGGACCTTTAGGTCCGTTCGTGCAATACGCAGACGATGCAGATCGCCGTCATCGGATCAAATGGCCAGATCGGCAGCGAGGTCGTCCGTGCCGCGCAGGCAGCGGGCATCGCGACGATCGAGTTGCGCCACGCGGACTGCGAGGTCACCGATAGCGCGAGTGTCGCACGCGCCTTCTCGAGGCTGCGCGCCGGCGACGCGGTCGTCAACACCGCCGCTTTCCACCGGACGGACGACTGCGAGGATGCCGCCGATCGCGCGCTGTCGGTGAACGCGCTTGGCGCCTATCGCGTCGGCGCAGCCGCGCGGGCGCGCGGCGCGACCTGCATCTATCTGAGTTCGGACTTCGTCTTCGACGGATCGCGAACCACGCCATACGTGGAGAGCGACGTGCCCCGGCCGATCAACATGTATGGCGCCAGCAAAGCGACCGGTGAGATGCTGCTGCGCGCCGTGGGCCCGGAGCACTATGTCGTCCGCGTCTCTGCTGTCTTCGGTCCGGCAGGTTCGAGCGGCAAGGGCGGCAACTTCGTCGAGAGCATGGTCGCGCGGGCGCGCGCCGGCATGGCGCCGGAGGTGGTCGACGACATCGTCATGGCGCCGACGTCAGCGGTGGATGCGAGCGGGTTGCTCGTACAGCTGCTACAGCGCCGAGCGCCTTTCGGCATCTACCACCTCGCCAACGCCGGACAGTGCAGCTGGCGCGAATTCACCGATGCGATCTTCGAGCTTATCGGCTCACCGGTCCGCGCGCGGCCGGTGAAGGCCTCCAGCCAAAGCGGCAAGGCTCGCCGCCCGCTCTACTCGGTGTTGGCAAGCGAGCGTCTCGCTGAGCTCGGGCTGCACGCGCGCGACTGGCGTGTGGCGTTGCGCGCGTATTTGAGAGATAAAGGCCATCTGATTCAGAGTTGAGAGATAAACGGATCGAAAGATCCGTTGCTTCGATGCTGTAGAGGTTAGACCGCGGTCGTGCTCGGATCGCGCTGTGCCGACCAGACCGAATCGAATCCTGCGCGCGATCCCCAGATCTCTTCGAGCAGTGTCATCCAGGCGATATTGTAATAGCGTGGGTGGGCGAGTTCCGTCGGGCTGTCGACGGGCACGTGGCGGAGAATCCCTTCGATCGACTCGAGCACGGTCACGTGGGGCGTGAAGCCGACCCGGTCGGTGAGCTTGCGGTTGTGGCAGCGGTAGTTGCGATTGATCGCAGGCACGGGCGCGTCTTCGAGCTGCACGGTGCGGCCGCGCAGCGACAGCGATCCGGCGACCAGCATGGCCAGCTGGCGGATCTGGAAGTTCTCGTGCACGACGTTGAAGATCTCGCCTCCCAGGCTGCCGGCCTTCGCCTCGATGCAGCGCAGGTGTGCCTCGGCGACGTCGTGGATGTCGACCAGCGGCCGCCACATCCAGCCTCCGCCGTGGAGGAAGAGCTTGCCGCGCAGCAGCGCGTCCTTGATGAAGGTGTTGACGACCAGGTCCAGCCGCAGGCGCGGACTGAAGCCGTAGACGGTGCCTTGACGCAAGATGACCGGAGCGAATCGTTCGTCGGCGGCGGCGAGCAGCGACTGCTCGGCGGCGTGTTTCGACTCCGAGTATGCGCCGCGCGGCTTGACACGAGCCGTCTCGTCGAACGTCCCATCGCCGAGTCCGTCGTAGATCGACGCGCTCGAGCCGAAGGTGAAACGGCGGATGCCGCGAGCCCGGCAGGCGAGCGCGAGCGTCTCGGTCGCGGTGGCGTTCATCTCCCAGTTGGCAGCGGTGTTATATTCGGCGGTCGGATCGTTGGAGAGCCCGGCGAGGTGCACGACCCCCTCGACGCCGTCGAGCGCGCTCGGGTCGAAACTGCGCACGTCGGCTTGCACGAGCTCGATGCGCTCGATGAGCCGCTCGATCGGTTTGCGGCCCCAGTACAGCCGGTCGAGCACGCGCACCTCGTGCCCGGCATCGAGGAAGCGCTCGCTCAGCACCGTGCCGATATATCCGGCGCCGCCGGTCACCAATATCTTCACGGCAAGAGCTGCAGGCCTAAGCCGCTGAACCGCTCGCCGTTGAAGCCGAAGAAGTAGCTGCGCGTCACCTCGATCGACAGCGAGCGCGTGGCGCGAAAGCGCAGCGTGCCCGAGAGCTCCCAGGGCTGGACGGTGACGCCCGATGGGTTGTCGGTGGACGCCGTCGAGTGGATGCCGTACACCGACAGCGCGAAAGGATCGCCGTGGTCGTAGTTCATAGAGAGCGTCTGCTGATCGCCAATGCTATGATAGATGGTGTTCACCGATGGATAGGAGTCGAAGAGCGGCGCGACGCTCTCGGAGAAATTCGTGCTGATGGTTCTCGTCCAACGAGTATATAACGTTAGCCTATACACCTGCGAAACCTGTCGGTGCGGCAGCGTGTCGGTCTCGTCGCGCAGATCCGCCGAGCCGTAGATGCTGGCATTCTGTCCGAGATCCCACGTCTGCGTTCCGAGGAAGCCTTCAAACGCAGTGTGCCAGACGTTGTTGGGCAGGACGACGTCCGGGGGAAAGGGATCGAACGTGCCTTGACTGGCCACATGGTTGAGGCCATATTCGCTGCGCAAGTAGTAGTACGGATGGCTGCCGCTGCCGCTCCCGAAGTACTGGTTGAAGCTCTGCCACGCGAACAACGCACCGCTGTTATCAGGCTGCCCAAAACCGGAAAGCTCGAGGAACGATCGGTGGATGCTGTCTCTGAGGTCGTAGGCGTTGGACGTCCCGAAGCCGGTCGTCGTCGACGAGTTGAATGTCTGGCTGGTGTGATCGTTGATGTAGTCCTGCCAGGTGAGATTGAAGACCTTGGTCGGGCCGATGAGCGGCGAGCCTGAGACCAAGACGTAGGAGCGCTCTCCGACGAAGTGGCTATCCATGCCGAACGCGATCTTGGTGATCGTGTTGTAGGAGAGATGGATGCCCTGGATGGAGTCCGCCGTGCTGCCGAAGTAGATGGGCAGATCTTCACCGTTGGTGTTGATGTTGGTGTTCGAGTACCCAGGGCTCGAGGCATACGAGTAGACGTACGAGGGAAAACCGATGCTCTCGCCGCCCGGCACGATGACGTGCGCGTTGCGCAGGCGCACGTCCGCGCCGAGATGCGCGACCGCGGCCGATGCGCGCGCGTACGGTTGCTCGAAACCGACGTCAGGCAGTGCGAGCGGGTCGTCGCCGGGTGCGATCGTCGCCGCTCCACCGATGGTGGCGCCGTGGATGGCGATGCTGCTCGGAACGCTCGCCGTGTCGACGAGCACGCCCGCATGCGAGGCGACATCGATGCCGAGCGCATCGCCGTGCGCGACCGTGCTCCCCTGCACCGTCACAGACCCGGCGGCAACGTAATGTTGCGCGCGCATATCGAGGATGATGTGGTCGGCATGCACGCGCAACACGCCGTCGTCGAGATAGGCGCCACCGATGCCGTCGAGGATGAGGTGCCCCGGGTAGAATCCGATGAAGCCGGCCTGTAGGGAGACGGTGGGGTGGAGGGGTGCCGCTTGGGCGGATCGCGCACCCGTGATGGCCGCGACCGCGAGGAACGCCGAGACGGCGGCGATGAGCCGCGTTCGGCTTGCTGACAACGCTACCTAGCTCCGTCCATATAGGCCTTGACTGCCGCACCCAGCCGCTTGATGCCTTCCACGATCATCTCGTCGGGTGCGTTGCTGAAGTTCAGGCGCATGGTATTGCGCACGATTGTGTTCACCCAGAAGGGACCTCCGGGCACGAACGCCACCAGGCTGCGCGACGCGAGCGCGAGCAGCTCCTCCGTGTCGACCGCTTCGGGCACGCGTGCCCACAAAAATAGCCCGCCCTCCGGATGGGTCCACGACGAGCCTTTCGGCATGAAGCGTTCGAGCGATTGCAGCATGAGGTCGCGGCGCCGGGCATAGACCGGCAGCATCTCCTGGATGTGGGCTTCGAACACCCCGGTGTGGCGGGCGTATTCGTACACCGCCCGCTGGGTGAAGCTCGAGGTGTGGAGATCGGCGGCCTGCTTGGCCGGCACCACGCGCTCGAAGACCTCGCGCTCGGGAATGACGAGCCAGGCGACGCGCATGCCGGGCGCGATGGTCTTGCTCACCGTGCTCATGTAGATGCAATTGCGCGAGCGTGCGATCGACATGAGCGAGGGCAGATGCTCGCCGGAGTAACGCAGCCGGCCATACGGGTCGTCTTCATAGATCGGGATGCCGTACTCGGCGGCGATGGCGACCACGTCCTTGCGCCGCTGCAGGCTGAGCGTGATGCCGCTCGGGTTTTGGAAGTTGGGCACGAGGTAGAGGAACTTCGGTTTGCGCTTGGCCTCGCGCAGCACGCGGATGAGGTCGCTCGTGACGATCCCCGCATCGTCTGTCGCCACGTTGACGTAGTCGGCTTGATAGGCGTCGAAGGCTTGGATGGCGCCGAGATAGGCTGGGTTCTCGATGATGACGGTATCGCCCGGATCGAGTAGCACTTTGCCGATGAGGTCCAGTCCCTGCTGCGAGCCGCTGATGATGAGCACTTGATCCGGCGTGCACTCGATGTGATTGACGCGAGCGAGGTACTCGCACACCCACTCGCGCAGCGGCGGGTAGCCTTCGGTCACGCTGTATTGCAGCGCCGCCGGTCCGTCGTGGGTCAGCACGTATTGGCAGGCTTTTGCGAACTGCGCGACTGGGAACAGTTCGGGCGCGGGCAGGCCGCCTGCGAACGAGATGACATCGGGCATCGCTGTGACTTTAAGGATCTCGCGGATGGCGCTGGCTTTCAGGCGCCCCGTCCGCTGCGCGAAGCGGAAAACCTGAGTATCGAATGAAGGGTCGGAAGCGGCGAGTGACATGCAGACCTCGATCGGTGCCTTTTTGAGGGGCCTAGCGGCTCGTCCGTTCTCCAGCGCGCAGCCGTATCCCCGTAGGTAGCATTCGGCGGGTTGCATCGCGCGCCGTAGAGAATGTGAGCCAGGCCATCATGATCACGAACGCGCAGGCGATATGAAGATCGCGTATTTCGACTGCTTTTCCGGCGCGAGCGGCAACATGATCCTCGGCGCCCTGGTGGACGCCGGGCTCTCGCTCGACGCGCTCGAGCGGGAGCTGCGCAAGCTGCCGGTAAGCGGCTTCGCGCTGCGCGCCGAACGCGTCGACAAACGGGGGCTCGCGGCGCTGCACCTCGACGTGCACGTGCCTGGAGAAGACGGTCATCCGGCCCACGCGCACGAGGGCGCAGGCCATCCGGGTCGCGACCATCATCACGAAGGCATCGCTCACCGCAAGCTCGGCGACATCTTGGCGATTCTCCAAGCGGCCCGCTTGCCGGCGAACGTCGCCGCCATGGCGGAGAAGATCTATCGCCGCTTGGCGTACGCCGAAGCCCGCGTTCACGGCGTGCCGGTGGATGAGATCGCGTTTCACGAGGTCGGTCAGGTCGACGCCATCGTCGACATCGCAGGCGCTGCGCTTGGTCTGCACCTGCTCGGCATCGACGCGGTCTACTGCTCGCCCCTTCCCTGCGGCCGCGGGCGCATCACGAGTGCTCATGGCGAGGGACCTTCGCCCGCGCCCGCCACGCTGGACCTGCTGCGCGACGCGCCGACCTACGCGCTCGATCTCGAGGGCGAGTTCGTCACGCCGACCGGTGCCGCGATCCTCTCGAGCATCGCCTCCTTTGATGAACGGCCTCCCATGACCATCGCAGGCATCGGCTACGGCGCAGGGAGCAGCGATTTCCCGTTCCCCAACGTGTTGCGCGTGATCCTGGGCGCCACCATCGAACGCGCTGCGGCCACGCCTGGCCCGGATGACGTCGTGCAGCTGGAGACCAACATCGACGACATGAATCCGCAGCTCTACGAGCACGCGATCGAGCGGCTCTTCGCAGCGGGTGCGCTCGACGTCTGGACGCATGCCGTCGTGATGAAAAAAGGCAGGCCGGGCACGGTGCTGAGCGCGCTGGCCGCGCCAGAACGTGCCGAGATGGTGGCCGCCACCATGCTGGCAGAGACGACGAGCATCGGCGTGCGTAGCTGGAACGCGCGCCGCGTGACGCTGCCGCGGCGTGTCGAGACGATGACCACGAGCCTCGGACCCGTACGGGTGAAGATCGTGGAGTCCCCCAGCGGCCGGCGCGCACGGCCGGAGTATGAAGACGTCCGCAGCATCGCACAGCGCGAAGGCAAGCCGCTCGCCCAGGTCATGGCGCGCGTCGAACGAGACGTGACGGAGCTGCTGGGTGGAGACTAGCGGGTCGAACGATCCGCTGGTCGAGGATCCCGCTGCGCGCGTGCGCGGGGCGTTCGATCTGCGCCGCTTCGGCAGCGATGCGACGCTCGTCGTCGGCGCGGCCATCATCGGCAATCTGTTCTCGTTCGTCTTCCATTTCACGTTGTCACGCAGACTCGGACCCGAGCGCTATGGCACGCTCGTCTCGCTCATGGCCATCTCGGGCATGCTCGGCGTGCTCGGCCAGTCGGTAGGCACCGTGGCGATGCAAGAGACCGCTAAGATGTGGGCCTCGCACCTCGATCGCGGCATTGGTGCGTTCGTGCGCGGCACGGGCCGGTTGGTGGCGGCCGTCGCAGCGTTCGTCGCGCTGGCGCTCGTCGTGGTCAGCCTCCCATTGCGTGGGTATCTGCACGTGATGGAGGGGCTCTTGTGGTGGCTTCTCGCGGTGTACGTGGCCGTATCGCTCTTCGCCGGCTACGCGCGCGGTGCGGCGCAGGGCGCGCACCGCTTTGGCGTCTTCGCCGCGTCGATGATCAGCGAGGGCATGGGCAAGGTCGCGGTCGCGCTCGCGCTCGTCGCGGCCGGCTACGGCGTCGCCGGCGCGCTTGGCGGGCTGATCGCGAGCGCTGCCATCGCCGTCGTCATCGTGTACGCGCCGATGATCCGCTCAACAGAGCGTGGCGCACGGGCCCCAGACGAGCGCGTGCGGTTAGGTTCGGAAGCGCTCAAGGTGCTGGCCGTCACGGCCACGACGAGCGCGCTGCTCTTCATCGATATGATCTTCGCCAAGCATCATTTCACGGGCGAGCTGGCGGGGTACTTCGGAGCTGCGGGGACGGTCGCGCGGACGATCCCGTTTGGCGTCGGCCTTGTCGGGCTGATCGTGATGCCCAAGGCCGCGGCCGCGCGGCACGTCGGACGCGAGTCGCTTGCGCGCGTGCTGGGGCTCGCCGCGACAATCGCGACCGTCACCGTCGTTGTCGCGCTTGCCGTCATCGCGACCTTTCCCGCGCAGATCATCGTCGTGACGTACGGGCCCACCTTCGCCGCGGCCGCGCCGCTGTTGCGGATCTACGCGCTCGACGAGGCGCTCTTCGCGTTATGGGGGATCGCCATCAGCTATCTCGTCGCCGTGGCGAGTTACGAGGTGTTCGGCGTGCTCATCGTGGCGCTGATATGCGAGGCCGTGGTGATGGCACTCTACGGATCGACGCCGCTGCGACTCTTGTCGGTGGGCATCGTCGTGAATGCCGTGCTCGTGCCAGCGGTGTGGGCGCTCGCGCTGCGGACGCTGCGCAAAGCTCCGCAGGCCGGCGGCCCCCCGAGCGCCGAAATCGCCTGACCAACCACACGAGAAAGGCCGGATACCTCCCATGGGCGCGGCGCGCCACGACGCTTCCCACGTCTTCTATCGCAAGCTGAACCGCGAGCTGCCGCTCATCGTGCGCGGCGAGGGCGTCTATCTCTACGACGCATCGGGCAAGCGCTACCTCGACGCCTGCGGCGGCGCCATGGTGGCGAGCTGTGGCCACGGGGTCAAGGAGATCGCCGACGCGATCGGCGCGCAAGCAGCGACGCTCGGATACGTCAACGGCACGATGTTCACGAACGAGCCTGTGGAACAGCTGGCGGACGAACTCGTGCGCTTGTGCCCGCCCGGCATCGGACGAGCCTATTTCCTCTCCAGCGGCTCCGAGGCCGTCGAAGCCGCGCTCAAGCTCGCGCGTCAATACCATGTCGAGCGCGGCGAGCCGTCGCGCCGCATCATCATCGCGCGCACGCCCGGCTATCACGGGAACACACTGCTCGCGCTGTCAGCCTCGGCGCGCCCGCACTACCGCCTGCTGTTCGAATCGTGGCTCGTCGACGTGCATATGATCGACGCTCCCTATCCGTACCGGGCGGGCGATGCGGGCGACAACGCGCCGGCGATGAGCGGGGCTGCGCTCGAAGAGGCGATCGCGAACGCCGGTCCGCGCAACGTCGCCGCGTTCATCGCGGAACCGGTCGGCGGTTCATCGACGGGGGCCGCCGTGCCGCCGCCCGGATATTACGCCCGGGTGCGTGAGATCTGCGATCGTCACGGCGTGCTGTTCATCGCCGACGAGGTGCTGTGCGGTGTGGGACGCACCGGCAAGTTCTTCGCTCTCGAACATTTCACGGATGCGCGGGGCGGCCCGATCACTCCGGACATCATCACGCTCGGCAAAGGGCTCAATGGAGGCTACGCCCCGCTCTCGGCCATGCTCGCCACAAACACGCTGTTCGATGCGATGAAGAAAAGCAAGCTCGGCGGCCTCATGCACGCCCAGACGTATTCGCAACACCCGGTCGCGGCTGCAGCCGGACTCGCCACGCTGCGCTACATACAAGAGCATGGCCTCGTGGAGCGCGCTGCGCGCCTGGGCCGCATCTTGCAATCGAGGCTCGCGACGCTCGCTTACGAAGGCGCGGGTTGCGAGATGGTCGGCGACGTGCGTGGCATCGGCTTGCTCGCGGGTGTCGAGCTCGTGGCCGATCGCGCTGCCAAGCGGCCCTTCGCACGCGAGCTGAAAGTCGCCGAGCGTCTGGTGGATGCGGGCCTGCGGCGCGGCATCGTGCTGTGGCCCAACACCGGGCACGCGGATGGGACGAGCGGCGATCTCGTCCTCATCGCGCCGCCGCTGACCATATCAGAAGAAGAGATCGAGCACCTCGTCACGCTGCTGCGTGACAGCCTGTCGGACGTCGCCCGCGAGGTCGCCGCCACGACCAGATGATAAGGAGAGTACGATGAGCACCCAAGCACCCGCAAAGCAGCCGAAGATCACCTACTCCGCGGTCGGCGGCAACATGGACGAGATCCACGCCGGTTTCGAGGCGGCGCTCGCGACCGTGCGGGCCAAGCTGGGGGCGACGCACCACCTCCACATAGCGGGGCGCGACGTCAAAGGCGAGGGCGCACCGTTCACCACGCATTCGCCCATCGACAACCAGATAGTGATCGGCGCGTTCACGACGGCGAGCGAGCAGCAGATCGACGCCGCGGTCACCGCCGCCAAGCGCGCGTACACGGCGTGGGCAGCGATGCCCTGGCAGAAGCGCCTCGCGGTCATGCGCCGCGCGGCCGAAGCCATCCGCAACCACCGCTACGAGCTGGCGGCCGTCATGAGCGTCGAGATCGGCAAGAACCGGATGGAAGCGCTGGGCGACGCCGAGGAGTCGGCCGATCTCATCGACTATTACGCCGATCAGGTCGAGAGCGCGAACGGCTTCGTGCGACCGCTCGGTCAGCTCTCGCCCAACGAGCGCACGCAAGACGTGCTGCGGCCGTACGGCGTGTTCGCCGTCATCGCGCCGTTCAATTTCCCGCTCGCGCTCTCGACCGGCATGTCGAGCGCTGCGTTGCTCGCCGGCAACACCGTGGTCTACAAGCCGTCGGTGCAGGCGCCGCTCACCGGCATCCACCTCGCTCGGATCTACGCCGAGGCCGGTCTGCCGGCGGGCGTGTTCAATCTCGTCTTAGGGTCGGGCGCAGCGGTCGGCGAGCTGCTCATCAATCATCCCGGCGTTGATGGCATCGCCTTCACCGGCTCGAAAGACGTCGGCATGAGACTCATGCGCGAGTTCTCCGGCGGGGGCAAGTTCCCCAAGCCGCTTCTGGGCGAGCTTGGCGGCAAGAACGCAGCGATCGTGACGCCGAGCGCGGATCTCGACATGGCTGCCGACGGCGTCATGCGCTCCGCGTTCGGCCTCCAGGGGCAGAAATGCAGCGCCTGCTCGCGCGTCTACGTCGACGAGCGGGTCGCGGACGCATTCCTCAAACTGCTGATCGCCAAGACGAAGTCGATCGTCATCGGCGATCCGACCAAGCGCGAGGTATATCTGGGACCCGTCATCAGCCAGAGCGCGCTGAAGAAGTTCGATGACGCGGTTGCGGGCGCGCGCGGACGGGGCGAGCTGCTCGCCGGTGGCGAGCGGTTGACGAGCGCGCCGCTCGATCGCGGCAACTACGTCGCGCCGACGATTGCGAAGCTGCCGCTCGACGACGAGCTCTTCGCGCGTGAGTTGTTCTTGCCGTTCCTCGCCGTCGGCGTGACGAAGTCTTTCGACGAATCGCTGACCTGCGCCAACCGCTCGGATCTAGGACTGACCGGCGGATTGTTCTCGAACGACGAGAAAGAGATCGAACGCTTCCTCGACGAGATGGAGGCCGGCGTGCTCTACGTCAACCGGCGCACCGGCGCGACCACCGGCGCCTGGCCGGGCGTGAACTCGTTCACCGGCTGGAAGGGTTCGGGCATCACCGGCAAGGGCGGCTGCGGTCCATATTACGTCGCGCAATTCACGCGCGAGCAATCGCGGACGCGCATGGTCTAACAGGCGCTATCCGAAAAAAGACGTGGGCGGCGAGTGCGAACTCGACCGCCCACCGTTCGTTTATATGGGCGACGCGACGACGCACATATGGCGACATCACGCAAATGTAGCAGTATCAAATGCAGCGACGGACCTTTAGGTCCGTTTCTCGCAAGGTCCAGCAGGAAGCGACGAGAAATCGATTACTTCACACACATCACGCGCCGACGAGGCACAACCACGGCGGCGAGGTATATGATGCGGCGAAAACGGATCTGAAGATCCGTTGCTACACAAGTCCGTTGCTTGTGGGTGCTGCGCACATGGAGCAATCATGGCCAAGAACTATCCGCACATCACGACGCCGCCCCCGGGCCCGAAGGCGCAGCGCATCATCGCGCAAGACCGGCGTTACGCGTCGCCCTCGTACATCAAAGAATACCCGCTTGTCGTCGCGCGCGGCGAAGGCCCGATGATCGAGGACGTCGATGGGAACCGCTATCTTGATTTCATGGCCGGCATCGCGGTGGCCTCGACCGGCCATTCGCATCCAAAAGTCGTCGCGGCGATCGAAGCGGCCGCCAAGAAGTTCCTGCACATCTGCTCCACCGACTTCTATTATGAGAGCTTCTCGAACGTGTGCGAGCGCCTGGCCAAGCTCGCGCCCGGACCCGAGCCCAAGCGGGTCTTCTTGACCAACTCCGGCACCGAAGCGACTGAAGGGGCGATCAAACTGGTGCGCGCTCACACCAAGCGCCAGAACATCATCGCGTTTCGCGGCGCCTTTCACGGCCGCAGCATGGGCGCGATCTCGCTCGACGCGAGCAAGGTCCGCTACCGTCGCGATTTCGGTCCGCTGCTCCCCGGCGTGTATCATCTCCCGTACGTCGACACGTATCAGTGCAGGGTCTGCCGGGAGCCGGCGACCTGCAGCGATGCATTGGCCTGCGCGTTGAACGCCGCCGAAGCGCTCTTCCACGAGCGGGTCGCGCCGGACGAGGTGGCAGCGGTCTTCATCGAGCCGATCCTCGGCGAGGGCGGATACGTGGTGCCGCCGCGCGCCTTTCTGCAATACTGGCGTGACTTCTGCGACGAGCATGGCGCGGTACTGGTCTTCGACGAGGTGCAGTCGGGCATCGGCCGGACGGGTCACATGTTCGCGTCGCAGCTCTTCGACGTGACGCCGGACGTGACGCTGCTCGCCAAGGGGCTTGCCTCGGGCATGCCGCTCGGCGCGATCGTCGCCAAGGAATCGGTCATGACGTGGGGACAGGGCACGCATGGCAGCACGTTCGGCGGCAATCCGGTCTGCTGCGAGGCTGCGCTCGCCACGCTGGATCTCGTGGAAGGGTCGCTGTGCAAGAACGCGCGGACGGTCGGCAACGTCTTGCTCGACGGTTTGCGCGAGCTGCAGGCCAAACACGACATCATCGGCGAGGTGCGCGGCGCCGGCCTGATGATCGGCATCAAATTCGTCAAGGATCGCGCCACCAAAGAGCCCTATCATGGGCTCGTGCCTGAGATCGAAAAGGCCGCCTTCGCGCGCGGGCTGCTGCTGCTCGGGTGCGGGCGCAGCACGATCCGCCTTGCCCCGCCCCTGGTCGTCGACGAGGAAGACGCCGCCATCGCGCTGCGCATCCTCGATGAGGTCATCTCAGAGGTGCGCGTCCCCGCGTGAGCGGTCTGAAGCGCTGACTAAGTCGATGACGAATCCGTCCGGCAAAGTCATGTCCATGCGCGACGCGGTCGCGCGCTTCGTCTCGGATGGGGACAGCGTGGTCATCGAGGGCTTCACCCATCTCATCTGCTTCGCGGCCGCGCACGAGATCATCCGCCAGCGCCGCCGCGACCTCACGCTCTGCCGGCTGACCCCCGACCTCATCTACGATCAGCTCATCGCCGCAGGTTGCGCCACGAAGCTCGTCTTCTCATGGGCGGGAAACCCGGGCGTCGGCTCGCTGCACGCCCTGCGCCGCGCCGTCGAAAAACAACACCCGCCGCCGCTCGAGCTCGAGGAGTACTCGCACTTCGGCTTGGTGGCGCGCCTCTCAGCCGGCGCCGCGAAGCTGCCGTTTTGGCCGCTGCGCGATTACCAAGGCAGCGATCTGCCGGCCGTCAATCCGCTCATCCGCAGCGTGACCTGCCCGTATACGGATGAGGCGATCGCCTGTGTCCCCGCGCTCAACCCTGACGTCACCATCGTGCACGCGCAGCGCGCCGACCCGAACGGCAATACCCAGATCTGGGGGCTGTATGGCGTGCAAAAAGAAGCCGCTTTCGCCGCGAAGCGCGTGATCGTCGTCGTCGAAGAGATCGTCGAGGAGAAGGTCGTGCGCGCCGATCCCAACCGCACGCTCATCCCGGGCATCATCGTCGACGCCGTCGTCTGCGAGCCGTGGGGAGCACACCCCTCGTACGCGCAAGGCTATTACGATCGCGACAACGATTTCTACGTCGAGTGGGAGGACATCTCGCGCGACGAGGCTACGCTCGCGAAATGGCTCGACGCATTTGTCTATGACGTCACCGACCGCGCGGGATACATGCGTAAGCTCGGCGCCGCGCGGCGCGAGCGCCTCTGTGCCAAGCCGCTCATCAGCCCGGGGGTGAACTACGGTTTCTGACGCACAGGCGTACACCAACAGCGAGCTGATGGCGGTCCGCGCAGCGCACGAGCTGCGCGACGGCGAGGTCGTCTTCGTCGGCATCGGGCTGCCCAATCTGGCGTGCAATCTCGCCCGTGCCACGCACGCGCCGACCCTCGTGCTGATCTACGAATCGGGTGCGGTGGGCGCTGTGCCCGACCGCCTGCCGGTGTCGATCGGCGATCCCGCGCTCGTCACCGGATCGCTTGCCGTGGCGAGCATGGCCGACGTGTTCCAGTTCTATCTGCAAGGAGGGCGCATCCAGGTCGGCTTCCTCGGCGGTGCGCAGATCGACCGCTATGGCAACATCAATTCCACCGTCATCGGCGCCTACGACCGGCCAAAAGTACGGCTGCCGGGCAGCGGCGGCGCCTGCGAGATCGCGATCCACGCCAAGAGAGTCATCTGCGTGGCGCCGCTCTCCCCACGCAGCTTCCCAGCGACGGTCGACTTCATCACCTCGCCTGGGCAGAACGGGAAGTATGGGACCCGCGCGTCGATGCACCTCCCCGGCGCAGGTCCCGTGCGCGTGGTGACCGACATGGGCGTGCTCGAGCCGGCTGCGCACGATGGTGAACTAGAACTCGTCGCGATCTACCCCGGTGTCGATCCACAAGAAGCGCGTACCAAAGCAGGATGGCCGCTGCGACTCGCGCCAAACCTGACTGTTCTGCCACCGCCAACCGAGCGCGAGCTGCACTTGCTGCGCGACGTCCTCGACCCGAACCATCTTTATATAGGAAAGAGAGACGCATGAGCCGTTCGACCCTCACCCCGCTCATCGCCGCCATCGTCATCGCAACGATCGGGGCAGCACCTGCCGGCGCACCTAGCCCGCTGCCTGCAAACACTGGACTGCTGTGGCATCAGACCCCAGCCGAATTGACGGCCAGCTGCAATGCAGCGATCGCGACCGCCAAGCAGACCTTTGCCAAGATCCTCGCCGCGCCCGCAAGCAGCGCGACCTTCTCCACGCTTGTGGCGATCGAGACGGAGTCCGCTGATTTCAACGACGCCACGACCGTGCAGGCAGGGCTCTACCAGCTGTCACCCGACGCGGCTGTGCGCAAAGCATCGCAAGACTGCAGTCAACAAGTGAGCGACTACGAGGTGGAGCTTGCGTCGGATCCGCAGATCTACGCCGTTGCCCAACGGGTCGCGGCGCTGGGCGATGCGCCGGCGCCCGCCGGCGCTAAGCTTGACGAGTACTACGTGATCGGCGGCAAGCGGGCCGGAGCGGGGTTGAGCCTTGACGACCGCAAGCGCACGACGGCGCTGTTCGAGAAGCTGGACGACCTCGAGCGCGACTTCGGCTTGCAGCTATCCAACGACCAGACGTCCGTCGCCATCACGTCAGCCGAGGCCCACAGTCTCTCCGCCGACTTCCTCGCCACCCTGACCAAGACCCAGGCGGGCTATGTCGTGCCTGTCAACGAGAGCACCTACGGCCAGTACATGCTCGCTGAATCCAGCAGTGCGGCGCGCAAGCGTTTCATGGTGGCTTACGGCAATCGCGGCGGGACCAAGAACGTGCAGCGCTTGCAGCAGGCGGTGGCCATCCGCTACCAGCTCGCGCAGCTGCTCGGCTATCCGACATGGGCCGCCTACCAGCTCGACGCCAAGATGGCCAAGACGCCGCAGCGGGTCGAGGATCTGCTCAACACCGTCAGCGTCAAGCTGCTGCCCAAAGCAGACAGCGAAGTGGCGGCACTCTCCGCCTTCAAAAACGCGCAGGGCTCCCCCGGGCCGATCCAGCGCTGGGACTATGGCTATTACGAGAATGCGCTGATCAAGGCCAAATACGCCGTTGACGATCAGATCGTCCGCCAATATTTCCCGGTGGATCACGTCGTCACAAGCGTGCTCGGCATCTACCAGAAGCTGCTCGGCGTGACATTCGAGCAGATCACCCCGGCGGACGCCTGGGCACCCGGCGTCACCGAGTACTCGATCACCGATACCGCGAGCGGCAAGCCCATCGGCTGGTTCTATCTCGACCTCTACCCGCGCCCCGGCAAGTACGAGCACTTCGCCAACTTCCCGATCCGCCCAGGCCGGGTGCTGCCCGACGGGAGCTACCAGAAACCGGTCTCGGCGATCGTCGGCAACTGGCCCGTCGCCGCACCGGGCAAACCGGCATTGCTCAGCCACGAAGACGTCATCGTCTTCTTCCACGAGTTCGGCCATCTCATGCACAGCACGCTCTCGACGGCGCCCTACGAGACGCTCTACGGCACGGCGGTGCGCCCGGATTTCGTCGAAGCGCCTTCGCAGATGCTCGAGAACTTCATGTGGCAGCCCTCGATCCTGAAAGAAGTGTCAAGCAACGTCACCACAGGCCAGCCGCTCCCCGACGATCTCATCAACAAGATGATCGCGCTCAAGCATGTGTCCGACGGGTATACGTGGTCAACCCAAGCGTTCTACGCGCAGTACGACATGACGATCCATAGCTCGTCACCGGATATCAACGTCAACTCGACATGGTTCTCGCTCGAGAAGAAGATGACGCCCTTCCCGGGGATACCGGGAACGCATCCCGAGGCGGGGTTCGGTCATATCATGGCGGGCTACGATGTCGGGTATTACGGCTACCTCTGGTCGAAGGTCTACGCTCAAGACATCTTCACCCGCTTCCAGAAGGAAGGGCTTGAAAACCCGGAGGTCGGTGCGGCCTACCGCAAAGACATCCTGGAGCCGGGCGCGACCGTCGAGCCAGACGTGATGGTGCAGAACTTCCTAGGGCGACCGATGAACCCCGACGCGTTCTACCAAGACATCGGCATCACGCAATGACGTAAGCGTGAGACGAATCGGCCTGTTCGCCTGCGCGCTCTTCCTCGTCTGTGCCTCGGGCGCGCGCACAGCCGCCGCGCCTGTCTCGACGCAGGCCGTTCTCACGCACCTGTTCACCGCGAGCCGCATCGAGCCGGATTGGTTCTCGCAATCGTTCCTGCAACAGGTCAGCGTCGCTCAGGTCGAGAGCATCGTGGGCCAGCTCTCAGCGCAGCTGGGCCACTTCAAGAGCGTCAAGCCCGAAGGACAGAAGTACCGTGTCTTGTTCGAGCGGGGCGACGACCTGGCGACCATCCGGCTCGACGAGAGCGGTCGCATCATCGGGCTCTTCTTCGAGGCTCCCTTGCAATACGCGTCGAGTTTCCAAAGCGCGGTCGACGCGTTTTTGGGTTTGCCCGGGCGAACGAGCCTCTACGTCGAGCGCGGCGGCACCGAACGCGCAAGCGTGGCTTCTGACCTGCCGCTTGCCGTGGGGTCGACCTTCAAGCTCGCAGTATTGAACGCGCTCGTGCGACAGATCGACCGAGGCTCGACGTCATGGGTATCGGTCGTGCGCCTCTCGACGCGCGACAAGAGCTTGCCGAGCGGCATCCTTCAGACCTGGCCGGATGATTCGCCGATGACGGTCTACGCGCTGGCGGCGCTTATGATCTCGCAGAGCGACAACACCGCTGCGGACACCTTGCTCCTGTATGCGGGTCGCAGCAACGTCGAAGCGTTCGGGCCGCGCAACCGCCCCTTGTTGACCACGCGCGAGGCGTTCATCCTCAAAGATCCCGAAAACGCAGAGCTACTTGCGCGCTACCGCGCGGGCGGCGAGACGCAGCGGCGCGCGCTGCTCGGGGAGGTCGACGCGCTGCCCTTGCCCGACGTCAGCATCTTCACCGACCAGCCGCTCGACACGGACATCGAGTGGTTCTTCACCACACACGAGCTGTGCGAGCTCATGGTTTCGGTACAAGGCCTGGCGCTCATGGGCATCAATCCTGGGCTTGCCGATGCTGCCGACTGGCGCTCGGTCGCGTACAAGGGCGGTTCGGAGCCCGGCGTCCTCAATCTGACGACCTGGCTTGTCGCAAAAGACGGGACCTCGCACTGCGTGTCTGCCACCTGGAATGATGACAAGGCGCTGGACGAGTTGAAGTTCTACGGGCTCTACAAGAGCCTGCTCTCCACCCTCGCGAGATGAGCTACGCGCTCGGCGGCGGGCCGGTTATCGTCGGATCGGTGGGCGACGCGACCTCCGAGGGCGCTTTGGGCGCCGGGAAGTTCATCCCGATACCGGAGTCCATCAGTCTGCGGCTGCGGTGCGCCTGTGCGGCGCGCATGAGCATGTAGAGCGCGATGCCGATGGCGAGCGCCACCTGGCAGAAGTAGAAGACGATGCCGATCCAGCCGGTGAACGCCGTCACGACGAACAGCACCGCCAACCCGACGGCGACCGCGGCGACGGGCCGCGGCTGTGCCGACTTGGAGATGTCGTAGATGCGGTTGCCGATGAACTCGGCGATCGCCGCTTTGCCGATCAGGTACCCGCCGATCGTGGCCAGCACCGCAAGCGGTATCAATGGGATGCCGACGAGCGTGATGGCGAGCGCGATGACCACGAGCACGAAGATGATGGGCGAGAAGAAGCCGAGCATACCGGCTAGGACGGGGTTGTCGACCAGATGCTCGGTCGCGCTCGCCGTGCGCGCGGGGAAGAGCAGGAACGCGAAGAAGACGAGGATCGCATCCATGAAGATGAAGGTCGGCCAGCCTGCGAACCACGGCGTGGCCTGCTCGGGCTGCGTCATCTCGGGTTCCGGGGTCTCGGGCGGCGCTGTCGGCGCTACGGGCGGCCTGACGCGATGTCCCTGCGGGGTGCTCGACTCGTTGTCGATCACGCCGCCGACGTTGACGAGGCTGCCGTCGACGTGGCCTTGCGGGGCGATGTAGATCTTGCCGCCGAGCGCCACTGCATCGCCGTCGACTTTGCCGTACACTTCGGCGCTGCCGCTGATGACCACGAGATCGCCCGTGACCTCCTGGCCTGCTTGGATGACCTGATGCTGGCCGCCGAAGACAACCATGTCGCCGCTCGAATCGTCGCTGAACGCCAGGGCCGGCCGCGGCGCTGCGCAGATGATGAGCGCGAGCAGCGCCGCGAGCAGGGGAAGCGCGGCCACGTGCGTGCGAACGTTGTGGATGTGGGTTTTCATACCGTCTGGGCTCCGAACAGGGCCGAAGGCATTCCGGCCAGATAGCGCCGTCCTGCATAGAGCAGCAACAGCAGAACCACGCCTTCGACGACACCGCCGACGAGCGCGAGAGTGGTGAGGTGGAAGTGGTCCGCCACGCGGTAGAGCGCGTCGGCCGAGATCGCGAGCTTGCCGAACAACGCGCCGCCTTGAGCGACGGCGATCTTCCAGCGCAGCATGCCGGTGGCCACGAGCGCGGCAAGCACGACCCAAGCGAAGAGATCGTACAGGCCCAGCCACCACATGCGGACGCCGCCGCGTGCAGGAGCGGGCATCGCCGCGATGCGCGCCATGACGACCTGGGTGAAATCCACTCGTGGTTCGATCTCGCGCAGGCGGGCGAGCCGCCGTTCGACGACCATCATCTCTTCTGAGAAGGTGCGGCAGCCCAGACACGAGGCGAGGTGCGCCTCGAGATCGGCAGCCGCGCCCGCGGACAGCACACCGTCCTGATAGGCAGGCAGGCGTTCTCTATACGCAGAGCACTTCACGATGAGTCACCTCCGAGACGTTGGATCGTGCGCCGGCGGGCGCAGGTCGGTCGACCTGCGCGACCTCGCGGGCGAGCGCGGCCTTGCCGCGATGGATCAGTGTCTTGACATTGCCGAGCGAAACGGTCATGGTATCCGCGATCTCCTGATACTCCATGTGCCGGAAGTAGCGCAAGACGAGCGCGGTCCTCATCTTCTCCGGAATCCTCTGCAGCGCGGCGCGCAGCATGCGCTCGTCGTCGCTCGCCAGCAGGCGGCCTTCAGGCGCCGCGTCCAGCCGCGGGTCGGGGAGCTTTTGGTCAAGCGTCTCATCCTCGAAGAGGTCTTCGGTCGGCGGTTTGCGTCGCTCTTTCATCAGATGCGTGCGTGCCGTGTTGCGCGCGATCTGGTACAGCCAGGTGGAGAACTTCGCGAGCTTAGGGTTGAAGGTCTTGAGGTGCGCGTACGCTCGCAGGAACGTCTCTTGGCTGATGTCGTCTGCTTCCTCGGGAGAGCGTACCAGAGCATACACAAAGTTGACGATACCCCGCTTGTGCCGCTCGACGAGCGGCGTGAAGGCGTTGCCGTCTCCTCGCAGGACGAGAGCTGCGAGCTCCTCATCCGATGCCTGCGCGATAATCGCGGGAACCTCCGTTGCTAGGATGTACCGTCCAGGCGGGGGGAAAGTTTCGCTGGATGACAGGTGTGATGTGGAAAGGTCGGATCGTGAGAACCCTTGTGGCGACGGACCTTTTAAGTCTGTCACCGCTCACCGGGTTTCGCGTTCGTCCCAGCGAAGGCCCGCCCATGCAAGAACGCCAGACACAGCCGCTCCCCGGCAAGCCCGTCGCCGACTCCGCGGTCGAACTGGCGACGCTCGTCGAGATCGCCGATACGAACCCGATGGGCAACATCCACGGCGGCGTCATCATGAAGCTCGCGGACCAGGCCGCAGCGGCGGCGGCGATCCGCCATTCCGGACGTATCTGCGTGACCGCCGCTATCGATCACCTCGACTTCCTGAACGCCGTGCACCTCGGCGACATGGTCGTGCTCAAGTCGTCGGTCCACTACGCGCACCGCAGCTCGATGGAGGTCGGCGTGCGCATCGAGGCCGAGCGGCTGCAGACGGGCGAACGCAAGCACGTGGCGTCCGCCAAGTTCATCTTCGTCGCGCTGGACGAGCAGTGCAAGCCTGTCGCCGTGCCGCCCGTGATCGCGCAGACGCCTGACGAAAAGCGCCGCTACGAAGCAGCTCGCGCTCGGCACGAGGAGCGCAGCCAGAGGCGGGCGAGCGAGCGCGCCACGCGGGGTTGAGTTCCGAAGCCGCGACGCCACGCGGCGCACCGGTCGCGCTGACCCGCTACGGGCTGCTCGCCGTCGGCATCGCCGGCCTGTCGATGGCCGGCGTCCTCTACAAGCTGGCCAGCGCGCCGACCATCGCCGTCGTCGCCTACCGCATGCTGTTCGCGGTGCTGATGATGGCGCCGCTCGCCTGGCTCGCGCGGGGGAGCACGAACGCGCTGCGCCGCGCGCCCATCGCGCGTGGCGATGCGCTGGCAGCCGCGCTCGCCGGCACGCTCTTCGCGCTAGACGTCACGCTGTGGGCGAGCTCGTTGCAGTTCACGAGCGTGCCGAGCGCGGCGCTGCTCGTGAGCATGGATCCGATCTTCGTCGCGATATTCGCCGCGCTCTTCTTCAGGGAGCGGCCGACGTGGCCGATGATCGCCGGCATGGCGATCGCCGCCGGCGGAGCGGCGGTCATCACCGTCGGCGACTTTCGCGTATCGGGCAGGGTGCTCATCGGCGATGCGCTTGCGCTTGCTGCCGCGTTCGCGGAGACCGGGTATCTGCTGCTCGGCAGGCACGTGCGGCAGCGGGTCGACACGCTGCGCTATGTCGTGATCGTCTATTCGGCGTGCGCTGTTTGCGTGTGGCTGGCGCTTGTCGTCATGCGCGTGCCGGCGGCGATCAGCCGCCACGACCTTATCGTGTGCGCGGCGCTGGCGCTCTTCGCCACGGTCTTGGGCCACACGCTCGTCTCGCGCTCGCTCGGGGTGATGCCCGCAGCGGTCGTCGCCATCTCATTTCTCTCACAGCCCATCATGACCGCGTTCTTCGCCTACCTCGTGCTGCATCAACTCGTCGCGCCGCTCACCGCTATCGGAGGGACAATAGCGCTCGTGGGTATCGGCGTGGTGGCGTTCGCCAACGAACGCTCGGTGGCGAGCGGTCCGCCGCAAGCGATTTAACCCACGCCGCGAAAAGGCGCGCATCGTCCGGACACCAAAGCATTCGGCTATGGCCAAGCGCGCGTTGATCACCGGTATCACCGGGCAGGACGGCTCATATCTTGCGGAGTTCCTGCTCGAACGCGGCTACGACGTGTTTGGCATGACGCGCCGCTCGAGCACCAACTCGTTCGATCGCATCGCACACATCATCGACAAGGTGACGCTGCTCTCGGGCGACCTGCTCGACGAGCATTCGATCGCCTCTGCGATTCGCGAAGCACAGCCTGATGAGATATACAATCTCGCTGCGCAAAGCTTCGTGCCCACCTCATGGTCGCAACCCGTGCTGACCGCCGAGTTCACGGCCGTCGGCGTGGGTCGGCTCCTCGAGGCCATCAGAGCGGTGAAGCCGGATGCACGTTTTTATCAAGCATCGAGTAGCGAGATGTTTGGGAAAGTCCAGCAGACGCCGCAGACGGAGAAGACGTCCTTCTACCCACGCAGTCCGTACGGCGTTGCCAAGGTTTTCGGCCACTGGATCACCGTGAACTATCGCGAATCGTACGGGTTGTTCGCGTGCTCGGGAATACTTTTCAACCACGAATCTCAACGTCGCGGGCTCGAGTTCGTCACCCGAAAGGTCACGGACGCCGCCGCGCGCATCAAACTCGGCAAAGCGAGCGAGCTGCGCATGGGGAACCTGGATGCCAAGCGCGATTGGGGCTTCGCGGGCGATTACGTCCGCGCGATGTGGCTCATGCTGCAGCAAGACGAACCCGACGATTACGTGATCGCGACCGGCGAGACGCGCACGGTGCAAGAGCTCGTCGAAACCGCCTTCACACACGTCGGCCTGGATTGGCGCAAGCATGTGGTGCTCGATCCGAAGTTCATCCGCCCGGCTGAGGTCGATATTTTGGTCGGCGATGCGAGCAAGGCGCGCACGAAGCTGGGCTGGGAGCCGACCGTGACGTTCCGAGCGATGATCGAAGGAATGGTGGACGCCGACCTCAAGCGCCACTCCCGCCGACCTGAGTGATGCGCGCGCTCGTCACCGGCGCCGACGGTTTCGTCGGACAATGGTTGCTTCGCCGGCTGCTGACGGACGGAGTCTCGGTGACGGGGATGATCCGCGCCACGGCACCGAGCCTTACCACGCTCGAGCCTGAGCTCGCCGCACGCATATCCTGGCAGCACGGCGAGATCACCGACGGCAGCAGAATGCGCGAGATCGTCGCCGCCGTCCAACCGGAGACGGTGTTCCACCTCGCCGCTCAGTCGTCGGTTCCGGCGAGCATCGCAGACCCGCTGACCACGATCGAGACAAACGTGATGGGCACGGCACGCCTGCTTGAGGCGGTGCGCATTGCCGCGCCGGCCGCAACGGTCATCGTGGTCGGCTCGTCCGACGCGTACGGCGCCGTGACCCAAGCCCAACTCCCGCTGCGCGAAGATATGCCGTTGCAGCCACGCAACCCGTATGCCGCATCCAAAGCCGCGGCAGAGATCATCGCGCTACAAGCGGCACGTTCGGGGACAGTGCGTGTCATCGCCACCCGGTCGTTCAATCACACGGGGCCGGGCCAAAGCCCGTCGTTCGCCGTCGCATCGTTCGCCAAGCAGATCGCCGCGCTGACGCGGGGCGACGGAGCGCGAGAGATCCACGTCGGTAACTTGCAGCCACGCCGCGATCTGAGCGACGTGCGTGACGTCGTGGACGCCTACATACGGCTCGCGGCCGCGGGCACCGTGGGAGCGGTCTACAACGTGTGCAGCGGAAAAGACATGAGCATGCGCGACATCGTCGTGGAACTGGTGCGCATCAGCGGGGTCTCGGCCGAGATCCGCGAGGATCCGGCACTCGTGCGTGTCGTCGAGACCCCCGTGCTGCGGGGCGATCCGTCGCGCATCGCCGCGGACACGGGGTGGAAGGCGACGACGCCGCTGCAGACCACGCTGGCCGATCTCTTGGAGTATTACGCGCGTGGCGCAGCCTAAAGCGACGGCAACGTCGGGATGGCGCAGTCTCGTCTTCAAGAACCGGGGACTCTTGCTCGTGCCGGTTGCGCTCGCGCTCGTCATCATCGGCCACCCGACGGTCGCGAGCGCTGCGGTCGGCATCGCCGTCGCATTCGTCGGCGAGCTGCTGCGCATCTGGGCCGTGGGGTACTCAGGGGTCACGACGCGCGCCGACGTCGTCACCGCTCCGCGCCTCGTCACCGCCGGACCGTACAGTTATCTGCGAAATCCGCTCTACGTGGGCAACGCCATCACGGCGCTCGGCTTTTGGATCGCCTTCTCGGGTGCAGTAACGCCGTTCCAGTCAGCTCTCATGCTCGTGCTCGTCGCGCTGTTCGTCGCCGGCGTCTACGCGACCATCATCCCGCTCGAAGAGGCCTACCTGCGCGCGACCTTCGGCGCGGCCTACCAACGATATGCCTCAAGCGTGCCGCGTATCGTGCCCACGCGTGGAGCTTTGCCAGCCGACGAGCGGTACGGCGCCTGGCGAGCCGAGGTGATCGCTCGCGCCGAGACGATCACGCTCGTGTTTTTCGCCTTGATGGTCGCTGCGGTGCTCCTCAAGCTCCACCTTGCGTAGCCGTTACCGCGGGGCGGGACGCTCTGAGAGAACTGCCTCGCAGTTTGTGCGGGATTGAAAGAATCCCACGTGTGGGGACGAGACCATCAGGGTCGCCGAACACTCGTTGCCTTGATGGGTCGAGCGACCGGATGCTATTCTTCTAAGGCGCTTGTGGGGCGTCGACTATGGAGGCGGTCCGGTTCTGCGGAGATCCGGCGAGTGCCGCCGCCGGTATGACCGGCTCGCAGTTTCAAACGCCGCGAGCTTCAAGTCGATCAGGGAAATATCGACGCTGACACGAGCGCTCGTCTTAGGCCGCCGAAGGGCGGCCTTTTTTTTCCAAGGGGACCGCTTGGGAGCGGCACGGAAACGAGCCCACGACATGCGAGTTCTCGTCATCGGTGCGGGGCAGATGGGAAGCGGCATCGCGCAGGTCTGTGCCGCGGCCGGTCACACCGTGACGATCAACGACGTCGATCAGCACGCGGTCGATCGCGGCCTTGCGGTCATCGCGAACAATCTCAAACGCGCGGTCGAGAAGGACCGCATGAGTGCCCAGGCGGCGGCCGACATCGAAGCGCGCGTCGCGAGGAGGCTATCCCCCATCAAGGGCGCTGATGCCGACCTCGCCATCGAGGCGGCGAGCGAAGACGTGTCGCTCAAAAAGCGCATCTTCGCAGAGCTCGACGCGGGTCTGCCGCCCGCGGCCATCCTCGCCAGCAACACGTCATCGATCTCCATCACCGTGCTCGGCTCTGCGACCAAGCGCGCGCACAACGTCGTCGGGATGCACTTCATGAACCCCGTGCCGGTCATGAAGCTCGTCGAGCTGATCCGCGGTATCGCCACATCGGACGAGACGGCGGCGCTGTGCAAGCGCTTCGTGGAAGAACTGGGCAAGACGCCCGTCGAGGTCAACGACTATCCGGGGTTCATCAGCAACCGCATCCTCATGCCCATGCTCAACGAAGCCATGTTCGCCTACATGGAGGGCGTGGGCACGGCGCGCGCCATCGACGCCGTGATGAAGCTCGGGTTGAACCATCCCATGGGTCCGCTTGAGCTCGCCGACTTCATCGGTTTGGACACCTGTCTGGCAATTATGGAAGTGCTCCACCAAGGATTCGGCGATCCACGGTACCGGCCGTGTCCGCTGCTCAAGAAGATGGTGGCCGGGGGATTCCTCGGCAAGAAAGCCGGCCGCGGCTTTTACGAGTACGCATGAACTTCGAATTGACCAAGGAGCAGAAAGCCGTCCGCGATATGGTCGCGGCATTCGCGAACAAAGAGATCGCCCCGCACGCCGCGGCCTGGGATCAATCGCACACCTTCCCGCTCGATGTCTTCAGCAAGCTCGGCGAGCTTGGCATCATGGGCATGTTCGTCTCCGAGGCGTATGGCGGCGCGGCGCTCGACACGGTCAGCACCGTGCTCGCGATCGAAGAGATCAGCCGCGCCGACGCTGGGGTCGGGGTGACAGTCTCGGTGCAGGGTCTGGCCGAACGCATCATCGAGGCCTTTGCGTCGGATGAGCTCAAGCGTACGTACCTTCCCCAGATGTGCACCGGGAAATGGCTCGGCGCGTTCGCGCTGACCGAAGCGGAATCCGGATCCGACGCGTCGAGCTTGCGCGTGCGCGCCAAGCGCCAGGGCGACGAGTACGTCGTGAACGGCACCAAGCAATGGGTCACAAACGGCGGCTACGCCAAGGTGTTCGTCGTCTTCGCACGTACGGGCGCGGACGGCCCCAAAGGCCTCTCCGCATTTCTCGTCGACCGCGATACGTCGGGTGTCAAGATCGGACGCGTCACCCATAAGCTTGGGATCCACTCATCGAACACCGTCGACGTGATCTTCGAGAACGCACGCATCCCGAGCGCCCGCCTTCTCGCCAGCGAGGGCTCGGGCTACCGCATCGCGCTCGCGAACCTCGGCAGCGGTCGCTTGGGGATCGCGGCGCAAGCGGTGGGCATCTTGGCGGCATGTCTCGACACGTCAGGCCGATATGCCCGCGATCGCCAGCAATTCGGGCGGCCCATCGGCGCGTTCCAGGCGGTCTCGTTCAAGATCGCGGACATGGCGGTCGATCTCGATGCCGCGCGCCTGCTTCTCTATCATGCGGCCTGGATGCGCGACCAGGGCATGCCGGTGGTCGACGCCTCGTCGAAAGCCAAACTCTTCGCCTCGACAGCCGCTCGCAAGCATGCTGCGGAATGCGTCCAGATACTGGGCGGCTATGGCTACACGACCGAGTTCCCCGCGGAGCGCTACTATCGCGACGCCAAGATCACCGAGATATATGAGGGCACGTCGGAGGTCCAGCGCATCGTCATCGCACGCGAGATCCTCGGCCGCTTGGACGAGCGTACGGCCGGCGACCGGCCGCCGCGCCGGTCGGCGGGCGGCGGCAGTCCGCCCAACGGTGCGCGACAGTCACGCAAACCCGCGCCGCGCCGCGACTAGCCGGCAGACTTTTGAAGCAACGGACCTTTAGGTCCGTTCATATAACGGAAAGACTGCAGCAGCGAGTCTTTGAAACAGCGGACCTCTGAACACGAACTTTGTAGCAACGGACCTTTAGGTCCGTTTATATACCGGAGAACCTCATGCGCCTACTCGAGTATCAAGGCAAGGAGCTTTTCGCACGAGCCGGCATCCCCGTGCCGCCCGGCCGCGTCGCGGCGACGGTGGACGAAGCCGTGGAGATCATGCGCGCCAATCCGGCGCCGTCCGTGGTGAAAGCGCAGGTCCTCATCGGTGGTCGCGGCAAGGCCGGCGGCATCAAGTTCTGTTCGAACGCCGACGACGTGCGCGAACCGGCGCAAGCGATCCTCGGCATGCGCATCGCCAACGCGCAAAACCCCGATGGCGAGGTGACCAAGCGCATCTGGATCGAGCAGCGTCTCGACATCGCAAAAGAGATGTACCTGTCGATCACGGTCGACAGAGCCAGCAAGCGCCCTATCGTCATCGCTTCAGCCATCGGCGGCATGGATATCGAGGAAGTCGCGCACAAGAACCCAGAGGCGATCGTCAAGCAGACCATCGATCCCAGCACTGGGTACTGGCCATACATCGGACGGCGCATCGCCAAAGAGGCGGGCATGCCGCCGGCCGTGCTGTCGCAATTCTCGAGCATCTTGGGCAAGCTCTACGACCTGTTCTTCAGCTCCGGGGCGATGTTGCTCGAGATCAACCCGCTGGCGATCACGAAAGATGGCAAGCTCGTGGCGTCGGATGCCAAGGTCGAGATCGACGACAATGGTCTGGGGCGCCATCCCGAGTTCGAGGCATGGAAGACGACGGTCGAAGACGATCCACTCAAGGCGCGCGCCGTGGCGGCGGGCCTGGGCGAGAACAATTACGTCGGTCTTTCAGGCAACGTCGGGATCATCGGCAATGGCGCGGGCCTGGTCATGGCCACTCTCGATGCGGTCACGGCATCAGGCGGCACGCCCGCGAACTTCCTCGACGTCGGTGGAGGAGCGAAAGCAGACCTCATGCGCGACGCGGTGAACATCGTGACCGCGAATCCTAACGTGCGATCTGTCTTCATCAACATCTTCGGCGGCATCACCCGCGGTGACGAGGTGGCCAAGGGGCTTGTCGCCGCGCTCGACGGCGGCGCTTGGAGCAAGGACAAGCTCGTCATTAGACTCACCGGTACCAACGAGCGCGAAGGCCGCGCCGTGCTGCACGAGCACGGCATCGCCGCCGTGGAGACGATGGCCGAAGGCGCCAAGCTCGCCGTCGCCCTCGCGGGAACGTAATGTAGCAACGGACCTTGAGGTCCGTTCACCCTAAGGAGCAGACGTGTCAATCTACCTCGATACGAATAGCGTCGTCCTCGTCCAGGGGATCACGGGGCGCGAGGGCCTGTATCACGCGAACCGCATGCGCGCCTACGGCACAAAAGTCGCGGGCGGTGTCACGCCAGGCAAGGGTGGCCAGTCGGTCGACGATTTCCCGGTCTTCGACACGGTGCGAGAAGCCAAGAGCGCGACGCGCGCCACGACCAGCATCATCTTCGTACCGCCGCCGTTCGCCGCAGATGCGATATTGGAGTCCGCCGACGCCGGCATCGGCCTCATCGTCTGCATCACCGAAGGCATCCCCATCCACGACATGCTTAAAGCGGTGGCCGCATTGCCCAAAGGCGTCCGGCTCATCGGACCCAACTGTCCAGGTCTTGTCTCGCCAGGGCAGGCATTGGTCGGTATCATGCCCGGTCATGTGTTTTCGAGCGGCGAGGTCGGCATGGTCTCGCGCAGCGGCACCCTGACCTACGAGATCGTCGACCAGCTCACTCGGGCGGGGATAGGTCAGAGCACGTGCATCGGTATCGGCGGCGATCCGATCATCGGCACGGTGTTCACGGATACCCTCCGCGCTTTCGAACGCGACGAGCGGACAACGTGCGTAGTTCTCGTCGGCGAGATCGGCGGCAGCGATGAAGAAGATGCAGCGGCGCTCATCGCCCGCGGCGAGTTCAGCAAACCCGTCGTGGCATTCATCGGCGGACGCTCTGCTCCGGAGGGGAAGCGCATGGGCCACGCGGGCGCCATCGTCAGTGGCAGCAGCGGCACGGCGCAAGCCAAGGTCGACGCCTTCATGAAGCTCGGCGTTCCCGTCGCCGAAAGCCCCGCCCAGATCCCAGATCTTGTGCGCTCGGTGCTCGCACAACCCGCTCGCCGCTAGCTGAAAATCGATCGAGTTTTGGACCGGCCCGTCAGGAGCAATGTCCCGCAAAAGGGCCCAACGAGCAGGTGTGCGAGCTCACTCTAAGCGAACTTTAAGCTTGCGTTAAGCGGTAAGGCGACAAGCACGATGGACGGGCTTGTTCCGTTCGGCATCGCACGCCCCGCCGCTTGATTTGCTCACTCACTTCAGGAGGAAACCCTTGATGCAAAGTAAGGGCCTTCTCCGCATCGCGCTCTTGGCGTTTCTTGTTGTCGTCGTCCAGGGAACATGGGTACTGGCCGGCACTACCGGAAACATCGAGGGCAAGGTGACGGACCAAAGTGGCAACGGCGTCGCCGGTGCCAAAGTCACGGCAGCTTCGCCGGGTCAATCGGCGAGCGCAACGACGGTGACGAATGGATTTTACTCCATTCTCAACCTGTCTCCAGACACATACTCGGTCACGGCCAGCAAAGACGGTTATGATCCGTCGACTCGCTATGGCGTGACCGTACAGGCAGATCAATCGACCGCTGCCGACATCAAGATGTCTCAAACGGTCAAGACGATCGGACACGTCACGACGACGGCCGCGGCCACCGTCGTGAGCAAAACGGTCACGGGCGACTTGTATGCCGTTAACGCAGCCGCCATCAACAAGGCACAGGGTGCCTCGGGCGGCGCGGAGACGCTCTACAGCCAGAACGGCGTTGTCGGAACGCTTCCAGGCGTCAACCGGTACGCTATCGGCGGTGGCCCAGGTTACGGCGGCCAAGGTCAGCTCAGCATCCGAGGTGGCGCACCAGACCAAGTCGGATACGAGCTCGACGGCATCCCGTTGAACCGCGGCTTCGACTTCTACAACGGCACGTCGTTCAACACGAACGGACTGGCCAGCCTTGAAGTGTACACGGGCGGCGCGCCGGCCGACTCAGGCCGAGCGATGTCCGGATACATCAATGAAACCATCTCACGTGGCAAGTACCCCGGTGGCGCGGACTTCACAGCCGTGGTGGGCAGCCCGCTGTTCAACCACTCGGTGCAGGCCGACGTCTACGGAGCGACCCCAGACAACCGCTTCAGCTACTACGTCTCGACGCTCGCCTCGGACAACTACGTGAACTTCGGTGATCGCAGCAACCTCGCGAACACCTCGTTCACCGTGCCCGCAGGCGACCCGGGATGCGGTGGTTTCAACTACGGCTTCAACTACTTCGGCATCGGCCGCGGCGTGCCAGGCGTAACGGCCGGCTCGCAGCCGCTGAACTGCGCCCAGCCGGTCACGCTGAACCAGCCGGCGTCGCAAGGCGCCTACGCGTCGACGCCGTACAACGCTCTGCGCGATACGGCGACGAACCTTCACTGGTCGCTCGTGCACAACGGGCTCAATGACGACCTGCAGGCGCTGTATGTCGTCGGCAGTACAGCCGCTGGTCCGTACGGACCGTACGGCACGTACGGCGCAGACCCGTCGCAAGCGACGGAGTTCGACACAGGTACGACCGTCCAGCCGAATGGCGTCATCGATTGGCCCACCGGCCAGTTCTACAAAGGCGCGGTCGGCCAGCCCTACAACCCGGCATTGCTGACGCCGCTCACCTGGCCCACGTCAGGCGGAAGCGTAACCAATTGCGCCCCCACAGGCTTCAACGGTGCCACCGGTGGCCCGTTCTGCGGTGGCCCGATGCCGTCGAACTTCCAGGACAGCGAGAGCACGCAATACTCCATCGAGAAGCTGGCGTATACGCACTCGCTCAACCAGTCCTCGTTCCTACGCGTCTACGGCTACCAGATGTACTCGGCGTGGACGCTCGACCAGCCGATCAACGGCTACGTCGGGTTCTCGTTCTACCAGCTCCACGACAATGCGTCCGGCGTAGGATTGGACTACCAAAACCAGCTCAACCAGCAAAACCTCATAAAGGTGATTGGCGACTGGTCACGTGACCTGACGCTGCGCTACAACTACTCACCTCAGACGGCGACCTCAAGCACGACCTGTGCAACCGCTGGCGCATCTACCCCGTGTGGTCCGGGCGCGACGGTGACCGGTACCACGATCCCGTTTAGCACCTGGAACACGGTCACGCCACTCGACTGGGACGGTGTCATCCAAGACACGTTCAAGCCGAGCGACAAGATGCAGTTCGACATCGGACTGCGTTGGGATCAGTTCCTGTACCAGCTCATGCCTCAGGCGATCACAGGTCCCAACGGCCTGGCCTACCAAAGCGAAGTGGGATCCGGCCAATGTCTGCAGGGCTACAACTACTCTCCGAGCGATCCGAAGATCATCGGGCCCAACGGCAACCAGAACTGCTTCCAGCTGTTGCAGCCCGGTGCTACGGACAACCCAGGGAGCAATCCTGTGATCAGCCCGGGTGGGTTTGCTTGGACGAATCCGCCGGGCACGGCTGGCTTCACCGACATCAGCCCGAGATTCGGAGCGACGTTCAATATGGACCCAAGAGACGTCATCCGATTCTCCATCGGCCGCTACGTACAACCGCCGAACTCGGCGTTTGAACAGTACACAAGAAACCCGGAATGGGGTCCGGGGGCAGGTACGAGCTTGCTCAACTCATTCATGACAGGGTTGGGCTTTGGCGCGTATCATGACATCCAACCAGAGGACAGCACGAACTACGACCTCTCGTTCGAGCACGAGTTCACTGGTGGATATTCTGCCAAGCTGACCCCGTTCTACCGCGATACGCGCAACCAGATCCTGAGCATTCCCTTCAACCCTGCGTCGCCGAGCTTCGTCACGGGTGACAACTTCGGCAACGCGCACATCAGTGGTGTTGAGTTCACGTTGCAACGACCGGTTGCGGCGGCGAGCGGCATCGGTGGGGTTGTGAATGCGACCTTCACGAACACAGGGATCAGGTTCAACGTTCCGCGCGGTGGAACTGGGTCATTCCTCAACGTGTTAAACGGCACCACCGCGAGCAATTGCACGACGCCCATTTCGCTGGGGAACGGCGTTGTTGGGTTGCCCGACAGCGGTATCTGCGGGTACAACAACGCGTATCACACCAATTACGCGATGCTCAACCCGAGCGGCTACTACGCGCCGTCGTTCGTGATGGCGCCGACCTCGACAGGACCGTCCTACGATGTGGCGTGGGTCATCAATGTCACACCCGAAGTCAAGGAAGCCGGGTTTGACCTCTTGGTACCCTTCGCGTACTCGTCGGGCAGCCCGTACGGCGATGCCCTGCAGTTCCCAGATCCGCACTGCGCACCGGGCGTTCCATCAAACGCCAACACCGGTTGCCTTGCGGTGCCTAAGGGTGACACGTACTACGGTGGCAACGGTCCCGACCCGTATACCGGCACGTTTGACGGACCTGGCTCGCTCAAGGGCCCGTCATTCTGGACCCTGGGCTTCAACGTTTCCCACGATATCGGCCACAACCTGAAGGCCTCGATCCTGGGAACGAACATCGTCGCAGGGGTTCACAACTCGGGGTATGCTTGGGAGCAGCCCACAGGACAGAACAACATCGCCTATGGCGACAACAGCTTCTACAGCGTCCTCCCGCTTGGAGGCTTCACCGGTGTTCTCGGTCCGAACGCCAACCAAGGACCGAAGCCGGCGAACGGCTACTACGGCAACAACTACTACCCGTATTCGTCGGCCGGCATCTTGCCGTATCGCGACTTCATCTTCGCGCTCAGCATGAAGATCTAGCGCGTAAACCGACAACGACAAGCCGGAAGGCTGCTGGGAAACCAGCAGCCTTCCGCTTTTACGCCCACCCGGCGGGGAGGTCGAGCAGGTACGCCCTCGAACCTGTCGGACGAAGTCATTTGTGAGTGGACGCGGCGGCCGCGTTGTCCGGCTCGCCAAACCCCCAACGTGAGGAGAACCCCACCCTGATGAATCCCAGACTGGGAGCTTGCATCGTTGCGGCGTGCATAGCGATTTTGGTCTTCGTGACCGGGTGCAACAACAACAGCACCACGACATCGACCGTGACACCGACCCCAGTGACGACCGGCCCTGACACGCTCTACGTCCAAGACGCCAGCTCGAAGACCATTCGCGTCTACGCCCACGCGTCGAACCTCAATGGCGTGGCCTATCCGTCTCTGATCTACCCGACGAGCGATGCGAGCAATCCCGACATCATCTATTACGAGCCGTACAACATCCTGTGGTATCCGAGCGCCTACCCCTTCCCCACGATTGGTTCTCCCCAGGCGACACCGATCAAGATCTGGAACGCGGCCACGACCCTGAATGGCCAGAATCCGACTCAGCAAGTGCCGTACGCGAACGGGCAAGGCACGGCGACCTATGACCCCGTGCACGACCTATTCTTCGTCGCCAACGTGAACGGACCGACTATCCAAGTCTATGCAAATGCGCATCTGATGAACGCTGCGTCGGTGAAGGCCGCGAATATCACACTCGGGATCACAGACCCCGGTGTGGTGGGTGTCCCACGCGCACAGGAGATGCTCTACGATCCCATCAACGACCGGCTCTTCGTCAGCGACGAGGGCACAGTGGTCGCGGTGTTCGACACGTTCGGCACGCAGGCAGAGGCCGCGGTCGTCGGCCACACCAACCCGACCATCACCGCAAATCGTCAGATCCTCGGCTTGAACTCACCCGACGGGCTGGCCCTCAACGCCGTCGGCGACATCCTGTTCGTCGGTGAGATCAGTCGCAAGCAGATCGACGTCATCCATAACGCCAGCATTCAGAACGGGCCCAACGGACACGGCCAGGTCATCTCAAGCTTTTCGACCGGTCCGACTGGTATCGCGTACGACCACGCGCACGACTTGCTCTACGTCTACGATCCGCTGCAGATATGGGTGATTCCCGCGCCCGGCGCGGCGAGCGGCGACGTCAACGTCATCATCAATCGCCATCAGTTCTTCGATTCATCGACCGAACTCGTCGGGTTCGGCTTATCGGTCGATCCGCTGCACTAGGGTCCGTTTACGTAAAACCCAGCTGGCGCGCGATGACCATGCGCTGAACCTCGTTCGTCCCCTCGCCGATCTCGTTGATCTTGCAATCGCGCCAGTAGCGAGAGACCGCATACTCGTCCATGAACCCGTAACCGCCGTGGATCTGCACCGCCGCGTTGGCGCAACGGCGAGATACCTCGCCCGAGAAGAGCTTGGACATCGCCGCCGCCATGGCGAAATCGCGGCCCTGGTCTTTGAGCCACGCGGCCTTGAGAACGGCCGTTTTGGCCAGTTCGATCTCCACAGCCATGTCGACGAGTTGGAAGTTCACCGCCTGAAATTTGGCGATCGCTTGGCCGAACTGGTGCCGCTCCTTGGCGTACTTCGCAGCGGCGTCGTAGCAGGCTTGGGCGAG
>DAINRU010000010.1:0-60037 GCA_036741695.1 Vulcanimicrobiota bacterium
CGGCCCCATCGTCTAGAGGCCTAGGACGCCGCCCTCTCAAGGCGGAGACAGGGATTCGAATTCCCTTGGGGCTACCACGCTCTCGTCCGCTATTGGCGCCAACATGCAGATACTTCTCGCGGCCGTGAAAAGCGCTCTCGCGGTCGCCATGCTCTTGACCTTGACGGCGTCGAGCTCACCGACATGGGCTGACTACCATAATCGAATGCACTCGGCGCTCAGCGTCCTCCAGGAAAATTTCAAAGCGATAGACCAGCGGTCGCATCTCGCCGCCACGCTTGAAGATCGGTTGAACGCGGACGCAGCTCTCGAGCCCGTCGCTCGACCGACGTGGGCGACGCCGGATGAGTTCCTCGACTTCGCCGACACCCTTGCCCGCCTGGACAGCAGCCTGATCGATCAGCTTGCGAGCGGCACGCCGCACGCGATCGCCGCGATCCACAGCCTCGACGACGTGCCCATCCATTCGGTCGTCGATCACAGCATGCAACCGTGGGCTGCGTACATCCCGCCCTCCTACGATCCACACAAGCCGGCCCCGCTCGTGGTCTTTCTGCATGGCGCGTCGCAGTCCGAAGCGGACATCATCGCATCGCCGTGGGTGCGCAAGGAAGCCGACGCGACAGGAGCCATCGTCATCGCGCCATACGCCCGTGGCGACAGCGGGTATGCCGATCCGGCTCCACTCGAGGTCTATCAATCCATCGACATCGCCGAGACCGCATTCTCCATCGACCGGAAGCGCGTATATCTCGCCGGCCATTCGATGGGCGGCTTCGGAGTGTTCGTCGTCGGCCCGCTGCATCCCGAACTGTGGGCGGGGTTCCTGTGCGCGTCCGGCAGCTTGACCGACGACAACAAGCAATCGGCGGCACGCGCCCTGGCCGGCAAGCGTGTTTACATCGTCGAGGGTGCGCTCGATACGGCTGTGCCACCGTCCTACCCCGAATGGACGGTGTCGTGGCTGCGGGCCGCCGGCGTCATCGCTGGCTACTACGAACAACCTGACGGCGGCCACCCATTGGGGACCATCTACCCTGCGTTCTCACAAGCCTGGCGCGACATGTTGAAGGGCGTCACGCCCCGGGCAAAGCCGTAGCTATATATGGCGAGCTCAAGCGTGACTGATCAGGTCTGTCTCATCACCGGCGCAACCAACGGGATCGGGTTTGAGACCGCACTCGGCTTGGCACAGCTCGGAGCGACGACCATCCTTGTCGGTCGCGATGCGTCGCGCAGTGAAGCCGCAGTCGCACGGATCAAAGCCCAAACCGGCAACCCTCGCGTCGAGCATCTCATTGCCGACCTCTCGTCGCAGCACGATGTCAAAGCGCTCGTCGAACAAGTGCGCGTGAGGTATCCCAAGCTCAACGTCCTCATCAACAACGCGGGCGTCATCGTCAGTAGACGCATCCTGACCCGCGACGGCATCGAGACCCAGTGGGCAGTCAATCACCTCGCCTACTACATCATCGCGGAGTCGCTCGCCGGCACGCTCATCGCAAACGCGCCGGCGCGCATCATCAACGTCGCGTCTGACGCCCACTACGACGGCCGCATAGATTTCGAAGACATCTCCGGAAGCCGCGGCTACTGGGCACCTCGCGCCTACAGTCAGAGCAAGCTTGCCAATGTGCTCCACGCGTACGATCTGTCGCGGCGCCTCGCCGGAACCGGCGTGACCGCGAACTGCCTGCATCCCGGCGTCATCGCATCCAACTTCGGGCTCAACAATCACGACTGGCTGGGGTTCTTCATCTGGATTCGCAATCGCTTCATACGGGGGTCGCGCGAGGGAGCTCGCACGTCGATCTACCTCGCCTCATCGCGCGACGTCGCAGACGTCAGCGGCGTCTATTTCGCGGAATGCATGCCGAAGACATCATCGGCGCGCTCCAACGACGTTGGTCTGCAACAGCGGCTGCGCGAGCTGAGCGAACAGATGACCCACGTCGCCGCAGCCCGTGCATCGACGCAAGGAAGCGCGCCCGTTCGAGAGTAACGTCAGTCGGGAACCGATGCAAGCAGTTGTACTCGTGGGCGGTGAGGGCACGCGTTTGCGACCGCTCACCTACGCAGTTCCCAAACCGATGGCACCGCTACTCGGGCGGCCCTTCATCGGCTGGATCATCGAGCGTTTGCGGGAAGCCGGCGTCGATGAGGTCATCCTCTCGTGCTGCTATCTGCCGGAGGCGATCGAAGCCTACTTCGGCGACGGACGCCGCTTCGGCGTCGACCTCCACTACGTGTTTGAAGAAGAGCCGCTAGGCACCGCCGGCGCCGTCAAGAACGCGGTCCACAAGGTCAGCGGGACCATCTACGTCTGCAATGGCGACATCTTGACGGGCGTCGATCTCGTCGCGCTGCGCGAGGTCCACAAACGGCAGCGCGCCATCGCCACGATACACACCCGGGCGGTCGAAGATCCGAGCCAGTTCGGCGTGGTGGAGACCGACGGGTCGGGCAAAGTCCTGCGCTTTGTGGAGAAGCCCAAGCCGGGAGAGACGCAAGCCACGGACATCAATGCCGGCACGTACGTGCTCGAGCCGGCAGCCCTTGATGCAATTGCCACTGGCCAAAAGGTATCGATCGAACGCGAGACCTTTCCAAAGCTCATCAGCGAGACAGGCCGCGTCTACGCGCTCTCCACGCCAGACTATTGGATCGACGTTGGACGGCCCTCGACCTATATCCAAGCGCATCGCGACATCCTCGACCGGACCTTCGAGCGTCCCGTCGGACACGAAGTAGGCGAGCGCATCTGGAGCGCTGACGGAACGCCGCTGCCGGCTGGCGTCGATGCTCACGGCCCGATCTACCTCGGTGCGCGCGTGCACGTCGAACCGGGAGCGCGCATCGGCCCGTACGCGATTCTCTACGAAGGATGCAAGATCGGAAGAGACGCTGTGGTCTCCTCTAGCATTTTGTGGCCCGATTGCTTCGTGGGCCACGGCGCAATTGTGCGGGACGCGATTTTGGGACTCGAAGTCGTGGTAGAACCAGGCGCCGTCGTCGAACCGGGCTCAGTTTTGGGACGCGACGAGCGCGTGCATGCGAGAACGCCTTAAGTCTCTCTTAACCGGAGGCGTCATATCCAGCGCTCGTTTGTCGAGCGACATAATGTGGTATAATGTAGGAACAGGTTTAGCAGTCTACTGATCCGGCCACGACCGGCCTCACTTACAAGGTTTTTTCAACGCATGCATGCAGCGACGCCGTCGACGCTCCTATTTCGCACATCAGCAGATGGTGTCTCGCGGCCGCGCGTCCTTTTCTTGGGCTCGTACCCGCCGCGCGAGTGCGGCATCGCGACCTTCACCGAAGATATTCGCGGCTCGTATGACATCTTGTACGGTCACCCCAGTGACGTCATCGCCATCACCGATGAGGGACGGCACTACGACTACCCGGCCTGCGTCGTCGCTCAGATCCATCGCGACGACCGCCAGTCCTATCTCGCGGCTGCGCGATTCGCCAACGATCACCCGGCGGACGTCGTCAACATCCAGCACGAATATGGCCTCTTCGGCGGCGAGCGCGGCGCCTATCTGCTCGACTTCCTGGCCGAGCTGCGCAAGCCGGCGGTGGTCACCCTGCACACGACGTTGCCGCAACCAGACGAGCGCATGCGCTTCGTCACGCGTGAGCTCTGCAACCGCAGCTCAGCCGTCGTGGTGCTCGCGTATGCCGGCAGACGCATCCTCGAGGAGCATTACGGCATCGACCCCCGCAAGGTCGAGGTCATCCTCCACGGCGTGCCCGACGTACCGCTGCGCCGCAGTCATCACTTCAAGCGCAATCTCGGCATCGGTGACCGCCAGGTCCTCTCTACGTTCGGGCTGCTCAGCCGCGGCAAGGGCATCGAATACGTGATCGAGGCGCTGCCCGCCATCTTCGCACGGCACCCGGATGCGATGTATCTCTTGCTGGGCGAGACCCATCCCGAAGTGAAGAAGCGCGACGGCGAAGCGTACCGCGAGTCGCTTGCCGCACGCGTCGAGCAACTGGGCTTGGGCGATCGCGTCCGCTTCATCGATCACTACATGCATGACGAAGAAGTGGTCGAATATCTGCAAGCCACAGACGTCTACGTCTCGCCGTCGCTCGATCCCAATCAGATCGTCAGCGGCACGCTGTCCTATGCGGTCGCGTGCGGCCGCGTGGTCGTGGCCACTGCATCCGTCTACGCGCGAGAGCTGCTCGCCGACGGTCGCGGCACCACCGTGCCGTTCCGTGACAGCGTAAGCGTCGCGCAGGCCGTCAACGCCGTGCTCGATGATCCGCAGCTGCGCGCGAAGATGGAGATGACGGCCTATCGCTTCGGCCGCTCGATGACGTGGTCGCGCGTTGCCAAACGCTTTGAAAGCGCGTTCCGCGGTGCCATAAGCCGCCGCGGGATCGTGCGCCCGAGCACCACGCTCGAGGTCGCCGCGTCCAAGCTGTGGACCGACGCGCTTTCCCGTCGCGCGGCCTCAATCGGCGAAGGCGTCAGCTCGAACTAGGCCATATCGTTGATTCCCGCCTCATCGGTCAAAGGTGTTGCCGACGAGCGCGATGGCGTATCGGGCGCCATGCGTTTGTTGCCCGACGTCGTGCTTGGCCATCCGCCCTCGCTCGTCCACTGCCGGCGGATGACGGACCGTTACGGCATGGTGCAGTTCGCTCGCGGTGCGACGCCCGACCTCGACTTCGGCTATTGCCTGGACGACAACGCCCGCGCTTTCCTGGCGGCGATCATCACGCTCTATCTCGACCCGCAGCACGCCGATGCAGCGGAGTTCGGCGAGGCAGCGCTGCGCTTCATGGAGGCGTGCCGGCGGCCCGATGGTCGTTTCCACAACCTCATGGCCGCTGACGGTTCGTTCACAGACGAGGTCGGCTCGCAGGATAGTCTCGGCCGTCTCATCTGGGCGTGCGGCGTCGCCGCCTGTTGCGCTCCGTCAGCGCACTGGCGCGCGCGCGCGACGGCCCTGCTCGCTTGTGCCCTCGACCACGCGAGTGACCTCGTCGACCTCCGGCCGGCGGCGTACGCAGCGCTTGGCCTTGCCGCAGCGATCGCGCCTGCGCTCGCCGCGCCCATCCCGCCGCTCGAGCCCGCTCTGGCGCGACCGGCGGCTGCCACGTGCCGGCGCATCCTCCAGCAGCTGTGCGCGCGTCTGACCGCTGATCTGGCAAGCAACGCCGATGACGGGTGGCAGTGGTTCGAACCGCGGCTCACCTGGGGCAACGCGCGATTGCCCGAGGCGCTGTTACGCGCTGGCGCCGCGCTCGCCGACAAGGCGCTGTGCGACGCAGGACAAGCATCGTTGACGTTTCTGGCGTCGGTGACCCACGAGAACGACCGGTTCGTGCCGATCGGCAACCACGGCTTTTACGAACGCGGCGGCCAACGCGCGATCTACGACCAGCAGCCCATCGAAGCGTGCGCGATGGTCGATGTGTGGCTCGCAGCGGCCAGCTTGACACATCCGCTAGAATATGAGAGCAAGGCGCTGGAGGCGTTCTCCTGGTTCCTCGGACTCAACACCGAGCGGCTCGCCGTCGTCGAGCCCGATAGCGGCGGATGCCGTGATGGCCTAGGCAACGGGGAGCTCAACATGAACATGGGAGCGGAGAGCACGCTCTCGTACGTCCACGCACACGCTGCCCTCGCCGCACATTTCCGCAGGAAGACGTAAAGCCCAATGAACCCAAGCGAGACCCAAGCGCTCGACGCCTACTCACAGGCCGTCGTCAATGCCGTCGATCGCATCGGCCCGGCAGTGGTGAGTGTCGGCATGGCGCGTCGCGCGCCCGAGCGGCTGCGTCGCCGCGGTCTTGACGAGCTCAAAGGTGCTGGCAGCGGACTTGTCATCGCGCCGGATGGCTTCATCCTCACCAACAGCCACGTCGTGAGCTCGGCCGATCGCATCGATGTGCGCTTCCCAGACGGCCACGAGATGCCGGCCAGCATTGTGGGCAACGATCCGCACAGCGATCTTGCCGTGCTGCGCGTGGCTGCATCGGGACTGCCGAGCGCCGAGCTCGGCGACTCCTCACGGCTGCGCGTGGGCCAGCTCGTCATCGCCATCGGCAACCCTTTGGGCTTCCAAGCCACGGTGACCGCCGGTGTGTTGAGCGCGCTCGGCCGCACCCTGCGCTCCGACACCGGTCGCCTCATCGAAGGCATCATCCAGAGCGACGCAGCCCTCAATCCCGGCAACTCGGGCGGTCCCCTTGTCGATTTCCGCGGTAGCGTGATCGGTATCAACACGGCGATCTGGGAAGGCTCGCAGGGCATCTGTTTCGCGATACCGGTGAACACGGCCAAGCTCGTCGCAGCGCAGCTTATCAACCACGGTGCGGTGCGCCGCGCGTATCTGGGCGTCATCTTGCAGATGACCGGCGTGGACCGCCGCGCAGTCGACCGCCATCACCTCGATGCGCCAAGCGCCGCGCTTGTGACGGAGATCGATCCGCAGGGAGCCGCACAGCTCGCCGGTGTGCGTGCCGGGGACGTCATCGTCAAGGCGGGCGAACGAGCCGTGCACTCACCCGACGATCTGCAGGTCGTGCTCGGCAGTCATCACATCGGCGATGCGCTCGTGGTGGACGTGCTGCGCCAAGGCGAGCGCATGAGCATCCCGACCATGCCGACGGAGTTGCGGGAAGCGGCGTAAGAGAAAACGGACCTGAAGGTCTGTTGCTGCAAAGATCCGTTGCTACAGAGGTCCGTGGCTTCAAAGGTCCGGTGCTACAAGGTTCGCGAAAATCGCCGATGATGGACGCACTGCAGGCGCTCAACGACGAGCAACGCGTGGCGGCTGCCGAAACCGAAGGCGCCGTTCTTATTTTTGCGGGAGCCGGCAGCGGCAAGACCCGCGTCCTCACCCACCGCGTCGCGCACCTGCTGGCCCAGGAGAAGGCGCCCGCACACGCCATCCTGGCGGTCACCTTCACCAACAAGGCGGCGGGCGAGCTCAAATCGAGACTGGCGCAGCTCGTCGGGCGGCAGGCGCACGGTCTGTGGGTGGGCACGTTCCACTCGATCGGCGTGCGTGTGTTGCGCCGCGACGGAATGTCGGTCGGCGTCGGACCGAACTTCGTCATCTACGACGAGACCGATCAGCGCGCCCTCATGCGCGAGGTCCTGCGCGATCTCAACCTCGACGAGCGTCATTTCCCGGTCGGCGGCATCCTCGCCCAGATCAGCCGCGCCAAGGAGCGCTGTCAAGACGCCGCGGCCTTCGCGGCGAGCGCGGACGGCCATCTCTCCCAGACCGTGGGCTCGATCTACGTGGAGTACGAGCACAGACTTGGCAAGGCAAATGCGCTCGACTTCGATGACCTCATCATGCGTACGCTCGCTTTGCTCGAGCGCGATGACGAGACCGCCAAGGCATACCAAACGCGCTTCGCCTACGTGCTTGTCGACGAGTATCAAGACGTCAACGAGGCGCAATACCGGATGGTGCGCGCGCTCTCGCGCGGGTCGAAGAACATCTGCGTGGTAGGCGACGACGACCAGTCCATCTACAGCTTCCGCGGCGCGGACCATCGCATCATCTTGCGCTTCGAGCGCGACTTTCCGGGCGCGAAGACCTTCCGTCTGGAGCGCAACTACCGTTCCACGAGCCAAGTCCTGACTGCCGCCAACTCGCTCGTCAGCCACAACACCCAGCGCCACCACAAGAAGCTCTGGACCTCGCGCGAGGACGGTAAGCCGGTGCGCGTCTACGCGGCGTCGAGCGACCGCGACGAGGCGCGCTTCATCGTCGACCTCGTCCAAGCCGGCATCCGCGAAGAAGGACGTAGCTTCAACGATTTCGCCGTGCTCTATCGCACGAACGCGCAGTCGCGTTCGGTAGAAGAAGCGATGCTCGCGGTCGGCATGCCCTATCGGATCGTCGGCGGTGTCGGCTTTTACGCGCGCGCAGAAGTCAAAGATGCGCTCTCCTACTTGCGCTACATCGCCAATCGCGACGACGGCGTGAGCCTGCGCCGCATCATCAACGCGCCGCGCCGCGGCATCGGCCAGTCCACGCTCAACGCCATCGCCGACGAAGGAGCGCGACGCGGATTGACCTTCGCGCAAGCGCTCACGCAAACGGGCGTTGTCGCCGCCGTCGCGCCGAAGAAGGTGAAAGACATCAGCGCCTTCCTGGCCGACATCGAATCGTTTGCGCGGGTCGGCGACGAGCGCGGGCCCGCGAGCCTGCTGGTGAGCGTGCTGGAAGAGACGGGCTACGTCCGCCAACTGCAGGCCGAGGACACGCCTGAATCAGAGAGCCGCATCGAGAACCTGCGCGAGCTCATCGGCGTCGCGCGCGATTACGAAGAGCGCGAGGGCCCCGACCTGCTGGGATTCTTGTCGACCATCTCACTCGTCTCGGATCTCGATGCGATGGATGAGGCCCAGTCATCGGTCACCCTCATGACGCTGCACATGGCTAAGGGCCTGGAGTTCCCCGTCGTCGTGCTGTGCGGTCTGGAGGAGGGCATCTTCCCGCACAACCGCGCCCTCATGGACCCTGCAGAGATCGAAGAGGAGCGGCGGCTGGCCTACGTCGGCGTGACGAGAGCCATGGACGAGCTCTACCTCACCTTCGCGCGACGCCGCATGACCTACGGCAATGCCTACATGCACCCGCCCTCGCGCTTCTTCGGCGAGATGACCGGGCTCGAGTACCTGAACGCGCCGCCGATGCCGTCGGTCGGTTCGGGAGGCGGCTGGGATGACGTGGCCCTACCGGCGCGGGCCAGCGACCCCATGCCCATCGACCTCGCGGTCGGCGATTGGGTGACGCACCAGAAGTTCGGGCGCGGTGCCGTGCTCGACGTGCGTGGGGCTGGTGGGGACGCTTTCGTCACCGTGCAGTTCGACACGGCCGGTCGCAAGAGCATCATGCTCAACTATGCCAAGCTCGAGAAGATCGACAATGTCGCCGGCAGCTCGAGCAGCTGACAAGGCGGTCGGCGAAAGCGGCTGGAACGACCTCGTATGACCAACAACGGCTCCGTGCGGGTGGCGGTCGCGGGCGCACGCGGCCGCACCGGCAGCGTCGTGACCGAGGCCTTGCAGCGCGCTCCCGGGATCGAGCTCGTCGGCACGCTCGTGCGTCCGAGCACCGCGCCAGATGAAGGCGAATTCGCCGATCTGAACCGCCTCGCCGCTACTGTCAAACCCGACGTCCTTGTCGACTTCACCGTCTATCCCGACTCCAAGGCCATCGCGCTGGGCGCGATTTCGCTCGGCATCCGACCGGTCATCGGCACCTCCGGCTATACGTCGAGCGATCTCGAGGAGCTGCGCGCCGCCAGCCAGCGGGCGAAGATCGGCGCCGTCTACGCGCCGAACTTCTCGATCGGCGCCGCGCTCATGATGCAGTTCGCCAAGACGGCCGCGCCATATTTCGGCCATGCGGAGATCGTCGAGACACATCACACGGGCAAGAAAGACGCTCCGTCGGGCACCGCGCTCGCCACGGCGCAGCTCATCGCCGCCGCGGGCCGCATGCAGCGCTCGTCGTCTGAAGTCGTGAAAGTGCAAGGCGCTCGCGGTGCTGAGGTCGGCGGCGTCGGCGTCCACAGTCTGCGCATGCCCGGCGTCGTCGGCGTGCACGAGATACGATTCGCAAACGATGATGAGACGCTCGTGATCACGCACAGCACCTCGACCCGGTCGGCGTTCGTGGCCGGTGTGCTGCGCGCAGTGCGTGCGGTGAAGGCACTGGATCACCTCGTCGAGCGGCTCGAGGAGCTCGCGGGATGACCGCACCGAGCGTGGCCATCGTCGGCGCGACCGGGGCGGTCGGCGAAGAGCTGCTGCGCATCCTCGAGGAACGACGCTTCCCGCTGGGCGAGCTCACGTTGTTCGCGAGCGCCCGCTCCGCCGGTGCGCGGGTCAGTGCGATCGGTCGCGAGAGCCGCGTGCAACCGATCGATCTCGACCATCCGCCGGACTTCTCCACGATCGATGTCGCGTTCTTCGCCGCCGGCGCTGCGGTGAGTCTAGCGCTGGCCCGACATGCGACGGCCGCCGGCACGCTGGTCATCGACAAATCGACCGCATTTCGTCTGCAGCCCGACGTACCGCTCGTCGTGCCGGAGGTCAACGCGCACGCCGTCCGCGGGCACACCCTCATCGCCAATCCGAACTGCGCCGTGATCCCGCTGGCGGTGATGCTTGGCCCCGTGCACGCGCGCTTCGGCCTGCAATGGGTGAGCGTCGCGACCTATCAGAGCGTCTCGGGTGCCGGTAAGGACGCGCTGCGCGAATTCGAACGCCAGCTCGCGGGCGAACGCGAACCGGAACGCGCGCTGCCGAGGCGCATCGCCGGCAATGTCTTCCCAGAAAACGGTCCGTTCGACGAGAGCGGATACGGCGAGGAGGAACGCAAGATCGCTGCCGAGTTCCAAAAGATCCTCGGTGATGCGACGATCCGTATCTCAGCGACCTCGGTACGGGTGCCGGTTGCGGTGGGGCACGGAGAAGTCGTCGCTTTCCAGACGGCCCGGCCCGCCACGCGCACAGAGATCGCCGAAACGCTGCGCGCCGCAGCCGGCGCGAGGTTCCTCGAGGGCACGGCGTACGCGACGCCGATCGAAGTCACGGGCAGCGATGAGGTCGTCATCGGACGGCTGCGCGAGGATCTCGCCCATCCCGGCGCCTATCTCGCCTGGGTCGTGAGCGACAACCTGCGCAAAGGAGCGGCGACGAACGCCGTGCAGATCGCGGAAGCCGCGCTTGCCGTGGGTGCCGGAGCGCGCGCATGAAAGACACAGGAGCCGCGGCTGCGACCCGCGTGCTGAAGTTCGGCGGATCGTCGCTCGCCACGCATGCGTTGCGGGAGATCGCGGCGACCCGCGTCATCGAGGCTGCTCGCGACGGCGCCCACGTGGTGGTGGTCGTGTCCGCGATAGGACGCGCCCCAGACCCCTACGCGACCGATACGCTGCTCGCGCTCGTGCCGCACGCCGGCGCGGGTCCGAACCGCGATCTCCTGCTCGCGACGGGTGAGATCATCAGCGCGGCGATCTTCGCCGAGCTGCTCGTGAGCTTGGGCAGGCCGGCACGAGCGCTCACCGGGGCGCAGGCAGGGATCACAACCGACGCCACGCACGGCGACGCACGCGTGTTGACGGTGGATCCGAGCGCCATCCTTGCGCTGCTCGCGTCCGGCGTGACGCCCGTCGTCTGCGGCTTTCAAGGGGCGACGCCCGATGGCATCGTCGCGACCTTAGGGAGGGGTGGCAGCGATCTGACCGCAGTCGCCGTCGCGCGGGCGCTTGAGGGTGCGACGCTTGAGATCCTCACCGACGTCGACGGCGTCATGACAGCGGATCCCAAACGCGTCGACGGCGCAAGGACAATACCCGGCCTGACCTTTGAAGAAGTGACCGAGCTCTCCGAGCACGGTGCGACCGTGATGCACGACAAGGCCGCCGATCTGGCACGCCTCAGTGCGTTGCCGTATGCGATCCGCAACCTGCGCAGCGGTGCAGGGACGACAGTTGGCGCGCACGAGACCCACGAGCCGGGCGGTCCCGTGACCGGCGTGGCGACCTCTTTCGGCTACACCTTCATGCACCTCGTGCCCGAGGCGGCGGTGCTGCCCGGGGGCTGGGAGCAGGAGGCGTTTCGCACGCTGGCCGAGGCGCGCATCAGCATCGACTGCGTCAACGTCAATTCAGCCGGACTGTTCTTCATCGTGCGGGATACCGAATTCGCACGGGCCCACGAACGGCTCTCGCAGCTGCCGCTCGCCGTCCGCACCCGGCGCAACTGCGCGAAGATCTCGGTCGTGGGTGCCGGCATGCGCGGCACGCCGGGCGTGATGTATCAGTGCGTCCGTGCGCTATCGGGGGCTGGCGTGCCCATCATCCACAGCACCGACTCCAATATCACCATCTCGTTGCTCGTGCCCGAGGCGCAGGCCGCTGCGGCGGAAAGCGCGCTGCACGCACACTTCAACCTTGATAAGAGCTAGGAGCATCACATGAGATCCGGACGCTTCGGCCAGGTCGTCACCGCCATGATCACACCCATGCGCACCGACGGCGCCGTGGATGAACCCGAAGCCGGACGCTTGGCGCTGTGGCTTCTCGAACACGGCAGCACGGGGCTTGTCATCGCCGGCACGACCGGTGAAGGGCCGACGCTTGACGACGACGAGAAGCTCGGGCTGTTCCACGCCGTGGTCGAGGCGGTGGGAGATCGGGCGCCGGTCATCGCCAACGCCGGCAGCAACGATACCCGCCGTTCGGTCGAGTTCGCCAAACGCGCTGCGGCATGCGGCGTCCACGCGCTGATGGCGGTCGGCCCGTATTACAACAAACCTCCGCAGGCGGGCCTCGTGCGGCATTTCACCGCGATCGCCGACGCGACCGATCTGCCGGTCATGATCTACAACATCCCCGGGCGCACGAGCGTCAATATCCTCCCCGACACGATCGTCGCGCTCGCCGGCCATCCCAGAATCGTCGCGGTGAAGGAATCGAGCGGCGACATCGGCCAGCTCGCCGAGATCGCTGCACGCGCTCCCCAGAACTTCGATTGCTACAGCGGTGACGACCACCTGGCGCTGCCGCATGCCGCCGTAGGCGCCTGCGGCGTCGTCAGCGTGGCGAGCCACGTCGCGGGGCCGGACATCGCGGACATGCTCGGCGCATTCTCCCGGGGAGATACGGACGGCGCAGCCAAGCTCCATCACTCGCTCATGCCGCTCTTCCGTGCGCTGTTCGCGGTCACATCGCCGATCCCGGTGAAGGCTGCGACGCGCGCGCTCGGCTTCTCCGTCGGCGAGTGCCGTCCGCCGCTCTGCCCACTCGAGCCCGAGCAGGAGCGCGTGCTGCTCGCGGCGATCCGCCCGTGGCTTACGCCCCGCGCCACCGTCACCGCGCGCTAACCACGCGGCCGAAAGATGGCAGATGGCGCCCTCGAGATACTCGGGTCTCGCGTCGACGCGGTGGATATGGAGGAGGCGCAATCGCGCATCGCACGATTGCTGGCCGCGCGCCGCTTCGCGCAGGTCGTCACCTTCGGCAGCGAGATGGCCATGCTCGCTCGGCGCGACCGGGCATATCGCGAGGTGGTCAACGCTGCCGATCTCGTCGTGCCCGATACGATCGGCGTCATCTACGCGGCGCGCCTGCTGGGCCGGCCGCTGCGCGAACGCGTCGCGGGGATCGAGCTCCTCGAACGTCTCTGTGCCGCATGCGCGCGCGACGGTACGAGGGTCTTCTTGCTCGGTGGCGAGCCGGGCGTCGCCGAGCGCGCAGGCGCTGAGCTCGCCAAACGCCATCCGGGCTTGAGCATCGCGGGATCGCACGATGGCTACTTCGGGCAAGAGCACGACGCGCAGGTCATCGAGCGGATCACGACCTCCGGGGCTCGTCTTGTCGTGGTTGCGCTCGGCTTTCCCAAGCAAGAGCTGTGGATCCGGCGGAACGCCGGCGCTCTGGGGGAGGTCGTCTGCATCGGCGTAGGGGGCTCGCTAGATGTCATCTCCGGACGATCGAAGCGTGCTCCTGAGGTCATGCGCAGGCTCGGTCTCGAGTGGCTCTACCGTCTCTTCCGCGAGCCGCGACGGCTCGGTCGCCAGCTCGCGCTGCCGCAGTTCGCCGTGCTGGTCGCCGGCCAGGCTCTACGGGAACGCGTCCTGAAGCAACGGACCTTTATGTCCGTTTGAATGTCGACGCCACGGATCACACCATGTAGCAACCGACCTTTTTAGTCCGTTAGTCATTGCCGCCACGGACTGTTGCAGCAACGGACCTTGAGGTCGTTGGTCGTCACCCTGCGGACCATTGAAGCAACGGACCTTTAGGTCCGTTTGACGAACCCGCGACCCATGAAGGGCATGATCCTCGCCGGGGGCCTTTCCACTCGGCTATATCCACTTACGCTCGAGCTCCCAAAACCACTCGTGCCGGTGCTCGACCGGCCGGTCGTCGGCCACGTCATCGAGTATCTCAAGCGCTTCGGCGTCGACGATATCGTCATCAACGTGCACTATTTCCCCGAGGCCGTGCGCGCATACGTCGGCGACGGCTCGACGTGGGGCGTGCACATCGACTACCTGCACGAGACGCAGCTCATGGGCAGCGCCGGCGCGGTTGCGCAGGTCGCCGATCGTTTCGCGGGGACCTTCGTCGTCATCGGGTGCGATGACGTCACGGATATCGACCTCACGGCCGCGGTCGCCTTCCACCGCGAGCGCAAAGCGGAAGCCACGATCGTGCTGGTGGAGGTCGACGACGTCTCCCAGTACGGCGCGGTCATCGTAGACGCGACGGGACGTATCCTCGAATTCCAGGAGAAGCCACCGAAAGGCACCGAGCGCAGCAAGCTCGCCAACACCGGCGTCTACATCTTCGAGCCGGCACTGCTGCGGCGCATCCCGCAGAAGACGTTCTACGATTTCGGCAAGCAGGTGTTCCCCGAGATGCTCGCTGCCGGCGGCGCGTTTTACGGCATGCGCCAGCAGGCGTATTGGTGCGATGTCGGCACGCCCGGTGAATATCGCCGCGTGCATCGCGATGCGCTGCAAGGCCGCATCACGCTCACGCTGCGCGAAGGGGCGACAATGGCCGATGGCGTGCTCAAGGGTCCTGGCGTCACGATCTCACCCAGCGCGCGCATCGACGGCCCCACCGCGATCGGCGGCGGAAGCGCCATCGCAGATGGGGCCCGCGTCTCGTCGTCGATCCTGTGGGATGATGTCCGCGTGGGCGCGGGCGCGAACGTCGAGGGCGCGATCTTGGGCAACGGCGTCGTCGTCGATCAGGGGACCGTCGTCAGCGGCGGCGAGTACGGCAAAGCAAGCCGCATCGCGCCTGCATAACATAAGAACATCAAACGCGTATGGCCAGAGCGACGGCGACGATCTCCTGTGTGCCTGCTGAACGCAGCGCGACCGCACACGCGGCGACCGTCTGGCCCGACGTCACCACGTCGTCGACGATCATGACCCGCGCGCCGCGCAGTCGAGCTGCGGCCGGTCCGGGCTCGAATGCATGGCGCACATTCGGTCCCCGCTCGCGCAACGAGAGGGAGCTCTGCGCGGTCGTCTCGCGCCGGCGCACAAGCGCATCGCAGACGAGGGGCGCCGGGAATGTGGATGCGATACCACGCGCGATCGCCTCAGCTTGGTTGTAGCCACGTTGGAGCGACCGCGTATGGTGCAGCGGCACAGGCACGATCGCATCCACCCGGAGGGTCAGCCGCTGGCCGAGCAGCGCGCCCACATCGAACGCCGCCATGCGCCGATTGCGAAATTTCAACGCGAGGACGGCGTTGCGCAGCCTCCCCGCGTACGTCCCAAGCGCCGTCACCCGGGGCACGCCGTCGCGGACTGGGCGATGCAGCAGCGGCGCGCACGCCAAGCGCTCGCGGCAGGAAGCGCAGACGTGCGCTCCATGATCGCCGCAGAGCGCGCAGCGGATAGGCACGATGACGCCGAAGACGGATGCGCAACGCGCGACGGCAGCGGTGAGCATGCCAAACCTTCACGACGCGGGTCCGATCGTCAAGCCTGCGAAGGAGAGCCGCGCCACACAGGTAACATGCCGCAACCATGAACCCCGAACACTACATGAAGCTCGCGCTCGAGCTTGCGGGCGCACGCCGCGGTCAGACGAGTCCGAACCCGATGGTGGGAGCCGTCGTCGTCGACCCGAGCGGCACGATCGTGGGACGCGGCAGCTACGAACGCGTGGGGGCAAATCACGCGGAGCAGGTCGCGCTGAACGAAGCTGGCAGCGCAGCCAAAGGAGCGACGCTGTACGTCACGCTCGAACCATGCTCGCACGCGAGTCCGACCCGCACGTCGCCGTGCGCGGAGCTCGTCATCGCCGCCGGCATCGCGAAAGTCGTGGCGGCTATGGAGGATCCCGACGCGCGGGTCCGTGGGGCGGGTTTTGCGCGTTTGCGCTCCCAAGGGGTTGAGGTCGAGGTCGGCATGCGCATGCCTGAGGCGGCGCAGCTCAACCGCGCGTATATCCATCACCGCACGACCGGCCGGCCGTGCGTCACGCTCAAGATGGCGCAGAGCCTCGACGGCACGGTCGTGTCGCATCGCGGCGAGCGCCGTCAACTGACCGGCAAGCGAGCGGCGAACTACACCCGTCGCGTGCGCTACGAGCACGACGCGGTCATGGTGGGCGTCGGCACGGTGATCGTCGACGATCCGCTCCTCACCGTCCGTCCGCACAAGCCACGTGCCGTTGCGTACACGCGCCTCGTGGTCGACGCCGGCGGACGCATCCCGCTCAAGGCGAAGGTGATGAAGGATCAACAGCGCGCGCGAACGATCGTGGCGACGACCGATCAGATGCCGCCCGCGACCCGTGAGGCCATCGTCAAGCGCGGCGTCAGCGTGCTCACGTGCGCGCGCGATGGACACGATCGCGTCGACCTCGCCGATCTCCTCGACAAGCTCGGTCGAGACGGCATCACCTCGGTGCTCTGCGAAGGTGGGCCCATACTCGGCGCATCGCTCTTGGCCGGACGGCACGTCAACCACATCGACTGGCTCGTCGCGCCGCTGCTCTTGGGAGGCAGCGACGCCGTGCCGGTCATCGCCGACATGACGCGCGACATCCCGCTGCGCCTCGAGCTCGTACGCCGCCTCGGCGAGGACGTGCTCATCACGGGCTCGGTGACGTACTAGATGTTCACCGGCATCGTCCCCGGCATGGCCAAAGTCACGCGCGCGGCGCCCAAGGACGGCGGGCTCGAGCTTGAGATCGAAAAGCCGAGCGGTCTCATCGGCACGCATGAGGGTGACAGCATCGCGATCAACGGCGTCTGCCTCACCGTCACAAAGCACACGGACGCGCTCACGTTTGACGTCATCCCGGAAACGCTCGCGCGCACGGATCTCGGCAGCCTGACCGTGGGTGCGCTTGTCAATGTGGAGCCGAGTCTGCGCTTCGGGGACTTCGTCGGCGGCCACATGGTCTATGGCCACGTCGACGGGACCTGCGAGATCGTGCGTCGCGACTCCGAGGGTCAAGGATACCGCATGTGGTTTGAGACGCCGCCCGAGCTGCGCAGCCTCATCGTCGAGAAAGGGTATGTGAGCCTAGACGGTGTCAGCCTGACCATCGCTCGGGTCGACGGGGACCGGTTCGCGGTCGCGCTCATACCGGAGACGCTAAAACGCACAACCTTGGGGCGGAAAGGCGTGGGCGATTCCGTAAACATAGAAGCAGATCCCGTCGCCCGCTACGTCGCAGCGCAACTGCGGGATCGCGCCAACGCCCAGTCCGGGGAAGCATCCCGAGGTCGATAAATGCCGCTCGCCACAATCGAAGAAGCCATCGCCGAGATCCGCGCCGGGAAGATGGTCATCGTCATGGATGACGAGGATCGCGAGAACGAAGGCGACCTCACCATGGCCGCGCAGATGGTCACGCCCGACGCCATCAACTTCATGACCAAGTATGGACGCGGTCTCATCTGCGTGCCGCTCATCAGCCGCCGGCTCGAAGAACTGCGCATCCCGATGATGGTGACGGACAACACCTCGCGCTTCGAGACCGCGTTCTCGGTGTCGGTCGAGGCCAAAGGCCGGACGACGACCGGCATCTCCGCATACGATCGCGCAGCGACCATCCAAGCGCTGCTCGATCCCAACGCCAAGCCCAGCGATTTCGTGAGCCCTGGCCACACGTTCCCGCTTCGCGTGCGCGATGGCGGCGTGCTCGTGCGCGCAGGGCAAACCGAAGCGGCAGCCGATCTGGCGCGCCTCGCGGGCCTGTATCCCGCTGGGGTCATCTGCGAGATCCTCGCCGAGGACGGTACGATGATGCGCCGCGCGCAGCTCGAAGTCTTCGGTGCAGCACATGATCTCAAGCTCATCACCGTCAAAGACCTCATCGCCTATCGCATGCGGCACGAGAAGCTCGTGCGCCGCATCGCGACCTTCGAGATGCCGACGCGCTTCGGCACTTTCACGGGCTACGGCTACGAGTCCGACGTCGACGGCGCATGTCACGTGGCGCTCGTCATGGGCGAGATCGGTGACGGCAAAGACATCCTCGTGCGCGTCCACTCCGAATGCCTCACCGGCGACGCGCTTGGTTCCAGACGCTGCGACTGCGGCGCTCAGCGCGATGCGGCGCTCGAGATCATCGCCTCGGCAGGCCGCGGGGTGTTCCTCTACCTGCATCAAGAAGGTCGCGGCATTGGTCTGGCCAACAAGCTGCGCGCCTACGAGCTGCAGGACCACGGCGCTGACACGGTCGAGGCTAATGAGAAGCTCGGCTTGCCCGCGGACAAGCGTGATTACGGGATCGGCTCGCAGATCCTCAACGACTTGGGTGTGCGCGAGATGAAGATCATCACGAACAATCCGCGCAAGATCGTCGGCCTCGAGGGCTACGGACTCAAGATGGTCGGCCGCGTGCCGCTCATCGCGCAGAGCGATCAGTACAACGCGGGGTACCTCGAGACCAAGCGTGACAAGCTCGGCCACCTTTTCGATGCTGGCGTTGCACCCGCAGGCGACGGTGTCAAGGCCACGGGCCGAACTCGCGAAGGCGCATAGGCGTGCGCTTCGCCGTCGTCCGTGCGCTCTTCAACGGCGGCATCACCGCAGCACTCGTCGTGGGCGCGCAGCGCGCGCTCAAGGACGCGCGGGTGGCCGCACGCGATGTCGAGATATTCGAAGTCCCCGGTGCGTTTGAACTGCCGGTCACGGCGCAGTGGCTGGCGACATCAGGGCGTTACGACGCGGTCATCTGCCTGGGCTGCGTGATCCGCGGTGAGACCCCGCATTTCGAGTACGTCGCAGGCGAGGCCGCGCGCGGCATCGCCAGCGTGTCGCTGCAGACAGGCGTGCCCGTCATCTTCGGCGTGCTCACGACGGAGAACATCGAGCAGGCGCTCGAACGAGCCGCACCGGTGGCTCGCGGCCAGTCACAGCACAGCGGACGCAGGAAGAAAAGCAACAAGGGCTACGAGGCCGGGCAGAGCGCGCTGCACATGGTGAAGCTCAAGCGCACGATCCGCGCTTGACGCAATGAATCTCTCACGCAACAGAACTTTGATACAGCGGAGCTTTGAAGCAACGGACCTTTAGGTCCGTTAGACGTTCACGACGTGTAGTGCGCCGCGGTTCCCGCGACGTGCCACATGACGAATAGGAACGCCGCCAGGCCCACAGCCTGCGCACCGATGGCTAGCGTCAGCGGCCGCGCCATCGGCGCCTCGCGTGAGAAGAGCGCCTTTGCGACTCGCCCGCCATCGAGCGGATAGATCGGTATCAGATTGAAGAGGTTGATAAAGAAACCGGTTGAGGCGAGCGCGTACCAGATCGGCGCCCCGCTTGATTTCCCGATCGCGTAACAGGCGAGCGCCCCGACGGTCCCGAGCGCCGGCCCGGCCAACGCGATGATGGCGGCCGCCTTGTTATTGGGCGGCATCTCTTTCATGGCGATGAAGGCGCCCAAGAACGGCACGAAGATCGGCACGCTGGCCTTGAGGCCGTACGCCCGGATGGCGATGACGTGGCCCATCTCGTGCACGAGGATCAGCAGCACGAAGCCGGTCGCAAACCACAGCCCGAAAAGCTGCGACCACGCCCAGATGCTGAGCACGAGCGTGCCGAACGATAACAAGAATTTCGCGCCGAGCGCGATCCACTTGAAGTTCAGCAAAAAGAGCAGCACCGTCTTGAACTTCAGGAAAAGCGCGACGAGTACCGCACCGGCTCCCACCGCGCCGGACCGAGAGTTGTTCTGCTGGCGCTGGCGTTGCTGCTCCGCTCGGCGCTGCGCCTGCATCTCGGGCGGGAGAAGATGTGCGATGTCGCTTAAGGGATCGCGCGCCGGATCATTCATACCGCATCATTCGATACGCGCCTCGCAATGCCCTCAAAAAGGGCGGTTCCGGTGACTCACGAAGGTGCTTCACCTTGAGAGAACCGCATATCAGCTACCAGCCCGGCGTCTTGCGTCTTCTCGATCAGACGCAATTACCAGCGGCGACCGTCTTCGTCGAACTGCGCTCGTGGGCCGAGGTTGCCGCAGCGATCCGGCGGCTGCTCGTGCGCGGCGCGCCCGCGATCGGCATCACAGCCGCATATGGACTGGCGCTCGAAGGGCATACCCTCGCCGCCCGGACCCTCGACGACGCGACCTTTATCCAAGGGTTGCGCCGCGCGGGCGAAGGCCTGACGTCAGCGCGGCCTACCGCGGTCAATCTTGGCTGGGCGGTGACGCGCATGCTGGATGTTGCGCAGACGCAGGTAGCCTCAGGAGGCGCACACGGCGCGGTGGCCGACGCACTCGATGCGCAGGCGCGCGCGATCCACGAGGAAGACGTCGCAGCCTGCCACAGGATCGGCGACCACGGCGCAGCGCTCTTCGACAAAGCGGTCTGCATCTTGACCCATTGCAATACGGGTGATCTAGCGACCGGTGGATACGGCACAGCACTTGGTGTGGTGCGCTCGTTGTGGCGCGACGGACGGCTTGCGCACGTCTACGTCGATGAGACGCGTCCCGTGCTCCAGGGCGCGCGCCTCACCGCCTGGGAGCTGCAGCGCGATGCGATCCCCTACACGCTGATCGCCGACGGCATGGCTGCGCATTTCATGCAGCGCCGCGGGATCGACGCGGTCGTCGTCGGCGCCGACCGCATCGCGCGCAACGGCGATACGGCGAACAAGATAGGCACGTACGGCCTGGCGGTCCTCGCTCGAGCTCACGGCTTACCCTTCATCGTGGCCGCGCCACGCTCGACCTTCGATCCGGCGCTTGAGTCAGGTGCGGGAATCGTCATCGAAGAGCGCGATGCCGCGGAGATGACCACATTTGCCGGAGCGCGCAGCGCACCGGTGGGAGCGACCGTCGCCAATCCGGCGTTCGACGTCACCCCCGCCGAATTCATCACTTCGATCGTCACAGAATCAGGCAGTCTGAAGCCGCCCTTGACCTCCGCGATCGCTGCGATGCTGGACGGCGCGAGCTACGCCAAAGCCGCGCGATGAGCACGACCAGGGCGCTGTCGCGTGTCGGCTACCGCCAGTTCATGACGGCGCAGCAGGCGCAACCGACTCGCCTTGTCGTCGTCACCGGCCGCGAGCACATGCTTGCCGATGAGGTCCTCAAGAACCTCATCGAGTCCACCTTGCCCGACGAGTCGTTGCGGCCGCTCAACGTCGACATGCTCGACGCGCTTGCGACCGACGATTTCGGGGTCCTAGCCGAGAAGCTCGGCGCACTGCCGTTCCTCGCGCAACAGCGCATCGTCACCGTCCGCAACGCGATCGAGCTGCGCAACGACGACCGCATCAAATTGCGCGATGCGATTCCCGAACTCGGCGAACAAGCGCTGCTCATCATCGACGACTCCGGTGAGGGGAGGCCGCAGCGCGGCAAGGCGCCGAAGGACAAGGTCAACTCCGCCGACTTCGCGACCGGGACGCCGAATGCGCTCATCGTCGACTGCACCCTCGACGAAACAGAACGCGAGCGCTACATCGAAGAGTATGCGAAGACGATCGGCGTCAGCGTGGATACAGGCGCGCGCCGGTATCTCGCCGCGTTCGAGAGCGTGTACGAGATCCGCAACGCGCTCGACAGGCTGGCACTCATGAGCTCGAAGATCAGCAAAGCGGCCGCAGAGGAATACGTGAAACCGCCCGGCGACCCAAAGCTGTGGGATCTGGGCAACGCCGTCGGCCGGGGCGACCTGCACGGGGCACTGCGACTGGCGCACGAGATGGTGTCGCGCCCAGAGGATGCGACCGGACCACTCATCTGGATCGCGGGCGACGCGCAGATCGCCTGGGAACTGGCGAGCGGCGCCGACCCGCGCAGCTGGGCGGCTGCCACCGGGCAGTCGCCGTTTCGGGCCATGAAACTCTGGGATTTCGCGCGCAAGCGTTCCCCGCAGCAGGCACGCGACAACGTGCGCTTGACGATGCGAGCACTCGAGGATTCGCTCACCGGCAAACGGGTCGCCGACCAAGCACTCGACGAGGTCATCATCCGCCTGTGCGCACCGAGATAGTCCTTTTGTGGCCCCTCAGCCGAAGCTTGACGATACTCAAGATCGCCGCGCTCCGAGAGTGCCGCCTTTGGCCTTTGACCTGGGCGGTTGAGGAAGCGCTGAAGCTCTAGCCGACAAAAGTCGGCTGGCTGCCTCTCATCGCCGCGGCGCGCCCATCATACGATATCTCGTCCACAAGGGCCGCCACAGTGGCGGTTTGAACTGTCAAGGATAGTGTCGGACTCCTATCAATCACCGTTTTCGTGGCGCTACGGCCGGCCCGCCATGCGCGCGCTGTTCTCCGAACAGACCAAGCGCCGCATGTGGCGGCGTCTGTGGCTCGCGCTCGCCCAAGCGCAGGCCAAGGCGGGACTTGTGACCGAGGACGAGGTCGCCGATCTGCGCCGCCACGTCGATGCGGTCGACATCGAGGCTGCTCACGCCATCGAAGCGGAGATCGGCCACGATCTCATGGCCGAGCTTCGCGTCTTCGCCTCGCAAGCGAAGATCGGCGGCGGGAAGCTGCACCTGGGCGCCACGTCGATGGATGTCGAGGACAACGTCGAGACCGCGCGCATCAAAGTCGCCCTCTCGATGCTCGTCGCCGCCATCCGTGAGGTCCTTGGCGCTTTCGCCGTCAAAATCGAAGAGCACGCCGACCTGCCCTGTATGGCGTACACCCACCTCCAAGCCGCAGAGCCGACTACGCTCGGCATGCGCTTCGCGCTCTGGGCGCAGGACATGCTGCTCGACTATGAAGAGCTGCGGCGCATCGCCGCGTCGCTGCCCAGCAAGGGCCTGCGTGGCGCGGTGGGCACGTCGGCATCGTATGTGGCGCTGCTCGAGGGCAGCAAGCGCCACCCCGACGACATCGAACGCGAGGTGCTGGCCGCCTTCGATCTCGAGGCGCTCACCGTCAGCGGCCAGACGTATCCGCGCAAGCTCGATTACCTCGTGCTCAGCGCAGTGGCTGGCTTCGCCGCCTCGTGCTCCAAATTCGCCTTCGACGTGCGCGTGCTGGCGAGCTCCCCGTTCGGCGAGCTCGGCGAGCCGTTCGGACGCAAACAGGTCGGTTCGTCGGCCATGCCCTTCAAGCGCAACCCGACCTTGAGCGAACGCATCTGTTCGCTCGCTCGCATCCCCGCTGCCAACGCGCAGATAGCCTGGCAGAACGCCGCCGATAATCTGCTCGAGCGCACGCTCGACGACTCGGCCAACCGCCGCTCGATCATCCCCGAGTCGTTCCTCGCCGCAGATGAGCTGGCGTCGCTCGTGCACCGGGTGGTGAGCGGCATGCGGGTCGAGCGCGCGGGCATCGCCCGCAATCTCGCCAAGTTCGGACCCTTTGCGGCGACCGAAGCCGTGCTCATGACCGCCGCCAAGCACGGGGCAGACCGCCAGCAGTTGCATGAGAAGCTACGCGAGCTCTCGATGCAGGCCTGGAGTGCGGTCGAAAAAGACGAGGCCAATCCGTTGTCAGAGCTGATCAAGCGCGACGCGCTCATCGGCCGCCATGTCAAGCCCGACGAGGTGGAGCGCCTCATGCGGGCGCAAGATCATATCGGACTCGCGGCCGAGCGAGCACGGGCGCTCGCCAAGAAACTGCGTAGCTTGAGCGAAAGCAAAGCTGCATCCACCGTGCTCGACATCCAGCTCACGTGAACGTAAACGTTTGAAATAGAGGACCTTGCAGCAACGGACCTTGAGATCCGTTACGTCAATAGAAGAAGGAAGGCAGATGAACAAAGGCGCCGAGATCGGACGTGGCAAGACCAAGGTCTTGTATCAGCATCCAGACCGGGCGGACACGCTCGTCGTCGTCTCGCAGGACAGCATCACGGCAGGCGATGGAGCCAAGCGCAACGTCATCGCCGGCAAAGGCCGTCTCGCCGCGCTGACCACGAGTCGCATCTACCGGCTGCTCAACGAAGCAGGCCTGCCCACGCACTACCTGGGCGGCGGCGAGGACCCGGACAATAACGAGATGCTCGTGCACCGTTGCGAGATGATCCCTATCGAGGTCGTGGTCAGGGGCGTCGCCGCCGGATCCTACCTCAAGCGCAACCCCGGCGTGAAATCAGGCACGGTCTTTGCACCGCGACTGGTCGAGTATTTCTTCAAAGACGATGCCCGGCACGACCCGCAATATACCGCAGAGCAGATCGTCGAGGAGAAGATCGCGACGGCCGACGAGGTCGCTGTCATGTCCGATTACGCGCGCATCATCTTCGATATCCTGGCACATGCATGGCGGCGGCAGAACGTTCTGCTGGTGGATCTCAAAGTGGAGTTCGGCCGGGCCAAAGGTGAGAACGGCACCACGCAGATCCTGCTCGCCGACGTCATCGACAACGATTCATGGCGCGTCTGGCCGGCCGGCGAGCAGACCCTCATGCTCGACAAGCAGATCTATCGCAACCTCGCCACGCCGAGCGCCGCCGATCTCGACAACGTCAAGGCCAAGTATGAAGAGGTGGCGGAGCGAGTCGCGCAATTCGCGCAGCGCGCCGGCGGGTTTGTCGGCATCATCATGGGGTCGGCGTCCGACGCGCAGCATGCGGATCGTATCGCCCAGGCGCTCGACGCCTATGGCGTCCCCGTGCGCCGCCATGTGGCGTCCGCGCACAAGACCCCGCTCTACGCGCTGCAGAAGGTGCAGCAGCTCGACAACATGCTGGGCAACGTCGTCTACATCACAATCGCTGGGCGGAGCAACGCGCTCTCGGCATTTGTCGATGCCGCGACCGCCAACCCGGTCATCGCCTGTCCGGTCATCGGCTCGACCTGGGGTGGCATGGAAGTGGTGTCAAGCTTGGCTCTGCCGGGCGGCGTGGCGAGCATGGTCGTCCTCGAGCCCGAGAACGCAGCTCTTGCGGCGGCCAAGATGCTGGCGGTGGACGACAGCGTGATCTACGGACGGGTCGTCATGACGCAATACCGCAACCGCATGCAGATCGTGGAGTCGGACGCCCGCCTGAGCGCGTCGTCCCAAGGCAACGGTAAGACCAAATAGCGATGAGCGTCGCGGCCAACGCCGATCTCATCGCCCTCGCCGCAGCCCCGCTGCGCATCGACGGCAGCGACGACGACCTCAAGCGCCTCGCCAAAAGCGAGGCGCTCGCGCTCACACCCCGCGAGCTGCGCACCATCGCCGAGCGGCTCGGACGCGATCCCACCCGGGCTGAGGCGCACGCCTTTGCGATCCAGTGGAGCGAGCACTGCTCCTACAAGAGCAGCCGCGCACTCCTCGCGCAGCTGCCCACGCGCGGCGTTGACGTGATCGTGGGCGTCGGCGAAGATGCCGGCATCCTGAGCGCCGGCGTTGTCGACGGCACGGAATACGGCGTCGTCGTCGCCCACGAAAGCCATAACCACCCCTCACAGGTCGTGCCGTTCGAGGGCGCGGCAACCGGTGTGGGCGGCATCCTGCGCGACGTGCTCTGCATGGGTGCACGAGTCGTCGCAAGCGCGGATCCATTACGCTTCGGTCCACCGGTCACCGGCTCGCACGCCGCCTACGTGGCCGGCGGGGTGGTCGACGGCATCGCGGCTTACGGCAATGCGGTCGGCGTTCCCAACCTCGCGGGCGACGTGTATTTCCATCCATCATTCAAAGATAACTGTCTCGTCAACGTCGTCGCGCTGGGTATCGTGGAGCGCGACCGCATCATCCATAGCCGCGTGCCAGAGAATGGCGAAGGATACGATCTTGTGCTCGTCGGCAAGGCGACCGATGCATCGGGTTTCGGCGGTGCGGCGTTCGCGTCGCTCGTGCTCGACGAGCAAGAGGCGCAGGCGAACAAGAGCGCGGTGCAAGTCCCCGATCCGTTCCTCAAGAACGTGATCATGCGAGCCAGTTATGCGGTTTTCGACATGATCCACGAGCGCAAGCTGGCGGTGGGCTTCAAGGACCTCGGCGCCGGCGGCATCATGGGGAGCTCGTCGGAGATCTGCAGCGCGGGCGGCTTCGGCGCGATCATCGACATCGACAGCGTGCCGGTCGCCGTCGTGGGCCTGCCGCCGTTCGTCGTCGCGATGGCGGAGACGCAAGAGCGTATGTTGTGGGCGGTGCCGCCGTCATTCACACCCGACCTGCTCGCCGTCTACAACCAGCGGTTCACGCTGCCTGACGTCTCAGCGGGCGCGTGTGCCGCGGTGATCGGGAAGGCCACGCGCGAGAGGCGCTATCTGGTGCGCGCGGGCGGGAGTGCCGTGATCGACGTGCCGATCGAAGTGCTGACGCAGCCCGTTCGTGCGACCTGGAAGCTTGCCGACGCGCCGGCTCAGCCGAAGGTGGTGGAGCCCGCGGTCGTCTCCGATGTCGCATCCGCCCTCATACAAGTGCTCGCGCATCCCGACGTGTGCAGCCGCCGTCCGCTCATCGAGCATTACGATACGGTCGTCCGCGGTGCAACCGTCATCCCATCAGGCTATGCCGATGCCGGCGTGCTCCTCGTCAAGCGCGGCGCGCGCCTCGCGCTGGCGCTTTCGGTGGATGGCAACGCGCGGTATGGTTCGATCTCGAGCAGGATGGCTGCCGCATACGCAGTCGTGGAATCAGCGCGCAACGTCGCCGCAGTGGGCGCGACGCCCATCGGTCTCACGGACTGTCTCAACTACGGCAATCCAGAGGATCCCGTCGCCTACCGTCAGCTCGCCGACGGCATCGAAGGGCTTGGCGAGGCGGCACGCGCGTTGACCATCGCGTCAAAGGACGGCCTGCCGTTCGTCAGCGGCAACGTCAGCCTCTACAACCATGCCGCGTCGGGGAACGCCATCGTGCCCTCGGCGATCGTGGCCTGCATCGGCCGGATCGACGATGTCGGAGCGATCGTCACCATGCAGCTCGTGGCCGGCCAACAATTCCTGTACCTGCTCGGCACGCGCAGTCCCGAGCTTGGCGGATCCGTGTTTGCGGACGTCATCGGCGTGCTGGATGCTGGCCCATTGCCGCCGATCGACTATGAGGACGCCTGCGCCCAGATAAAGGCCGTCATCGGCGAGATCCGTGCGAAGCGCATCACCGCGGCGCACGACATCTCCGACGGCGGCGTGCTCGCCTGCGTGGCGGAGATGTGCCTGGGCGGCGAGGGCACGGGGACGATCGGCGCGTCACTACTGCCGACAGAACAGTGGGCACCCGGCGTCTCGCACGCCGCGGCGCTCTTCGGCGAGGCCGGCGGGTTCGTCGTGGCGGTTGCGCCCGAGAATAGCGAAGCATTCGAGACGGGAGTGAAGTCGCACGGCGCGCAGGCGCGACGTCTGGGCATGACCGGCGGCTCGCGCCTGCACGTCGAACATCTCTGCGACCTTGCCCTCAGCGACGTGGCGGCGGCCTGGATGCGTCCACTTGTGGACCTATTCGCATGAAGCCACGCGTGGCAGTGCTGGTCTTCCCCGGCACAAACTCAGAAGAAGAGACCGTCGACGCGTGTCGCGACGCGGGCATGGACGCACGGGCGATCCTGTGGAGCGAGCCGCCGCACGATCTGCGCGACTACCACGGCTATGTGATCCCTGGCGGCTTCGCCTATGAAGATAGGGTACGCGCCGGCGCCATCGCCGCGAAATCGCCAAGCGTGGCGGTGGTGAGAGAGCAAGCCGAGCGCGGCAAGCTCGTCCTTGGGCTGTGCAACGGAGCGCAAGTGCTGGCCGAGGTCGGGCTGCTGGGACCGGTCGCCATCGCGCGCAATCTGCCGTCCGGTCATTTCCAATGCCGCATCGTCGACGTCGAACTGGCGGCTCCGGGGCAGCGCTGCGCCTTCACCGCCGGCATGGTCCCGGGCACGACGATGAAGATGGCCATGGCGCACGGTGAGGGCCGCTTCACGGCCGAGCCTGCATATTTCGACAAGCTCGAACGCGACCACCGCATCATCTTCCGCTTCGCCGGCGCGGCGCCCAACGGCGCCATGCATAACGCCGCCGGCATCTGCAACGAGGCGGGCAACGTCCTCGCGGTCATGCCCCACCCCGAACGAGTCGCTTGGAACTTCAACCTCGCCTTCGAGGAACTGGCGCTGCGCGATCGCGATCCGCTGTCGCCATCACCATCGCTTGCGATCTTCCAAAGCATGGCTCGCTCGCTCTCGCAGCAGTAGCACAAACGCACCTTGAAGCAACGGACCTTGAGGTCCGTTACCATCAACATGCCGTCTGAAGGTCCGTCGCCGGGTTTGCCAAAAACCGCCGGAATGCTACAGCACAAGCGCGGCGCCGATCGGCGTTGGTATTGGTTGCTTCTCATTCCCTATGTCACCATGCTCTGGGTGCCATCGTATAATTCGCTGCAGCCTAGCCTCGCCGGCATCCCGTTCTTTTACTGGTACCAGTTCATGTGGATCGCGCTGACCGCGGTCGTCATCTGGGTGGTCTACATGCTCTCGCATGGAGGCCGTGAGTGATCTGGCCGGCGGTCGTCGTCTTCGTCGTCTTGTTCGCGCTCGTCAGCGTGCTCGGTTTTTTGGGCCCGTATTGGCGCCGTGGGAACCTGGATCTGCTCCACGAGTGGGCGCTGGGCGGCAGGCAGTTCGGAACGGTCGTCTCATGGTTTCTCATCGGCGGCGACCTCTACACGGCATACACCTTCATCGCCGTGCCCGGATTCATCTTCGGCCAGGGGCCGATCGGCTTCTACGCCCTGCCCTACACCGCCATCGCATACCCGCTGGTGTTCTTCTTCGCGCCGCGCTTTTGGACGATCGCCAAGAACCGAGGCTACATCACCTACGCGGATTTCGCCCGCGAACGGTATGATAGCCGCGGTCTATCGCTGGTCATCGCCATCACCGGAATACTCGCCACCATGCCGTACATCGCGTTGCAGCTCGTCGGCATCCAGGTGGTCATCGCGGCGATGGGCTTGGGCGGTACGGGAGCGCTGCGCGACGTTCCCATCATCGCCGCATTCGTGATTCTGGCCGTCTACACGTATCGCGGCGGGCTGCGCGCACCGGCGTTGGTGGCGTTCGTGAAGGACATCCTCATCTATATCACGGTCATCACCGCAGCCATCGTCATACCCGCCAAGCTCGGCGGCTACGGACACATCTTCGCGAGTGCGGGCGTGGCGCTCGCCGCTCGTCCCAAGGCGCTCGGCCTGCTCTTGCCGCAGGCGGAATACCCGGCCTACATCTCGCTGGCGCTCGGCTCGGCGCTGGCCATCTTCATGTACCCGCACAATATCACCGGCCTTATGAGCGCCTCAGGAGCCCGCGTCATCCGGCGCAACATGATCGCTTTGCCCGTCTACAGCTTGCTGCTTGCGTTTCTCGCCACGTTCGGCTACATGGCTATCGTCGCTGGGGTACATCCAGCGACGGCGAACGAGACCGTACCGCAGTTGCTGCTCGCCATGTTCCCGCCCTGGTTCGCCGGTTTCGGTTTCGCGGCCATCGCCATCGGCGCGCTCGTCCCGGCTGCGATCATGTCGATCGCGTCGGCGAATCTCTTCACGCGCAACATCTATCGCGAATACATCAATCCACGCTGCACCGACCGCCAAGAGGCGACCAACGCCAAACTCGTTTCGCTGATCATGAAACTCGGGGCGCTTTTCTTCGTGCTCATCCTGCCGACCGAGTACGCGATCAACTTCCAGTTGTTCGCCGGCGGGTGGATCTTGCAGACGCTACCGGCGCTCATCATCGGGCTCTATACGCGCTGGTTCCATCGCAACGCCTTGCTCGCCGGGTGGGCGGTGGGCATGGCGCTCGCCACCTACATGCCGCTCAGCACCTACGTGGCGGCCACCAAGCACTTCTCCTCGATCTATGCGCTGCACGTGGGTTCAAGCGTCATCTCGGGGTTCGCCGGCCTGTACGCCCTCATCGCCAACCTCCTCGTAGCCACGATCCTCACCATTGTCTTGGACTGGCTGCGCATCACGCGTGGAGCGGACAAGACGACGCCCGAGGACTATCGCGAAGCCGCATGAAGCAGTGCGACTATATCAGCCCGTCTGCAGCGAAGGCGCCGTCAACCGTACAGTAGGAGCGCGTTCCGCTAGCGAAGTCCGACCGCATGCCCGGAATCGACGTCGCCATCGAGCTGAAAATCCCCGACAACACCGCCTTTACCGTGCTCACTGCTCTGCGCCGCCTCGGCTATGAGGATCTCGAGCGGGTCGAACGCTCCGAGCACGTCATCCTTAAGGCGAACGCCGACGAGTCTCCCGAACGCCTTATGGTGGAGCTCTCCCGCGCCGAAGTGCTCTTCAACCCGAACAAACACCGCATGGCCTATGCGGTCTCCGGCATGGCCCACGCAGAGCAGCCGCCGCAATGGGAAGCGCTGGTCCGCGATAAGGACGAGAATAATAGCCGTCTGGTCTCGCTGTTGCGCGGCACATTCGGCATGACAGCGCTGCAGGGGCTCGAGCGCGCCGTGGGCTGGCGGCTGTACGACCGCAGCGGTCCAGCGGCGCGCGAGCGCCTAGTGTGGGCCTGTCAGTCGCTGCTCGCCAATCCGGTATCGCAGGCCTACGACATCTGCCCCAGGCCGGTCCGCATCCGAGTCGGGGAACTCGAGGGGGCGACGGCGAAAGCGTAGCGATGAGTCCGAAGTCTGCCGTCCAACTCCCGTCGCTTTTCACCATCGCGACGCTCGGCAGCCACTCCGCGCTCCAGATCCTCAAGGGAGCAAAAGACGAGGGGTTCCACACCCTCGCCGTCGTCACGCCGCTCAACGAGCGCCTCTACTCGAGCTTCGCCTTTGTCGACGAAGTCATCGTCATCCCGCAGTACGGCGATTTCCCCAAGCTCGAAAAAGAGCTCAACAAGCGCAAGGTCATCCTCGTGCCGCATGGCTCGTTCGTCGCGTACCTCTCGATGGAAGAGCATAAGAAGATGACCACGCCGTACTTCGGCAACAAAGCTGTGCTCGACTGGGAAGCCGACCGCCTGCGGCAGCGCGAGTGGTTGACACGCGCAGGCTTGAAGATGCCGCGCCAGTTCACCAAGGCGAGCGAGATCGACCGGCCGGTCATCGTCAAGCTCTACGGGGCGCAAGGCGGCAAAGGATATCTCTTCGTCAAGAACCCGGAAGACTTCACCGCCCGCGCGTCGCACCTCGTCGAGCAGCGCTACATCATGCAGGAATACGTGCTCGGCGTTCCCGTGTACATCCACTATTTCTATTCGCCGCTGACCGGCAAGCTCGAGATCATGTCGATGGATCGGCGCTACGAGAGCAACGTCGATTCGCTCGGCCGCATCCCGCTGGCCGATCAGGAAGGCTGGGACATCTCGCCCTCCTACGTCGTCATCGGCAACCAACCCATTAGCCTGCGCGAGTCCCTGCTGGCGGAGGCGTTCAACATGGGCGAGGCCGTGGTGCGTGTGAGCCGCGAGATCTGCGGCGAGCGCGGGCTCTTCGGCGCGTTCTGCCTTGAATCGATCGTCACGCCCGAGTCCGAGTTCTTCCTCATGGAGATCTCAGCACGCATCGTCGCCGGCACCAATCTCTTCATCGACGGCTCGCCCTATTCGTACCTCAACTATGACGAGCCGATGTCCACCGGACGGCGCATCGCGCGCGAGCTGCGCAACGCGTTGCTCTCCAACAGTTTGGACCTCGTGCTGGACCAATCGGGCCGTAAGACATTCGAGCGCAGCGCCGCTCCCAACGGCGAGTCCGTCGCCGTTCCCGGTCCCGGGGTTCCCGCGAACTGATGGCAGCGGCGACGTCACCCAGCGCCGCCCTCGCCGCATACGATTCTTCTCGCCTCACGCTCGCCTGCATCGGCTCGCACTCAGCGCTCGACGTTTGCCTAGGCGCCAAACGGGCCGGCTTGCGCACGCTCGTGATCACGGCCCCCAAGCGTGACAAGACCTACGCGCACGCCTTCCGCAGGCGTGACGACGGTACGGGTTGCGTCGACGAGACGCTAATGGTCGACCACTTCGCCGACGTCATAGCGACAAGCGTGCAGCAGACGATGCTGGAGAAGAACAGCATCTTCATCCCCAACCGCTCGTTTGAGGTCTACGCCCACGAACGCCATTCCTACGACGACATCGAACGCGGCATGCTCGTGCCGATGTTCGGATCGCGCCGCTTGCTCCGCGCAGAAGAGCGCGACGAGGCGGACAACCAATACCGGCTGCTCGAGGAAGCGAAGATCCGGTATCCGCGCCGTCTCGCAGGGCCGGATGAGATCAACGGGTTGACGCTCGTCAAAGCACAGCATGCGCGCGTGAACTTCGAGCGCGCGTTCTTCCTCGCCGCCAATCCCGAACAGTACCGCAAGCGTGCGGCGCACTACCTGGCGAGCGGCGTGGTCAGCCAAGAAGGGCTCGACCGTGCGGTCTTCGAGGAGTACATCCTCGGGCCGACCATCAACCTGAATTTCTTCTGGTCGCCCATCATCGGCGAGCTCGAACTGTTGGGGACCGACACGCGCCGCCAAACCAACATCGACGGCATCCGCTCGTTGCTCGCCGTAGACCAAGCGCCGCTCGGCGCCGCGTTCGCCGCCTCGATGGAAGAAGCGGGCCACATCGCGGCCACGCTGCCGGAATCCATGCTGGAACAGGCCTTCGAGATGGGCGAGCGCTTTGTGGCTGCCACACGCCGGCTGCGGCCGCCGGGCATCATCGGACCGTTCGCGCTGCAGTGCGTCATCGCAGCGGGTCCGCCGAAGTCGTTCGTCGTCTACGACGTCAGCCTGCGTATCCCGGGGTCGCCGGGCACCAAGTACACGCCGTACTCGGCGTATCGCTGGGGTGCGGAGATGTCGGTCGGCGAACGCATCGCCAAAGAAGTCGTGCTGGCCCGCGACAGCGGACGGCTCTCGGAGATCTGCACGTGAAGACGCCATCGTCGGAAACGGTCGCCATCATCGATTTCGGCGCGCAATACGCGCAGCTCATCGCGCGTCGCGTGCGCGAAGAGCGGGTCTACTGCGAGATATTCCCGTACGACGCGCCGTGGGAAGAGATCGTCGCGCGCAATCCGGCCGCTTTCATCCTCACGGGCGGCCCCGACAGCGTGCTCGCGCCCGGCGCCCCGCACGTCGATCCCAAGCTCCTGGCGTCGGGGAAGCCCATCTTAGGCATCTGCTACGGGATGCAGGAGCTTGCCTACGCGCAGGGCGGCAAGGTCTTGCCGGGCACGATCCGCGAGTACGGCCGCGCTGAGGTCACGGTCGACGCCGCGCAATCGTTGCTCTTCCTCGACGTGCCGGGCCGTTCGCAGGTCTGGATGAGTCATGGTGACACCGTGACCGACCTGCCGCGCGGCTTCATCAAGCTCGCCCACACGCAGACGAGCTCGGTCGCCGCGTTCGGCAACCCGGCTGCCAAGCAGTTCGGGGTGCAGTTCCACCCTGAGGTGCGACACACGGAGCACGGCCGGGCCATTTTGCGCAACTTCCTGCGCAAGATCGCCGGCCTGCACCAGCAGTGGGAGATGTCGTCGTTTGTCGATCGCGCGGTGGAAGACATCCGATTGCGCCTCGGAGGGGCGAAAGCCATCTGTGCGCTGTCCGGCGGGGTCGATAGCGCCGTGGCCGCCACGCTTGTCGCGCGGGCGATCGGCGATCGCCTCACCTGCATCTTCGTCGACCACGGCCTGTTGCGTGAAGGCGAGGCCGAACACGTGGTCAGCGCGTTCCGCGACGTGGTGCATCTCAACCTCGTCGCGGTCGACGCGCGCAAACGCTTTCTTGACAAGCTGGCCGGCGTCGAGGACCCGGAAGAAAAACGCATCAAGATCGGGCGCGAGTTCATCGAGATCTTCGAGGAGCACGCTCATGCCATTCCCGGTGTCGAGTTCCTGGTGCAGGGAACGCTGTACCCGGACGTGATCGAGAGCAAGACGCCGCAGAGCAAGGCGGGCGCGAAGATCAAGACGCATCACAATGTCGGTGGCCTGCCCGAGGAGATGAACCTGAAACTCATCGAACCGCTGCGGCTGCTCTTCAAGGACGAGGTGCGCCGCCTCGGCCTTGAGCTCGGTCTGCCTGGGCACATCGTCAATCGCCAGCCGTTCCCCGGACCAGGCCTTGCGGTGCGCGTGCTCGGGACGATCGACGAAGAGCGCCTGCGCATCGTGCGCCGGGCAGACGCCATCGCGCGCGAAGAGATCGAACGCGGCAGTGCCGAGCATCCCTGGCAGTACTTCGCCGTGCTGACGCCGCTGCGCAGCGTCGGCGTCATGGGCGACTTCCGAACGTACGGCAACATGGTCGCCATCCGCGCGGTGAGCAGCGACGATGGCATGACGGCCGATTGGTCGCGGTTGCCGCCCGACGTGCTGCAGAAGATCTCAACCCGCATCGTCAACGAGATCCCCGAGGTCAATCGCGTGGTCTACGATATCACGAGCAAGCCCCCGGCGACGATCGAATGGGAATGAACGTCCTCATCATCGGTTCGGGCGCGCGCGAGCACGCGTTGGCCTGGAAGCTGTCGAAGTCGCCGCGTGTCGAGCGCATCTTCTCGGCGCCGGGCAACGCGGGCACAGCGCAGCTGGGCACGAACTGGCCGGACCTCACCCCGACCACAGGACCCGAGCTTGCGCGGCGCGCGAGCGAGGAGCGCATCGACTTGGCCGTGATCGGGCCGGAAGCGGCGCTCGCAGCCGGCGTCTCAGATGCATTGCGTGTAGCCGGTATCACCGTGTTCGGGCCTAGCCGCGCCGGTGCACGCCTGGAGTCGAGCAAGGCGTTCGCCAAGCACTTCTTAGAGCGCCATAGCATCCCGACCGCACGCTACCGGGTAGTCCACGATCAGCGCCACGCCGAGCGAGCGCTCGAGCATTTTGACGACGGCGTGGTGCTCAAGGCGGACGGCCTCGCCGCGGGCAAGGGCGTCGTCGTCTGCGCCGATGCTGCCGAAGCCCGCCCCATCCTCGCGCAGTGGTATGGAGAGCGCAAGCTGCCGGGCGGCGGCACGAGCATCGTCATGGAAGAGCGCCTGGAAGGGCGCGAAGTGTCGGTGATGGCGGTGTTGGATGGAGTGCGCTGCGTCGCGCTCGCCGGAGCGTGCGATTACAAACGCGCCGGTGACGGTGACACCGGGCCCAATACGGGCGGCATGGGAGCATACTCACCGGCGCACGACGTGCTCGACGAGTTGGGCTTGAAGCGGATCCAGAATCTCGTCATCGGGCCGGCGCTCGAGGGTCTCAAGCGCGATGGGATCGACTACCGGGGGTGCCTATACGCCGGTCTCATGATGACCACGCGGGGACCCATGGTGCTCGAGTTCAACGCCCGCTTCGGCGATCCGGAGACCGAAGTCGTACTGCCGCGCTTGGAGTCGGACCTGTTCGATCTCCTGTATGCGGCAGCGTCCGGTCAGCTCGACGAAGCTACGATGCCCACGTTCTCAACGTCCGCGTGCGTCGGCGTGGTGCTCACAAGCGACGGTTATCCACAGGCGTCTCGCGCGGTACACGGCCTGCCGGCATTCACCCCGCTTGAGGACGAGTCGACCGTTGGATTTTGGGGCGGTTCGACACTGCGCGGGGCGGTCGTCGACGCAAGCGGCGGGCGTGTGCTCACCGTGTGCGCACTCGGCGCCGATCTGGCGGAAGCGCGAAAAGGGGCCTACGAAGCGGCCGCGCGCTACGAGAAACTGCTGCCGGAAGGGGTCGTCATACGCTACCGTTCCGACATCGCCGAGCGATGTGCGGAGCCAGTTCGTTGACAGGCCACGGCCTTTCCGGTAAGGTGGAAGTGCGATGATGCCGATGCGCGCCGACCTCCCAGAAACGTACGTCCCGAAGCCGACCGCGAGCGAAGACGCCGTCCACGACGCGTGCGGCGTATGCGGCTTCTTCGCGCCTGGCGAGGACGTCGCGAGAGCCACCTATTTCGCACTCTACGCATTGCAGCACCGTGGCCAGGAGAGCGCCGGCATCGCCGTCTCGGACGGCAACGAGCTGCGCGTGTTCAAGCAGATGGGCTTGCTCTCACAGATCTTCACCGAGGACGTGCTCGCCGAGCTGCCGGGCTATCTGTCGGTCGGTCACACGCGCTATTCCACGACCGGGTCGTCGGTCGTCTACAACGCGCAACCGCTGCTCGAGACGAGCGAGATCGGCACGTTCGCGTTGGCGCACAACGGCAACCTCGTCAACACCGAAGCCCTGCGCCGGCAGCTGCCGCCGCAGGTCGCCGAGGCGACCGATTCGGACTCGGACGTCATGGCCAAGCTGCTCACGCTCATGGAGCACGGCGACATGGAGGAGCGCATCGCCGACCTCATGCAACGGTGCGTGGGCGCGTTCTCGATCGTGCTCGCCACGGAGCGGCAGCTCTTCGGCTTCCGCGATCCCTGGGGTGTCCGTCCGCTGTGCATCGGCCGGTATGGCGATGGCTGGATGATCGCATCGGAATCGTGCGCGCTCAACACGGTCGGCGCCGAGATGCTGCGCGAGGTCGAGCCGGGCGAGGTCATCATCATCGACGAGCGCGGCCTGCGCTCGCGCAAAGTGAAGACGGTCCACAAGCCGGCCAATTGCATCTTCGAGTACATCTATTTCTCGCGGCCCGACACGCTCTACGCCGGCCACGAGCTGTATCTGGCACGCTATCAGATGGGCCGCGCGATCGCGCGCGAATGCCCGGTGGAGGCGGACGTCGTCATCGGGGTTCCGGACAGTGCCACCGCGGCCGCGATCGGGTATGCCGACGAATCGGGGTTCCCCTATATCGAGGGTCTCATCAAGAACCGCTACATCGGCCGGACCTTCATCTCTCCCGATCAGACCATGCGCTCGCAGGGCGTGAAGCTCAAGTTCAACCCGCTGGTTGCGAATCTCAAGGGCAAGCGCATCGTGCTGGTCGATGACTCGATCGTGCGCGGCACGACGACGCGACAGCTCGTCGCCATGCTGCGCCGTTGCGGCGCGAGCGAGGTCCACGTTCGGCTGACCTGCCCGCCCATGCGCCACCCGTGCTTCTTGGGGGTCGACACCGCCACGTACGAGCAGCTCATCGCTGCCAACTTCAGCGTGCCGGAGATCTGCAAGGCGATCAATGCCGATTCACTCGGCTACTTGAGTGAAGAAGGGCTCGTGGCCTCGACCGGGCGGCCGCGGACGGACTTCTGCATGGGATGCTTCACCGGGCGTTACCCCGACGGTATCCACGAGCAGCTCAAAGGGAAGGTCCGCGAACCCGAAAAGGTCGCGGGCTGATCACCACCCTCGACGCCTCGTTATCAGAAAGGGCGCGACCGAAGCGGTCGCGCCCTTGACGCTACTTGCGGCGGCGGGAGCCTGTCGCCACCCCGTTGTGCGAGGATAAGGTGACCGATGGCGTGAGGCGCTGATAGGCAGCCTCGTCGGCTTTGGCGTGCAGACCCTTGCCCGAGACAAGTTCGGCGAGCTTGACGAGCGGCCGCATAGCTACCGCCGTCGGGCCCTTGGCGATGTGCGCAGCATCGGAATCCGTCCATGACGTGCCGGCGATGTCGAGGTGGATCCACGGCGCGTCCTCGACGTACTCCTTGAGGAACATGGCCCCGTAGATCGTGCCTGCCGCTCGCCCGCCCGAGTTCTTCATGTCGGCGATGGAGCTCTTGATGAGGTCGGCGTATTCTGGGAAGAGCGGCAGCTCCCAGTAGCGTTCGCCATAGGGAGCAGTGGCCTCGTGGAAGAGGTCGACGAATTGCCGGTCGTTGGCCATGACGCCGGTCGTCGTGTTGCCGAGCGCCACGACCGCCGCTCCGGTGAGCGTGGCGATGTCGACCAGGTGGGTGGCCCCGAGCTTTCTCGCGTAGCACAGGCCGTCAGCGAGGACCAAGCGGCCCTCAGCGTCGGTGTTGGTGATCTCGATCGTCTTGCCGTTCATAGCCCTGACGATGTCGCCGGGCTTCGTGGCCTTGCTCGACGGCATGTTGTCGGTCGCCATGACGATGCCGATGACATTGGCCTTGGGCTTGAGCTGCGCGATGGCGCCCATGGCGCCGATGACGGTCGCGCCTCCGGCCATATCGCCCTTCATGGCGTCCATGTCGAGCGCAGGTTTGAGCGATATGCCGCCCGTGTCGAAAGTGATGCCCTTGCCGATGAGCCCAAGCGTGGTCTTCGAACTCTTATCGCCGCGGTATTCGAGCACGATCACTTTCGGCGGCTGCTCCGCACCCGCCGCGACCGACAACATGGAACCCATGCCGAGCCGCTTCATCTCCGCGCGGTCGAGGACCGTGACCTTCAATCCATGCTTCTTTGCGAAATCTTTCGCACGCTGTGCCAAGTGCGTCGGCGTCATATCGTTGGACGGCAGGTTGACCATCTCGCGGACCTGGTTGGCCGCGTTCCCCAGGATGACACCGCGGTCGGCAGCTTGTTGCAGCGATTTGACCGCAGCCGCCTTTTCGACCACGAGGGTCACAGTGCTGACCGCATCGGGCTTGCCGTTCGGTTTGCTGCGGTACGGCGCTGGATTGAACGTGGCCATAACCGCGCCCTCAGCGGCGTTTTCGACGGCGGCATCGGCGGCAAACGGCAGTGGCTCGGGCAGGGCGATGGCGACGCTGCTTAGCGTGCGCGTGGCTGCGGCGCGCACCGCCAGGCCGGCGAAACGTGCGAACGATGAGGGATGCAGGTTGGCCCGCTCTCCCAAACCGATGATGATGACCCGCTTGGCCGCGACCCGCCGTCCGCCGGGCAGCACCGAGACTTCGCGCTCGCGTCCGCGGATCTCACCCCGCTGGCGCATGTCGGCGAGCACGCCGCCGAGCGCCGTGTTGAGTTGCGTGAAACTCGCGGATGGATTGCCGTCAGAGAACAGACCAATGGCGATCGCGTCTGCCTTCACGCGCACAGGGCGTTCCGCCCGCACAACAACCTTCATGCCGGACATGTACCTTTCTCTTGACTGTGAGGAGAATCGTTAACGCGGGCCATTTCTACAAACCCAACACAGCGACCTTGGGTCGAGCATAGGGAGGGCGCGCGCAGGCGACAAACGACGCACATATATATGACCGATGCATATGGCGCCGCGGGCGTCGACATCGACGCCGCAAACGAGACGGTCGAGCGCTATCGAGCGATTCTCGAGCGCCATCCTGATCCGCGGGTGCTCAAGGGCATCGGCGGCTTCAGCGGGTGCTTCGCGCTGCAAGGCTTCACAGAGCCCGTGCTCGTGGCCTCAACCGACGGCGTGGGCACAAAAGTGCTCGTCGCCGCAGCCCTGCGACGCTACGGCACGATCGGTGCGGATCTCGTCAACCATTGCATTAACGATCTTTTGTGCTCGAACGCGCAGCCGCTGTTCTTCCTCGACTATCTCGCCATGGGCAAGCTCGATCCCGATGCTGCGGCAGATGTCGTCCGCGGCATCGCCGACGCCTGCCACGCAAGCGGTATCGCCATGCTCGGCGGCGAGACGGCGGAGATGCCAGGCGTCTACACGCCGCCGCATTTCGATCTGGCCGGGACGATCGTCGGTGCGCTCGAACGATCCGCGCTGCTTGACGTCTCGAACGTGGTGGCCGGCGATGCCATTATCGGCTTGCCCGCCAATGGGTTGCACACAAACGGCTACTCGCTTGCGCGCGCCACGCTGCCGCAAACACGCTGGGGCGATCCGGTCGCGCCTGGCGACGCTCGATCGATCGGCGACGCGCTGCTCGCCATCCATCCCTGCTACCTGTCGCACGTGCGCGCCATGCAGCGGGCAGGCGTCGCGGTCAAGAGCATGGCGCACATCACGGGCGGCGGTCTCATCGACAACGTCCCTCGCGCTCTGCCCGACCATCTCGCCGCTCGCTTCGACTCGTCGCGCTGGCGCGTGCCGGCGATCGCCGAATTGATCGTGCGCGAAGCCAGGCTCACGCCCGACGAGGCATACCGCGCCTTCAACATGGGCGTCGGGTTCTGCATCGTCGTTTCGCGAGAACGCGCCGAACGCGCGCTTGCCGCCGCCCGCGATGCGCTCGCGGCGACCCCGATCGAGGGAGCGCATAACGTGGTGGCCATCGTGGGAGAGGTCGAACCGCGTCACGCCTGTGGACCGAGCGTGATCATCGGTGGCAGTTGAGATGAGCGCCGCGGCACGACCAAAGCGACAGCAGCCGCCGGTGCCAACGGCGATTTTTGTGTCAGGCAGCGGCACCAATCTGCAAGCGGTGCTCGACACGGTGCGCAGTGGCGTGCTGCCGCTCGACGTCAAACTCGTGGTGTCGAGCAGACCCGCGGTCCTCGCGCTGGAACGCGCGAGACGCGCCGGCATCCCCACCGTCGTGATGCGCTTCGACAAGCAGGCGGAGGATCGAGCGTCGTACGCGCTGCGCCTGGCAGGCGTCGTGCGCGACAGCGGCGCACGGCTCGTGCTCCTGCTCGGCTGGATGCATGTGCTCGCCCAGGAGTTCCTCGACGCGGGGTTCGATGGCGTGCTCAACCTCCATCCGGCATATCTGCCTGAGGATCCGAGCGCGGATATGGTCACGTTTCCCGACGGCACGCAGACGCCGGTGTTCCGCGGCGCACGGGCGCTGCACGACGCGCTCGCTGCCAAGGTGTCGTGCACGGGCGCGAGCCTCATCGAGATCACCCGCCACGTGGATCGTGGCCCGCTCTTGGCGCGCAAGCCGATGCGGCTCTTCCCGCACGAGGACGAGGAGGCGGCGCTCGAACGGCTGCATGCGGTCGAGCGCGAGGTAGTCCGTGAGGGGCTGGCGTGTTGGCTGAGCGCGAGGAGCCGCGTATGAGCGTCTTTCGGCGCACCAAGATCATCGCCACGATCGGGCCTTCGAGCAGCAGCCCCGAACTCGTCGGCCAACTCATCGACGCCGGCGTCAACGTCTTTCGCATCAACATGTCGCACGCCAGTCACGATGAGTTCAAGGCCCGCATCGCGATGGTGCGCGATGCCGAGAAGCGCCGCGGCTGCGCCGTTGGCGTCATCGCCGATCTTCAAGGGCCCAAGCTGCGCATCGGCCAGCTCGAGGGGCATAGACCCGTCGTACTTGCGGCCGGCATGCCGTTTGAGATCACGACTGCGGCGCTCCTCGGCAACGCGGAGCGCGTCTCTACGACCTACGCACTGCTGCCCAAAGACGTCAAAGCCGGCGATCGCATTTTGCTCGACGATGGTCGCCTCGAGCTCAAGGTCACCAAAACGACGGATTCGACCGTCTCGACGGTCGTCGTCAACGGTGGCGAGCTCGGCGAGAGCAAAGGGATGAATCTGCCGGGGGTCGCCGTGTCGTCGCCGTCGCTTACCGATAAGGACCGCGACGATCTCCGACTTGCCGTCCGCGGGGGTGCGGATTTCGTAGCGCTGTCATTCGTGCGCAAAGCACAAGACGTGCTGGATGCGAAAGCCGCCGTTAAAGCGGCCGGCGGTGATACGCCCGTCATCGCAAAGATCGAGAAACCCGAGGCGATCGACCATCTGGAGGAGATCCTCGACATCGCCGACGCGGTCATGGTCGCCCGTGGCGACCTCGGCGTGGAGATGCCGCCGGAACGCGTGCCCACGCTGCAGAAGCAGATCATCACGCGCGCCCGCGCGCACCTCATCCCGGTCATCACCGCCACACAGATGCTCGAGTCGATGATGCGCAGCCCGCGTCCGACGCGTGCCGAGGCCTCAGATGTCGCTAACGCGATCATAGACGGCACGGACTGCATCATGCTGTCGGGGGAGACGGCCGCCGGCGCCTACCCGGTGGAGGCGGTGAGTACGATGGTGCGTATCGCGCTCGAGGCCGAACGCAGCTTTCCGCCCACGCACGACCGGCGGCGTTCGCGCGTCATCAGCAGCGACTCGCATGCCATCTCACAAGCGGCGATCTCGATCACCGAGTCCATCGACGTGCAGGCGATCGCGGCGTTCTCGCGCACCGGATTCTCCGCGCGCATCGTCAGCAAAGACCGCCCGACCGTGCCCGTGTACGCATTCGTCCCCGACGAAGTGATCGCGCGCCGGCTCTCGCTCGATTGGGCGGTGCAGCCTTGCGTGCTCGATTTCGGGCGCAGCACGGACGACCTCATCGCAGCGGTCGAGGAGCGGCTGCTGGACCTCGACGCGGTGGAGAAGGGGCAGGCGGTCGTCCTGGTCGGCGGCACGCCGCTTGGCGTGCAAGGGCGCACGAACTTCCTCAAGATCCTCCGCCCCGGCGAATGATCTTGTAGCAACGGACCTTCGAAGCAACGGACCTTTAGGTCCGTTCATGAGCAACGACGCTTTGAAGCAACGGACCTTCAGGTCCGTTCTGCTTTCACCATGCGAAGTTCGGGTCGATCCGCAAGTCCTCGGGCCGCACGCGAGCACGATCGCCGCGATAAAAGGCAGCCGCGGCGATCATCGCCGCGTTGTCCGTGCAATACGCAGGTGGCGGCACCAACACATCGATGCCGTCACGGCTGGCGCGCCGCTTTAGCTCGCTGCGCAGCGAGGAGTTGGCCGCAACGCCACCGGCGAGCGCGATCGTCGACATCCTGAGATCGCGCGCTGCGCGCAGCGTCTTCTCGCAGAGCGCATCGACGACGGCGGCTTGAAAGCTCGCTGCGACGTCGGCCAGCCGCTCTGCAACGTGTTCGGGGTGGGCGTCGAGGTGGTAGCGCACGGCGGTCTTCAGGCCGGAGAAGCTGAAGTTGTACGAGCCGTCGCGCACCAGGCCGCGCGGAAAGTCAAACGCGCGCGGATCGCCTGATCGCGCGAGCTTGTCGAGCACGGGCCCACCCGGGAATCCCAGTCCGAGCAGCCTCGCCACTTTGTCGAAGGCTTCGCCTGCCGCGTCGTCGAGCGTGCGTCCGATGACGCGATGTTGGCTTGGCGTCTCCACCACGATGAGATCCGTGTGACCACCGGAGACGACTAGGCACAAAAGCGGCGTTGATGGCGCCGCATACGCCGGGCGTTGCGGGTTCTCGAGGTAGTTGGCGAAGAGATGACCGTGCAGATGATTGACGGCATAGGCGGGAAGACCACAGGCGATGGCGGCAGCCTGTGCCGCGGCCACGCCGACGACGAGGCTGCCGGGCAGTCCAGGTCCGCACGTCACGGCGATCCCGTCGAGCTCGTCGAAATGACGGTGTGCATTGCGCAGCGCGAGATCGATGACCGCGTTGATCGTCTCCGCGTGCTTGCGACTTGCGATCTCGGGCACGATCCCGCCATACTCGCGGTGGAACTCGTCTTGGCTCGCCAGCACGTTGCTCTCGACCGTGTAGCCGTCCACGACCACCGCCGCGGCGGTGTCGTCGCAGGACGTCTCAATGCCGAGCAGACGCACGATGCATGGCCTTGGCTTGACACATTCTAGTATGGTTAGACAGGGTGGTCACCCTACCTCGTAGGAAAGAAGACCCGCCGTCGGCAACGGGCAACGCGTAAGGGGGGATTGCGCATGAAGATTCGAGTCCTTTTCGCAGCGGTCACGATCGTGGGTCTTGCCGCATGCTCGGGCAATAGCCAGTCGAGCTCGCAGAGCTCACCCACGCCCGCGGGCACCACGAATCCCGTCGGCGCGATGGCGACTGCGGCGGCCGGTGCCGCGCACGCTATGGCCACCGCGGCAGCGGGAGCGGCCGGCGCGGCCGGTTCGATGGTCAGCAGCGTGGCGAAGATGGCGCCGCACACCGCGAGCTACGCGCTCAAGGCGCAAAACGGGTCAGGTGAGAACGGCAAAGTGACGCTCGTCGGAACAGGCGGCACGACCACCGTCACGATCTCGCTTAACGGAGAGAACACGACCGGCAAGCAGCCAGCCCACGTCCACGTGGGGCCGTGCTCGAAACTGGGGGCAGTGAAGTATCCATTGTCAGACGTCGTGCTGGGCAAGTCGGTCACGGTCGTGAGCGCCCCGCTCGCCACGCTGACCAATGGCACGCTCGCTGTGAACGTCCACGAATCGGCTGCCGATATCGCCAAGTACGTCTCGTGCGCCGACCTCACCAAGGCTAACCAGCTCTAGCGCCCGATACAACGTCGACGATGCGAGGGCTGGGGCGCACAAGCCGGGCCTCGTCACCTGCTAGATGCGTGCTGCGATTTCGTTCTGGACGCTTGCGAGGAACTGCTCCGGCGACATCGTCTGCTGCTCGCCCGAGCGCGAGCGCACGTTGACGGTCTTGTCGGCGGCCTCGCTCTTGCCCACGACGAGCATGTACGGCACCTTGAGCATCTGCTGGTTGCGGATCTTCTTCTGAAGACGCTCGTTGGACTCGTCGATCTCCACCCGCACGCCTGAGTCTGCGAGCTGCGCCGCGATCGAGCGCGCATACTCGAACTGCCCGTCCGTGATGGGCAGCACCACCGCTTGCACAGGCGCGAGCCAGGTCGGGAAGGCACCAGCATAGTGCTCGATGAGCACGCCCATGAACCGCTCCAGCGAGCCGCACAACGCGCGATGGATCATGACGGGCCGGTGCTCTTGGCCGTCGGGTCCGACATAGCTCAGCTGGAAACGCTCGGGCAGGTTGAAATCGACCTGCACGGTGGAGAGCTGCCACTCGCGGCCGATCGCATCGCGTACCTTGATGTCGAGCTTAGGGCCGTAGAACGCCCCACCGCCCTCGTCGATCTCATAGGCCAGACCGGCATGATCGCACGCCGCTTTGATGGCATTTGTCGCGCGCTCCCACAGGGCGTCATCGCCCAGAGCGTTCGGCGGCTTCGTCGAGACGAACATCTTGTAGTCATCGAACTTGAACGCACGTAGCACCGTCAGCGCCGCATCGACCGTGTTCTCGAACTCGGGCTGGAGCTGCTCGGGCGTGCAGAACAGATGCGCGTCGTCCATAGTGATCATGCGGACCCGCAGCAATCCGTGGAGCGTTCCTGAGCGCTCGTTGCGATAAACGGTCCCGAACTCGGCCAAGCGCAGCGGCAGCTCGCGATAGGATCGCGGCCGCGACTTGTAGATCAAGATGTGGCCAGGGCAATTCATGGGTTTGATCCGGTAGCGCTCCTTGTCGAGCTCGAGCGGACCGAACATGTTCTCGGCGAACGTCTGCAAGTGCCCAGACGTCTTGAACACGTCCTCGCGCACGACGTGAGGCGTATGCACGGGTTCGTACCCGCGCCGGCGCAACTCGCCGCGGATGAAGTCCTCGATGACCTCGCGCACCCGCCCGCCTTTGGGATGCCAGAAGATAAGCCCGGGACCAGCCTCCTCCTCGATCGAGAAGAGGTCGAGCTCTTTACCGATCTTGCGATGGTCGCGGCGCTCTGCTTCTTTGAGCTGCTCGAGGTACGCGTCGAGCTCCGCCTGGGTGGGAAAGGCGGTGCCGTAGATGCGCTGCAGCATGGGGTTATGCTCGTCCCCACGCCAGTACGCGCCGGCGATCGTCAGCAGCTTCACCGCGCCGACGCGCTTGCTCGATTCCACATGTCCGCCGCGGCACAAGTCGGTGAAGCCGCCGATCGTGTACATAGTGAGCGGCTCGCCCTCTGGTATGCCGTGCAGGATATCGAGCTTGAACGGCTGGTGGCGCTTGGTGTAATAGGCTTCAGCCGCGGCTCTCTCGATCGGCGCGCCCGTCATAGCAAGATCTTGCGCAACGAGCTCGCGCATGCGCGCTTCGATGCGCGGCAGGTCTTCAGGTACGAACGGCGTCGTCTTGAGGAAGTCGTAATAGAAGCCGTTATCGATCGCGGGACCGATGGCGAGCTGGACATCATCGCCGAAAAGATCGACGACAGCATGCGCCAGCAGGTGGGCAGCGGTGTGGCGCAGGGAGGGCAGATCGGTCGTCGTTGTGCTCACATCTGCGTTTTTACCGTACTCGCCCGCCCGAACCTCCCGCCCTAGATGGTTACCCCGCCCTTGCCGAGGGGTGGCGCGAAGATCGTGTCGCTGATGTCGCCATTATCGCGCACGAATTGCAGCGTGGCCGTCACTTGCGGGAATCCATCCGACCTCGTCGTCGTGATGCTCTGCGCTTGCAGCTCGCCCAGCGGGCCTTTACCGAGCTCGTTGACGACCGAGATGGAGGTGGCGCTAGAGTCGACCGACCGCTCGATCATGGGCTGGTAGGTCTGCGGGTCGAGGAACACGTCGTGGCTGAGGCCACCCTTCGGTGTGATGTCGAGCACGACGTACGTCTTATCGCCATGGGTCTCCGGAGGCTTGAGAGAGACCGTGGTTGGCCAGCGGGCGGGAAATATCTCGGAGTCGTTGCCTCCAGCAGCGTCGGAGATCACGGCCGCACGTTTCTCGCCGGTCAGCACCTGGGTGACGCCATCCGGCCCCTGCGACCAGGCAGTTTTCCCGTCGAACCCGACGCTGATCTTACTGGTGCCGCCTTCGGCTTGGGTCACCTGGAGATAATAACATGGCTCTTTGGTGGTGGTGCGCACGACCAAGACGCGCCCCAACAGCGTGAACGTATAGACGGAGACCTGGTTCTTGATCGAGCCGAGGAGCTTGCGTCCGCCGAGCGCGCTCACGTATCGGTCCATGACCACCGAGAGCGGCGCGGCCGGCGCGCTGGGCGAGGCACTGGAACCCGCAGATGCCGCTGGTGCCACAGACGGTGCCACGGCCGGCGTCGTGGACGGTGCAGCGGCCGGCGTCGCGTCGACGCCGGCGCGCGCGCTCGCGTTCGCCGCGAAGAGCACGCACGCGGCAAGAGATGCGGCCATCAAACGCTTCACGCTATCGCCTCCGAGAACGGGATGGGTGCTGCCAAGCCGCGAACACGCTTGGGGTCTTCTGCCCAGGCGCAAATACTCGACAGGCTGGTGGTGCCGCATGTCCCACGAGAAGCCCTTCCTCTCTAGGGTCGTCGCTATATGCGCGGCCGTCGGTGTGACCTGCCTCGCGGCCGGGCATGCGAGCACTGCGCTTCCCTCTATCGACCAGCAGCTGGGCAAGCTCTACGATCAGGACAAGTATCAAGAGCTGATCCAAGCGGCGACGACGGCGCTCGCGGCAAACCCGAAGGACATCGTTGCTCTTCGTCTGCGCGGCGCTGCCCGCTCCGAGCTTGGCGACTACCAGAGCGCGCTGGCGGACGAAAACGCGGCACTGGCCATCGATCCTAAGGACACGTTCGCGCTCGTGCAGCGCGGCGAGATCCGCCTCGAACTCGACGACTATAAGGGATCGGTGGCGGACTTCAGCGCGGCACTGGCCATCGATCCTCACGACGCCTACGCGATACGCCATCGCGCAGAGGCACGCCGGCTGTTGGGCGACGACAAAGGCGCGATCGCCGATGACAACGCGTCGCTCGCCCTCGATGCCAAGAGCACGTACGCGCTCGAGACACGCGCTTCGGCGAAATCCGAGCTCAGTGATTACTCGGGCGCGATCGCCGACGCCACCGCGGCCCTGGCCATCGACCCGAAAGATGCCTATGCGCTGCGCGAACGCGGCGACGACCGCTACTGGCTCGACGACGACAAAGGCGCCATCGCGGACGAGACGGCGGCGTTGGCCCTCGAGCCGAAGAGCGCGTACGCGCTGCGCATCCGGGGAGCGGCCTACGCAGACATCGGCGATTACACCGCGGCGCTCGCCGACGAAGATGCGTCGCTCGCGCTCGCTCCTAAGAACAACTTTGCGCTGGCCGAGCGTGGCGAGATCAAGCTCATGCTCGGCGACTACAAAGGCGCCATCGCGGACGACTGCGCTGCACTCGCGCTCGATCCGGACGATGCGTTCGCACTGCGGCATCGAGCCGAGGCCAAGCGCGAGCTCGGCGATTACACAGGGGCTATCGCGGACGCGACCGCAGCGCTCGCTCTTGAACCGAAAAGCGCCTATGCGCTCAGCACGCGTGCAGCGGCCAAGTCATCGCTCGGCGACTACAAAGGTGCGCTCGCCGATGACAATGCGGCGCTCGCGCTCGATCCGAAGAGCGCATTCGCATTGCGCCAGCGTGGGGAAGATCGCCGCCAGCTTGGCGACTACGCGGGGGCCATCGCAGACGAGACCGCAGCGCTCGCGATCGAGCCCAAGAACACCTACGCGCTGACGACGCGTGCATCAGCCGAGTCGTCGCTTGGCAACCACACGGCTGCTATCGCCGACGAGACCGCAGCGCTGGCCATCGATCCGCATGACGCCTATGCCTTGCGCCTGCGCGGCGAAGACCGTCTCCAGACGGGCGACTACCAAGGGGCGGTTGCCGACGAGACCGCGTCGCTTGTCATCGAGCCCGGCAATGCATACGCACTGCGCCACCGCGGGGAAGCTCTGCGCCAGCTGGACGAGTACACAGCGGCGATCGCCGACGAAGACGCGGCATTGAAGCTCGAACCCAACAACGTCTATGCGCTCGAGACGCGCGGCGCCGCCAAAACGTCGCTCGGCGATTTCAAAGGCGCGGTGGAGGACGAGACCTCCGCGCTTTTGATCGACCCCAAAGACGTCTTCGCGCTCGCTCAACGCGGAGAAGCCTACATCCAGTTGAGTGAATATCAACAGGCGGCGAAGGATCTGTCCGCGGCGACCGTGCTCGACCCTAAGTATGCCTATGCCTGGCGGCACCTCGGTGAGGCCCGCCGGGAGCTTGGCGACTACACGGCTGCGATCGAGGATGAGACGACCGCACTCAGGCTTGATCCGAGCAGCGCCTATGCGCTCGGCACGAGAGCCGCCGCCAAATCCGGAGCGGACGACAGCAAGGGCGCGATCGTGGACGCGACGGCGGCGCTGGCGATCGACCCGAAGGACGCTTTTGCTTTGCGGCAGCGCGGCTACGACGAGTATCTCACCGACTTGTACGACGCGGCGGTCAAGGATGAGACCGCGGCACTGGCCATCGAGCAAGATGGCTTCGCCTACCGGATCCGCGCCGGGGCGGAGTACTTCTTGGGCGACTATAGCGCTGCGATCGACGACGACACGCACGCCATCGCACTCGATGCCAGCGACGGAGCGGCCTATCAACGTCGCGGCGCGTCCTACGTGCGTCTCGGACTCAAGGTGTCGTCCGAGGATGACCTGCGACACGCGATCGACGATGAGAGTTCCGCCATCAAGCTCGATACCTCGAGCTCGTTCGCCTACCAGACTCGCGGCGAAGCTCGTTTGAGTCTGCGCGACTACGACGGGGCGATCGCGGACGAGACCCAGGCTGCCAAGCTCACGCCGCAGTCGTACGTGCCGTACGCGCTCATGGGAGACGCCTACGCTGCAGCCGGCGAGACCGAAAAGGCGATCGAGGCCTACACGCAAGCGCTCAAGCTCGATCCTGAGCAGACCGTGGTCAAACGCAAGCTCGATGCTCTGCGCCACGGGTCGCCCACGACAGCCGCCGCGACGATCGTCGCCGAGATCGCGATACCGCCCGCCCGCATCGGCCAGCAGCGTGTCGACGTCGGTGCGCCTGCGATCATCGCCAACATCCTGCAGACGACCGACTACGAGTCTCCGCAACCGCCGCCCGAGGCGGGCAGCGCCAACAGCAATACGCCGCGCCAAGATCCGGCGAAACCCCAGAAGAAGCTGGACAAGAAACCAAAACCGTCGCAGCGGCAGCAGATGGGCCAGCGGACCAGCCAGCACGGGGCGCCCAAGCGAAGCCTGAGCCCGACGCCGGCGCCGAAGAGTTAGGCGTTGTCCAGCTCCCTGCGCACCGGGATCGCGTTCATCACAAGCGTCGTCATCCTGACGTTGCTCGGTCTGACGTTTGTGCCTGCATCCACCGGCTATTCGTACCGACCGGGCCTGCCCGGCCGCATCCTCTACGACCGTATCCCCGATTTCACCGAGCGCGTGCACGTCATGCTCAATCGCTGCGTCGTGCCGGCCACGACCGATCGGGTTCCCGTCGAAGAAAATGGGCGCAGCATCTCTGCACCCGTCGTCGAGTGGCCGATCTCGGCTCTACGCCACACGATGCTCGCCTTCGCCGCGGTGCTCTTCGCGTTCGTCGGTCTGATCGTGCTCTGGTGGGGCAGGGATCGCCCATCGTTCTGGCTTGGGCTCTTCCTCGCCACGTTCGCGTCGCCGTTGCTTAACCCGTACGGCATCTTACCGGCTTGGGCGATGCTCCTCGTCGCCGCGATCACGTCGCTGCTCACCGTGATCTCTTTGTATTCGCTGTATGGCCTGGCCGAGGCGGTCGCCTGCAGGGCGTTGACCGCTCATCCGGTCGAGCAGGTCGTCAAGACCACACGCATCATCGTGATCGCGCTCCTGCTCATCTCGCTCGGCGCCGATCTGGGCGGCACGCTGCTCCCCGTGCTGTTCGGCGTGGACCTGCCGAGCTGGTTCGATATCTTCGCGCAGTTCGCGTTCTCAGTCACGATTGTGATCGGCTTCATCATCGCACCGCTGGCCGTGCTCGCCATGGGCGCGTTCTGGTCACAGGCCGGAACCGCGCGGCGCAACGCCGTCGTCATTCTCGCGATGACCACGGTCGGTCTGTTCGGCGTCATGTGGTCCGCCTACCACAGCCTGAGCCACGGACGGTCACCCGGTTTCGACAACTCGTGGTTCACGCTCGTCCTCATCCCGATCGGATTCGCCATCACCATCCCGTGGCTGAAGGTGGTCGACGTCCGGGTCGTGCTCAGCCGCGCGCTCGTGCTCGCCTTCATGACGGCGCTCGTGACCGGATTGATCGCGGCGTCGGAGACCTTGTTGAAACAGTCGATGAGGGACATGTCATGGCAGGCAGAAGTGGTGATCGCCTTCGTGATCGTCTTGCTCTTCAACACGTTCGACCGGATCTTCGGTGACTGGGCGCGCCGATTGGTCTATCGCCGCGAAAGCGAGCGGGTCACGTCGTTGCGGAAATTCGCGCGAGGGACCCCGTTCTATAAATCGAGCGCCGCCCTCTTAGGCGACCTGATGTCTGAGCTCTTGTTCACTCTGGGTGCGAGCCGGGCAGCTGTCTACCACGAGGACAACGGGAACTATATCGCGATCAAACGATCCAGCGGCGATGGATTTGTCGATGCGATCGGCTACGACGATCGCGCATTTGTCACGCTTCGCGCAGAGGCCCAGCGCGCTGACCTCGCTCAGCTCACCGGGCAGGCAAGTGCGCTGGGGCGCTCCGGCCATGCCTTCCCCATGGCGCTGAGCGGACACGTGATCGGTGCGCTCGTCGTCGGACAGCGCGAGGACGAGGCCGAAGGCACGTATGTGCGCGAGGAGCTTGAGGCGCTTGACGAGGTTGCGCAAAAGGTCGCCGACGCGCTGTTCCGCATGCGTGCGCGCGCGATCGCAGCATTTGTGAGCGCCGTGGCGGCCGGATCGATCGGCGACGGGGATGTGGTCCGCAAAGCGCGCGAGTTGCAAGACCAAGGGCTGCTCGGCGCCGATCGCTGATGCCCGCCGGTAAGATATCCGAGATGCACTATGTCGTGATGGGCGTCGTCGTCTTCATCGCCGTGTACATCTTCTTGGATCTCAACAAGCTGCACGCCCTACGCTACGGCATGGACGTGGGCATCTTCATGCAGAGTCTGGTCAACTTCGCCCAGCACGGTTCGACCTTCAATTGGGTGGAGCTTAAGCCGCATCTTGCCGTGCACGATTCGTGGGCCTTGCTCGCGTTGACGCCACTCGTCGCGGCGTTTCCGCGCCCGGAGACCTTGCTCGTCGTCCAGGTCGTTGCCATCGCCTGCGCCGCAGTGCCCCTCTACCTGTTCGCCCGGGGCATCGGCCTTGCGTGCATCCCCGCCCAGCTCGTGGCGCTGGCCTACCTCGTCATGCCGTCCGCTCAGGGCTGGGCGTACATGGATTTCTCGGAGAACGTTTTTGTGCCGCTGCTCGCCTTCTCGCTGGCACTGGCCGCGCAGCGCCGGTCGCTCGTGTGGACGCTCATCCTCGCGCAGCTCCTGATGGGCGTCAAGGAGGACGAGATATGGTTTCTGGCGTGGTTCGCCATCGCCGGCGCCATCTGGTACGATCGCAGACTGGGCATCGCCGTGGCGATCCTCGCCATCCTCAACGCCGCAGGCTACTATGGCATCGTGCACGCTCTCGGTTACAATCCGGCCGCACCTGCCTATACCCTGAGCGTGCCCACCTGGCGACAAGATCTTGCGTTTTTGGTTGAGGTTCTCGCGCCATTCGCATTCGCGCCGCTGACGCTTGGGTGGAGGATCCTCCTCGCCACGCCGTTGGTCGCGGAGATCACGCTCAACGGCCCATGGGCCTTTCCATTGGCCCGGGCGGGGACGCACTGGACGGTACCGCTCGTCACGCTCATCGCCATCGGCGCCGTCGTCGCGATCGGGCGCCGACCAGTGCTCGCACGTTACGCTTTGGGTTGTTCGATCCTCATGGCCTTATTCTTCAACGTCACCGTGCTGCATTTCGGGCGCTACCTGTTCCCTGCAGACGAGGTGGGCTACGCGCAGGCCCGGGCGGTTGCGCTCAGCGGCATAATCGCTGTCTACACGAACGATGAGGAAGGATCATTCGTTGTCGCCTCGCCGAACACAAACGCGCGCCTGATCGGCCGGGGCAACCCCTTGCGCCACCCACGGCCCGCGTGGATCACGAAATAAGATGACCAGTATGGCGAAGGACACGTGACGGTCCCGCTCGATCGCTACATCCCCGTGCCTGACGTGCGCGAACGTCACGAAGTCACGATCGCGGCGCCGGCCCAAATCGTGTTCAAGGTCGCGCGCGGCTTCGACATCCAATCGATAAGAATCGTGCGGTTGATCTTCTGGCTGCGCGAGCGCGCGCTAGGCGCAAAGCGCGGCGCTCGATGGCGTGGGGCGGGGCTCGTGGCCGACATGCGGGCCATCGGCTGGGTGCCGCTCGCCGACGAATCCGACCGACTTTTCATCGCCGGAGCGGTCTGCCAGCCGTGGCAGGCAGACGTTATGTTCAGATCGGTCCCCGCCGAGCGGTTTGCATCGTTCACCGAGCCGGATCTCGTGAAAATAGCTTGGACGCTCGAAGCGCAAACGCTCGCACCGGCACTCACGCGCTTTGCGACCGAGACGCGCGCAGTCGCCACCGACGACATCGCGCGCGCGAAGTTCCTGCGCTACTGGCGCACATTCCGGGCCGGCATTGTGCTGATCCGCTTGCTATTGCTGCCCGCCCTGCGCCGCGAGGCGGAGCGGCGCTTTCGCCGCCAGTCGACGGGTGTTTAGCGGCCTATAGCGATCGGACGGTTACCGAGCGGGATCCGTGTGCCCACCCGGTTCGTGCTCAGATCGAGGGGAACGCAGTCATTGTCGCCCGAGTTCACGACCAGCGCCGTCAACCCGCTCGTATCGATAAGAAGCGCAACCGGGCCCAGCCCAACCGGGATAGCAGCATGCGCGATTTGCGTGGCGAGCTCGATCGGCGTCACTGCGTCGCTCGCGAAGTCGGTGACGTACAACCACTTCCCATCGCCTGAGAAGGCGAGTCCTCGCGGCGCGATGCCGACCGTGATGTCACGAATTGGCTTGCGGGTCGCCAGGTCGACGACCGTCACCGAATCAGCACCCGAGTTGGTCACATATGCTGTGCCGCCGTCGCGCGAGATGGCGACGCTGCGCGGGTGAGCGCCCACCGGAATCGGTTCACCCGCCGTCTTGGTCTGCAGATCAACCGGCGTCACGTCGTTGGAGCGCAGATCCGCGACGAGCAGCATCGCTCCATTCGGTGCAATCGCAAGGCCCCCGGGTTCATCTCCCACAGGCACCGGCTTGCCGGCAAGCAGCGTGGTTGCGTCGATCGGCTGGACCATATTGACGCTCGTCAGCGAGACCCAGATCGTCTTGCCGTCCGGCGTCACGCCGATGCCCCACGGCGATCCGGCAAGCGCCACCGTGGCGGTCACCGAGCCCGACCCGGCGTCAACGACGCTGACGGCTTGCCCACCTTGGTCGGAGACGTAGATCTGGCGTCCGTCCGGACTGAGCGCCAAGTCGCGCGGATTGGCGCCGACGGATATGGGCACGCCGAACGCGTGCGTGCGCGGATCGACCGGTGTGATCGTGTTGTCGAAGTAGTTGGCCACGTAGGCAAGCGGCATGCGCTGGCCCGGTCGAGCCACACGTACGACCCATTGCAGGTTTGGGAGAACCGCGCCCTCGCCTGTGCTCGCCTCGAGTGACACGTTGTAAAGTCCAGGGTTTATTTGCCGGCTAGCACTGAGCGTGAGGTCGACAGCACTCGTGCCACCCGCGTCGGCGGCTACCCCGTAACTGAGTGCGCTCAGCTCCAGGCCATCGGGAAGGGGCATACGCGCACGTGCGGCCGCGACCACAGGATGCGAATTTTCGGCATTCGAGAGGCTCAGACGCAGCCCCGCAGTGCCTCCCGGCGCAAGCCGAACTTCCGCCGGGCTCGCCGAGAGCTGTGCCTGAGTTGAAGCTGGAAACCGGACGGAACCGAGTGCATACGATGCCGGTGCGTCGTCGGGTGCGCTTGCCCAACCGGTGTTCGGGGCGTTTCCAAGCGAATAGCTCAGGTGTATCGCTGCACCAGGTGTAAAGCGTATCCAACTCCGGGGCCATGGTTTGCCATTGAGCTCGGCCGACTCCACGTAGGCATTATCCACTGAAGCGTTTGGCGCGAGGATCTCGATTGTCGCTCCGTTCGGCACGTGGATCGAAGCATGTTGGAAGAGCGGGGCGCCGAGATCGAAAACGGGCACCGAGGGATTTTGCGGGTACAGACCAAGCGCGCACCACACAAACCATGCGCTCATCGTGCCGAGGTCGTCGTTCCCGGGAAGGCCATCGGGTGTGTCACCCCACAGCTGAGTGATCGCATCGCGCACGACGCGCTGCGCCCGCCACGGTTCGCCGGCCGAGAGATAGGTCCATGGGCTGCCGATCGTCGGTTCGTTGCCCAGCCACGCGTACGGCTCGCCTGGGCCCGCATCGAGTTTCGTGAAGAAAATGTCGAGCGCCGATGCGGCGCGCTGATTGCCACCCATGCCGTTGATCAGCGAGGCGAGGTTATGGGGCACCATCCACGTGTACTGGACGGCGTTGCCTTCCTGAAAACCGCTTTGCCCATGACGCGTGATCGGTGCCTGGGTGAGCGCGCCATCGACATCGCGCGGCGCGATGAGGCCGCTCGAGGTGTTGAAGAGGTTCGACCAGCTCTGCGCATGCGCCATCATCGTGTGATAGGCCGACTGGTCGCCTATCGCGCGCGCGAACTGGGCGATGGAGAAGTCGTCAAGCGAATACTCGAGCGTCAGCGAAGCGCCATTGGCGACAGGCGACACGTTGGTCGCGCGATCGTTCACGACGTAGCCGCGCGTGAGATAGTCGTCTAATCCGGGCCGTTCCTCATACCAGCGTTGCCCGGGCGCTCCGTCGACGCGCGTAGCGCCCTTGACCATCGCGGTGAGCGCGGCTCGTGTATCGAAATCGCGAGCGCCGAAAGCGTACGCCCCGGCGAGTATCGGATCGGCCGGATCGCCGCCCATGACTGACGACTCGACGTTGACGAGTGGCCACTTCGGCAGCCATCCCATCTGCTGCGATGCATGGATAAGCGATCGCGCCATGTCGCTCGCCCGACGCGGGTCGATCAATGCGACGAGCGGGATCTGGGTGCGGTAGATATCCCAACCCGAAAATGTTGCGTATTCCGCGTGACCCGCATCGGTGCGGTGCACCAGGCCGTCGAACCCTCGATAGCTGCCGTTGGCGTCGCTGTACAGGTTGGGGTGGAGCAGCGCATGGTACAGCGCCGTATAGAAGATGGAGAACTGTGTTGGGCTGCCGCCGTCGACGCGTATCCGCCCCAGTTCTCCTCGCCATAGTTGCGCCGTCGCCCGCCGTTCGTGCTCGATATCCCAGGTGGTCGCTTCTGCGCCGAGGTTGGCTCGCGCGCCGGCGATGCTTACCCACGATAGCGACGCTTTCATCTCGACCGTGGGTAGCCTAGTCGTGTCAAAGGTCACCCAGCCGCCCGCGCCGCTGCCCGATGCCTCATCGCCTGCCGGCATGAGATGCAGGCGTTGCCACGTGCCGTGCCCCACGAACGGCCGGCTGAACTGCAGGGCGAAGTACACGGTATAGGTCCCGGGCATGCCGCAGAACCATCCGGACGTGGCAGAACCCTCGACCTGGTCGTCGCCCACGAACCTGATATGCGCATCCGCCACGCCGACCTCGTTGGACGACACATTGATAAGGAGATTGGCTTGCTGGATCGCAGGAAACGTGAAGGCGCCAAGCCCAGTGCGTGACGTGACCGTGAGCTGCGTGCGGATCGCAGGCTGACCAAGCATGATCTCATAGTAGCCCGGCGACGTCACCTCGGTCACATGGGTGAACGGTTGGCTGGCGTTTGCCGGATCTGCGACCTCGCCGACGGTCGGCAGAATGGCGATGTCGCCGAAGACGTCACATCCAGGGCCGCTGAGATGCGTCAGGCTGAATCCGCTGATCTGCTCGTCCCTATACGAATAGCCGCCGCCTGAGGGACGCGATGTTGTGTCGGGGCTCCATTGGATCATCCCAAAGGGCGCGTCCGCGCCGGGAAAGGTGTCGCTCGGTCCGTCGATCGCGTTGCCCGACGTTCCGATGAGTGTGTTGACGAAGGCGACCGGGTCGGAAGAAGTATCCGCCATCGCGCGGGCCGCTTCGACCGGCGCGAGGAGCGCACAAGCGACGAGCGCTGCCGCGATACATCGCAACCCCGGTTTCATTCCTCACCATCGTAATAGTCGAGACCCTCTGACCGAAGCAACCTGCGTTCGGGCGAGCGCACGGCCCATTTGTCGCTGTCCGGATAGTGGGTGGATTCGCCGATCGGGTTGTCGGCCACGACGTAGACCACGAGATCGTCCGTGCCGGTGTTGGTGAACTGGTGTGGTTGACCTGGCGTGAAGATGAAGGCATCGCCCGCCTCGATCGCAGTAGTCCCCTCGGCATGACGCACGCTGCCAGAACCCGATATCACGTGGTAGAATTCCCACTGCTCGCTGTGCGAGTGGTATGGATAGGGCGTCTTCCCCGGACCGACGCGCAGTATCTCCACGTCGAACGGATGGCGCTCCATGAGATCCGTCGACAACCGCTTACGTCCGAGCGCTTCTGAGATCCCTCTGCCTGCGCCCTCGAACTTCCCCTTCGGTGAGGACCAGGTATCTTCAGGGATATCTCTCACATTGACTTTGCGCATGCGCCACCTCCTCCACAAGGCATCTCACGACCCTGGGTGAATTCACAAGATAATCCCGAAATCTTGTCGCCCAATCAGGATAATCGCCGGAGATTGCCAGCCTGGCACACCAAAGAAAAGTGTCCGACGGCGCACCCCTCAAACGTCTCATATCCGAGGCACCGATCGATGTGCCTGCTATGAGGAGAGATCACCATGGGTGAATTCGTGTACCTATACCGTGGCGGCGTGCGGTCTGATTCGCCGCAACAATCAGAGCAAGTGATGCAGAAGTGGGTCGCCTGGATGAAAGACCTCGGCGAGAAAGGCCACCTCAAGGACCGGGGTCAGCCGCTCGAGCTCACCGGGAAGGTCGTTCGCGGAGCGCAGAAGGTCGTAACCGATGGCCCCTATGCGGAGTCCAAGGACCTCGTCGGCGGCTACACGCTCGTGCAGGCCAAGGATCTCACGCACGCGGCAGAGCTCTCGAAGGGTTGCCCGATCTTCGAGGTCGGAGGCTTTGTGGAAGTACGACCGGTCATGGAGATGTAGTGGAACCCGGCGAGTACCTCTTCCGGCGTGAGGCGGGCCGCATGACGACCGCCCTCACGCGCATCTTCGGCATCCACAACCTCGCGCTGGCGGAGGACGTCGTACAGGACGCCTTCTGCCGTGCACTCGAGGTGTGGAAGCTTCGCGGTATCCCCGAAAATCCGTCCGGGTGGCTCCTGCGGACTGCGAAGAACCGCGCGATCGACATTCTGCGGCGCGAACGCACGGCGCGCACCTTTGCGCCTGAGCTCGGGCGGCTCTTCGAAAGCGAATGGACGCTCGTTCCCACGGTTGAGGAGCTGTTCCGTCCGGATGCGATCAAAGACGATCAGCTGCGCATGATGTTCTCATGCTGTCACCCCCGATTGCCCGAACAAGCGCAGATCGCGCTCGTGCTGCAGCTTTTGTGCGGCTTCAGCGTGGGTGAGATCGCGAGCGCATTCCTGAGCAGCCGCTCGGCGATCGAAAAGCGGATCGCGCGGGCCAAGAAAGTGTTGGCTGGCTCGAAACGGTTATTCGATCTCGCGGATCGCGACTTCTCTGCCCGTCTCTGCGCCGTCCAGCGCGCGCTGTATCTGCTCTTCAATGAAGGCTATCATAGCGCATCGCCTGAGTCCGCTGTGCGAGTCGACCTTTGCCGGGAGGCGATGCGGCTTGGAGCGTTGCTGCTCGCCCACGCGCTCACAGCGACGCCGGCGACGTACGCCTTATGCGCGCTCATGTCGCTCGATGCTGCGCGCCTGCCGTCGCGCGTCGACGCATCGGGGAACCTGACAACGCTCTTCGATCAGGATCGGTCGCGCTGGGACGCACAGCTCATTGCCGAAGGCCGGCGGCTCCTCGAGCAATCGGCCACGGGTGACGAACTGACCGAGTACCACATCGAGGCCGCGATCGCGGCAGTGCATGCAAGCGCGCTTCGGGCCGAGGACACGGAGTGGGCGCGGATCGTTTTGCTCTACGACCAGCTCCGAGCGATCCGCCCCTCGCCGGTCGTCGCGCTCAATCGCGCCATCGCCGTCGCGCAGGTCGAGGGTCCTGAGCGCGGGCTCGAAGAAATGCGCGCAATCCCGGACAGCGATCGCCTCGCAGGCTATCCATTCTACGCCGCAGCGCTAGGCGAGCTCGAGCTCCGTAGTGGAAGGCCCGAGACGGCAAGAGAGCGGTTCCAAACGGCGCTCGAGCTCGCGCGCAACCCCATGGAGCAACGCTTTCTAGCGAAGCGACTGAGCGCCTGTGGAGACCGAAGCCCGGCCAAGACGGCTGGGTGCGGCTAGGTTCAGACGCTCGCTGAGCGAAAGACATTGCTACCGGTCTTCAAGGAGTGCTTTTGATGGGTCGCTTCGTCTCTTCACTTGCCATTATGTTGCTTGGGGTCGTATCGGTGTTGGCTCTGGGCTCGGTCCGTTCGAGTGCTGCCACAACGACCACCGAGGGCTGCATGAATCAATGGCTGTTCAACGGAGTGTGGCGCGTCCAGGTCACCAAGGTCGAGCCGTTCATGGACTCGGGCCAACAGGTAGGATGGCAGGTGACAGAGGTCTGGCATAACGGTTCAAGCGTGGAGATCGCGCCAAGCGATTCGTTCTACAAAGATCAGGTCCTGACGCTCGGCAACGGCACGAGCATCGACGCGACGGCCACGACGACCGGCTCGCTGAGTCAGGGAGCCCTGTGGTCGCATGCCGTTCCGACCGCCGGACAATACACCCAGGTCCAAATATTTCGTTCGCCGACGCCCTTGGATCCGGCAAACAAACCCACGGCCCTCGATATCAGCTTCGATGCGGCTAAACTCGCCCAAGCGACCGCCAAGCCGCAATTCACCACGCACCAGCCCAACTTTCATGTCAAGCTCGACTGCACCGCAAGCGCGAGCGCACAGACGCAGGGCGGCGCCATGCAGATGGCTGCCACCTCAGGTTGTATGAACCAATGGATGTCGAATGGCGTGTGGAGAGTGCGCGCCACTGCCGTTGCACCAGATATGGGCAACGATAATAGCGGTCCGCAGATAGGCTGGATGATCACCCAAGAGTGGACGAATCTCACCAAGCGTCCGATCGCACCGGGCGATACGGCCGTCACCGACCAGCAGCTGGTCTTGGCGAATGGCGACACCGTAGCATCGACGAATAGCGCCGGAACGTCGCTAAACTTTCAGCAATTGACCTACCACACGTTCCCGCCGGGAGGCTCATTCACGTACCAACAGCGCTTCCGCTCCGCGCCGTTTGATGCGACGAACAAACCAGTGCGTCTGCTGGTCACGTTCGATGCGAAGGCGGAAAAAGAGCGCACGACCCATCCGCAGTTCACCGGCAGCACCCCGAACTTCCGGATCAGTTTTGAATGTACTAAATGATCCTGCGTCGGCCTAAGGCAGACGCATTAGGCTAGGCGGCCGCGTTGCAACCCTTTGCGCAGCACGTGACAACGCTTGCTCCGATGCAGGGCGCGATCCCTAACTAGGAGCGGACGCGGGCTTTGCTTGCTGCAAGACGTAGATGACCCAGGGCGGTATCTTCGTCTCGTTCACCCATGGGTA
>DAINRU010000011.1:0-20406 GCA_036741695.1 Vulcanimicrobiota bacterium
ATATTATAGAAGTTGGGCAAAGCAAGCCGGACTTCACTTACGGTTAAGATCGCCGGCAGTTTGGGGCATTCGGACTCCCGTATTGTGGTAAATGCGGCCGATCGCTTCGCTCAGCCGGGCAGACAAAAAACGCCAGAATTCCTTACAGAAGACTGTCACTGAGCGCGCGCAGCTTCACGGCAAATTAACTCGTCGTAGAACTTCCTTAATCCCAAATGACGTTACTTACTCGTAGTCGCGCCGATGAGCGCACTATGCTGATAGTTCGAGATGACGAGATCGCTCATAGGCCCGCCAGCCCCAACATTATCGTTGAGTAGTTCAAGACCTACAACGCTATCGAGGGTTACCGCGTTGGCTTTGGTCCACCCGCCTTGCGGTGGTGGGATGAGATTCTGAGCTATCGCATGCGCGTAGACATTCCCCCAGTTGACCGCGATATGTGTGGCTGCACCAAGAGGCAGGGTGATCGTCGGATTGAGCTTGCTCCCGTCATAAAGAACAAAGTAGCTGTTTCTGTGGCTCGACGGATCGACCCAGGTGCCATAGAAAAGCACATCGGGCGGAGTGCCTGGAGGGTTTATGTGGGTCGCGTAGCTGGCAATGACGATCGGATCATCCTGCACATCAACCTGAATGGAAACGTAAATCGGTTGATCGAAGCCGGCCGCGGCCCAGTTTGCGGAGGTCTCAACACTTACGTGCGCCCCTCCGTCGTCGACGGTTCCCAAGGTTCTGTTGTAGGTCGCATCGAGTTGCAGCATCTCTTGATCTGGTCGAGGGAAAGGCGCGTTGCTTAGACCGATATTGTCAACAAGCCCAAGTGCGCTCACGGTACGCGGCGGACACGGGTTAGAAACATTTCTAAAGTCGACTTTGAGCTCCCAAGAATAGCCCTTGTTCTTGCTGCCTCGCCAGCTCTCGCCAATAAGCCCGTCATAGCCATTGATCGGCCAGGATTGCCCGCTTGGACCGATGCACGGTTTCTGAAACTGCGTGTCAATCTCTACGTAGGTAGCCCAAAACCGGGTTATGGGATATGCCCCACCGGGGCAGTCGGTATTATCAAGATAGAAGTTCGCTTGGCCGGGAGACGTGGTTCTGATACACTGGCGTCTTAATCCGTAGTCGAGCCCCATTGGCACCGTTTGCGGCGGTAATGCCACGCTGCTTTCCACGATGGCAAACACGTAAGTACTGCCCACGTAGAACGCTTGTTGCAATGGCTGCGAGCTCAGAGTTACAGTCGTACCGACATTGCTAGAAGATCCAGCTACGGCATACCATCCGGCCGTCGGGGCATCGGAATTGTACTCGGCCGAATAGAGATTGCCGGACAGTGCTTTTGTTGGGAATGTGAACGCGAAGCTGGGGGTCGCGTCGAACATGACGTTAGCAGACGACGTGAGAGTAACGTAGGCCAACGGCGTAACCGTTCCACCCAGACTAAGAGAGTGGCGACCTAGGGCTTGCGGTGCAGAAACACCACTCGACAGCGTCGACTGGAGAGTCACTGTTGCGGTCGCTGCGCCATTTGCAGTTGCCGGAAACGTGATGCTCCCCGAAATACCTTGGCCGATTTTACCAAAAGCGATAGTGACGGGCGACGGCCCAAAAGACGCCGTCTGTGAAGACGACGACGGGGAAGACTGGAGCGGGGATGGTGACGGCGTTGGTCCTATGTGAGGTACCGAACTCGACGAACAGCCCACGTAGGCCATCACCACAAGGGTCCCAGCAATCGCGATACAGGAACTCCAACGCCTAGACATTTTCAAGCCCTCCTGGGATGCATAGACGGCTAGGATATAGGCAGCACCAGGTAACCATCCCACAGCACACCCTTCCGTTTACCTTGGTCGCTAGCAATTAGCGAACATTGCGACATACGTGTTGGGCCAATTCTGGGAATATTATCGTGACGCCGGCCTCTACGGCCGCTTCTCCATTTATCATAACCGTCGGTCGTTCCCAGAGATTCGCAGTTGGTTGCGCCTGTGATTTCAGCTTGCGGCTGTCGATCTACTGAGGGGTAACCGCCCTCCCGCCGCAATCAAGCAACAGCATCGTCGCCAAGACGACCACTAAGCGCTTCGAGGGGGTTTCTATCATTTGCGATTCGACCTTATCAAGGCTAGAGTCGGTGCTCTTGTAATTGCTAGTATCCTCGAGTGGGATAGCGTTAACCCATCGTAGCCTGCTATCGTAAACGCATCGTAAAAAGGGCGGTCTTCAGCGCCCTCTCTGCTTACCAAAATCGCCTGGGAGCCGGACCCATGGACGTCAAGCTACGTCGGAAGAATCGACAGCGCTTACCTGTTGAATGTGGAGATGAGGGGACTCGAACCCCTGGCCTCTTACATGCGAACTAGAAACAGGCCAGCTCGGTGTTACCGTTAGAACGCCGTGAAATGGGCCCCAAGTCAAGCACGACGAGGGACTGCGAACTAATGAGCATTTCGCAGTCCTTCGCCATTCATCGCCGATGCTCGCCACATGATCCATTTTCATGGATGACTCATCGCGCGTTCGACGCCTATAACCTCATCTGACGTCAATGCACGTGCTGCAAAGAGGGACACGCGCGCGGATCCAGCTACCCATACGGCTGCTTGAACCTTGAAAAAATATTGGCCATGAAGCTGCGGTCCACGATCGTTTGGGGGAGTAAAGGACGGCGCGAGCGAGTAACGCGAATAACCAATATTTGGCATGGTTTGCGAACTTGAAGGCGTCTCAACGATCGAGAACTGCCTCCCGCCGCGATCGAAGGCAAATATCAGCGTCGTTGCATTGCCAGAGCCTAATCTCTGAATCGACCGCAACGCTATGCCGTCCGGAAGTCCCGCCGGTGCTATGACACGAAAGGCTTGCGTCTGCATTGCTTCGGTCAAGCTCAAGGATTGTGTCTCTAGAGGATACTGCCGGCCGCGCGCATCGATTTCGAAAAATCGAAGTACTTGCGTTACGGCGTTTTCGAGTTGTGCGACAGCGATGTGTCCTGTTGATGCAGCCGCTACGAAGGCGAGACAAACCGTTGCGGCGACCGCCACAACCCATCTTTTGCTTTGACCGTGGTGAAGTGATATAGACTCAGGTACGAATTGCGGATGCGATGGCACCTCATAAGCGGCGAGCGAGCCGCGCACCGCATCACGAATGCGTTGATCAAATTCGTTCATTGCTTACAATCCTACGCTTTCCTTGTCAATGCTGCTCTCGAGCATTTCTCGGAGCTGTTTGCGGGCTTCATGCAGCCGATAGCGGACCGTTCCGTTGGGCACGTTTAAACTGCGAGCGATAACATCAGTGCTGAGATCGCACCCGTAAAAGAGCACGACGACGTCTTTCAGCTCGGATTTAAGGCGATCTATCGCCTCGTTAATAGCAACGGAATCCGTTGGATCAACGATAGCCGGACGATCGCAGAGCTCGATACTAGCCCGTCGCGCGAGCGTCATACGCTCGCGGAGCGCGATCCGCGTGACGATGGAATAAAACCAGGTGCTGTACGCCTTCGCGGATCTCAAGAACCGGAGGGATCGTAAGACGCGCTCGCACGCGGTCTGGGCCACATCCTGCGCGGCATGACGATCGCCAAGCATCCGTGCAGCCAAGCGAAAAGCCAAGTCCCAACTGCGAGCCATTAGCGAACTCAACGCGGGCGCTTCGCCCGCCATCGCGGCTGCCGCTATCCGATCGAGTTTCTCTTCATTCCCCGACATTGAGACTTCGCTCCCCGAGAGCATCTATCGTATGAGATACATATAAGATACATCCGGGAGCGGAAATGTTGGAAGATCTGCGATGGTCACTAACCTGGAACACACCTGTCACGTAGGAGGTCGTGGGTTCAAGTCCCATCAGCGTCGCCACTTACAAGCCCATGAAATAACACTTCACGGGCTTCACCATTTTGCTCGCCATCCACCCCGTGTAGCATACGGGCCGGACGCCCGCGGACGGAATAGCTCCTCAAGAGCCTGCGTGGGTTTCCGATTCGACGACTACGGCGAGCGCGCCGCGGCGTGAGGCCAGTCCGTCACATTTGAGAGAAATTTGATATGTGTGTTTGATGCCGGCTTGAAGCGCTCGCCCGCCCGCACCTGCTATGTATGTCTGCATAGATCCCTCTCAAGTAGCCTCGCCATCACGAGGTGGAGGGGTCTAGGATGTTATTGCCCTGAGCGTCAAGATCACCAATGTCAGTCCCAATACTGGAAAACGCTCCGATCTCACTTTGACTGAGGTGAAACGTGAAAATGAAATTGCTCTTTATGTTGGGTACGCTTGCGATGCTCGCATTTCTGAGCACCGCGATCCCGAGTGCTGCGCCAGCCGCGCAACCGCAGACCCCCTACCCAACGATGGCCCCGCTAAGTCAATACCTCATACAGGACCGCCAAAGCGAAATCGACTTGGCACGAAGTGCTGCCCCTCGGTCAGTCTCTGGTCACGCGACCGTCTGGGTGCTCGGAACACACGGCTACGAAACCGCCGTAAAGGGCACGAACGGCTTTACGTGCGAGGTGGATCGCTCGTGGACCAAGGCGTTTGATGACGATAATTTTTGGAATTGGAGGGTCCGCACGCCGATTTGCTTCAATGGGCCGGCTTCGCGCACCGTGCTGCCCTATACGATCTTTGAGACGAAGATGGCGCTTGCCGGCGCGACCGAAGCGACAATCCGCGATCGCCTAACCGCCGCCGTCGCTGCCAAGCAGTTGCCGGACTCAGAGAACGGTTCGATGGCTTACATGATGTCGAAGGATCAATACATCGACGATCATGTCAAAGCGTGGTACTCGCACATCATGATTTACACTCCCCAAGCCCTCGGCGCTAACGCCGGAGAAAGCTGGGGTGCGGATCGAGTTGGCTCTCCGGTAGTATACGACACCAACCACCGTGTCTGGCCCCAGCCGTGGGCACTCTTTTTCGTCCCCGTCTCCCACTGGTCGGATGGGACATCTGCACCGATCATGTGATCGCAGGCACCGTGCGTAGCACCAACACGTAAGTGCAAGCGAGTTACAAGCTGAGGCGTAGAACATGAGGCATGTAATACTGATAGTTTTGTCCTCGGTATTTCTTGCAGTTCAAGGTCGCGTGATGGCGTTCGCAGATACGCCTCCAACCGTGATGAATTTCGGCAGTCCACCGTCGGGTGAGGTTCCAATCCTGTTCAATGATCATCACGTTTACGTCACGCCCGATACGTTGCGACACGGTCGGGTCCTAGGCGGGCTTGTCAAAGACGGCGCGCTCCTTGTTCCGTTACGCAGCCTCTTCGAGCAAATGGGTGCGGCGGTTACCTACGACGCAGCCAACCACTCAGCAAAAGCCACGAATCCGGGATCTGAGGTCGAAGTAACTCCTGGCAAGCCGGAGGTGATCATTAATGGCGAATCACGTCCGCTCGACGTGCCGCCAATAGTCTACAAGGGTGTGTTACTTGTTCCGGTACGCGTCATCTCTGAGGCGCTCGGCGCCTACGTTGAGTGGGTACCGGAGCGACGCGTCATGGTTGTTCGCTATGTCGCTCCTACGCCAGTGCCGACTCTGCCACCGACACCGCAGCCGGCAGCGGTCACACCCCCCAAGCCAACACCGCCACCGATCCCTGCCGGATGGGATCCATGTGGCGGACCTCTCGAGCTTTTGAACAAGATCGGAGCCAAGGTCACCCCGTGCGTCTTTGTTGCGGGTGAAGTCGGGCTTTCGGCGGGGTACTTCACTGTTAACATCCCATCAAACACGTCGTTAAATCTCACAACGCGCTTTGGAACGTTCGGCACGAGCTTTTCAACGTCTGCCCACGCGTTCGGATATCCGGCCTCGACTGTCTACGTCGGCGTTTTGCCGCGCGCTGAAATCTACATCTTACCGCCCTCGTTTGCCCAAGTAAATTCGCGTGCGGCGGCCACGCTGACTGGAAACGACGTCCTTGCTGCCGGCGCAAGCGATATGACCTTCGGGTTTAAGCAGCTCCTCTGGGTTAACCCGCAGAAGTTTACCATGCTAGGGCTAAATCTTGCGTATAAAGCGCCGAGCGGATCAAAGGCATTTCGTGGACCCGGGCCTTCATACACCATTAACCCGATTCTAGAGCAGCCGCTCCCCCACAACTTGGGTGTTGAGCTTGCTTTTCCAGTTAACAATTTCACGACCGTGACGCGAACGTGTATGTTCGCGCCACCTCCATGTACAAGAACAAGCTCGCGCGGTTGGAGCTTCACGCCAATTTTGGTACCGTATTGGGAGTCGCAGGGCGGAACGCTGCTCGCGGTCACCGTGGAGCACAGCTTTAACCCCAATATCTGGCCAGTGGGCGGCAGCTTGACGCAATTACTTAGCCGGCACGTTGCCGTGTATGTGTCCTATGGCGGGTTTGACTACACTGCCGCCGGCGCGGGGCCGTTTCATGGTCTTGTTAATGCTACTACCACAACCTATCCGACAGTGTTCTCCACGGGCGTGAATTTCTTGTTTGGACGCAGTGATTTACCCGGCGCGCTTCAACAATAGGTCCGGTAAATGTCGATGCTGCCAAGTGTAGCACAAGGAGCGTACCTTGGCAGACGTCTACGGACGTTGGCAGAATGTACACCCCTTCTCAGAACACGACAAGACGGACGCTAGCAGACGTCCACGGACAACGGTGAAATAAATCTGAACATGCCTGTCACGCAGGCGATCGTCGGGCTACATGGAGCGTGTTGGAGCCAGTATTCTTCACGGGCTAACGAACCCAATAAGGCCAAGGGCTACAAGAACCAACACGCTCACTTGCGCTTAGGTTCCTGACCATTTGCTCACCAAAACTTATGAGGGGACTCGAACCCCTGGCCTCTTACATGCGAATTTAGAACAGGCCAGATCGGCGTCACCGCTAGAACGCCGTGAAATAAGGCTAAGCCAACCACGACGAGGGACTGCGAGCACTTTGAGATTTCGCAGTCCTTCGCCATTCTTCGCCAATCTTCGCCGGATAGGTCGTCAGATACGTCGTCAAACCCTGACGCGCCCTCTGGCCCGCTATACCACTATACATAAATCGGCCGCCTGCCGCGCCAGCCTCAACAAGTATCTCGCGAGGAAGGTGACTAGTCCCCCCGGCTGAACCTCAGACATAATTGTATGCCAGCTTCTAGCGACCGCCTCGGACCGATTGTTCCTCCACCGCTTTGGTATGCTGCTGGGCTGGTTGTCGGTTGGCTCATCTCTCGGAGCTTCCCGATCTCTATTTTGGCTGATGCCGGCCGCTGGACGATTGGCGCGGTTTGCGTCATCATTGGTATGGCGTTCGTCGTTCCTGCAGTCGCGTCGTTCGCTCGGGCCAGGACCTCCGTGATTCCGGTCGGACCAACTACGGCGCTCGTTGCCACTGGACCCTATCGCTTTACGCGCAATCCGATGTACGTTGGATTATTACCCTCGTGTATGTCGGGGTTGCGCTTCTCGCGAACTGGCTATGGGCAATAGTCATTCTGCCAAGCGTTTTGGTAGCAGTGTACGCGTCGGCCATCGCGCCCGAGGAGAAATTCCTGGAAAGAACCTTCGGCAAGGACTACACAGCATACCGATCACGGGTCCGCCGCTGGCTCTAATCGCGTGCGGCTAGTCCCTTGTCGCTCCAACGCCCGACGCGGTAGGGTAGGCGCTCATAGCAGTTCTGCAGAATACAGAACCTATGTCCAACTCCGAGGGGGCACGCCAAGCGGCAAATGCCCCCATGTCTTTGCCTACGGGCACGGTCACATTTCTCTTTAGCGACATCGAAGGCTCGACGCAGCGTTGGGAGTCTCATCGCGAGGCGATGAAGGCCGCCGTCGCGCGTCACGAGCAGCTTATGAGCGCGGCGATCAAGCAGCACTGTGGGTACATCTTCAAGATCATGGGCGATGCCTTCTGCGTTGCGTTTCCCACTGCCCCAGAAGCCGTTCGTGCGGCTCTTGATGCACAACTGACACTCGCCAAAGAAGACTTCTCAGCCGTTAACGGCTTGCATGTGCGCATGGGACTGCACACGGGATATGCAGAGGAGCGCAACGCTGACTACTTTGGCCCAGCCGTGAATCGTGTGGCGCGACTCATGGCCATCGGTCACGGCGGCCAGGTTCTATTGTCGGGTTCCACTCGTGAACTTGCCCATAGCGATCTGCCCGCTGGCGTATCGCTGATCGACCTGGGATCTCACCGGCTCAAGGACCTCACCGAAGCCGAACAAGTTTGGCAACTGTCCATCGAGGCTCTACCTGCAGATTTTCCGCCGCTCAAGTCCCTCGACACAACCCCACATAACCTCCCCATTCAGCAAACGAGTTTTCGCGGTCGCGAGCGTGACCTTGAAGAAGTGAAGTCTCTCGTGAGTCGGCATAAGCTGCTGACGCTGTTCGGTTCGGGCGGCATCGGGAAGACACGGTTAGCACTGCAAGCGGGGGCAGAAGTCCTCGACAACTATCCCGATGGCGTGTGGCTTGTGGACTTCGCCCCCATCACCAACCCCGAACTTGTCTCGAGCATGATCGCAAAAGTCGTAGGCATGAGCCAGGTGGAGGGTCATCGAGTTGACGAGTCCATTCCGCAGTGGCTTAAACGCAAGAAACTGCTGCTCATCCTGGATAACTGCGAGCACGTCTTGGAGACTGTTGCAGCCCTCGCGAACGAGATCACCCGCAATTGCCCTGATGTGAACCTGCTTGCCACTTCGCGCCAAGCATTGGGCATAAGCGGCGAGGAGGTCCTTCGGCTTCCATCGCTCGATGTGCCGCATAAGATTGCCGATCTCACACCGGCTGGAATAATGGAATTCGGGGCCGTGGCGCTCTTTGTGGATAGGGCCAGGTCGGTCGATAAGTCCTTTGCAGTCACAGACGACAACGCACCCATCGTCGCCGATATATGCCGTCGTCTGGATGGTATTCCCCTCGCCCTCGAACTGGCTGCCGCTCGGGTGAAGGTCTTGAGCATCCCTAACCTCGCCCAACGGCTTAACGAGCGCTTCAAGATTCTCACAGGCGGGAGCCGTAGCGCGTTACCCCGGCAAAAAACGCTGAGCGCTCTCATCGACTGGAGCTATGACCTGCTCACCCCGCAGGAGCAGATGCTCTTCAATCGGGCGGGCATCTTCGCGGGAGGCTTCAGTCTGGATGCGGCCACAGCGGTGTGCGGCGGGGAGGGCCTCGATGAGATCGAGGTGTTGGACTTGCTCTCGTCACTGACCGACAAGTCGTTGATCGTGGCCGATACTACAGGAGAGCAAGAACGCTACCATTTGCTTGAATCTACGCGGGCCTATGCGCTGGAGAAGCTCGCCGCAGCCGGCGAACGCGAACGACTGGCCCACAGTCACGCTGAGTATTTTCGTGAGCAAGCGCAAGGCGCTGATAAACGCTACGGCACAGGCTCGACATTCGGTTGGTTGGATAACGTGGAACTGGAATTGGACAACTATCGTGCTGCCCTGGAGTGGGGGCTTTCTCAGGGAAACGATGCGGTGGTGGGCGGTGCCATAGCCGGTGCGCTCGAACAGTTGTGGTTTCGAGGCGGTCTTGCGGTCGAGGGCCGCTATTGGATTGAACCGGCGCTCGAGCGAGTTGATGCTGCTGAGCACCCACAGGTCGCGGCCAGGCTATGGCGTGCGCTCGCCTTGCTTTACTCGGCCAAGCGCAGGTACGAGGCGGCCGAGCGGGCGGTGAGCCTTTATGAATCCGCAGGCGACGGCCACGGTGCGGCTCGTGCACTTGGCCAACTCGCATTTGGCCTTTTTCAGATGGGTCGCGCTGAGGAGGCAGCTGAGGCTAACAAGCGAGCGCTGACAACGCTGCGCGGCTGCGGGGACAAGTGGGGCGTCGCATACTGCCTAATGCGGCAAGGGGGTATCGCGGCGCGCCAAGGCGCTATTAGCGAGGGGCGCGATCTGTTTGCGCAGGCACTAGCGGCCTTCAAGGCGTTTGGGGACGAAATCGGGGCCGCCAACACGTTGGGAAACATTGCGGAACTGGAGTTTGCAAACGGGCACCCGGAGCAAGCATTGCGCTCGGTAAGCGAAGCGCTGGAGATCGACTCGCGTCGTGGGACGGACGTGATCGGCATTGCCATCGACCACAATAACAGCGCAGTGTATCGAATTGCTCTCGGAGACGTCGACGGCGCACATGAGGCCGCGCGCGAAGGACTACGCTGGGCGCGGCAAGCACAAGACTTTATCGTCGCGATTGCGTTACAGCACTTAGCGCTTCTCGCGGCGCTGCGCGGGCAAGTGCACAACGCAGCGCGCCTTATCGGCTATGTCAAGGTGCAATACCAAGAAGGCGGATTTGAGCGCGAACCCACGGAGAAGTGGGGGTACGAGAAGCTCATGGCCGCACTGCGAGAGCACCTGAGCGAAGCCGAGATTGAAAAGCTCGCGGCAGAAGGTGCGGCGTGGTCGGAAGATCAGGCTGTCGAAGAAGCGCTCAAGGTCTGAGGCGAATGTAGCGGCCATGACATGATGTGGATCTGCCGCGAAAGGACTTGAGTGGTGGAGATGAGGGGACTCGAACCCCTGGCCTCTTACATGCGAATTAATTCCGGGACCCTGATGAAATTGAGGTTTGCCAGACAGCACCTGTGTTCGCACGTTGCAGAATGTTTCAGTAAGTTGCAGAAAGTTGCTGGTGTGAGGAGCGGATTGCCGTACGATATGCCGTGCGCTTAGACTCACTAGAATGCTAGCAGGCAACTTGCAGCCACTCAGATTCAGCCAGCTTGATGGCCTCACGTGATGAGTCGAAGCCAGCCCAATTTGCCCCAATGCCCAGCACGGTTGGGTAGGCGCAAATAGCACCCCAGCAGAAGGACAGAGCCTATGTCTAACCTTCAGGGGGCTGACCAAGCGCCACATGCCCCCGTGTCTTTGCCTACGGGCACAGTCACATTTCTCTTTAGCGACATTGAAGGCTCCACGCAGCGTTGGGAGTCTCATCGTGCTGCGATGGACGCTGCCGTAAAACGGCATGATGCGTTGATGCGGTCTGCCATGGAGCAGCACAACGGCTTCGTCTTCAAGACTGTCGGCGATGCATTCTGCGTTGCTTTTGCTCGCGTCTCCGATGCCGCCACGGCCGGTATTGAAGCTCAAAGAGCACTGAGCGCCGAGGATTTTGCGACGGTTGGCGGATTGCGCGTTCGCATGGCGTTGCATGCAGGTGAGGCGTCGGAGCGCAATGGCGACTACTTCGGACCCGCAGTGAACCGGGTGGCACGACTCATGTCCATCGGCCACGGCGGCCAGATACTCTTATCCGGTGTCACCCGCGATCTGGCTCATGGCGATCTTCTCGCAGGCGTGTTGCTGATAGACCTCGGCGCGCATCGACTCAAAGACCTCACCGAAGCCGAACAAGTCTGGCAACTTACTATTGACGGTCTGCCAACAGAATTTCCGCCACTAAGGTCGCTCGACACAATTCCGAACAACCTTCCGATCCAGCCAACGAGTTTTCGCGGTCGCGAACATGACCTTGAAGAAGTGAAGTCTCTTCTAAGTCAGCATAAGCTTCTTACGTTATTTGGTTCAGGCGGTGTTGGTAAGACGCGACTGGCGCTCCAAGTAGGGGCTGATGCTCTCGATCACTATCCCGACGGCGTGTGGCTTGTGGACTTTGCCCCCATCACCGACCCCGAACTTGTCTCAAGCGTGATCGCTAAGGTCGTAGGGATGAGCCAGGTGGAGGGTCATCGAGTTGACGAGTCCATTCCGCAGTGGCTCAAACGCAAGAAGCTGCTACTCATCCTCGACAACTGCGAGCATCTCTTGGAGACCGTAGCAGCTTTAGCCGAAGCGATCATACGCGCTTGCCCCGATGTGCGTATGATCGCCACTTCGCGCCAGGCACTGGGAGTGAGCGGCGAACAGGTTATGCGTCTTCCCTCGCTTGACGTGCCGCACAAGATCGCCGATCTCACACCGGCGGCAGTCATGGAATTTGGTGCGGTAGCGCTCTTCGTCGATAGGGCGCGGTCAACTGATAGGTCCTTCACCCTAACCGACGACACAGCGCCAATCGTTGCCGACATATGCCGTCGTCTCGATGGTATTCCGCTCGCCATCGAATTGGCCGCTGCTCGGGTGAAGGTTTTGAGCATCCCCAACCTCGCTCAGCGCCTCAACGAACGCTTTAAGATTCTCACCGGTGGCAGCCGGAGTGCGCTGCCGCGCCAGAAAACGCTGAGCGCCCTCATCGACTGGAGCTACGACCTGCTCACCCCGCAGGAGCAGATGCTGTTCAACCGGACGGGCATCTTCGCCGGGGGCTTCAGCCTGGACGCGGCCACGACGGTATGCGGTGGCGAGGGCCTCGATGAGATCGACGTGCTGGACCTGCTCTCATCGCTGACCGATAAGTCGTTGGTTGTTGCCGACACTACAGGAGAGCAAGAACGCTACCATCTGCTTGAATCCACGCGGGCGTATGCGCTGGAGAAGCTCGCTGGAGCGGGCGAACATGAACGGCTGGCCCGCAGTCACGGCGAGTACTTCCGCGATCAGGCGCAAGCGGCCGACAAGCGCTATGGCAAGGGCTCGACCGCAGCGTGGCTAGCGAGCGTTGAACTAGAACTGGACAACTACCGCGCCGTGCTGGAGTGGGGGCTCAAAGACGGACATGATGTGGCGCTTGGTGGCGCCGTGGCGGGGTCGCTCTCAAACCTATGGGTTGGCGGCGGACTCGCGGTAGAGGGGCGCTACTGGATCGGTCTTGCGCAGGCTGGCCTGGACGAATCAGCGCACCCGCACGTGGCGGCCAGAATGTGGCACGCGTTGAGCGTGCTTTCCTCCAGCAAGCGCTCGCACGAATGCGCCGGACGCGCTATCGCGCTCTACCAGTCGGTGAGCGACAGTCGTGGAGCGGCCGCGGCACTTCAACAGCTTGCGTTCGCTCTATTCAAAATGGGCAATCTCCAAGAGGCAAATGAGGCGGGTGAACGGGCGCTTGCGGCGATGCGCGAGTTAGCGGACAAAGTGGGTGTGGCTAACGGCCTCAACGGGCAGGCGTCAATCAATTTGAGTCGTGGTGATGTTGTTGCGGGGCGCGAGTCGTTTGCGCAGGCACTTGCGGCATACAAAGCCTTGGGAGACGAGGTTGGCACGGCCATTGTGCTGGCAAATCTCGCGGAGTTGGAGTTTAAAGAGGGGCATGCTGAGCAGGCGGCGAGCTTTGCGGGTGAGGGCCTGGAGATCGACTTACGTGGGAAGAACGCCACGGCTTTGGCGATTGACTACTGCAACAGCGCTGCGTATCGCATTGCACTGCAAGACCTAGATGGAGCGCGTGAGGCTGCCCGCGAGGGGCTGCGCTGGGCGCGGCAAGCACAGGATGCATTTTGTGTCGCTATTGCGTTGCAGCATTTGGCCGTGCTCGGGGCACTGCGGGGAGCATTGCCCAATGCGTCGCGGCTCATAGGCTACGTGGACGCGCAATATAAAGAACTCGGGAATGAGCGTGAACCCACGGAGAAGTGGGGCTACGACAAGCTTATGGCCGCACTGCGCGAGCACTTGAGCGAAGCCGAGATAGAAAAGCTAGCAGCCGAAGGTGCAGGGTGGTCGGAAGATCAGGCGGTCGAAGAAGCGCTCAAGGTCTAGACTCGCAAACCGCAACTCAAGAGTGGAGATGAGGGGACTCGAACCCGGACGCGCTCTTACGTCCGAAGCAGTTTCAGCGAAATTCCACTACCGTCCATGATCGCCCAAGGCCATATACGATAAGGCTTTGAGGCGAGTGCCGGATTCCATGGAAGGCCGTCGCTTCCACCCATATCCGCCCACTTGGCTGCAACTTGGCTACACTAAGTCCGGGGAGGGTTTGGAAGTAGGCCAAATCCATCTCTCTTTATACGCCCGGCCAACACTCCTTCACCACTCCTAATCCAAAAATTTGTTTACGTTAAAGACATCGGGTCGAGCAGCGGAGAGGATCGGGCTTCACCAGATCGCACGGGTGTTTCCACGCTGCAGAATGCGATAGTACCACGGCCGATACAAAGTCGAATTTTACCCTGCATTTACGATAGTAGCCTATGTTAAAGTAATCTCGCACCCTTTAAGCCCTTGGGGGGCAAACGTATGAGTCGGTTCACATCAACGCGATTGTGCAAAGCTTGCGCAGCCGTAGTGGCGTTGCTTTGCGCAATTGCCGTCGGTTGCAGTCCAAATTCCGGCAAAAGCAGCGTCACGAGCATACAAGGGGCGCGCTTGTACGGCCTCGGCGGCGTCGATTCTGCTGGTTTTGGAAATGCATTGTTCGCCTTTCAAGGGCCTTTCTCGGCAGCGACATCGTCAATTGCTAACTTAAACCCGCCGGCGGGCATCCAATTCTTCTCAAGCCTCGCCGTCGATCCAACCGACTCAACCGGCGCGATCTACGTGTCCACTGATCCCGGCTTCCAAAGCGGATCTCCTCAAGTATTGAAGTACGCGCGGCCCGGATCAGGCAACAGTAATCCTCTTTTCGCGGTATCCGGTCTCAAATCGCCAGCAGGCATCACCTTCGATACCAATGGCAACCTGTACGTAAATGACGGGCCAACAGTTTTTGTCGTCAAGCACCCGATCAGCAGTTCAAGCGTACCGGTAGCACTTCCGAAAGTTTCGACAGGCGCCCTGGCCTTAGACAACAGCGGCAATCTCTATGTATTAGCGAGCCGGCCAGATGGCACGCCAGTCTTATACATGTACGCCCCACCGTACAACAGCGCGCCGATCTCGACAACAAACCTCGTGACAGGTCCGGTCGCAATCACCTACGACCAAGCCGCGGGTCTTTTGTACGTTACGTCGATCCCCTCGGCCGGGAATAGCACTGTTAGTGCCTACACGCTACCTCTTTCCTCAAACGAATCACCCCGTGGGCAGGTCAACGTGCATGGGGTTGGCGCGCTTGCCTTCGATGCCGCGGGAGATTCATTTTTCTCGTCGGCAGGATACACTACCGGCTCGGTCGCCGTAGCAACGCCACCGTTCAATGGACAGTCGAGCTTTACGTTTGCAACAACACCGGGCTTGTCGGCACTGGCATTTGGCCCATAGCTGCTGCGAGATCGGATTGCCGGACGATTGTTGCCCTCAAACCTTGCTATGGATCTGGAATCCTGTGAACGAGCGAGAGATACCGCCGCGGTAAGCTGCTCAGCCGCGGCTTGTTGGACGTTTTGTAGCGTATGACTTTGAGAGTGGTGGAGATGAGGGGACTCGAACCCCTGGCCTCTTACATGCGAAGCAAGCGCTCTACCAGCTGAGCTACATCCCCAAGAGGTCAGACGTGTTCTTACTCCGGGTGGCTCCAGCTTTCCCGTGACTTCAAGCCATGGTCCTGCGACTAGTGCGGCGTCGGAGGCTCGCCGACGATGATCCGCGCCACCTTGATGAAGCGTGCCTGCGACTTGTCGCCTTGCACCACGAGTTGGACGAAACCAGGCGGCTTGACGTCCTTGAGATCGACGAGATACGCGAGGAGCACGAGCTGGCCGTTGAACGCTTTTGAGAACTCCGGGAAGCTTAGAATCGCATTCTTGCCATCAAAGCCCTGAAAGTACACATACTTGCGCATGAGCGTCTCGGGATCGTCCGAAAACGTCGGCTGCGCAAGCGCGAGGATCTCGGGGAGTGGCACGCCGGTATAGGTATGGAAATGCAACGTGAGCGACAGCGCCTTCATATGCTGCAGCTGGCTGAGGCTGAGGCTGACGGGATTTGCGACCTGGCCTTCGACCTGGATGAAGGCGACGCCGACCGGTGGCGGCGTCGGTGCACCACCTGGCGTGGCTGCGATGGTCGGCTCCGGAGTGATCAACGGCATGTTCGGTTCTTGCGTCGGCGTGGACGTCGCAGGCGGCTTGGTCGGTGTGCCCGGCATGGCTGGGAGCGTGGTCACCGACACGGTCGGGGTCGGCGCCTGTGCCGCCACAGCCATCGTGGCGCCGTTGACAGTAGCTCGCGAGAAGCCGGCGACCGCAAACGCGACCACCGCAATGGATACGAACGCCAAGACCGTTTTCATCATCGAAACGCTGTGCCTCCCGGAAACGGACGTAAAGGTCCGTTGCTACAAGGTCTGCTACTACATACGCGGTCAGGCGTTCGACCGTGGCGGCGAGAAGCCTCGCGCCCGGAGCCAGCGCAGCACGACAAATTTGGCCCGCTCGGCGCAGTCGGTGTGCGTCGCTTCGACGAGCTCGAAGGTCTTCGGCTCCTTCGCGGCGTCGAACAGTTCGCGAACCGCGGATGGCGCGACGATCGAATCCTTGCTCCCCGCCACGACCAAGAGCGGGCGCGGCGCTATCTCGCTCACCCGTCGCGTATAGCTATCCATAGCCTGTGTCAGCTCCTCGGGCGACGGACCGTCGACGTAACACGCACGATTGCGCAGACCGCCGACCAGCGACGCGCTGTTCAACGCCGTGTTGCGACCGAAGGCCGTGCACATTGCGATGACGCCGTCGATCTCAGGAGACTCGACAGCCGCGCCGATCGAAGCAGCCGCTCCCATGCTGTGGCCGCAGGCAACCACTTGGCGCACACCGGGTACCGCGCGTGCGTGGGCCACCGCATCGAGCACGTTTGCGGGCAGATCGTGCGGCGAATGTAGCGGGAGGGAACTCGACCCCAGTTTGTGCCCGAGAAAGTCGAAGGCAAGGGACGCCACCCCCTCCGTCGCAAGATAAAACGCGAGACCATCCAGGTTGTGCTTGCTCGAAGAATAGCCGTGCGCCAAGACGACACACGTCGGCGATGGCCCGCCCGAATAGAAGAGACCGCGCACGGTTCCCCCGGCGCTCGCAAACTCCACCCGCTCGATACGCACGTGACCCAGATCGCGGATGCGGATCATCAGATGATCACGTGCAGCGTCAAGGTGGCCGAGTGGGTGATGTGCCAGCGTCGAAAGGCGACGACGACTTTCTGCCCCGGGTTGCCGTCGAGCAACTGGCGGGCGAATTCGAGCGTGGCCGGCACGAGGCTGTTGATGGAGATGAGCTCATCTCCCGGGCGGATGTGCGCCTGGTCGGCAGGCGTACCCACGACGACGTCGCGGACCACGATAGTACCGCGGCGCATCATGAGGGTGATGCCGCTCGGATCGTAGAGCTGCGCCGAGGTGGCGCCTGCCGGCGCGACGATCGTCGCGCTCCCCGAGGGCTCGTCGATGAGTACGCTCACGCGCGAAAGCATCGACGCGCCCAGCGCTCCCGCAAGCTCGGTCGAGGCTACGTTGCGATGCACATCAAGAAGTGCGACGAGTGGCTGGTTGAAGGTCAGCGGTCCGACGGTCAAGGCGTGTGCACGGACGAGCAGCCCCGTGACCTCATCCGTCGGGGTCGATTCTTGGAAAGGCAGCGAGTGCTCGGCGCGCTCGTACCTGCTCGCATGATCCGCCGACGGCTCGAGCTGCATCTCATAGCTCGCTCCGGTGGCCAGCGCAAACCATAGCGGAGGCTCCGCATCGAGCGAGCCTGAGACCGCCGGTAGCCCGGCGATTACGCGCAGCGCGAATGGCGTGCTGCCGGGAGGTTGTGCGGCTGCAGCGCTGCGGCTGTCTCTAAAGATGGTCATCATGTGGTTGGGAAAATCCAGCCCCACCGGGTATCGCGCTAGCAGGTCTCGACCGATGATGCCGTCCGCCGTTGCACCGAGATGGGTCTCGGCATACGATCGCACGTTGGCGCGGATGACGCCTAAGCGCGGGAAGCGCAGCTCGCCGATCTGCAGTGAGATCGTGGGAGGGCGGCCGTTGTCGTCGACCTCATCGCTCTCGATCATGGAGGTGACCGCGCCCGTGTCCACGATGAGCGTCGCCGGGTGTCCGTCGATCAAGCCCTGGATGAACGGCCGCTGCGCATGCACCGTCATGGGCACGCTCACCGCCGTGCTCGGCCCGAGCCACATGTTGTCGGGAGGCGGTGGCGTCGTCGGCGACGTCGTGGGCGTGATCGGTCGCGTGGTCGACCTCACCGCCGGTGCATCGCGCGGAGGCACGATCGGCGATGGAGAGGGAGTGGCACTCGGCGTCGAGGGGCTGGGACTGGCGGCGGAGGCTGACGGAACGGGCGACGGGACCGGAGCGGCCGCAGCGTGTGCCACTGAGGCGAGCGCCGCGGCGACGAGCAATCCGATCGCGATAGATCTCACGCGGCGTCCAAAAAATCCAGCACCAGTGCGCAAAAGGCCTCGGACCGTTCGATGTGCGGACAGTGTCCGCAACGATCGAGCACTTCGATGCGCGGGGCGGCCAATACCCGCCGCGCGACGTCAACGTCTTTGACTGGGAGCACCGGATCGTTCTTTCCCCAGATGACGAACGAGGGTGAGGCAAGCTGTGCGAGCCGTTCGTGCAGCGGTTCGAGATGCTTGGAGTAGTGGAATATCTCGCGCAGCGTGTGTCTGGCTGCGCTCATCCGCGATGCATCCGTCAGATGCGAGGTGATCTCATCGACGGATGCTTCGTCAAGCGTTTTCGCGTCGAAGAAGTTCGCCGAGTAGCCGGCGCGGATGAGCGCTCGCGTGCGCGGGAAGGACAACCATAACCCGATGATGTGGAGCACTGCGTCATCGAGCGGTGGGACTGGGGGTTTGGTGAAACCAAGCGGGTCGGCGAGCACGAGCCTGCGGAACGCGCCAGGCTGCTCAAGAGCGGCGAGCAGGGCCGTCAAGCCGCCCAGCGAGTTGCCGACCGCGTCGACGCTCCCAAGCCCCAACTTCGCGATGAACTCAAGGGTGAACCGCGCGAAATAGGGCGGATCGTACCGGGCGGGCGGACTCGCACTGCGTCCGTGACCCGGTAGGTCCGGCGCGATGACGCGATGACGGCGAGCGAGGACAGGGATCGAGCGTAGCCAGCCGGTCGACGAGTGGCCGACGCCGTGCAACAGGACAAGCGGCGTGCCCGCGCCTGCCTCGAGGTAGGAGATCGCATCACCACCGACTGCGAGGGTCTTACGCACAGCCGTCAGGTCGGACATTCATGCCCACTACGAGAGCGAGCGCGCGGCGACCTCGATGAAGGTGAAGCTGACTATGGCGCGCTCGTCGGCGACGGCTCCGCCACGGGCTCGATCGAGATGTCGGCGCTCGTCGTGGTCACGGTGATCTCCGGGCCGCCGCCGTTCACCGCCATGGAGAGCGCATGCTGCGATGCCTGGTTGACGACGGCGGAACCAATACCGGGAGCGCTCGGGAAGAGGTCTTGCACCGTTCCGGTGTCGCTCTGCGCGTCGACCTGCGCGGATGCACCGGCGCGAAAGCCGAGACGGATCGCTCCTCCGTGGGAACGGAACCGATAGACGCCCGTGCCGCAGCGCGCGAAGCGCCAGTAGATCTGGCCGCTATCGGTCTGGACGTCGACGCTGTTCGCCGTGCTGCCATACACCGTCACCGCGCCGCTCGCCGTCTGCACGTGCACGTCGCCACCGACCCCGCCAAGGGTGACGTCTCCGGTCGTCGTGCGGATGAGCCCGCGGCCATAGACGTTTTGCATGTGCACTTGGCCGCCGGTCGCCGAGATGATGTACGGGCCATGCAGCCTCTGGATGGCGACGTTGCCAGCATCCGCGTTGATGAACACAGCGCCGACCCGCTTGGGCACTGCGATCGACATATCGCCGCCAGGGTTTTCGACGTTGACGCCCTCGCTGCCGAAATGCGCCATGGGCACGTTGAACTGGCGAGCAGGCAGATGATAGACGCGAAAGCCGTGCCCGTAGGGCTGGCGCACGAACTGCTCTGGCAGCATGATGTGCGCCGCTCCCATCTGGCTCGGGTCGAACCGATTGACGCGCGCCTGCTGTCCAGATCCAGACGTGACGCGTACGTTGCCGTCGTAGCTCGAGGTCAGCGTGATCGTGCCGCCCATCGAGTGCACCGTCAGGACCGGTGGCGTCTGCGTGTTGACGACGTCGTCCGCGAGCGCGGCATGGGGCTGCACGCCGGACAGCGGCGAGGCGAGCAGGGCGGCGAGCAGTACGGCGGCTGGTATCGTTTTGTGCATGACGGGGTGATCACCCAAACGGGCTTGCGGGAGCGCTCCCCCTCATATTACTGGACCATCGGCGTACATGCATGAGCCCCCTGTAAGGCGCAGATGAGGGCTGTGTGAGAAACGCGACGTTCAATTCGCAGGCGGGGACGGCGCGGAGGGTCTATCAAGCGGCAGGTCGACGGTGAAGGTCGTACCTGCACCCGCCTCGCTGTCGACGCCGATCGTTCCGCCATGCACGCGGACGATGTTGTTGACCACGGCCAGACCGAGGCCCGTTCCCTCGACGTGCCGCGAACGCGCCGGGTCGGCGCGATAGAAGCGCTCGAAGATGTGCGGCAGGGCATCGGGCGGGATGCCGCGTCCTGAATCACGCACGGTCACGCGCGCC
>DAINRU010000011.1:20506-59851 GCA_036741695.1 Vulcanimicrobiota bacterium
GGCTTCGGGGTTGTCTGTCTTGGCCAGCGTCAGCATCGCATTGATGACCCGGGCCATGGTCGCGCTCTCCGCCTCGATCGTCGAAAGCGCTTCTCCCATGATCTTTGGATCGCGAGCGCCCCAGCGGGCGAGCATCTGGGCATTGGCGTTGATGACCGTTAGCGGCGTCTTGAGCTCGTGCGACGCGTCGGCGATGAAACGACGCTCGCGCGCGAAAGCGGCCTCGAGCCGCGCCAGCATCTCGTCGAAGGTCTGGGCTAGCGCTCCGAGCTCGTCGTCGCGGCCTTTCCAGTTCAATCGCTTGGCGAGGTCCTCACCGCTGATCTCCTGGGCGGCGCGCGTGATCTGACCGATCGGTCCTAGTGCGGCGCGAGCGAGCGACACGCTCGCGATGGCGATGAACCCGAGGGCGATGATGAGACCGAGGATGAGGAAGGTGCGGAAGCCGTGCAGGATCTCGTCCGTGGTGGCGAGCGACTCGGCGATGGCGACCGTGGCCTCGACATGGCCGCCGCCGCTTTGCAGGCTCTGCACGTTGACCAGGATGCGCCCGCCGGCCGTGCTTGAGATTCCCCACGCCCCTGGGTGGGCCGTGTACGAATGCGGTTTCCAGGGCTGAGCGATCGTCGCAGGGAGGTCGCTCGTGCCGAGGTTCGTGCTCTTGCCGATGGGCAGGCCGTACTGGTTGAAGGCTTCGATGAACAGGCCGCCTCCAGACAAGCCGTCGAGGAAACTCTGATCGGCAAGCGCGGTGCGCGTCGAGACCGCGCCGAAGGGGTTGGCGGAGAGCGTTCGCACCTGCAGCTCGCGCGCCATCTGCTCGGCGACCGTGCTGATGCGATCCGCTGCAGCCGTGAGGAGCACGCTGCGCGCGCCCGCGTAGATCACGACCACGAAAAGGATGACGAGCAGCGCCAGCACGCCGGCGTAGGCGAAGGTGATGCGCGACCGGAGGCTAGAGAAAAACGCGATCTGTCGTCTAGATGCGGAGCGAATAGCCGACTCCCCGAACCGTCTGGATCAGCTTTTCTTCGCTCCCGACGTCCACCTTGTTCCGCAGATAGCGGATGTAGACATCGATGAGGTTCGATTCGCCCAGAAAGTCAGATCCCCACACGCTATTGAATATCTCATCGCGGGAGTGGACCTTGTTCGGGTACATGAGAAGAAACTCGAGCAGCGAGAACTCTTTAGCCGTGAGCGAGATGCGCCGTCCGCCGCGCGCCACCTCACGCGTGTCGCGGTCGAGCGTCAGATCCTTTGCAGAGAGCACCCGCGGTCCGGGCTCTCGCTCGCGCAGCTGCACGCGGATGCGAGCCAGCAGCTCTTCGATCGAAAACGGTTTGGTGAGATAGTCGTTGGCGCCCGTGTCGAGCCCGGTGATACGATCGGGCACGGCATCCTTGGCGGTGAGCATGATGATGGGGACGGACGAGTGCTTGCGGACACGGCGGCAGACTTCGAGCCCGTCGATGCGCGGCAAGAGCACGTCGAGGATGATGAGATCCGGCGCCTTCAGCGCGCGCTCGATGGCCGACGCCCCGTCACCGCAGACCTCGACGTCAAAGCCTTCGTGCTCGAGCTCCAGCTGCAGCACGCGGGCGATGTTCGAATCGTCCTCGACGACGAGGATGCGTTGTTTGGTCTGCTTTGACGACGCGGGAACGGCTTCCAAGGACGATGCTCCTGTCGTGTTCCGCACGACCGGTGGTCGGCATGGAACGGACCCTCTTTAGTCCGTTGCTACATCTGAAACGCTATTTTCAGACGCTCCATCTAATTTACTCGGATGCCGATTGGGCCATCATTAACCGGGGATGAGACCAGGGCGCGGGACAACGCGTTATGTGCTGCGAATCATAGGCGCCCCATGAAGCTCCGGTTGTTCGTTGCGGCCGAAGTGGACGATAAGGTACGGCGTCTTGCGTCAACCGCTGCCGCCGCGCTCGCCGCCGCTGGCGTCGCCGGCAGGTTCGAGCCGCTCGAGAAACTGCACGTCACGATCGCCTTCTTGGGGAGCACACAGGACGTCATGCTGCCGGCTGTGACCCAGGCGCTGCGCGAGGCGAGCGCTGATTGCCGCCCCTTCGAGCTGGACTTCTCGCGCATCGGGGCCTTCCCGAGCGAGCGGCGCGCGCGCGTGATCTGGATCGGCCCGGCACAGGAGAGCGAAGCGTTCGTCCAGTGCGCGCGTCACGTGCGCAGCGCCTACGAACGGCTTGGCTTCACGTTCGAACACGATGCCACGCCGCACGTGACGATCTGCCGCCCGTCGAATGCCGAGCGCGTGGCACTGCCGGCGCTGGGTGGCAGCACGACCGTGTCCGTCGCGGGCTTGACGCTCTTCCGATCGTTGCCGGCAGGTCAGACGACTCGGTATGAAGCACTCGAACGCACTCGATTTCCACGCTAGCGCCGCGACCGCGTCGCGGCGGTCCTCGGAGGACGCCGATGCTACGAACGTTCGTGTCCAGCGCTCTCGCTTGTGCAGCGCTTATCGCCGCCGCCCAAGCAGCTACGGCGCAAACCACCATGCCTATGCCCATGCACATGATGCCGATGCACACGCCGCAGCAGATCACCGTCGTCGCCACCGGCACGGTCAGCTACGTCCCGGACGTCGTGCGTGTGAACGTGGGGATCAGAGCCGAGTCGGCCAGCGCGGCAAGCGCGATCGACACCATCAATAAGAACGCGGCCCAGGTGATCGCGGCCGTCACAGCGCTCGGCATATCCCCGGGCTCGATCAAGACAATAGGATACAATCTGGCATTTCGCGAGCAACAGCCCCCGCCGCCGCCGGGCACCGCTATCGTCTCTACGGCCACGGGCAATCCTGGCCAATACGTGGCCTCGGAGATGCTCGAAGTGACGAGTCCGGTGAGCCTCGCGGGCAAAGTGCTGGATGCGGCGATCGGCGCGGGCGCCAACGAATCGTTCGGCCTCAACTACATGTCCAGCAACGCGGACACCCTCTACCGCAAAGCGCTCGCCAACGCCGTGCAGTCGGCGCGCCAATCCGCAGACGCGATCGCCGCTGCGGCGCACCTCACGATCACCGGCATCCAGTCGATCAGCAACTCCTCAGAGCAAGGCGGCGTCGCCCCGATGGCGGCTGCCTTTCGCAGCTCCGCGTCACTGCTGCCCGGGACCGACGCGGTGACGGCGACCGTCTACGTGGTCTACACGGTGAAATGAAAAGACAAAGGCGCGACCGGAGTCACGCCTTTGTACCATCGGACCTTGAAGCATCGGACCTTTAGGTCCGATAGACGTCCACGTGCGTGGGTTAGTTCTCGACGATGGCCAGCGCCCAACCGCGGGGCGTCATCTTACGGACGATGTAATAGCCATCCTTGGACCGGTCGAAGAAGAGGAAGCCCTGCTCCATCGCGTCGGCCATTGTCTTGAGTACGAGTACACCTTGCATGATCCACGTGAGCCTTTCACCTATATAACACCCAACGGGGTGAAAACATTACCTGGCCCGTCCCGTCAACCGGCTTGCGACACATCACTATGACGAGGCGCACGGCCGAAGGGTATGTCTAGACAGCGCAAAACTAGGGTAGAGATGCCGACAGCGCAGCCGCGGTTGCAGACCGCTACCATCGTAAGCCGGGAGTTTAGACCTCCCGGTTTTTGGTGTGTGGGCATCCACGGGCCGGAAATCGCCGTTAGCGCTCGGCCGGCGCAGTACGTTGCCCTCGACGTACCTGGGGGCTTTGCGGTCCGGCTACCGCTCGGGGTCTTCACCACAAGCGCCGACGGCTTCACCGTGCTCTTCCAAGAGTGGGGCGAGCGGACCACGCGTCTGGCGCATGCGGGCGTCGGCGAGACCATCAGTTACATCGGTCCGTTGGGCAATGAGTTCACTCCGCCCAGCGCCGGCGAGAAGGCTGTCATCGTCGCCGGCGGTCTCGGCGTGTCGCCATTTTGGCTGCTGGCGCGCGCGCTGCGCGAGAAGAAGGTGGCGACGACGATCGTGCTCGGAGCGCGGTCGGCGCAGCACGTCGTCGGCGCAGACGAGCTCGCGGAGCACGGCTTCGACATCGAGATCTGCACCGACGACGGCAGCGCGGGGTTCCGCGGCTCTGTTGTGGATCGCGTTCGCTCGATGCCTCGTCCGGACGTGATCTACGCATGCGGACCGCCTGGGATGCTGCGCGCACTCCGCGCCTTTGCCACAACCGAACGCCTGCGCTGCCAGATATCTATGGAAGACACGTTCGCCTGCTCGATGGGCACGTGCTGGGGCTGCGTGGTGCCCGTGCGCCGCGGCTGCCCTCAGGGCACCGGCTATCCAAAGGCGCCGGGCGAACAGCGCGACTTCGATCTGGCGCGCATCTGCACCGACGGGACCGTCTTCGACGCGGCGGACGTTGTATGGCTCGACTAGACGGCGCAGGGCCTGCTGACACGCGGGTCAAGATCGGGTCTGCGGTCCTGCGCAACCCGACCATCGCCGCCAGCGGCTGCTACAACCGCGGCGCGGAATACGGCAAGATCACCGATGTGAGCGGTTACGGCGCCGTCACGCTCAAGAGCATCACGAAGCTGCCGCGTCTGGGCAACGATATGCCGCGAATCGCCACCACGCCGGCCGGCATGCTCAACGCCATCGGCCTGCAGGGCCCTGGTATCGCGCACTTTTTGGCCCACGACGCGCCCAAGCTCGCCGAAGTGCCGACGGCCATCATCGCCAGCGTCGCCGGCTTCAGCGTCGGCGAGTTCGCCGACGTCGCGTCCGCCATGGATGGGCTGCCCAATGTCGTCGCGATCGAGCTGGACGTCTCGTGCCCCAACGTCGATCGCGAAGGGGAATGCTTCGCCGCCACGCCGCAATCGATCGCGGCGGTCGTAGAGGCCGTCAGGGCGCGCGTCAAGCTGCCGGTGATCGCCAAGCTCATGCCGAACGTCGCCGACCTCAAGCCGATCGCGCGGGCGGCGCAAGACGCCGGGGCGGACGCGCTCTCGGTCATCAACGCCGTCCGCGGCATGTCGATCGACGTCGTTCGCGCGCGCCCGACCCTGGCCAACCGCTCGGGCGGGTTGACCGGCCCGGCGATCCGCCCAATCGCCGTGCATGCGGTGTGGGAGGTGGCGAGCGCGGTGACGATCCCGATCATCGGCATGGGTGGGATCGAGACCGGACGCGATGCGCTCGAGTTCTTGTTCGCGGGCGCCACGGCGGTCGGCATCGGCACTGCGAACTTCCGGGATCCGCTCGTCCACGTGCGCGTGCTCGAAACGATCGAAGCGGAGATGACGCGCCGAAATGTCAGAAGCGTGCGGGCCTTGACGGGGTTCGCCAATCCCACCTTCGCCGGCGAACGCTCGCCGGCCAGTGCACCCTTCGCGACAAAGGATGGTCCACGTTGACGCAGCTCATGATCGCCCTCGACGAGGCGAAGCTCGAAGAAGCACAAGACGTCTTCCCATACCGCGGCAGACGTGCAATGGTACAAGGTCGGCTATCAGGCCTACTACTCGTTCGGCAACGAGATCGTCGCCGAACTGCGCGAAGCGCGTCGCAACATCTTCCTCGACCTCAAGCTGCACGACATCCCCAACACGGTGGCGGGCGCCATCCGCAGCGTGGCGCGCAGCGGCGCGACGTTCGTGACCGTGCATGCCGCCGGCGGCCGCGCCATGATGATGGCCGCGGCCAAAGCACGCGACGAGATCAATGCCAGCGGCCGGGCCATGAAGATCGTGGCGGTGACCATGCTGACGAGCCTCTCGGACGAGGATCTGCGCGAGATCGGCATCGACCGCACCGCGCATCAAGTGGTGAGCATACGGGCGGCGCTGGCGCAAGAGTGCGGTCTCGACGGCGTCGTGTGCCCGGTGGAAGACGTGCCTATCGTACGCGCGCGCACCTCGTCGGACTTCACCGTCATCTGCCCGGGGATCCGGCCCCAAGGCGACCCCGGCGGCGATCAGAAACGCACCGCGACGCCCTCGGAGGCCGTGCTGGCCGGCGCCGACTTCATCGTCGTCGGACGACCGATCACAAAATCTGCCGACCCGCGCCTCGCCGTGCAGAAGATCTGCGCGGAACTGGCGAGCGCCGAGGAGCTCAAGCCCGCGACTCCCAAGGCGACATGACGCCGGCGGAGCTGCTCGAGCGCCTCACGCAACGCGGGGCGTTGCTCTCCGGGCACTTCCGTCTCTCGAGCGGGCTGCACAGCGACAGGTTCATCCAGAAGTTCAGGATATTCGAAGATCCGCCCACGGCTGAGGCTGTCGGCGCGGCGCTAGCCGAGCTCTTGCGCGTGCACGCCCCACAGGTGGTCGTCTCAGCGGCGGTCGGCGGCATCCTGCCCGGCTATATCGTGGCGCGCCACCTTGGCGTGCGCGCCATCTTCGTCGAGAAAGACGCCGGGGTGCCGATCCTGCGTCGCGGTTTCGCGCTCGGCCCTAGCGAGCGCGTGGCGATCGTGGAGGACGTCATGACGACGGGCAAGTCCACCGCGGAGATCATCGACGTGGTGAAGGCGAAGGGAGCAGAGGTCGTCGCGATCGGCGCGGTCGTCAGGCGGGGGAAGGCGGCTTTGCCGTATCCTGTCAGCGCGCTGCTCGAGCTGCCGCTTGCCGACTATCCACCCGAGGAGTGTCCGCTGTGCCGACAGGGCATAGCGCTTGAAGATCCGGGGAGCCGGCGCAGCTAAGCCAGCACCACGTGCGAGACAATCTGGGTGCCGAGATGTTGTGCGGTGAGCAGCTCAACGAGCGCGGCGTGCGCGACGCGAAGATCGAGCAGCTGTGCCGCGTCGACGCCGGCGCGCACGCCCATCGCGGCGGCGGTGAGCTGTTGCGACTGATCGGGCGAGAGCGTGCCGGCCTGAGCAAGGGCGAGCGCCTCCGATGAGGTGAGCTCTTCAATGATGCCGTCGCTGCCTGCCGGGATCCCGCCCGTACCGCTCGGATAGAGCAACCGGATCGCGTGCACGGATGCGGCAAGCACCCGGGCAGCCTCCGCAGCATCGAGCGGCGCGGTCGCGCCGGAGAACGACGCGCCCTGGGCGCTGAAGATCGGGATGTACCCTTGACCGAGCAAGAGCGAGAGCAACTGCGCGTTGACGCTGCGCACGACGCTGCGGCCATCCGCATCCGTGGCCAGCACGAGCGTGCTCGCAGATGTGCCGTCAAGCGCCACGGCCTCGCCGCCGATCCGGTTGATGAGCCCGACCAGGCGCGAACCCGATGCGCGCTGTTCGACGTCGTGCACGACGATGGGCTGCACGCCCAAGCGGCGCATGAAGACGAGATCCTCGACGAAGGTGGAACCTTCGGCTGCGAGCGGGTCGAGCCGTACCACGACGACACGTCCGACAAATGGTTTGGCGGTGGGAAGCGATTCCGGGTCCGGATCGGTGAAGGCGTTCATATGTAGTATAATGTTTGCTCCCGCACTATAGTTATCGTCTGCGCAGGAAGAGATTCAACGCCAGCGTCAGGACGAGCGACAGCAGCAGCGACGTGCCCAGCGGCAACCAGACCTGCCATCCACGGCCTGAGAGGTGCAGATCGCCGGGAAGCGATCCGAGCCGCAGCGTGCGCGCGAAACTGACGATGACGCCGACCAGCGCGAGGGTAAGCCCGGCGATGACGAGCAGCCGCCCAAAGGTCTCAGGCGACGGCTGCATGTTCATGGCTGCTCGACGTCGGTCTCAGGAACATCAGGCAATCCTCCGCCGAAAGCGTTGACGGTCGCGATCGCGGCATCAGCGCCCTCGCGCAGGAAGGTATCAACGCCGTCTGCTGCTCGTGCGAGGAGCGCTGGCAGTTCGCGTTCCTCGTCCTTGCTGAACGTGCCCAGGACGTGGTCGATGGCATCGGGTCCGCTGCGCCCGATACCGACGCGCAGGCGCGGGAAATCCAAGCTGTCGAGCGAGAGGACGATCGACTTGAGGCCGTTATGCCCGCCGTCGCTGCCGCTGCGCCGGAAACGCAAACGTCCGAACGGCATGTTGATGTCGTCGCAGACAACGAGCACGCGCGCTATCTGGATCTTGAGGAATGCGATCGCCTGCGCGACGCTCTCGCCGCTGTCGTTCATATAGGTCTGCGGCAGAAGGAAGGCGGCGTCGAGCGACGCTGCCTGTGCGAACAACCCGTCGAATTTCGAGCGCCACGCGTTCGCCGCATGACGCTTCGCGACAAGCTCGACGACCCGGAAGCCGATGTTGTGCCGGGTGCGCTCGTACTGTCTGCCTGGATTCCCCAGACCGACGACGAGCGATCTGTCCTCGGGCACCGCCGCCGGCTGCGCGGGGGCTACTCCGCTTCGGCTTCTTCGGCGGCCGGCTTCTTCTCGCCGATGAGCTCCGGCTCGAGCGGCACTTCAGCGACCGCAGCAGCCGTCGGCTCCTCGACCTTCGAGGGCGGCAGGATCGACACGATGATCTCATCGGGGTCTTCGACGATCTTGACGCCTTCCGCCACCTTGATGTCGCGTGCGTGAACGTTGTCGAACATGTTGAGCTCGCTGATGTCGACCTGGATGGAGTCTGGGATGTCTGTCGGCAGACACTCGACTGTCACTTCGCGCACGACGAAGTCGAGGATGCCGCCCTCCTTCACGCCCGGGCTCGAGCCGACCAGCACGATCGGCACGTGCGCCTCGACCATCTCGTCGAGGCTGATGGCATGCAAATCGACGTGGATGAGGCGCTTCGTGATGACGTCGAGCTGGCGGTCTTGGACGATGGCCGGCGTCGAACCGCGGCCCTCGATCTCCAAATTGAGCACGGCGCTGCCGCCGTGGCTGACGAGCGCGGCACGCAGGTCTTTTGCGTCCACGACGACGGCGAGCGGATCGCCGAATGCGCGTCCGTAGACGACTCCCGGGATGCCGCCGGTGCTGCGGACTTTCTTCGCCGCGGGGGTGCCGCCGGCTTCACGAGGCTTAGCTTTGACAGTCGACTGTTGCATTTCTTTCCTTATAGTCTTAGTTATGGATTAGATTTCGCTATGGCTTGAAGCATCGGACCTGTAGGCCCGATACCAAATTATCATTCGCGCGTCGCGGGCTCCAGCGTCGACTCGACCGAGCTATCCTGCGAGCTCTCTGCGTCGTCGACTGATGAGAAGAGCGGGCCGCCGGTCCCCGACTGCGAGCGTGCCAATTCCATCTCTTGCTGATCGTAGATCTCCGAGACCGAGCGGTTCATCGAGATGCGCTTGATGGTGTCGGCCAAGAGCTTGCCCACCGACAGCACCTTGATCTTCTCATTGCGGATCTCCATCGGCACCGGGATCGTGTCGGTGACGATGACCTCGCTGATCGGCGAATCGATGAGCTTCTGTGCCGCGCCTGCCGCGAAGATGCCGTGGGTCGCGCAGGTGATGACCGATGTCGCTCCCCGCCGCAGGATGGCTTCCGAGGCTTTGACGAGCGTGCCGCCGGTGGAGATCATGTCATCGATGATGATCGCCGTTTTGCCTTCGAGATCGCCGACCACTTCGCTCACCTCATTGACGTCCGGGCGCGGACGGCGTTTGAAGACGATGGCGACCGACGTCTGCAGCTTCTTGGCGAACGTCTCGGCCCGCGCCACGCCGCCGGCATCCGGCGAAACGACGACGCATGACGGACCACGGAGCTTGCGGTTGTTGATGAGGTAGTTGGCCAGGATGAAGCTCGCAGTCAGATTGTCCACCGGCTCGTCGAAGAAACCCTGGATCTGCGCCGCGTGCAAGTCGACCGTGAGGATGCGCTGGACGCCCGCGGTCGAGAGCAAGTTGGCGACGAGCTTGGCCGAGATCGGCTCGCGCCCTTTGGTCTTCTTGTCTTGCTTGGCATAGCCGTAATACGGGATGACCGCGGTGACGCGATAGGCCGATGCGCGGCGCAACGCGTCGATCATGAGCAACATCTCCATCAACGCGTCGTTGACGGATCGCCCGTGATCGAGCGGTTTGCACAGCGACTGGATGACGAACGCATCCGCACCGCGCACGTTCTCCCGGATCTCGACGCGGCACTCTTCGTTCGCGAAGGTGGTGACGAGCGCGTTGCCGAGCCGGGTGCCCATCTTCTTGGCGATCTCTTCGGCAAGCGCAAGGTTGGAATTGCCCGCGAAGAGGACCGGTTTTGCCGTAGCCATAACAGCGGCCTCCCGTTGCTTCATCGAGCCGGCGATGGGGTTTCGCAGGCCTCAGACCTCGTTCTCCGAACTATCGCAGACAGCCCTTTAGCCAACAAGCCGCCATCATGCCAAAATTCGAAGTGATCTCCCCATTCCGCCCCGCAGGGGACCAGCCGGCGGCCATCGCCGGCCTGGCGGACGGCGTCGCCCGTGGCGATCGCGCGCAAACACTGCTCGGCGTGACGGGCAGCGGGAAGACGGCGACCATGGCGTGGACGGTGGAAAAGGTTCAAAAACCCACCCTCGTCTTGTGCCATAACAAGACGCTCGCCGCGCAGCTATGCAGCGAGTTCAAAGAGTTCTTCCCGGCAAACGCGGTCGAGTATTTCGTCTCCTACTTCGACTATTATCAACCGGAAGCATATATCGCCTCGACCGACACCTACATCGAAAAGGATTCCTCGATCAACGACGAGATCGAGCGCCTGCGCCATTCGGCCACGCAATCGCTGCTCACGCGGCGCGACACGATCATCGTCGCCTCGGTGTCATGCATCTTCGGTTTGGGATCGCCGTCGGACTACATGGAGATGTCGCTCAAGCTGCGCCGCGGCGAGGAATACGACCGCGACAAGCTCTTGCGCAAGCTCGTCGACATGCAATACACGCGCAACGACATCGCGCTGGTGCGCGGCACGTTCCGGGTGCGCGGCGACGTGCTCGAATACGTCGCGGTCGACGATGAGATCATCACGCGTTTGGACTTCTTCGGCGATGAGATCGAGAACATCTCGCGCGTCAATCAGATCACGGGCGAGCTCGTCGAGGACATGGACGAGGTGATGATCTTTCCCGCCAAACACTTCATCACGCCGGAAGAGAAGCTGCTGCGCGCGGTGCGCAGCATCGAGGTCGAACTCGACGAGCGGCTCGCCTACTTCCGCGCCAACGGCAAACTGCTCGAGGCGCAGCGCCTAGAGATGCGCACGCGCAATGACGTCGAGATGCTGCGCGAGTTCGGCTATTGCAATGGCATCGAGAACTACTCGCGACATCTCACCGGGCGCGCACCCGGCCAGACGCCGTTCTGTTTGCTCGATTTCTTCCCCGACGACTGGCTCGTCTTCATCGACGAGTCACACGTGACGCTGCCGCAGGTGCACGGCATGTACCATGGCGACCGCTCGCGCAAGGAAGTGCTCGTCGAGTATGGATTCCGCCTACCATCGGCGCTCGATAACCGCCCGCTGACCTTCGACGAGTTCGACAAGCACGTCAAGCAGATCGTCTACGTCTCGGCGACGCCCGGCGCGTACGAGCGCAAGGTGTCGACGCAGACGGTCGAGCAGATCATCCGGCCGACGGGGCTCGTGGATCCCCAAGTCGAGGTCCGTCCGACCAAGGGTCAAGTCGACGATCTCATGGAGGAGATCCGCAAGCGCGCTGCCGCCGGCGAGCGCGTGCTCGTCACGACCCTCACCAAGAAGATGGCGGAAGATCTGACCGACTATCTCATCGAGATGGACGTGCGTGCCAAGTACCTGCACTCCGAGATCGAGACGCTCGAGCGCATCGCCATCTTGCGCGATCTGCGCCTTGGCGCGTTCGACTGCTTGGTGGGGATCAATCTGTTGCGCGAAGGCCTGGACCTGCCGGAGGTCTCGCTCGTGGCCATTCTCGATGCCGACAAGGAGGGCTACCTGCGCTCGGAGACCTCGCTCATCCAGACCATCGGCCGAGCCGCACGCCACGTCAGCGGCACGGTGCTCATGTACGCCGATAACGTGACGCAATCCATGGAGCGCGCTATCAACGAGACCGAGCGCCGCCGCACGCGCCAGATCGCCCACAACGTCGAGCACAACATCGATCCGCAGAGCATCCGCAAGTCGGTGAGGGACATCCTCGCCGAAGTCACCGCCGGCTCCGAGAGCAAGGGCAAAGGCGTGCTCAAGGACGTGCCGCGCGACGTCTTGCTCGCCACCTGTGTGAAGCTCGAGAAAGAGATGAAAGACGCAGCGGCGCGTCTGGAGTTCGAGAAGGCCGCCGCGCTGCGCGATGAGCTGTGGGAGTTGCGCAAGCAACTGCCCGATGCCGGCGACGCATCGCTGTCACGCAAGGCACCCAAGGTGTTCGGCCAGTCGCTGCGCGAGGCCGCCCTCTTCTAATTACAACAACCGGCATTTGCAGCAACGGACCTTCGGGTCCGTTCGACATTACCGCGCGAGCTTGGTCGGCCTTGGTGAGGCGGCGGATGGTATCTCACCGCCCAGCGCCTTCGTCGTTGTGGCTTGTTCCCACACCCGGTATCGCTGGACTCTCTTTTGCGAGCGATAGACCGCTTGGCTCTTCACGCGGCAGTACAGTTCGAGCAGGCCTGCGCCCACTGTCCAGTGCAGCTTGCGCCAGTTGCGCAGCGCATGCGGCATTGCGGCTCGCAGGACGGGCAACGTGCGCATGGTCGAGACAGGCACGTTGTGGTCTCTCATGATCTGCAGATTACCCACGATGCAGTGCATGCGTTGCGAGATGAAATCGTCGAGATGCTCGGGGCCTTTGTTGAAGATGCGCGCCGACGGTGCGTAGACGGATTGGTAGCCTGCCGAGCGGACGAGCTGGTAGACGGAGAGCTCGTCGCAGATCGCGCTCGGGTTGAGCCGGCGGAACACGTTGCGGAACGCGATGAGCTCGCCCATCTTGGGATCGCGCATCGAGATGTCATGGTGCAGCGTCCACATGAGGTTGACGGCGTATCCAAAGAACGTGTCGGTCGCGTCGAGCGGGATGGAGTGCGCGCCGACCATGCCGACCTCAGGGTCGGCAAATGGCGCGAGCAAATTCTCGACGGCTTGCGGCTCGTAAACGAGGTCGGCGCTTGAGACCATGAGGATCTCTTGCGTCGCCGTGAAGAGGAACTTGTTGATGGCCGAGATCTTCCCGCTGCGGCTGGGCTCGGCGATGAGCGAGATGCGCGGGTCGCGGCGCGCATACTCCTCGACGATGTCACAGGTATTGTCTGTGCAGCCGCTGGCCACGACGACGATGCTGGCGATGCGGTCCACAGCGCTCTGCTGCAGCACGCTATCGAGCAAACGCGCGATGTTGCGTTCCTCGTTATAGGCCATGATGCCAAGCGCGACGGGTTCAGACATGCTCTTCTATAAGTAATCGGCCTCGCTGTGGCTAGAGTGAAGCCAGGTGCGGTGCGAGCGACCTGCGTCGTATGTCGAGGGAGGGCACGCAGGCGTGGGCTAGAGGGCTTTAGCCGGTGCTCATTTCATCCCTCGTCGGCTCGCCATGGACGTGTGTCTTCCGATAGGTGATATATGGGTCCACACGCGGTCGACCTCGCGCCGTTCTGGTTGCGGATGGTCGCCGGTTTTGCGGCTGGTGCGGTGACGTGGGTCGTGGTGGTCGACTATGGCGTCTCCATCGTGTCGCGCCGGGTGACCTTTTCGCATCCTGCGGCTCGCATCGGCGTCGGTGCCGCGCTCGGCTACGCGCTCTTTGGTTCTATCGTGGCACTACTGGGATTCGTCGGCGGCATCCACGCGACCATACTCTACGTACTGCTGGTGCTCGCTCTCCTTGTGCGTTATGCGCACCATCGCCGTGCTCGAACGCTCCCGGCCGCCTGGATGCGAGCACGTGACGCACTCGCACATGCTGATCCGAGCGCCAAGCTCGCGCTCGTCGTGATCGCCTGCGCGGCGATCACGGGCTTGGCCAACGCTGCACTGCCGGCGGTGTGGTGGGATCCCATCGCGTATCACTTGCCCATCGCGGCGGCCGCGCTCGATCAAGGGGCGTTTGGATTCAACCCGCACATGGCGCAGTCGGGATTCCCGCTGCTCGGAGAAGCTGCGGCGCTGCCCGCATACGCGGTCGCGGGCTCGGCGGGTGCGGCCATGGTCACCCTCGGCGCGGGTCTGTGCGTCGCGCTGCTCGTGTGGGCGCTTGCCGACGGCCTGAAGCCAGGCAGCGGACCGCTGGCGGCGATGCTCGCCGCTTCGTCGGCGCTGTGGGCCTGGCTGTCACCGTCGTTCTACGTCGACGTGCCCTTTGCGATGTTCGTCGTGGCGGCGATCGTCACGGCGCTGCAACTGCGCGTCGACCCTGACGAACGTCGAGATGCGGACTCGTCGCAGGCGCTCGCGATCGGTGCCCTTGCCGGAGCCCTGTGCGGAGCAGCCGCAGCCGTCAAGTATTCGGGACTCGGCGCGACCCTCGTCGTCGTGGCGGTCGCACTATGGATCGCGGGGCCGGGCCGTGCAAAGGTGCTCGCCGGTTTCGCGGGCGGCTTCGCGTTCATCGCTGCCGGATGGTATGCGCGCTCGCTCATCCTCACCGGAGATCCGCTCTATCCTTTTCTCTCCACGTCGGCGGGCCACCAGGCGCTCGTGCGCGACTTCGCGCTGCGCTACGTCGAGATGACCAGGCACTGGTGCGGAGGAGGGACCTCGCTCGCCGATCTCGTCAGCTTGCCCTACCGCCTCATCGCGCAGCCGCAGAGCTTCTGCGGGGATCCCGGTCTTGCGCTGCGCGCCGGCGTGATCTTCGCTCTGGCGGCCGCGTTCGTCGTTCGTCCGGCCCGCGTCATCGCGACCGCCGCAATAGCGCTGACCGCCCTGTGGTTTGTGAGCAGCCAGCAGTGGCGCTTCCTCTTACCTGCGCTTTTCCTGTATGCCGCGATCGTCGCTGCCGGCACCTACGCGCTCGGCCGTAGCGTCCGCATGCTGGGTGTCGTGGTGCTCGCTGCCCTCGGTGCGTTCGTCGTCGCCACGAATTGGATTCCGCAGACCCGCTCGGAGGCATCGGCAAGCCTCATTCCGGCTCTCGCCTATATGAGCGGCCGGCAATCGGCGCAGGTTTACCTCAACAGGCGGCTTGAGACGTTCGGCGCTGCGCAGTGGGTAGCGGCGCTTGGGGTCAGCGGCAATGAGGTAGGCGCGCTCGACGACGTGCGCGACTACTATTTTCCGCCCGGGACCGCCTGGCTCAATCCGTATTATCAGCAGGCCGTGGCGCTCGACTGGAGCGCACCGAGTTCTCAGCGTTACCGGCCGCTCGTCGCTCGTGGCATCAGCTACCTCGTCGTCAACGAGAACCCGGCGTATCTGCACCGGACGCCCACGGGCGTCGACTGGACGGCGTTCGCCAACGACAAACGGACGGTGCTGCGGGAGCTCTACAGCGCCAATGGGGTCTCCGTGTACGCCTTAGGCAGCGCGCACTGATGCGCAGGTTTTTTGCGTGGATCGCCGCGATGATCGCCGTAGCCATCGCCGGGTCCTGGGCGATCCATGCGACCGCGCTTGCCATGCTGCCTGACGCCCCGGCTGACAAGTATGGCGGCTTCCATGTCGGCCTCTCGTTGCCCATCCCGGTCGTTCAGCTCGCACCGCACTGGTATGCGATCGGCGTCTTCTGGCTCGTGTTCGCGATCATGGCAGCCTGTGGATGGCAAGCCGTCCGCGCCCTCGGCCAAGCGCGCTGCCAGAATGTCGGCTTCGTCTACGCGGGCTATGCCGTGGTCGCCGTGGCGCTCACGTTCTTCGCCGTGACCCTGTCCATCGACGGATACTTCTATACCGTTTTCGCGCGGCTGTTCGGTGTGTACGGCATCGACCCGTACGTCTTGGTATCGCCGATCCGGGCGGATGACCCGGTCTTGGCACAAGACTTCAGACTGCTCAATAATCCCCCGTTCCCCGATCCGTATGGGCCCGGCTTTACCCTGCTCGCCGGTCTTGTCGGCAAGCTCGAGGCGGGCGCGAGCCTGTGGGTGATGCTGTGGACCTGGCGAGCGATCGCCGTCGTCGCATGTCTGCTCGTGCTCGCCGCGCTGTCGCGCATGTTGCAAGGGTCGCCGCCGCACGACCGAGTGCGCCGGGTCGCCATCGTCGCCTTCAACCCCTTGACGCTGTACGAAAGCGGCGTTGGTGGTCACAACGATTTCCTCATGATCGCCGCGGCGCTGTGGTCGTATGCGCTGGTCGACGAACTGCCGCTCATCGCCGGTCTGCTGCTCGGCGCGGCGATCGCCATCAAGTACTTCGCCATCATCTTGTTGCCGTTCGTCGCGCTGCGGGCCTGGCGCACAAGCGTCGTGGCCGCGGTCCTCATCGTCGTGCTCGCCGCGCTCGTGCCGCTGCTATGCTTCCATCCATTCGCCTTCGGGCCCACCGGTCAGGCCACGCTCGCAAAAGTCGGGAGCAGCCTCTCCATGTCGCTCAACTGGCTGCTCGCGCTGCCGCTCTTCGCGCTCAAAGCCCCCGATGCTATAGTGCGCTTGCTGCAATACGCCATTGTAGCGGCCTTCGCGCTCGTCACCCTCGTCGCGCTGCTGCGCTACGCGCGAACGCCGCGCAACGTGGAGGTATTCCGCTCGATCGCTGCGCTCTTGTGGTCGCTACCCGCCATGCACCCATGGTACGCAGCCTGGCTCGTGCCGGCCGCGGCCGCGCGCTCGAGCTGGGGCACCTACGCCTGGTGGTTCGGCGCGCTCTCGCTTTTGGTCTACGCTCATGAAGCGGTGTTGCCGACGCCCGGCAACCACACGATCTTCATCTGCATCACCCTCGTGCTGCTCGTGCTTCCCATCGCGATCGCACGATCTGCGACACACGTGGCAGCGCAGGAACCCGACGAACGCGCCGCGCCGCATGAAGAAGAAGGTGCGCGCGCCTGACGGCGCAATTCTTCTCGCATGTCAGATCGATGCTATCCGGCGCGCTCACGCGCCCGGCTTCCAATCGCGTTCGCCATGCTGGCCGCCGCCGTACTCCTTTTCGCAACGCATGCATCGGCGGCTTCCCAGGACACTATGGACGCGGCGACGCTGCGCGGATATGTGCCCTCGGCCGTCTCCGCCGAGCTCGACGCTGAGAAAGCGGTGAGCACGTCGCCCAACCCGGACGACGCCATGCGCTACGAACGCGGTGTGGCGAGCGTCGTGCATCGCATGGGCCAGACGACAAATTACGACATTGCGGTCTACATGCGCGACCAGCTCGAAGCCTTAGGCTGGGACGCGAAGATCGTCACCTACGTCGTGCCGATCGCTTGGCCGACGGAGCAGCGCCTCGAGATCATAGCTCCTGTGACCCGAGAGGTGGATCTCTACGAGCCCGCCGTCCAGGGCGATCCGTATTCGCAAGACCACGCCGCCATCGGCAAACCGTACACCGGCTATAGCCCAGACGGTGAGGTGGAAGGCCAGCTCATCTATGCGGGCCACGGCAGCGAAGCCGACCTGGCGAGGCTCACGAAGATGCACGTCAACCTCAAAGGCGCCCTCATCCTCGTGCAGCAAGGCGATGGCAGCTCGGCGACCAAGGCCAAGCGCGCCGCGCAGCTCGGCGTGCGCGCCGTGCTCAACTACCCCGAACCCGGCTACGATCCGTACTTCCCGCAGTTCCATTCAGGCAAGACCTATCCCAATGGGCCGGCGCGGCCGCTCGGCGCCGCTCTGCGAGGGTCGCTCGACATCGAGGGCTCCGTGCCCGATCCCACGGCGATCGGCATCCCCGTCCCCGGCGCCAAGCACAAACCGATGTCGGCGCTGAAGGTCGACTCGCCGATCCCCGTCATGACGGTGACCGCGCTCGTCGCGCAGCAGCTAAGCCGCTATCTCGGCGGACCTGTGGCACCAGCCGCGTGGAAGACGAAGATCGCCCCCGGCATCCATATCGGTGGCGTCGAGCGCGTTCATTTCGTCCTCGTCAACCGGAGGTTCTTCGGGCCCATCTGGAACGTGATCGCGACGATGAAGGGCGCGGTCGAACCGGATCAGACGATCATCGTCGGCGGACACCGCGACGCGTGGACGTATGGAGCGCTCGATCCGGGCAGCGGTTCCGTCGCCATGCTGCAGATGGCGAAAGCGTTCGGCAAACTGCGCAAGAGCGGCTGGCAACCCTATCGGACCATCGTCATCGCCTCGTGGGACGGCGAAGAGCTCAACGAGTTCGGCAGCGGCATCTGGGTCGATCAATATCGTCAAGAGCTGCTGCACCACTGCTGGGCCTACGTCAACACGGACGAGGTGGCCACCGGGCCGACCTACACCCCCGGCGCGACCGACGATCTCGTCGGCCTCATGCAGTCGGTCGCTGACGTCGCCGTCGCCCCGAACGGGTCGACGCTCGCCGCCTACTGGACAAAGCAAGACCCAAAGCGGCTCGTGCCCCCAAACGGCACGGGCAGCGACCACGAAAGCTTTGAGTATCATCTGAATATCCCGTCGCTAGGCATCACCTATGCGGGCGTCTTCGGCACCTGGCATTCCGCCTACGACGACATCGCGAGCCTGCGCGTGTTCGATCCGGGCATGCGTCTCGCCGATGCTGCGGCGAGCCTGTACGACGTGCTGACGCTGCGTCTGGCGGATGCGATCTATCCTGATATCCGCTACAGCGCCGACGCGCTTGCCATGCAACGGCGCCTCAACGCCTTCGCCAACGGCCGCGATCACGAGGTGCGCCGCACGCAGGTCGTGCGCACGCTGCAACCCTACGTCGCCCAGTTCTCGCGCTTAGCGCAGAATCTCGACAACGCCGTCGATGCTTCGTCGAAGGACGGCAATGCCGCTGCACTGCGCAACGCAAGTTCGCTCGCCTTCGCGATCCGCATGGCGTTCTATTCGCCACAAGGCGTGCCGGGAGATCCATATAAGCGCAGCGTGCTGTACAACTCGGACGACGTCATCTCGACCCTTCCATCCCTTGAGTCGACGCTCGATCCGAAGGGGGGCAAGGCGGCGCTCGAGCAGATGGTGGCGGCGTTTTCCAAGCTGCCGCCGATCCTGCTCGTCTCGAGGTGATGTCCACGCGCGAGCGAGGACCTATCCGGGCGATCTTCTTCGACCTCGACGACACGCTGCTCGACGACACCATCACGAGCGAGCGCAGCGCGGCGGTCGCCGCGGCGGAGCTCGCGGGCGACCGCGGTGTCAGCGCAGACGATCTGGCCGCCGCCTACATGCATGAGGCGATGGGATTTTGGGACCGGCTCGAGCCCGGCGCGCCCAAGCCGCAGACCGGGGAGATCCGTCCGGCGCTCTGGCGAGCCGCGCTGGCCAGGTTCGGCATCGACGATCCGGATCTCGCGCGACGGCTCGCATCCCGCTATGACGCCGTGCGCATCGAACGTGTCGAGCTCTTCCCCGAGACGTTGCCGGTGCTCCACGAGCTGCACGGCCGGTATAAGATGGCCATCATCACCAACGGCTTTGCCGAGACGCACGAAGCCAAGATCGCCCGTTTGGAGCTGTCGCGATTTTTCGACACGGTGGTGCTCGCCGGCGAGATGGAGCTGGCCAAGCCGGATCCTGCCGTGTTCCGCCACGCGATGGACGCACTTGCGGTCACGGCCGCTGAGAGCGTCATGGTGGGCGACCGCTTCGACCGCGATATCGCCGGTGCCCATGCGGCCGGGCTGCGCTCCATCTGGGTCAATATCCGCAATGAGACGATGCCGCCCGGCGCCCGCCCGCCCGATGCGACCATCCCCTCCATCGCCCAACTCCCCGCCGCTTTAGTGACGCTGGGCACGCCCTAAACGCGTAAGACTTTGGGCCCTCCGCCAATCGTATATGCAGAGGTTTGGCGGAGGGAACATCATGCGACATATCATCTCGATCGGTATCTTCACGGCAGTGGTCTGCGCCGTCGCCGCGCTCTCAAGCGCACCGGCGAGCGCGGATTTCCAGGTCTGCAACGAATCAGGCGAACACGTCAGCGTCGCCATCGCCTACTACGACGCGGCCACCGACTCGATGGTCTCCGAGGGCTGGTGGAACATGGACTCAGGCGATTGCCGGACGGCCATCGACGGCGATCTCAAGGACAAATACTACTATCTGTATGCCGAGAGCGACGAGCACACCTGGACTGGCTCGCACGCGATGTGCCTGAATCCGGTGCACAAGTTCACGCTCTATGACGTCGACACGTCCTGCGATTATTCGTGGGAGAACTTCTTCCAGGTGGACACAGGCGACGCCGAGTCGTACACGCACACCATCCGGTAGCGATGGCGCGCCCCGCATGGTGCGGACGGGCCGATGGGTCGTACAACGGGCGCGATGGATTCGCGCCCGCAACGTTTCGCTATAGGCCCGTAGCGCCTGACAAGAGGCGCTCGCACGCCCCTATCGCGAACATCTCTCGTCCATGCGCAAGGCCATCCACTTCCCGCCCAAGGACCCCTACGCGGCTCCGGTGATCTCCATCGCACCGCGCCACGGGCTCGAGCACATCGTCATCAAAGGCGCGCGCGAGCATAACCTCAAGAACATCGACCTCACCCTGCCGCGCAACCAGCTCATCGTCATCACCGGGCTCTCGGGCTCGGGCAAGAGCTCGCTTGCCTTCGACACGATCTATGCCGAGGGCCAGCGCCGCTACGTCGAATCGCTCTCGTCCTACGCGCGCCAGTTCTTGGGCCAGATGGAGAAGCCCGACGTCGACTACATCGAAGGCATGTCGCCGGCTATCTCCATCGACCAGAAGTCGACGAGCCGCAACCCTCGCTCCACCGTGGGCACCGTCACCGAGATCTACGATTACCTGCGTCTGCTCTACGCACGCATCGGGCACCCGCACTGCCCCAACTGCGGCCGGCCCATCACCCCGCAGACCGCCGAACAGATCGTCGGTCAGATCCTCGAGCGGCCGGACGGAACGCGCATCCAGGTCCTCGCCCCTATGGTGCGTGGCCGCAAAGGCGAGTATCAGAAGCTCTTCGAGCAAGCGCAGAAGGACGGCTATGCGCGCGTGCGCGTCGACGGCGTCATCCACGAGCTGCGCGAGAAGATCAGCATCGACAAGAAGCGCAAGCACACCGTCGAGATCGTCATCGACCGTCTCGTGCTCAAGCCCGACATCCGCAAGCGCCTGACGGATTCGGTCGAGACGGCCCTCAAGCTGACGCAGGGTCTACTCGGCGTGCTCGTGCAGAAGCCCGGCGGCAAGGATGAGGAACTCTCGTTCTCTGAGAAGTTCGCCTGCATCGAATGCGGCCTGTCGTTCGAAGAGCTGGCCCCGCGCATGTTCTCGTTCAACTCGCCCTACGGCGCGTGCCCGGACTGCACGGGGCTGGGCGCGCGCATCGAGTTCGACCCGCGGTTGGTCCTCCCCGATCGCGACAAGTCGTTCCGCGAGGGCGCGGTCGTGCCGTGGACCAAGAACCTCTCGCCGGGCATGAACCCGTTCTACGTGCAGCAGGTCGAGACGCTCATCAAGGAGGCTGGCTACAAGCTCGACACGCCGGTCAAAAAACTTCCCAAGGACCTGCTCGACGTCATCCTCTACGGCGAAGACGAGAAACGCGAGTTCCGTTTCCGCACCAAGTCCGGCAACTACTGGGATTACGAGTCCCAGTACAAGGGCATCATCCCCGGGCTGCAGCGGCGGTACGAAGAGACCTCATCGGAGTGGGTCAAAGAAGAGCTCGAGAAGCTGCAGACGTCGGTCACCTGCCCCACCTGCAAAGGCGCCCGGCTCAAACCCGAATCGCTGGCCGTGACCATCGGCGGCCTCTCCATCGCCAAGCTGACCGCCATGTCGGTCGATCGCGCGCTGCAGTTCGTCGAGGCCTTCGAGCTCAACGCGCGAGAGGAGCAGATCGCGCGGCAGATCGTCAAGGAACTGCGAGCACGCCTGGGGTTTTTGGTCAACGTCGGCCTCGAGTACCTGACGCTCGACCGCAGCGCCACCACGCTCTCGGGCGGCGAAGCGCAGCGCATCCGGCTCGCGACGCAGATCGGCTCGTCGCTCGTCGGCGTGCTCTACGTGCTGGACGAGCCCTCGATCGGGCTGCATCAGCGCGACAATGCGCGGCTGCTCGCCACGCTGAAGACCCTGCGCGACTTGGGCAACACGCTCATCGTCGTCGAGCACGATGAGGAGACGATGCGTGAAGCCGACTACATCGTCGACATCGGGCCGGGAGCCGGCAAGGCGGGCGGACGGGTCGTGGCCGCAGGGACGATCGCCGACATCGAAGCGGAGCCGGCGTCGGCCACCGGCCGCTTCCTCAAGGGCGACAGCGTCATCCCCATCCCCCCGCGGCGCAGAAGCCCCAAGGGCACGCTTGCCATCAAGTCCGCGCGCGCCAACAACCTCAAAGGCATCGACGTCGATTTCCCGCTCGGCGTCTTCTGCGCGGTGACGGGCGTCTCGGGATCGGGGAAGTCGACGCTCGTCGACATGGTGCTCTACCGCGCGCTCGCGCACCATCTGCACGGCCAGCCGCCCGAAGACACCTACGGCCGCGTGCGTGGTCTCGAGCAGCTCGACAAAGCGATCGTCATCGACCAATCGCCCATCGGCCGCACCCCGCGCAGCAACCCCGCCACCTACACCGGCGCCTTCGATCCCATCCGCGAGCTCTTCTCGCTCACCCCGGATGCGCGCGTGCGCGGCTACGGTCCGGGCCGCTTCTCGTTCAACGTGAAGGGCGGGCGCTGCGAGTCGTGCTCGGGTGATGGCATCATCAAGATCGAGATGCACTTCTTGCCCGACGTCTACGTGCCGTGCGAGTCGTGCAAGGGCAAGCGCTACAATCAACAGACGCTCGAGGTCAAGTACAAGGGCAAGTCGATCTCCGACGTGCTCGAGATGCGCGTCGACGAGGCGGCCCAGTTCTTCGAGAACATCCCGCGCGTGCATAACAAGCTGCAGACCATCTGCGACGTCGGCTTGGGCTACATCCAGATGGGCCAGCCGGCGACGACGCTCTCGGGCGGCGAGGCGCAGCGCGTCAAGCTCGCGACCGAGCTGTCGAGACGCAGCACGGGGCGGACGTTCTACATCCTCGACGAGCCCACCACCGGTTTGCATTTCGCCGACATCGCGCAGCTGCTCGTCGTGCTGCAGCGTCTGGTCGAAACGGGCAACACGGTGCTCGTCATCGAGCACAATCTCGACGTCATCAAGACCGCGGATCACATCATCGATCTCGGTCCGGAGGGCGGCGATCGCGGCGGCACGGTCGTGGCCGCCGGAAGCCCTGAGGAGATCGCGCGCGCGGAGGGCTCACACACCGGCCGCTACCTGCGCCGGGTGCTGACCGACCCGCGTGCGCACATCGCCATCACGACCGAACACGAGGCCGTCGCCCAGTACGAGCGGGCCAACCGCGAGCTGTTGAAAAACCTTGAAAACACGGGCTCTCGCATGCTGGACGAGGCCGAAACCGCCGCCCGCTCCTGAAGTCCTCAGGCCCTTTGGCCGATGATTAGAGTACTTAGCAGCCGCCTTGACGGCTGTTTGGTGAACGTATCGTGAGGAACTATGCCCGACGCGATTGACACCAGCGGGCTGCCTGCCGCGCTTCCCCTGCCTATCGACATCACCGTGCGCAACGCGGAGCAGGGGGTCAACCAAACCGGTAAAGCCGCGCGCCTCGATCAGACCGGTCTGGTGGCGACGCTGCCCGTTGAGATCAAAGAGAACACCATTCTCTTCACGACGCTCGACATGCGCAGCATCAAGGCGACCGCGCGAGGACTCATCAAAGTCCGCTCGCTCCGCAGCTTGGGTGAGGGCGGCGGCTACGAAGTCGCTGCGGATTTCCTCGAGCTCTCCGACGACGCGCGTCAGAAGATCGAACGCCTCCTCGGCCGGCACACAGAAGATATCGCCGCCCCTCCGGTCGTGCCGCCCACCCAGACATTTCAGCCGCAGTCGACGTTCCGCGCCGCAGGCGCCGCCACGTTCCTGCCGCCCGTGGACTATCAGGCGGTCAATCAGCAAGCGGAGCGCAAGCAATATTTCGAACCCGCACCGCTGCGCGGCGTCACCCGCGCCTCGAGCTCGACCAGGTTCTGGGGATCCATCGGCATGCCGGTGTACGTCATCGTGGCCCTTATCGTCATCGCGATCTTCCCGCAGGGCCGCGCCGCCGAGATGTATGTCTGGAATCACTTCACCTGGGCGGTGAGCCGCATGTGGTACTGGGCGAACCACATCGGCGACGTGAAGCTGTGGGGCCAGAGCCCAGACTAGCCGGCACGCACCGCACGTATGTAGCAACGGACCTTGAGGTCCGTTTAACGAACAAGGGACGCGCCATGATGAACGGGGATAACGGCCGGCCCACCGAGCGACGCAAACACGCGCGCATCCACAAGACATTGCCCGTGCACATCCGCAGCGAGCGCAGCAAGACGCGCTACCCGGCCGAGATCGTGAATATCGGGGGCGGTGGGGTACTGCTGCGCACCGACGTCGCCGTCGACACCAACGACCTTCTCACGATCGAACTCGACCTCGTCGGCGAGAGCAAGCCGATCTCGGTCTACGGCACGGTCGTGCGCAACGACGCCCGCGGCGTCGGGATCGCCTTCGTACGCATCAGCGAGATCACGTCGGATCTCATCGGTTATCTGATCCGCAAATGGGAGCGCGAGGGAGCCCACCCCGCCTAAGCCATCGGACCGCTGAGATACATCGTTGAAGCAAAGGACCTTTAGGTCCGTTTTTGCATACCCCTTGAGGTCCGCGCGCGCTTCGTGCCGAAGCTTTTCGACACATGAGTGTGCCCGAAAAGGCTTCTAAGCGTGCGGCCGAGCTACGCGATGTGCTCGACCGCTACAATTACGAATACTACGTGCTCGATGCGCCGACGGTCGGCGATGCGCAGTGGGATGCGCTCTACCGCGAGCTCGTCGCCCTTGAGGAGCAGCACCCGCAGCTGCGTACGCCTGACAGCCCGACCCAGCGGGTGGGCGCGGCACCCTCGAGCGCCTTCGAGGAATACCGCCACGTCGTCCCCATGCTCTCGCTGGGCAATGCATTCGGACAGGACGAACTGCGGCAGTGGCATGCGCGCGTCACAAAACTGCTCGGCGGCGCAGCCTGCCAGTATGTCGCAGAGCTGAAGATCGACGGCCTGGCCATCGCGCTGCGCTACGAACGCGGCGCGTTCGTCTCGGGTGGCACGCGCGGCGATGGCACGGTCGGTGAGAACATCACGCCGAACCTGCGCACCATTCGCTCCATCCCGTTGCGCTTGCATGGGCAGACCCCCGACGTGCTCGAGGTGCGCGGCGAGGTCTACATGCGGCGCAGCGACTTCGACCGCATGAACGAACGGCGCATCGCCGCCGGCGAACCTGCCTTCGCCAATCCGCGCAACGCGGCGGCAGGCGCGGTCCGCCAGCTCGATCCGCGCATCAGCGCGTCACGTCCTCTGCGCTTTTTCGCCTACGGGATCGGCGACGTCAAGCCAGCGCTCGAGGCGGACACGCAGTGGCACCTGCTCGAGCTCTTCAAGCGCTACGGGCTGCCGGTGAATCGCGAGGCGCGGCGCTTCGAAGAGTTTGAAGCGCTCGTCGCCTTCTGCGAATCCTGGGAGCACAAGCGCGACTCGATCGACTACGGCATCGACGGCGTCGTCGTGAAGATCGACTCGCTCGAGCAGCAACGGCGGCTGGGTTTTGTTGGCCGCGACCCGCGCTGGGCGACCGCGTTCAAGTACCAGCCGGAAGAGGCGCAGACTCGTCTGCTCTCGATCGAGGTGAACGTCGGACGGACGGGCAGCGTGAATCCGTACGCGGTGCTCGAACCGGTGCAGGTCGGCGGCGTGACCGTCTCCACCGCGACGCTCCACAACCAGGATTACATCAGCGAGAAGGACATCCGCGTCGGCGACCTTGTGATCGTGCGCCGCGCGGGTGAAGTCATCCCCGAGATCGTCCGCCCGGTGATCGAGGCGCGCAAGGGCAAACGGCTCCGCGAGTACCACTTGCCCACGAAGTGCCCGGCGTGCGGCGCTGACGTCTACCGGCCCGAAGGCGAGGCGATGGCCTACTGCACGAACGGGTCGTGCCCGGCACAGTTCAAGGAGCGGCTCGTCCACTTCGCGGGCGTCATGGACATCGAAGGCCTTGGCTATAAGATATGCGAGGCGCTGGTCGCAAGCGGGCTCGTCCACGACGTCGCCGACATCTACCGCCTGATGCAGGCGGACCTTGCGTCGCTGCCGAGACTGGGCGAGAAGTCAGCGGCCAATCTGTTCCGCAACATCGCGGCCAGCAAGTCTCGGCCGTTCTGGCGCGTGCTCTACGCCCTGGGTATCCGCTTCGTCGGTTCTCAGAACGCGCAGATCCTAGCCGCGGCTTTCCCCAGCATCGACGAGCTCGCCGGCGCGACGGTGGAAGACCTGCAGCGCACGGAGCAGATCGGTCCGAAGATCGCGCAGAGCATCGTCGAGCACTTCGATCAGAAACAAAACTGCGAGGTGATCGAGAAGCTGCGCCGCGCGGGCGTGAACTTGCGCGAGAGCGCGGCCGTGCGGCCGAGCGCCGACGGGCCGCTCAAAGGCAAGACCTTCGTGCTCACGGGCACCCTGGCAGGCCTCACGCGCGAAGAGGCGACGGCGCTCATCGCCGGCGCCGGCGGCAAAGTCTCAGGGTCGGTGAGCAAGAAGACCGACTACGTGGTGGCGGGCGAATCCGCCGGCAGCAAGCTCACCAAAGCCGAGCAGCTCGGCGTCACGATCATCGACGAAGCCGAACTCCGGCGGCTCTCCGGCCGCTAACCATCAGTCATTTTCTGCGCCTTGAGCTCGGCCCGAAAAGGCTGCTGTGATTACTGGACGATGATGGGAACCGTCACCGCATTGCCGTCCTGATCCGTCACGCGAGCGCTACACGACCCGACCGCGATGGGCTTGACCGAATAAGCTGACGACGCGTCGCCCGTTGCCGCTACGAAAATCGTCGCGACATTGCCGCAATTATCAGCCTCTTTGAACGTCGCGACCCGCCCCGTGCTCCACACGAGGAAGAGGCGCGAATCGGCAGCCTTGTCGACGTTGAGTCTCGCTGGCGTCGCGGTGATCGGGGACGTAGACGATGACCCGGCCATAGCCGGTTGCGCTGCGCCAGGTTGGCCGCGCCGCCATGTGCTCCCATCCACGAACTCGACTGAGGCGACCTGACACGTCACGTTCGGCGAGATGAAGGCCGGCAAGATGAACGCTTGCCCAGAACCATTGCGGTATTGATGTTTGATGGAGACGCCTGGGGAGAACGTGCCAACGTCGCGGATCACGAAATGCGTGCCACTCGAGTTCACGTCGAAGTTCACTAGCTTCGCCGTCTGCGTCGACTCGTTGACGAATTCAATGGCGATGCCATTGCTCGTCGACACGGGTATGGCGATGCCGGCGATCGTCGGAGCCGGCGAGGATGAGGCGTTGTTGTTGAGGATCGGGCCACAGCTGTTGATCGTCACCGGTGGGCCGTTGCCCGCCACAACCGGCGCGCTGTCGTCGCCGCGGACGCTCTGCGCCGATACGGCAAGCGCCGACGCGATGACGACCACGGCTATGCTTCGAGAAACGATCGTCCCACTCGATCCACTCATGATCCCCGTCCTTTCGCGCTAGACGACGCGCGTCAAATAGCCGTCGTCTTCTTCTTCACGGTCGTGCAGCCAGTGCAGCGCGTCTTGCAGATTACGCGCGATGTCGCTAGCCACGACGCTGTGCTTATGCTGGTTATCCAAATAATCCGCTGTGATGCCGTGCCAGTACGCCCCGATGGCCGCAGATTGCCGCGGGCTGCATCCCGCGGCCAGCATCGCGCCGATCATACCGGAGAGCACGTCACCCGACCCGGCTGTCGCAAGCACTTCGTTGCCGGTGATGTTGACGTACGACGCCTCTTTGGTGGCGATGATGGAGCGCGGGCCCTTGAGCAAGAGCGTGACGTCGAGCGCCGACGCGAACTCATCCGCTGCCTTCATGCGGTTCGCGATGGCAGCATCGGCGTTCTCGCCGAGCAGCCGCGCGAACTCCCCGTTGTGCGGCGTGAGGACTGCCTTCTTCCCAGCGGCGACGTCTGTGTGCCCGGCGAGCGCGAAGAGCGCATCGGCATCGATGACGAGCGGCCGGCTGGTCTGGCTCAGGAATCCGCGCACGACATCCTGGGTGAGCTGTTCGCGCCCAAGTCCTGGTCCGATCACGACTGCGCCGGCATGCCGCGTCACATCCAGCAGCGCCTCGACGATCGTCGCGGCATCGTCGGTCTGCGGCCAGGGCGACACGACCTGTTCGATGACGTGACTGCTGATGATCGGGGCGGCTGCTGCCGCACAGGAGATCGTCACGTAGCCTGCGCCCGCATGCTGGGCGCCCAGCGACGCCAGCACCGGTGCCCCGACATATTGCTGGCTGCCGCCGATGATGACGACATCGCCCGCGCTGCGCTTATCCGCCTGGCGGCTGCGGTGCGGCAGCCAGAAGAAGAACTGCTGTTTGGTCATGACGTGGTAGCGTCCGCCGACGTCTGCCAGGATCGCCGGCGGGATGCCGATGTGCGCGACCCACAGCTCGCCCACGTATGACGCGGCCGGGTAGAGCAGCATGCCAACCTTCGGCGCTGCCATGGTCACGGTCGCCGTTGCGGTCACGGCGGGCCCAGGCACCGCACCGGAACTCGCATCCACGCCGGTCGGGATGTCGACTGCGATGACTTCGCGGCTGGCGATGTTGATCTCGTTCACCCAAGTGCGGTATGGCTCGGCCAGCGGTCCAGACGATCCCGTGCCGAGCAGACCGTCGACGATGAGGCTGGCTGCGCGCAGCCCGGAGCGGAAGAACTCGGGCGACTGTTCGCGCAGGAAGCTGACCGACGCCCCGAGACCCTGCATCATCTCCAGCTGCGCCCGGCAGAGGTCGTTGCAATCCGCGCCCTTGGCCGCCATGTAGATGTCCGGTTCGTAGCCGAGCTGCATGAGATAGCGTGCCGCCACGAGTGCGTCGGCGCCGTTGTTCCCCGAGCCGGCCACAATAGCCACGCGGATCGGGTCGCCTTGGATATCCGAGAGGAAGTCGCGCGCCACGTCGGCCACCGCGCGGCCGGCAGCCTCGGTGAGGACGATGGGCGGGATGCCCACATCCTCGATGGTCCGTATGTCGGCGTTGCGCATCTCAGCTGCGGTCAGAGCGTTCATCGTGCGGCTACTTCCTCGTCGTCGTAGGGCAGACTGATCAGCCCACCGGCCGGATCATCCGATTCGAGGATGACCGTCGCCACGGCGCTGTGTTTGGAATGCGAGATGGTCAGATGCATGCGGCGCACGCCGCGCGCCGGGATGAGCTGCGCAGCCCGGCCGCCGAGCTCGACATATGGCTTCCCACTGCGCTCGTGCCGCACGCCGATGAGCCGCCATGGGATGGCGTGGCCGAATGCCTTGCGCGTCGCCTCTTTGGCCGCGAATGCACCGGCAAGCCGTTCGTGCATGTTCTTGCGATGCTTGCGCGCGTGAGCGATCTCTTCATCGGTGAAAACCTTCTTGGCGAATCGCTTGAGTTGCTCGGCGTCGAATCGAAAGCGGTCGACTTCTGCGATATCGGTGCCGAGGCCGATGATCATATGTCGGCGTTCCTGCGCTGCGCGCGTGTCATAGCGGAGGACTTGCATCGGGCAGGTTGAAGGATGATGCATCGAGCCGCGTCCGCATATGGGAGGGACATCCGCGAGATCGCCTTGGAGAAAATAACTCTCATCCCCATCAACGGCGTTGAATCCGATCTGTGCGAGCGACTCGCTCCATGTCTGGAAGAACGATTCTTCCATAAGTTCGCAGTCGAAAAGCCGCTCACCCTCTCGCCGACGCAGGCAAACTCCATCCGCCGTCAGTTCTTTCTCAATACCGTGTTCAATCGAATGCTCGCCGCATACCCTGCTCGCGACGGCCTGCTGCTCGGCATCATGGGCAGCGATCTCTACAAGACGTCGCACAACTTCATCTTCAGCGACGCGAGCGAAACCGACCGGGTGGCGGTCGTCTCCACCTTCCGGCTCAAACCCGAGTTCTATAACGAGCCGGCCGACGACAGCGCGCTTTTCAACCGCACGCTCAAGGAGTGCGTCCACGCGCTTGGGCATTCGTTCGGCCTCAAACACTGCTATAACACGCGCTGCGCGATGTACTACAGCCATTCGATCTTCGACACAGATACCAAGCTGACGTACTTCTGCGACACCTGCGACAAGCGCGTCCGCGCCAACCGCTAGCCGATACCGGTCTCGCCCGTCCGCATGGCCCAGGCGAGCGCGATCTGCGTCTTCGCATCCGGCAACTCGTCGCGAGTGACGAGCCGCCAAGCCTCATCGATGTCGAAGCTGCGCACTTCTATCTGCTCGCTCTCTTCCGGGTTTGATTCACCTGGCTTGAGCCCCTCGGCGACGAACAGGTGCAAGAGCTCCGTGCAAAAACCTGGTGCCGTGTAGAAACTCCACAGCTTGCGCAAGCGCTGGGCTCGATAGCCTGTCTCCTCGATCAGCTCGCGCGTCGCGCAGGCGAGCGGGTCCTCACCGGCCTCAAGTTTGCCTGCGGGGACTTCCCACATCGCCCGTCCGATCGCTGGGCGGTACTGGTGCACGAGCACGATGCTGCGCGGCGCGGGCATGGCGATGATCGCGACCCCGCCGCGGTGCTCGACGACCTCAATATCGGAGCGGTATCCGTTGTGATACTCGATGGAATCGACGCGCAGGTTGACGACCCGGCCCTCGTAGACGCGGCGGGTGCCGTGAACTGTGACCACGAAACTGCTCCTCCCGACAGGGCGGTGACTCGCGCCTATCAGTTCCCGCGCGACGTCGGCAAAGCCCCGCCCGTTTTTCGAGGAATTCATGAGAGAAGTTGTCATTGTCGCTGCGGCGCGAACGCCCATCGGCAAATATGGCGGCGCCCTGCGCCACGTCCGGCCCGACGATATGTCGGCCGTTGTGATGCGCGCCCTGGCGGAGCGCTCCAAGACCGATCCCGGCGACGTCGAGGACGTCATGTGGGGATGCAGCAATCAGGCCGGTGAGGACAACCGCAACGTCGCGCGCATGGCGCTTCTGGCGGCGGATTTTCCGGAGACGGTCGCCGGTACCACGCTCAACCGCCTGTGCGGATCGGGCCTGCAGGCGATCAACAGCGCCACGCATGCGATCGCAAGCGACTGCGGCGACATCTTCATCGCCGGCGGCGTCGAAAGCATGACGCGCGCGCCGTACGTCATGCCCAAACCGGAGGCCGAATTCGCGCGCGCTCCGCAGCTCTTCGACACGACGCTGGGTGCGCGCATGTACAACCCCAAGCTGACCGCTCGGGGATATCCGCCGATCAGCATGGGCGAGACGGCCGAGAACGTCGCCGAGCGCTATAAGATCGGGCGCGTCGAGCAAGACGAGTTCGCCTATGCGAGCCAGCACAAGACGGGCGCAGCGCAGCAGTCGGGAGCGTTTGACACCGAGCTCGTCGGCGTGCAGGTGCCAGGCAACGGCAAAGCGGCGGCAACGCAGATCGTCATCAAGGACGAGCATCCGCGTCCGGATGTCACCATGGAGCAGCTCGCCAAGCTGAAGCCGGCGTTTCGCGAGGGTGGCTCGGTCACAGCCGGCAACTCGAGCGGCATCAATGACGGCGCTGCCGGTATCGTGCTGATGTCGGCCGAAGAGGCGAAACGGCGCGGCCTGCGCCCCATGGCACGCATCGTGACGTCCGCGGTGGCGGGCGTGGATCCCAACTACATGGGTTTAGGACCGATCCCGGCCACCCAAAAAGCGCTTGTGCGCGCGAATTTGCGCATCGATGACGTCGATCTCATCGAGCTCAACGAGGCCTTCGCGTCGCAGTCGCTGGCCTGCGTGCGCGAGCTTGAGATCCCTAGGGAGCGCGTCAACGTCAACGGCGGTGCGATAGCGCTCGGCCATCCGCTCGGTTGCAGCGGCGCGCGCATCCTGGTGACGTTGCTGCACGCGATGGCGGCACGTGGTGCCAAACGCGGCCTGGCAACCATGTGCATCGGCGTGGGCCAAGGCATCGCCACGATCGTCGAGCGTGTCTAAGCGAACGACGCAAAAACCTTGAAGCAACGGACCTTCAGGTCCGTTCAACTAATGAAGGAACCCTCATGACCACCGCTACCGCTAAGACCAAGCACGACCTCCTCATCAACGGCGAACACATCGCGCCGGCCAGCGGCGAGTACACGGACGTGCTCAATCCGGCGACCGGAGAGGTCATCGCATCGGTGGCAGCAGCGGGCATCCACGATGCCGATCTCGCCGTCGATGCGGCGCGCAAGGCCCTCAGCGGAAAATGGGCGACGATGGCGCCGGCGCGACGCGCGCGCGTGCTCAACAAGATGGCCTCGCTCATCGCCGAGCGCATCGATGCGCTTGCCGAGCTCGAGACGCGCAACAGCGGGAAGACCATCTCCGGCTCCAAGGCGGAGATCGGCCAGGTGGTCGAGGACTTCGAGTTCTACGCCGGCGCCGTCACGAAGATCATGGGAAACACCATCCCAGCGCCGCCCAACTTCTTCAATTACACGCTCAAAGAACCGGTCGGCGTCTGCGCGCAGATCATCCCCTGGAACTACCCGCTGCTCATGGCAGCATGGAAGGTGGCGCCGGCGCTGGCAGCCGGGTGCACGGTCATCCTGAAGCCCGCATCGCCCACGCCTTTGACCGCGCTCGAGCTCGGCAAGATCGCGCTCGAAGCGGGTTGCCCGCCAGGCGTGGTCAACGTGCTGCCTGGCCCCGGCGCCGTCATCGGTGCGCATCTCGCTGGGCACGCGGGGGTGGATAAGATCGCCTTCACCGGCGAGACGGCCACGGGCAGGACGATCATGGAGATCGCCGCCTCGACCATCAAGCGCGTCACGCTCGAGCTCGGCGGCAAGTCCCCGAACATCGTCTTCGACGACGCAGACCTTGAAGCAGCAGCGGCCGGCGCGTTGCATGCGATTTTCTACAACGCCGGTCAGTCCTGCGACGCCCGCTCGCGCATTCTCGTTCACGAATCCGTGCGCGACGCGTTCGCCGCCTCGTTCGTCGCCAAGACCAAAGCGCTCAAGGTCGGCGACCCGATGGATCCGGCGCAGCACGTCGGTGCGATCATCTCCAAGCGCCAGCTTGAGAAGATCGAAGGCTACATCGGCATCGGTCAGCAAGAGGGCGCGACGCTGTCGTGCGGTGGTACGCGCGCCGATGGTCCGCTGGCACGCGGCAACTTCCTCATGCCGGCAGTGCTCGACCGGGTGACCAACTCGATGCGGGTCGCGCAGGAAGAGATCTTCGGTCCGGTCGCCGTCATCACCACCTTCAAGGACGAGAAGGACGCGATCGCCATCGCCAACGACTCGATCTATGGCTTGGCGGCATCGGTGTGGACGAAGGATGGGTCGCGCGCGCAGCGCGTCGCGGCCGCGCTGCGCTCGGGCGGCGTCGGCATCAACACTCCGATCTCGATCTTCCCCGGCGTACCGTTCGGGGGCTACAAGCAGTCGGGGTTCGGTCGCGAGCTCGCGATGCAGACGCTCGACCTCTACGCTGAGACCAAGGGCGTTGTGATGTACACGGGTACGAAGCCGATCAACCTGTTCGGCGTGTGACGCAAAATCTCGACACAGTGCATAGGGAGCCACGTATGACGGTTTCACGCGGCGAGTTTGTCGCATTACTATCGGCGCTCAGCGCTGCGGGTCTACCGGTGACGGCCGAAGCGGCGCAGCCTCCGTGGTATCCGCTCCCGCCGCGGCTTCCCATCGGCAAGGGCCGGGCGCTTGTGCTCAGCGGTGCCGGCGCACGCGGCGCGTATGAAGCCGGCGCGCTCAAGTGGCTGTTCAGAAACGCGGCGCACGACGGACCGCCGTTCAATGTGATTTGCGGAACGTCGGCCGGCGCGATCAATGCTGCGTTCGCGTCCGAGGGGACCCCAGGCGCCATTCAGCAGACCGAAAAGCTCTGGAGAGCTATGCCGAGCGCAAACGTGGTCCAGTTGGAGCCGCCGTTCCAGGACTTGGCCGAGGCCGGCCAGATCATGTGGGAGGGTTCACGGCATGGCTTCCCGGCAAGGATCGCATTCCTCAACCGGGCGCGCGAGAAAGTCAATGACGCCGGGCCGCCCGAGCAGCTGGCCAAGTATCTGGGTGTCGTCGACGAAGCGGGCATCACCGCGCTCGTCAAACAGTACCCGATCAATATCGACGCGCTACAGTCAAGCCTGCTCGTCACAGCGACGAATCTCACGCGTAGGAGCGCCGACACGTTCTACACGTTCGTCGGCCCGCAGGCCGCGATCCACGAGGCCATGTTCCTCGATAGGACCGCGCCCACGTCGCGACTTCAAGGCCATGGCAGCGCGCCGCCGTTGCGACCACGGCCACCGTTGCGTCACGCGCTGACCCAAGACAATCTCGTGGCCGCGGTGATGGCCTCTGCCGCCATCCCCGGAGTGTTCGCTCCTGTCCCGGTTCCGATCGCGCAATCGACCAGCGCCGATCTCTATGTCGATGGCGGCGTCGCCAATAACACGCCGATCGGCCTGGCGGCCGACGCGGGAGCCAACGACATAACGATGCTGGTGACGGACGCACCCGATGAACTGCCCGCAATGCCGAACAATCTGCCTGGCGTCTTGCAGGCGTCATTCGCCATCATGGAGCAACGGATATTTCAAAACGATATCACGCTCACATTTGCGAGAAACCTGCTCACCCGGCTGCACGACATGCGCGGCCTCAATGAGACGGTACAGATGTATATCGACGCGTTGCAACAACAGAATTGGAAGCCTCTGACATTGCGCTTGATCCGCCCACGAACGCCGCTCAGCCTGACATTGATGGGTTTCAACGATCAAGCTGGTATCGACACCGCTTTCGACCAGGGATACGCGGACGCGCAGCATCCCTGGGTTTATTCGATGGAATAAAACGGAAAAATACGAGCAACACGAAGCCCTCCGAAGGAGCCACGGTCTATGTTATCACGTAGCCAGTTCGTCACATTGTTCTCGGCGCTGGGCGCCGCACTCGCCCCGCAAGCGGCGCGCGCCGCCGAGCAGCCGCCGTGGTATCCGCTGCCGCCGGCCATCCCGCTCAGCAAGGGGCGAGCCCTCGTGCTCAGCGGCGCGGGCGCACGCGGTGCCTACGAAGCGGGGGTCTTAAAGTGGCTTTTCCGTGACGTCCAAAACAGGGCTCAGCCGTTCGACGTGATCTGCGGAACGTCGGCCGGCGCCATCAATTCAGCGTTTGCTGCCCAGGGAACGGCCGAAGCGATCGGGCAGACTGAACAGCTCTGGAAGAGCATGCCGTCCTCTAACATCATCCAGTTCGAACCGCAGGTCCAGGATCTGGTGGACGCGGCCAAGCAGATGCAAGAGGCCGGCAAGCACGGTTATCCTGCGAAGTTCAGGTACATCAACGCCGCCCGTCTCGATATCAAAGCCGTGGGACCGCCGGAAACGCTCACCACGCTCATGAGCATCCTGCAAGATAACGGCATCGATGCCTTGGTCAAGAAGTATCCGCTGAGCCTCGATGCGCTGCAGACGTCGCTCCTCGTGACTGCGACCAACGTCACCGAACTTACCTCAGACTCGTTCTACAAGTTCATCGGGCCGCAGGCTGCGACGCACGAGCAACACTTTCTCGCCCGCACGGCACCTAGGGCGCGCCTTCAGGCAGCGGGCCAGGCGCCGGAGCTCGGCGGTCCCGCGTCTTTGCACCACGCGTTGACGCCGGACAACTTCATCGATGCGGTGCTCGCCTCAGCGGCAGTCCCGGGCGTCTTCCAGCCGGTGGCGGTCAAGCGGGTTGAGACGAGCGATACCAACCTCTACGTCGACGGCGGCGTGGCGAACAACACGCCCATCGGCTTAGCGGTCGCCGCCGGCGCGAACGACATCACGGTCATCATGGCCACGGCGCAGAACGAACGGCCGAAGCCGCCCACAAACTTGCTGTTGCTCATCCAGGCCACGAACACCATCATGCAGCGGCGGATCCTCGAGAGCGACGCGCTCTTGGCGCTGGCCCAAAACCTGCTCGCCAAAAGGCACGACTGGTCTGGTCTCAGCGCGCCAACGCGCTCGTATCTCGAAGCGCTCCACGAGCGCGACTGGAAGCCCATCACGCTGCGCTTGATCCGGCCGCGTGATCCGCTCGAACTCACCATGATGGGGTTCAACGATCAGCAGGGCATCGATGCGGCATTCGACCAAGGGTACTCAGACGCGCAAGACGAGTGGGTGTATACGATCGGCTAAGCGCTACGCTTGGGCGAGGTCTGTGACCATGCGGTCGCTCAGGCGCTCGATGATCTCCGCCTCCGCCCTCGCGCGTTCCATCGCGTCATCGAGCGTCGGCGCGGCGCTGCCAGGCACGCTCAGCACCATGACGTAAAACTTGTCCGGCTGCGCGAACAGCGGCTCGACGTGCACGTCGCGCTGCCCGCCGTCCTCGCTGCGGAAGATATAGCGCAGGCCGGCGAACGAGCAGGTGCCGGCGATGGCGTTCCACTCTTGGCGCGGCGGGGCATGGCGCAGCAGGACGCTCGTCGGATTCAAGCCCTCCATCGCCTGGATCGTGCCCGCACCGTCGATGCGCACGTGGAACGGCGCCGCGTATTGCACGATCGGGACCACTTTATCGATGACGCTACGCATGCGGTCGATGGCGTCGAACGGCGAATTGGGATTGTTCTCCACCGTCTCGACCTTGGTCTGATCGATGAGCAGCATGCGCCCGCGCGGCGGGTCGGAGAAGATCACCCCACCAGGGATCTGCTGCAGCGACGGGTAGTCGGAGTGCAGCTCGCGCAGCAGATCCGCTTGCGCGTTGGCGGAAAGTGGCGCAGCCGGCGCTGGGCGGTACAGACCGAGCGAGAGTTTCAGAAACGAGAATGGACCGAGTTTGATGGCAATCTCCCCATGATGCGGTGGCGTGCTCCCGCCGAGTGAAAGGAAGCATCCGCGAGGTAGACAGTATGCCAGATTGCGGCGCTGCGACCCTGCCCGGCGTGCGCTTGTGCCCACCAAAGGTAATACCAAACGTGCGTAAGAACCGATAATTCGAGTATCCAGATTCTCCCGGAGGCATGCATGGACATCAAACCGTTCACCGCGGAGCCGATTCGCGTTCTCGCATACGATGGCTCGCCCGTCGAGAACGTCGACAAGATCGGCATCAGCAAGGACGAGTGGCTCAAGATGTATCGCTGGCTCGTCTTCGTGCGCGGTGTCGACGACCGCGGTTACATCCTCGTGCGTCAAGGGCGCGCAGGTTTCTACGCGCAGATCGCAGGCCAGGAGGCCTCGCAGGTGGGCAGCGCACTGCCGCTGCTCAAAGATGACTGGATGTATCCCGACCACCGCTCGCAAGGAAGCATGCTCGTCAAGGGGCTGTCCGCGACGGAGTGGTTCGGCCACGTGCTGGGCAGGATGGCCGATCCCACGCAAGGCCGGCTCATGCCGCACGGTCCCGGTCGCAACGATCTGCACATCGTGCCGCCGTCATCCACCGTCGGCAACAAGATCACCGAAGCGGTCGGCACCGCCATGGCGCAGCGCATCAAGAAGCGTAAGGAGATCACCATCACCTACATGGGTGACGGCGCGACGAGCGAAGGCGACTTCCACGTGGGCATGAACTTCGCCGCGGTCTTCAACGCACCGGTCATTATGTTCGTGCAGAACAACCAGTATGCCATCTCCATGCGCACCGAGCAGCAGACCCACACGAAGACGATCGCCGAGAAGGCTAAAGCCTACGGCATGGAAGGCTTTTTGGTGGACGGCAATGACATTCTCGCCGTGTATTTGGTGACCAAGCATTGCGCCGACAAGGCGCGCGCGGGCAACGGACCAAGCCTCATCGAGGCCTACACCTATCGCTACGGTCCGCACTCGTCCGCCGATGACGACACGCGCTACCGCCCCAAGGGCGAGCTCGAGATGTGGCGGACGCAGCGCGATCCGGTCACGCGCATGCGCAAGTTCCTCGAATTGAAAGGGCTATGGTCAGAGGATCAGGAGCAGAAACTGCAAGCCGATGTCAAGGCGCAGCTCGCACAGGCGATGGAAGAAGCCGAGAAGAGCCCGGCACCGGATCCCATGACCGTGCTCGACTACGCCTACGCCAAGCTCACCCCGCATCTCGAGTGGGAGCGTCAAGAGCTCGCCGCCGAGCTCGGCGTTTAGGACCGGAGGACGATAGTGGCAACCGCTCAGGCAACCAAACAGACCCAGGCGACCATGGTGCAAGCGCTCCAGTCCGCCCTCGCGGAGGAGATGGAACGCGATCAAGACGTCGTCATCCTCGGCGAGGACATCGGCGTCCGCGGCGGCGTGTTCCTCATCACCGAAGGGCTGGTCGACAAGTTCGGCGCGGATCGCGTCATCGACACCCCGCTGGCCGAAGCCGGCATCATCGGATCCGCCATCGGCATGGCCATGTATGGCCTGAAGCCCGTCGCCGAGATCCAGTTCATCGACTTCATCTTCCCCGGCTTCGACCTGCTCGTGTCGGAAGCGGCGAAGATCCGCTATCGCTCCGCCGGCCAGTTCGGCGTGCCGCTCGTGATCCGCTCGCCGTACGGCGGCGGCGTGCGCGGCGGCAGCTACCACTCGCAATCGCCGGAAGCATACTTCGTGGCCACGCCCGGGCTCAAAGTCGTCGTGCCGAGCAATCCGTACGACGCCAAGGGTCTGCTCATCGCCTCGATCCACGACCCGGATCCCGTCGTGTTCATGGAGCCCAAGAAGATCTATCGGGCCGTGAAGAATGAAGTGCCGGCCGGCACCTATGAGGTTCCGCTGGGCAAGGCCGCGATCACGCGTGAGGGCAAGCACGTCTCGATCATCACCTACGGGGCGATGGTGCACGTGGCGCTCGAAGCCGCCGACGCGATGGCCAAGGAAAACGTGGAGGTCGAGGTCCTCGATCTGCGCACGCTGCAACCCTACGACACCGACGCCATCCTGCAGACGACGGCCAAGACAGGTCACGTCGTCCTGCTGCAAGAGGCGCCCCGCATCGGTGGGTACTCAGGAGAGATCGCTGCCTTCATCGCGGAGCAGGCGGTCGAATATCTGGAAGGCCCGATCGTCCGCGTGGCCGGTTGGGATACGGCCTTCCCCTACGCGCTTGAGAAAGCGTATATGCCCAACGTGCAGCGCGTCACCCGCGCGATCAAAAAGACGCTCAACTTTTGATGACGGACCATTGAAGCAACGAACCTTTGAAGCAACGGACCTTTAGGTCCGTTAACCAGCACCGGAACCCCGAGGAGACCCGATGGCAGTAGAACTGGAGATGCCCGAACTCGCCGAATCCGTCATCGAAGGCGAGATCGTCAAGTGGCTGGTCAAAGAAGGCGAGCACGTCAAACAGGATCAGCCGCTGGTCGAAGTCATGACCGATAAGGTGACGGTCGAAGTGCCGTCGC
>DAINRU010000012.1:0-54899 GCA_036741695.1 Vulcanimicrobiota bacterium
AAACATATGTGAGCTCTTCGGATCTGCGAAAGGCGCTTCTCTGGATAAGTGCGGTCGTGGCCTACACCTGTCTCGGCGCATGTGGCGCTGGTGGAACGGGTAGCCCGTCTGCGGTGCAGCCGAGCGCGCCTTCTTCTCCTTCTGCTGTCGCGTACTTCGGTACATTGCCACCGGGCTCGGTCTTGCCCAGTGATGCGACCTGCGCTGCCGAAGTCCGCCCAGAGCCTGAGAACAAAGGCATGAATGTGGCCTACAATGCGACGCTTGGGGGGCAAGGGATACCCGCGAGTTTCTTCCCGACCTCGGATGATCCGCGGGCGGGCACGATGATCGCGCCGCGGGTGGACGGGGACTATACGGGCACGACGGACGAGATACTGCAGTGGACGGCCTGCAAGTGGGGTATCGATGAGGATGTCGTTCGTGCGCAGGCGGCGGTCGAGTCTTGGTGGCGCCAGACGACGCTCGGAGACTGGGGCACCGATCCGACCCAGTGCCCGCCCGGCCACGGCTTGGGCGTCGACGGCACCGCAGGCCAGTGCCCGCAAAGCTGGGGCATCTTGCAGAACCGCTGGCCCTACGAACAAGCTTCCTGGCCCGGAATAGCGCAGTCGACGGCCTTCAATGCGGACACGGCCTACGCGATCTGGCGCGCATGCTTTGAAGGCTACGAGCTGTGGCTGAACACCGTGCCGCGCGGGCAGACTTATGTGGCCGGCGATCAATGGGGCTGCGTCGGTCGCTGGTACGCGGGCCGCTGGCACACGGCGCCCGCCGACACATACGTGGCCAAGGTGCAGTCGTATCTCTCGCAGCGCATCTGGGCGCAGCCGAACTTCTAAGAACCCTAGGGGCTCCAACGCGTCAATGCTGGGGTCGGTTCGACCTCATGAGCCTCTCTGCCAGACGCATCGACAGGACGTGTGGCGACAAGCCCGCACCCCACGCGAGCGCCGCATTGAGAAAGCCGGGCACAACGTGGCGTCGGCCGGTCAAAAGCGCATGTATCCCGATGCGCGCGACATCGGGACTGCGCATCATGACGAAGCGCTGATAGGCGGTGGCCGTCTGCCCAGCGACGTGCAGAAACTCGGTCGCGGTCACGCCCGGCGAGAGAACGGTGACGGAAACACCGCTGCCACGCAGCTCGTGACTCAGCGCCTCGGAATAGTAGAGCACGAATGTCTTGGCAGCTGAGTAGCTGGCATACAACGGCGTCGGTTGATACGCGGCGATGGACGAGATATTGAGGATGAACCCAAAGCGGCGCTCCAGCATCTGCGGCAAGAATAGTTTGGTGAGCCCTGCGAGCGTGACGATATCGATCTGCAGCATGGCCTGTTCCTTCCGCCACGGTATTTCGATCGATCGGCCGTAGAGACCCAGCCCCGCGTTATTGATCAACACGTCGACGCCCTTGCCTATGCGTGAGATCTGATCGAAGAGGCTCTGCGCGGCGGTCGGCGCGCTCAGGTCCGCGCTGATGACATCCACCTCGACGCGGGCGCTTGCGCGCACTTCGGCCGCCAGAGCCTCGAGCTGATCCGTCCGTCTCGCGACGACGATGAGATGAGCACCGCGGCGCCCGAGCTCGCGCGCAAAATCCGCCCCCAACCCGCTGGATGCGCCGGTGACGAGCGCGCGCTTTCCCGCAACCGAGCGCTCGTTCACCGCGCTACCGCTCGCGCGTCAGGAGAATAGTGCCGGTCATAGGCCCCGATCGGCGCGTTGCTTCTTGCCTGATGACTCGCGGATAAAACACCCGCCAGATCCACGCCATGGGAGACTCGCGCTTGAGGCGCCGCGACTCGAGAAATGTCGATCGGTATTGCGCGAGCCTCCAGCCGAAGCGCGCATAGAACTCCACCCCTTCTTCCGGCGCGAAGCGGAACACAGACGCATCGGCGAACCCTCGCGACCAGGTGCGCTTCATGAGCTTGAGAACCCAGGGCGCGGCGATGTCGGTCACCCAGAACCGGAAATTCGCCGCTGCCGCCAAATCGCGCGCAAGCTCACCCGCCTGCTCGCTCGTCAGATAGACCATGAGGCCTTCTGTGATGACGAGGCCCCGCGTGCCCATGGCGCCCAGGCGCTCGAAAAGCGAGCGGCGGGCGTCGGTGTCGGCGAGATCCGTGCCGATGCGCTCAAGCCTGCAGTGCGGGGTCTCGCCCGCCAGCGCCGCGGCCTTCTCCTCGATGGTCGCCGGGTAATCGACTTCGACCCAGCGCAGGTCGGGAGGCAAGTCCATGCGATATGGTCGCGCATCTAAACCGGCCGCGAGATTAACGACGAGGTCGACCCCGTCGCGCCCGACGGCCTGGGTGACGAGTTCGTCGATCAGCGCAGTGCGCACGATCATCGGCCAAGCGAATGTGCGGCCGCGCGGCATGCGTTCGAGGATGTCAGCGCCCCGCGCTCCGGCAAGCCGTCGCGCAAATGGATCGTGGAATATCGCGTCCGGCCGCTCCGATTCCATGGCGCGATACATCGCGACCCATTTCGCCGTATCGGCGACGGAGATGCCCGCGGGTGAGGGAGCAGATGACCGTGTCATCCCCTTCTACCAGCGCGGGTCACGGGCGAGGTAGTCGGGAGGCTCGATGCCCACACCGTCTGCTTCCAGTGCTCCCTTGCGCAGGGCCAAGGGAAGGACACCTGCCCAAACGGGAGCGCTCAGGTCGTCAGCGTCGTCCTCGGGCGGCCCAGAACGAACCTTCGCAGAGGCTTCGGCGATGGGCAACGCGAGCACGAGGGTGGCTTGAAGCTCGATGGCCTTGGGATCGCGCAGCTCGCGCCAGCGCCCGGGCATGATGTGCTCGCTGAACAGGCGCAAGGCCTCGAGCTTCTCGGCGGGCTCCGAAAGCGCTATCGCTTTCCCGAAAATGACAACCGACCGGTAGTTCATCGAATGGTTGAAGGCCGACCGCGCCAGCACGAGTCCGTCGAGCAGCGTGACGGTGACGCAGACGTCCACGCCGCTTGCTAGAGCTTCAGCCATACGGCTGGCAGCTGAACCATGGATGTACAGCGTATCGCCGGCCCGCGCGTAACTTGTGGGGATGACGTACGGGGCGCCATCCACAACGAAGCCGACGTGGCAGACAAGCCCTTCATCGAGGATGGCATCGATGGCCGCCCGGTCGTAGACGCCGTTGTGCGGAATGCGGCGAATCGTCGTGCGTGGCGTCTTAGGAAACCCGCTCATGGTCTCGTCACCGCGTCGCAGCTCAGCGCTTTAGTCGGCCTCCTGAGAGAGTAGTGTCAATAACCCAATTGGATGCCGAGTTGCGGAGTCCGGTTGACCGCCGGGCCCATCAGCGCTTGCTCGCCGTAGTAGAACTGCAGGCGTTGCGCCAGACGCAAATCTCCGTAGAGGTCGAGCTGCGGCTGTTTGGAGTTGTACAGATCGGCGCGCGCCCCGAAGGGCCCAAGCCCCTGCCAGCTCGTGCGAAGGCCCAGCTGCGAATGCAAGACGCCAAACCCAAGATCAAGGCTCGGCGAGGCGCGTCTGCCCACGAGAAAATCGTAGGTCGTCGTCGACCCGAGACCCTCGACGCCGAACGTGAGGTGTGTCGGGAAGCGGGGCAATAGCGTGAAGTTCACGTCCGAGAGCGCGCCCTGCGGCTTGTAGTTCCAATACAGCCTGACCTGGCCACTGACCAGGTCGAATTGGCTTAAGCCCCCCTTGCTGCCCATGTGGAATCCCGCCGCCTGTGGTGCTGGCTGATGCGACCCGGGTAGCGGCGTCACGTAGGGAAGCGGCGATGCCCCGGTACCAGCAGGGCCGGACGGGTTGGGTCCTGGTCCTTGCGCGGTCGAGAAGTTGCCCAAGATATCGTTCGCCTTAGCGATCGTCTCGTTCAGATTTTCGACCGTGCTCTTGAGCTCGGCCTGGATCTTGGGATCGCCCGTGACGTCTTGGATGTTGGTCGCGATCTCCTTAAGCTTCTCACTCGAGTCTTTGAGATTCGCGGTCGTAGCGATGAGGTTCGCCTTGAGGTTCGGATCGGCGGCGAGCGACTGCACCGACGCCATGGTCTTATTGAGGTTGGCAGAGGTGGCGGACAGATTGTCGATGAGACTGGCGACCTTCGGACCGCTCGTGGTGAGGAGCTGTCGCATCCCCGTCGTCATATCGGTGATGTTGCGGCCGTTGACCGCGAGCAGCCCGTTGAGCTGCGAGACGATGGTGTTGACGCTCGCCACCGTCATGTTGAGCTGCGCGCCGAGCTGGTTGAAGTTCTTGTCGGCGTGCACGATGAGCGAGTCGGTGTGCACGGCGACGCCGTTGAAGTTGCGCACGATGCCGGGCAGCTCGGCGTTGACGAGCGCTAAGGTCTTGTCGAGCTCGAGCATCCGCTGCTGGCCCTCATTGACGAGGTCCGCGATGGTCGGGGGCACCGTGCCTTCGGGCTGCTCGGCCTCCGGCAAGACGCGTTTTGGTAGAGGGACGGCGCTCGCCAGATCCCGTGGGGGGATGATGGCCAAGGTCGATTGCGATCCGGTAAGCGTCTGCGTGACGGTGAAGATCGAACCACGATAGAGCGTGTTCTCGGAGTGGATCGAGCAGATCACGGTCGCGGTCTGGTCGGGCAGCAGATGGATGTCGTCGACGATGCCGATATCGACGCCCGCCAGCTGCACGTCGCTGCCTGGTTGCAGACCGACGACGTTGCTGAAATGAATGCCGATCTGATAGGAGTTCCTCCGCAACGACACATTGCCCAGGATGTACCAGATCACGAAGATCCCGAGCACGGTGAACACGGAGAAGACACCGACCCTAACCGCGGTCGACATCTAGGCTCGCCTCACCAGGTGCGATGCGTTAGAGCGGGATCGGACCAACTTCGCTTCCCTCCAAGAACTGCTGCACGATCGGGTTCTTCGAGCGGCGGAACTCCGTCGCCGGGGCGGCTTCGATGATCGTCCCCTCGAACAGCATGGCGATGTTGTCGGATATGGCGTAGACCGATGGCATGTCGTGCATGACGACGATGCTCGTCGGGCGCAGACGTGTCTGGATCCCCTTGATGGTATCGGTGATCACGTTGGTCATGATCGGATCCAACCCCGTGGTCGGCTCGTCGAAGAGGATGATTTCCGGCTCATTCACGATTGCTCGGGCGAATCCCACCCGCTTTTGCATACCGCCGGACAGCTCCGCCGGCATGCGGTCGGCGACATCGCTCAGGCCGATCGAGTGGAGCGCCTCATCGACGCGCTTACGGATCTCCTCGCGAGAGAATTTGGTGTGCTCGTAGAGCGGGAAACTGACGTTGTCGAAGACGCTAAGCGAGTCGAAGAGCGCGGAAGCCTGAAACGCGAATCCCATCTTCTTGCGGATCTCGTTGAGCGGCCGCTCGTTCATGCCGACGATGTCGACGCCGTTGACCACGACGCGGCCATGGGTTGGCTGGCGCAGACCGTTGACCAGTCGCAGGATCGTGGACTTGCCTGCACCGGACAGGCCGATGACCGTCGTCACCTTTCCGCGCGCGAAGTCGAGCGAGCAGTCCGAGAGCACGATTTTCGGCCCATAGGAGAGATTGACGTGCTGCAAACTCACCGCCACGTCCGCCGTCGCGGCATCCGCGGAGCCAGATCCGGCGGTAGGTGAGGTCTTCATCGGAACAGCACGAACGATAACGCGAAGTTGAACGCAAAGACCAAGATGATGGCGGTCACGACGGCGTGGGTCGTGGCTCGGCCGACCCCATCCGCGCCGCCCTGCGTGCGGAATCCTTCGTAACAGGCGACGATGGCCACGATGATCCCGAACACCGCGGCTTTGAGCAGCCCCTTCTCAAAGTCGGTGAAATCGATGAACCGATTGACCGAGCTCCAGTAGGTGTTCGCCGAGATGTGCGCATGGAGCAGGGCCATGTAGTAGCCGCCGTAGACCGCGATGATGTCGGCGAACGTCGTCAACATGGGCATGCCGATGAGGCAGGCGAGCAGTCGCGGCACGACGAGCACTTTCGTGGGGCTGGCGCCGAACGATTGCAGCGCCTCGATCTGCTCGGTCACGACCATCGAGCCGAGCTGCGCAGTGATGGCAGCGCCAGCCCGGCCAGCAAAGACGATGCCCGTCAACAGCGGCCCGAGCTCACGCACGGTGCCGTATGCCACGCTACCGCCGATGACGAACGAGAAGCCGTTCTGGACGGCGGAGACCGCCGTCTCAAGCGAGATGACAAGCCCGGTGAACCCCGAGGTGAGCAAGACGATGGGCAGGGATTCGACGATGAGAAACGCGGTCTGGCGCATCGCTTCGCTCGGGCGAAAGCGCAGCGTCACGATGTAGCGAACAGCATCGAAGAACATCAGCGTCGTGCCGCCCGCGTATTCGAAAAAGCGGCGCGCCATCGGCAGAGGCTGGGGCAGATCCCGGAGGTAGGTCGAGGCTCGGAACATGGCGCCTAGGTGTCGTCGAGCGCACGCAAGACGTCGCGTGCACCGTCGAGCCGGCGCAGGGCCACTGCACGTTCGGCGTTCAGGTTGAACTGACGCTGGTAGGAGTCGTCAAGCCTCCGGTCCACATCGGCCACGTGTGCTTCCGCCTCCCGCGCGAGCGATTCGAAGTACCGTTGCGCCTGCGCCCGGAACCCTCGTTCCGTCGCTTCGTCGCGCTTGCGCTCGAGCGCAGCCCGAGCACGCAATAACCCTCTGTCGGTGATGTGAAATCCGTCGACAAGCGCGAGCAGGTCTTTAAGGTTCATCTAAGCCTGAGTGCCCGCCTTCGAGGGGAGGGGCTTTGCGCCGAACGGCGGCAACGCGAAGGGCTCGAGCGCCTCACGCTGCCGGACGGTCATGGCGTCGATGCCTGAGCGGGCGAGCGTGAGCAGCTGATCGAGCTCGGCTCGTGAGAACGGCGTCTGCTCGGCCGTGCCCTGAATCTCGACGAAACGCACGCCACCCGTCATGACGACGTTCATGTCAACGTCAGCCCTGGAATCCTCCTCATAGGTGAGGTCGAGCATGGGCTGGCCGCCGATGATGCCGACAGAGGTCGCTCCCAGCCAATCGACGACAGGCCAGCCGCGCAGCCCGCTCTTCTCCCGCGCCTGGGCAAGCGCGATGCACATCGCCACAAAGGCGCCGCTCAGCGCGGTCGTCCGGGTACCACCATCGGCCTGGATGACGTCGCAATCAAGGGTGACGGTCCGCTCGCCCAGCGCGTTCAGGTCGACCACCGAGCGCAGGCTTCTCCCGATGAGGCGTTGGATCTCGTGCGTGCGGCCGCCGACGCGCCCCGCGGCTGCCTCGCGCGGCGTTCGTTCCGCCGTCGAGCGAGGCAAGAGCGAATATTCAGCCGTCACCCAACCGCTGCCTCGCCCCTTAAGGAACGGCGGAACCCGAGCCTCGACAGTGGCAGCGCAGATGACTTTGGTGTGGCCGGCCTCGATAAGCACCGAGCCCTCCGCGAAGCGCAAGTACTGCGTCTGCAAGAGCAGCGGGCGTAGCTCATCGTTGGCGCGTCCGTCAGCCCGTGCGGGAGGTGCCACGCTCACTCCACCGTGACGGTCTTGGCGAGGTTGCGTGGCTGGTCGACGTCGCAGCCCTTATGATCGGCGATATGGTAGGCTAGCAGGTAGAGCGGCACGACGTTGACGATCGGCTGGATGAGGTGGTGCGTCTCCGGCACGATGAAGACCACGTCCGCATTCTCAATGGCGGCGTCGTCATGCGGGTTGGCGACCGCGATGATGCGGCTGTCGCGCGCTTTGGCCTCCGCCATGTTCGAAAGGATCTTCTCCTGCACCGGGCCGCGCGTGGCGAGCACGACCACGGGCACACTCGCATCCAGCAGGGCGATCGGCCCGTGCTTCATCTCGCCGGCTGCATAGCCCTCGGCATGGATGTACGAGATCTCCTTGAGCTTGAGCGCTCCCTCGAGCGCGATGGGGAAGTTGACATGGCGGCCGAGATAGAGCATGGTCTGGGCGCCGGAGACGCGCCGCGCGACCGGAATGACCTCATCGTTGACGTTGAGCGCTTGGTCGACGAGCGACGGCAGCTCGCGCAACGCCTTGCCCAAGCCGTCGAGCATGCCCGCGTCGATCGTGCCGCGCACGCGCGCCAAATGCATGGCGAGCAGCGCCATGTCGACGCATTGCGCGGTGAATGTCTTGGTCGCGGCGACTCCTATCTCTGGGCCAGCCTGCATGAAGAGCGTTGCATCCGCGTTCCGGGCAAGCGCCGAACCGACCACGTTGGTCACCGCGAGCAGCGTCGCGCCTCCCGCCTTGGCGATGCGCACCGCTTCAAGCGTGTCTGCGGTCTCGCCGCTCTGCGAGACGGCGACCGTGAGCGTGTTCTTGTCGAGCACCGGATCCGAGTACCGGAACTCTGAGGCCAGCTCGAGTTCCACCGGCAGTTTCGCCAGCTGTCGGATGAGGTACATGCCATACGCGGCTGCGTAAAACGCCGAGCCGCAGGCGAACATGGATATCTTCTGCACCTCGCGCAAGCGCTCGTCGGACAGGCCGAGCTCTTTGAGATCGACGCGGCCGTCCTCGCCCAGGCGGCCGACCAGGGTATCTTTGACCACCTTGGGCTGCTCGTATATCTCTTTGAGCATGAAATGCTTGAAGCCGCTCTTTTCGGCGGAGCGCACATCCCAGTTGATGTTGGTGACCTCGCGCTCGATCGCTTGGCCGCTGAAGGTGGAGATCTTGGCGCCCTCGCGGGTGACGACGACGACTTCGCCTTCCTGCACGATCAGTTCGCGCCGGGTGTAGTTGAGGATGGCGGGGATATCGGAAGCGACGAAGGTCTCCCCCTCGCCTAGGCCCACGATGAGCGGCGACGCACCGTTGCGCGCGAAGACCAGCTGATCGGGTGCGTCGGCGCAGAGCACGCCGAGCGCGTACGCACCTGAGACGGCCTTGAGCGTCGCTCGCACTGCCTCGACCAGATCACCTGTATAGTATTCCTCGAGGAGATGGGCGACGACTTCGGTGTCCGTCTCGCTGGCGAACGTATGCCCTTTCTTGATGAGACCCGCGCGCAGCGCTGCGTGGTTTTCGATGATGCCGTTGTGGATGACGGCGATGCGGCCTTTGCAGTCGAGGTGGGGGTGAGCGTTCGAATCCGACGGGCGCCCGTGCGTTGCCCAACGCGTATGCCCGATGCCGGCGGAGCCCTGCAAGGGGTTCGTGATGAGGACTTCCTCGAGATTGGCCAATTTACCGACGCGCTTCGAACCGAGCACGCGGCCTCCGTTGACCACCGCCACTCCGGCTGAGTCGTAACCCCGGTATTCGAGCCGGCGCAGGCCGTCGAGCAGCACACTCACCACGTCACGAGGCCCGACGTATCCGACTATCCCGCACATTCTACAGCTGTACTCCTGCTCTTGGCTGCGTTAACGGACCTAAAGGTGGGTTGCTTCATACGTCCGTCGCCGCTAGGTCCCGCTTCGACCGACGCCACGGGCGACCTTGAGACGTTCGGCTGCAAGAATGGCCCGCAATTCGGAGACGGCCCGTTCGACGTCGTCGTTGATGACCTCGTACTCGAACTGCGCCCGTGCATGTTGCTCGAGCTTAGCGATCTCCAATCGCTGCCCTATTCCTTTGGGGTCGTCGGCTCGCCGTTGCTCAAGCCGGCGAACGAGTTCTTCCGTCGATGGCGCCGTCAGGAACACGAGGATCGCCTCGGGGTAGATCGCTTTGATGGCCAGCGCTCCGTTGACCTCAGGCTTGAGGATGAGGTCGCGACCCTGTGCGAGTCCGTCTTCGACGAAACGCCGCGGCGTGCCATAGAGATTGTCGGCGTATTCGCGGGTCTCCAAGAACTCGCCAGCCGCCTGCATCTTCTTGAATTCGTCCCGATTCGCAAAACGATAGTGCACCCCGTCGATCTCGTAAGAGCGCGGGGGTCTCGTGGTGTACGTCACGCAATAGGCGAGATCGGGCTCTGCCTGGCGCAGACGCTCGATGACCGTGTCTTTGCCGGCCCCGGAGGGGCCCGAGACGATCATGAGGACGCTACGTCGCATTATGGCCGCGCTTTTCACGATATCCTGTCGAATGCTTTCCCATGACCCTTGATTTCTGGCTGGTGGCTCGACTCGCCAAGGACGTCCACGCCCTCGTGGCCGGGTCCCGGATCCAAAGCCTGACGGCGACGGACAGCGGTGTCATCTTCCATTGTTATCGGCGCGGAACGCACCTCGCACTGCACATCAGCGTCGATTCGAGCGTGCCGTTGGCTGCGGCATACGCGCTCGCCGACGGCGCAAAAGAAAACGGCACCGAGGGCTGGATGCGCGGAGTCGCCGCGCTGTTGCGCGGCGCGACCATCGACGCCGTCCATGCTGTGCCGAACGACCGGGTGCTGTATATCGATGCCGGTTCCCGTTCGCCGTTCGGCGTGCCTTCCAGCAGTCGCATCGTCATCGAACTGCAGCCGCGCAAAGCCAACGCGCTCGTGCTCCGTCCGAAAGACGGCGAATGGCTCATCGTCGCAGCGGCCAAGCAATTCGCAGGCGCAGACGAAGCGCGCAGCGTGAAGATCGGAGCGCCCTACGTGCCCCCGCCGCAACGCCACGCTCGCCTGGATCGAGCGCAGTTCATCGTTGCGGCGAGAGATATGGACGGCGCAGATGCCGGTCGTCTGGCGCGGTTGCTCGGCGATGTCGATCCCGAGTGCACGCCGCTTCTGGCGCGCGAGGTGCTCTTCCGCGTCGGGAACGGCGCAGGCGCAAGTGTGCGCTCGCTGCTCGACGCTTGGGCCTCGTTGCGGCGCGAGGTCGAAGATGCACTCGAGGCCTGTGGTGACGTCTTCGTCGTTCGCAAACATGGAGCGCTCGTCGCGTGTCACCTCGTGTCGCTGGGTTGGGCTGTGCAAGCCTCGGACGGATCGCCCCCCGCAGAACTCTCCTGGGTGCGATCGGTCAACGAGCTGTGCGTCGAAGCATTGCTCGATCGCCCGCGCGGGCACGGCGGCCCGTCGCCGAAGACGCTGCACAAGAAGCTCACGACGATGCTGAATCGCTGCGAGCAAGAGGTCGCATCGCTCGAGGCCGCGCAGCTGCGAGCCGCGCAGGCCGATGCGCTACGCGACGCCGGCGACGCCATCTACGCGCAGCTGACCGAGATCGCACCCGGCTCGGCGAGCTTTCTGACGCCGCACGGTCGCGAGGTGACGCTTGACCCGATGTTGACCGCGAAGGAGAATGCAGCCGATTATTTCCGCGCCTACAAGAAATCCCGAAGCGGCCTGCCGCGCATCGCGACGAGGCTGCGCGAGTTGCGCGCGAACCGCGAGTATTGGGAGCAGCTCCTGTGGGAGCTAGCCCGTGCGGATGGACTGCCGCCGGCGGAACAAGCTTCTCTGCTGGGGGAGATCGCAGACGCTGTGGGGATCAAGCAGCAGCGTGCGCGCAAGCGGCGAGCCGCAATCCAGGAACGCAGGCTGACGTTGAGCGGCGGCGCCATAGCTTTGGTCGGCCGCTCACCCAAAGAGAACGAGCATCTCACCTTTTCCGTCGCCACGCCCGGCGATTTCTGGTTCCACGCCCGCGGGATCCCAGGAGCGCACGTCATCGTCAAGACAGGCGGTAGCGAGATCACGCAAGAGCAGATCCATGAAGCCGCCGCGCTGGCTGCGGGCAACAGCCGCGCGTCGGGCGAGGGCCACGTCGAGGTCGACTACACGCAACGTAAGCATGTACGGCGTCATTCCAGCGGACGGCCGGGGCTTGTCTGGTATACGGACTTCGCGAGCGTACGCGTGCGCCCGAAGCAGGGGTGAACGCGCAGGCCTTTCTTTTAGCCCGCTCGCTCGAGGTACATCGAGTCACCGAACGAGTAGAAACGATATCCCAACCGCGCCGCCTCCTCATATGCGGACAGCACGGCCTTGGTCCCGGCAAACGCGCAGACGAGCATGAGCAGCGTGGACCGTGGCAGGTGGAAGTTCGTGATCAGCACATCGGCGGTCGTGCAGTGGTCCGGGGGATGGATGAACAGCGAGGTCCAGCGAGCGCCGGCCCGGATGGAGCCGTCGGGCGATACGCGGGCAGCGTCCTCAAGTGCACGTAGGGTCGTCGTGCCCACCGCGACGATGCGGCCACCGTGTTCCCGTGTATGCGCTATCGTCTCGGCCGTGGCCTGAGGGATCTCATAGCGTTCCTCGTGCATGAGGTGCTGGCGCACGTCGGGCTCGCTGACCGGGCGAAATGTGCCGGCACCGACGTCAAGGGTGATGGTGGTCCAGCCCACACCAGACGCAGCTAGGTGCTCGAGCAGGTCACGAGTGAAGTGAAGCCCTGCGGTGGGCGCGGCGACGGATCCCTCGCGCGTCGCATAGACAGTCTGATAGCGATCGGCCGCGTCAGTTGGGGGTTTCTTGATATACGGCGGCAGTGGAAGCACGCCATAACGCTCCATGGCGGTGTGTGCATCAAGACCGCAAAAGCGCACGACACGATTGCCGCCCGGTGCCCAGTCGAGAATCTCGATTGCAGCGTCCGGCCCGAGCGACAAACGATCGCCTGGGCGCACCCGCTTGCCCGGGCGTGCCATCGCAACCCAGGTCTCTGCCTGCGGCGCCGGATGCAGCAAGAGCACCTGCGCTGCGCCGCCCCCACGTCGTTTCGGAAAAAACCGGGCTTGGAGCACTCGGGTGTCGTTGGCGACGAGCAGGTCGCCTGGCCGCAACAGCTGACCGAGATCTGAAAAGAACAGATGCCGAAGCCTGCCGCCAGGAAGCAACGCGAGCAGACGTGATGCGTCTCGTGTGATCGCGGGCGTCTGGGCGATGAGCTCAGGCGCGAGGTCGTACGCGTACGTCTCGGTCGCGAACGGGTCGAGTTCACCCATGGCTAGCGTCTGGCGGCGAGCCGCAGCGCCCCTGCCCGTGCGAGGCGGTAACGCTCGTATGATGCGAGCTGGGTCAAAATGGCGCCCGGGTAATAGAAATCGAGGATCGCGTACACGCCCAGACCGGATTCTGCCATTCCGCGAGCGCCCAGCTGACACATACCCACGCCATGCCCAAAACCAGAGCCGCTGGCCCTTATCACCCCAGCTTGAAGGGACAGGGAGCTGATGCGCGTGCTCTTGACGAGGCGGTTGCCCGCAACGACACGGAACGACGTGCCCGCGATGGTCACGCTACCGTGGGAGGTGACCAGCACGACAGTCGTAAGCCTGCCAGACGAGTCGACCGAGCCGGGCCGCACGTCTTTGAGATCGCTTGCCGCGAGCGACTGGCTCAGGATGCCTCGCTCGTCCAAGCCCACGACGAATGCGCTGACCGGTACCGCGGCAGTCCACTGCATGTAGGGGGACATCGGACAATATGGATCGCGTACAGCCTGCAGATAGGGCTGGGGATCGTTCAGGCCGTGACCGTCGGATGTGTACCCGCCATCGCACGCCGAGTAATAGGCTTGTGCGAGATGGTCATGATAGAGCATGACCACGCCGCGCGTCGCGTCGACGGCGTTGACCACAGGTTCGGACTCGGCGTCGACGCCGTTGTAGGCCTGGTCTTGGTCGCCGGCGCGCAGGTCAAAACCGAGATCCTCGTGCGCGCCGAGATGCGCGACGGCGTAGGTACGAGCCACCACCGCCTGCGCCTGCAACGCGCTCGCCGGCGTGCTGGCTGACACCTCGCTTCCGACCACGCTGTAGAGATACTGCTCGAGGTCCACCACGTTGACGACGTCGAGCGCCCCGTCCTCATCGCGTTCGATGAGGATGGCGCCTCGGTACGACTGGCCGTCGACCGTCAGCGACAGATCGGTGAGCGGGGTGATGAGCAGCTTGTCCTGCGTCTGGATAGTCCCGGCGAGCACGAGGCCGCCCGCCTGCGGGCGCACATCGATGACCGTCGTGATGTCGGGAGTGAGCAGCGGTTCTGATCCGACCTGGTACGGGCGAACGGTGAGGCCGCCGGTAGAGGCGACGACAGCCTGGAGTTGATGTTTGAGCAACAAGATGCGCATGGTCGTATCGGCCCGTGCGACGGACGCGCAGGCGAACATGCAGGCCACAAGCGCGAGCCAGAGCCACGCATCAGCCCGCGGTCGACTGCAGGCCCCACCTGTCCACCGTCTCACAGTAGCCGGGGGTGCTCCGTTTCGCCGGGAGCGCCGAGATACTGCTTCGCCTTGCTCGTCGCGCGGCGGCCGGCTGCCGTGCGTTGCAAGAATCCGATCTGGATCAAGAACGGCTCGACGACGTCGACGAGCGTACCCTCATCCTCGTTGAGACTGGCGGCAAGCGCTGCGATTCCGACGGGACCGCCGCCATACTGTTCGATGAGAACGCGCAGGAATGCGCGGTCGAGCGGATCAAGTCCGAGCAGGTCGATGCGTTCGAGCTCGAGTGCGGCGCGGGCCACCTCGAGGTCGATCTTCCCGCCCGAGCGCACTTCGGCGAAATCGCGCACGCGGCGTAAGAGTCGATTGGCGATGCGCGGTGTGCCGCGCGCGCGGGCCGCGATCTCTTTCGCGCCACCGGGATCGATATGCACGCCGAGCACCGACGCGGAATGCGTGACGATGGTGCGCAGATCCTCGGCGCTATAATAGTCGAGGCGGTGGACGATGCCGAAGCGCTCGCGCAGCGGTGCGGTCAGCATCCCCGGTCGCGTCGTCGCGCCGATAAGGGTGAAATGCTTGAGATTGATCTTGATGGTCTTCGCGTACGCGCCCTTGTCGACCATGAAATCGATCGCGTAGTCCTCCATGGCTGGATAGAGGAACTCCTCGACGACGCGACTCAGTCGATGGACTTCGTCGATGAACAGCACGTCGCCGCGCTCGAGGTTGGTGAGGATACCGACGAGATCTCCCGGACGGTCGAGCGTCGGACCTGACGCCTGGCGGAACGTCGCTTCCATCTCTCGTGAGATGATGTTGGCAAGGGTGGTCTTGCCCAAGCCGGGCGGCCCGTGGAGCAGGATGTGATCGAGCGGCTCGCCGCGGCGCTTGGCCGCCTCGATCGAGATCTTGAGGTTCTCCACGACATCGTGCTGACCGACGTAGCGGTCGAAGCGCGTGGGCCGCAGGGTGACCGTGATGATCTGGTCTTCGATGCTCTCGCTGGCGTCGACGATCGGCCGGCGGGCGTCGCCCGGCTCGCCTCCTTCAGCGGCAGCGTCGACCTCGGGCACATCTCCCTCTCCGCGCACGGTGGGTTTCCTTGGCACTGCCTAGTCCTCGCTCTCAGCGCTCGGCGCCGTGCGCACGGCGGCCGGTTGTTGGCGCCGATATATCTCGGTCAAAAGATCTTCGGCGCTCGCGATCGCCCCGTTGTTGGCGAGCGCCTCGCGCGCCATCCGATCGGCCTCGGGGCGCCGGTACTGCAGTTGCAGCAGCACGTCGATCGCCTCAGCCACGAAGTCCGGCGTGACCTCCCGCTTCGCGTGCTCGCCCTCTCCCTGGATGAGGCCGAAGCGTGCAACCTTGCCCTGCAGCTTGGCGATGATGTCTTTGGCTTTTTGATTGCCGATACCCGGCAGCCGGCGCAGGCTCGTCTGGTCACCGTCGTCGATGTATCGAGCGATCTGCGCCATCGGCAGCGAGAAAGCACGGACGGCCGTCTTTGGTCCGACACTAGCCACGGTCAGCAGCGCTTCGAAGAATTCGCGCTCGATCGCGTTGGTGAAGCCGACATACATCGCTTGCCCGCGGTTGCCGTCGATCTGCAGATACGAGAATATCTCAAGGCGAATCGGATCGCCCGGTTTCACGGCCGAGAGCTTCTCGGCGACACAGCGCGGCAGCAGGACATCGTAGCACAGGCCGCCCGCCTCGACGAGCGCCGTGTCTGGAGTCTTTTCGCGCAGGATGCCTTCGATGCGGGAGAACATCAGCGCCGACCCGTGCGGCGAGACGTGTGCTGTGTCCTGGGGTGCAGCACGCCCGCATGAAGTCTCGCAACGCCGTTGAGGCGTCGGGCGTGGGCGATGGCGAGCGCCAGCGCATCGGTCACGTCGGCCGGTGACGGCCGCTTCCGCAGGCGCAGCGCCTGCACCACCATGGCAGCGACCTGCTCTTTGCTGGCGAGACCGTTGCCGACGAGCGCACGTTTGACCGCGGTCGCCGAGTAGTTGTAGACGGGCATGTCCTGCAATGCCGCCGCACAGACGAGCGCTCCACGCGCATGGGCCATCATAATCGCCGTACGCGGATACGCCGTCCGCGAGAACACTTCTTCTACCACCATCACGTCCGGATGCAACGATTCGATCACATCCGCAAGCCCACGCTGCAGCTCCACCAGACGGCGAGACAGATCGCGCACGCGGGCCGGAACGATGACGCCGCCTTCGACAAGCCGCATCGTAGCGCGGTCGCACTCGACGACGCCGTATCCCGTCGTGTTTAGGCTCGGATCCAAGCCGAGGATGCGCACGTCAGCGACCGCCCAACGTGAGGTCGACGGACGACGATCCGGGCGGCGCCGTCGCTCCGGGTGCTGGGTCAGTCTTCACGACCTTCGCGCCCGGCGGACTGCCCGGTAGCACGATCACCCGGTTGACGCTATATCCGGCCTTGTCCAGAGCCGCTCGGGCGTCTTCGAGGCTCAGGCCGATCACGTTTGGGACAGGGCCGAGCGCCGGCGGCGTTTGTCCGGAGGGACTCGCGCCGGGCTGCGGTGATGCGGGAGCCGCGGCCACGACGATGTCGACGGCAGTGCCCTGTGGGGCTTGGGAGTTGGCTTCGGGATGCTGCCCGACCACGGTGCCAGGGCTCGTATCGGAGACAGCAGCGTGTGCGACCGCGCCAAGGGCGAGACCCGCTTGTTCGAGCTTCGCGCTTGCATCGTCGACGCTTGTTCCAACCACATTGGGAACGGTGACGGCGTTCGGACCTGCGCTGATGTCCACCGTCACGGTCGAGCCTGGCGGCACATCGGAGCCGCCGGCCGGGTCCTGATCGATCACCGTCCGCGCTGGGATGTCCACGCTTGGCACGATGTTCGACTGGAGCTTGAGCCCGAGCGCACGCAGCTGCGCCTGTGCGTCGTCCACGAAGAGGGAAACCACGTTGGGCAACTTGACTGTCTGCGGACCCGCGCTCACATTGAGCGCCACGGTCCCGCCCTTGTCGATCAGGCCGTGAGGAGCCGGATTCGTCTGCGCCACGAGGCCTTGCTTCACCAAGCTCGAGTGCATGGTCGTGCCGATGTGGACGGTGAGACCGGCCGCCTGGAGCGCCGTGCTCGCCGCCTTGACGTCTTTTCCGATCACGTCAGGCACGGCCATGCGGCCTGCACCGGCGCTGAGGTAGATCGTGATCGTGTCTTGCGGCTTCACCCTGGCGTTGGGTGCGGGATCCGACCCGTCGACGAGTCCTGCCGCGACGCTTGCGTCCTCGCGCTGTTTGAACGTGACGGCGTCAATGCCGGCGCTATGCAGTGCGCCGACGGCTTCGACTTGGGACTTGCCGGTCAGATCCGGCACGGTGAGCCCGTGTGACGATGCACCGCGTGCCGCAAAGATCAGCGCGATGACGACGATCGCCGCCACGCCTACACCGCCGATGGTCGCGATCTTGCGCATATCCCAGGAGACTGGAGCTTCCGGCAGGTCCAGCGTAGCGTCCTCGTGGACTCCGAGCGATCGGCGGCGCAGCACGGCCGTCGAAGAATCCGAGCCCGCAGCTTCATCAAGCTCCTCGCCCTCGCGCCGGCCGCAGCGGCGCAGTGCGGCAAGCGTCTCTCCGGCGGTCTGATAGCGGTCGACGGGGTTCTTGGCCAAGAGCTTGACGATCACGTCGCGCAGCTGCGGGCTGATATCGGCACCGCAGGAAGCCGGATCGGGGATCGGCGAGTTGACATGGGCCATGGCGACGCCAAGGGCGGTCTCGGCGAGGTACGGCTGCCGGCCGGTCACCATCTCGAAGAGGACGACGCCCAAGCTGTACAGATCGCTCGCCGGCGAGAGCGCGCCGCCAGAGAGCTGTTCGGGTGAGCAATATGGGATGGACCCCATGATCGCTTCCACGCCGGATAGCGTCGCCGCGTTGGCGGCGCGGGCGATGCCGAAGTCCGTCACCCGTACCACGTCGTCGGCGGTGATGAGAACGTTGGACGGCTTGATGTCACGGTGCAATAGATCGGCGCGATGAGACGCGCTCAAGCCCAAACAGATCTGCCGAGCGTAACGGACGGCGACCGCTTCTGGAAGCTTGTGTTCGCGTGCGATGATGGTGGCGAGGGTCTCGCCGGCGACGAACTCCTCCACGATGTAATGCGAACCATCGACCTCGCCGACGTCGTACGTGTTGACGATGTTCGGGTGTGACAGCTTGGCGGCCGCGCGAGCCTCTTCGTAGAACCGCTGCACGAAAGACTGGTCGGCGGCGTGTTGCGGGCGCAGCACTTTGACCGCGACCTGACGGCGCAGCAACAGGTCGTAGCCACGGTAGACCACGGCCATGCCGCCTTCGCCGATGGCGGCGTCCAACCGGTAGCGGTTGTTGAGGATCTTGTCGATCATCGATACAGCGGCAGCACGTTTGCGAGGATGGTACGCGCGATCGGCGCCGCCACAACTCCTCCGTATCCCGCGTCCTCGACGACCACCGCGACGACGAGGCGCGGCGCCTGGGCGGGCGCGAAGCAGACGAACCAGGCATCCGGCAACCCGTTCGGATGCGTCGCCGTGCCGGTCTTCCCGGCGACGGTCACGTCCGGCAGCTTCGCCGCGGTGCCGGTTCCGTACTTTACAACCGCGATCATCAGGTCGCGCATTGCGTCCGCGCTTTCGGCGGATATCGGGCGCGCCCACTCGACGGGCATGATGCGGATGGGTGCGACGCCTGCAGCGCGGATCTCTTTGACCAGCGTCGGATGCATGAGCACGCCGCCATTGGCGATGGCGGCGCCAACGAGCGCCATGCGCAACGGGGTGACGGCGAGACTGCCCTGACCGAACGCCATCTGCGCGAGCTCGGAATCCGAGACGGTCGCCTGGGGGGGCACCTCGTCCCTCGACACCGGAACGGCGAGAGCGACGTCCTCACCGATACGGTAGCGGTGCAGATATTCGTAGAAGGTGTCGAGCCCCATCTTGACGCCGATCTGGGCGAAGTCGACGTTGCTCGAAAGTGCGAACGCGCCCATGAACGACTGGTTTCCAGTCACCTCGTGCTCGGCGTTGTGGAGCGAGAAACCGCCGATGTCGAAATGACCCGGGTCGTCAAAGCGGTCGTCGAGCGTGAACGTGCCGCTGTCAAGCGCTGCGCTCGCCGTGACCATCTTGAAGGTCGAACCCGGAGGATACAGGCCATCAAGCGAGCGATCCAAGAAGGGCGCGTCACTGCGCGCGTGGAGCTGATTCCAATCCGCGGTGAGCGTGTTGGGATCGAAGGTCGGCCGGTTCACCAAGGCAAGCACCGCGCCCGTGCGCGGATCCATGACGATGGCTGCGCCGCGGATGCTCTGCGGCAAGGCTTGGTCGACGATCATCGCGACGTCGCGGCGCAACGTCAGCACGACCTGCCCGCCCTTGGCATGCGGCAAGGCCTGGGTGCGTCCGATGAGCGAGGCCAGGCTCGTCGCGCTATCCTCCTCGCCCGCGCGCGGTGCGAGGATTGGATCGAGCGCGGCTTCGAGACCCGACTCGCCATAGATGGGTGATGAGTAGCCGACGATTTGCGCGAGCGCCGCACCGGCATCGTAGACCCTTCGCGCACCGACGCTCTGCGCCAGCGGCCTGCCGGCAGCGTCGAGCAGCTCGCCGCGCAGGCGCAGGCTTTGCGCGCGGCGCGGGTCGCCGGGACGCTCGAGGATGTCGCTGCGCTGCACGAGCTGCACCCGAGCTTCCTGTGCCGCGAGGACGATGAAGACGAGGACGAAGGCGTAAGCGATGGTGCGGATGCGGCTCTTCATCGGCCGGTCGTCATCGGACCGCGAGCCGGGGGCGCACGTACTCCTGCAAGGAGCGCACCTCGATCGGCGTATCCACCCGAGCCTCAAGTGCGAGGAGCAGGGCGCGCGTCGTGTCGAGCGACGTGAGGCAGGCCACGCCGGACTCGAGTGCTGCGTGACGGATGCGGAAACCGTCCGTCTGGGCGGTGGAATTCGCCGCGACGTTGTTGACCACGAAATCGACCCCGCCGTCGGCGATAAGGTCGAGGACGTGGGGCGTGCCTTCAGCGATCTTGTTGACGCGGCTGCTCGTGATGCCGTGGTCGCGCAGATGCTGCCAGGTTCCAGGTGTCGCGTACAGCGCGAAATCCATGTCGGCAAGCGCCCGCGCGATGGGCAACCCCGCTTCTTTCTCCTCGTCGGCGATGGAGAGCAGGATGCGACCGGCGGGCGGAGGCAGGGCCAGGCCTGAGGCTACGAGCGCGCGCAGCAGCGCACCGGCGTATGTCATGTCGATGCCCAGCACTTCGCCGGTCGATTTCATCTCCGGCCCCAACAGCGTCTCGATGCGCCGTAGCTTGGAGAACGAGAACACCGGCGCCTTGACCGCGACGAAGTCGGGTGGGGGCAAGAGCCCGGTCTCGATGCCGATGTCTTTTAACGTCTTGCCCAGCGCCACAGCCGTCGCGGCTGCGACGAGTGGAACACCGGTGAGCTTGGCGATGATCGGCACGGTGCGACTGGCGCGCGGATTTGCCTCGATCACGAACAGCTCGTCGCCTTTGACGATGTACTGGACGTTGATGAGACCGCGAATGCGAAGTTCAGCGGCGAGCCGTCGCGTCACGTCGGCGATGCGCTCTTGCATGGACGTCGAGATGCTCTGGGGCGGGTAGACGGCCATGGAGTCGCCGGAGTGGATGCCGGCACGCTCGACGTGTTCGAATATCCCCGGGATGCAGATGTCCTGGCCGTCGAAGACCGCATCGACTTCGACCTCGGTTCCAGAGACGTACCTGTCGACGAGCAGCGGTGCGCCGGGTTGGATGGGCGGTGCGCTCTCGGCGTAGGCGGCGAGCTGAGCCTCATTGTAGACGATCTCCATGCCGCGGCCGCCGAGCACGTACGATGGCCGGACGAGCACCGGAAATCCGATCGAGCGCGCGATCTCACGCGCCTTGCGAAACGAGAGCGCGGTCTTGCCTTGAGGGCGCGCGACGCCGAGGCGCCCCAAGACGGCGTCGAATTTCTTGCGGTCCTCGGCGAGATCGAGGGCGGCCCGGCTAGTCCCCAAGACAGGCACGCCGCGCGCCTCGAGCTCGCGCGCCAGATTGATCGGGGTCTGGCCGCCGAAGATGAGAAGCGTGCCGTCGGCCCGCGTGGCCCGGACGGCGTTCTCGACTTCGTCGGCGCAGGGCGGTTCGAAGATGAGCACGTCGGAGACGTCGAAGTCCGTGCTGACCGTCTCCGGATTGTTGTTGACCATGACCGCCGCGACACCGGCATCGTGGAGCGCCCACGCCGCATGGACGCAGGAGTAATCGAATTCGATGCCCTGACCGATGCGGATCGGTCCGCTCCCTACGACCACGACCGAGCGGCCTGCCGGCCGGCGAAGCTCATCTTCTTCTCCCACGACGGCATAATAATAGGGTGATTGCGCTGGGAACTCAGCGGCTGCCGTATCCACCATCTTGTAGACGGTGCGCAGCTCGGGTCCGAGCTGTTCGCGTACCATCGCAAGCGAGCGGCCGGTGAGACGCGCGATGGTGGAGTCCGCGTATCCAAGCCGTTTTGCCTCGTCGAGCATCGAAGCCTGAAGCAGCGGATCTTTAGATTCGTTTTGTTTGCTAACTGCCTTGCCCGCGCTGCGCAACCGCGTCTCCATCTCCACAAGTTCGCGGATCTCCCATAACCAGAACGGATCGATGGCGGTCAACGCGGCCAGCGTCTCAGGCGTACGGCCGCGCCGCAGGCATTCGGCGACGACGAAGAGCCGCTCGTGGGTTGGAACGCGCAAGACGTCGTCAAGCTCATCATCGCTCCATTGTTCGTACGCGCCACCCGACAGGCTGTCTCGCCCGATGTCGAGGCCGCGGACGCACTTGAGCAGCGCGTCGCCGAACGAGCGGCCGATCGCCATCACCTCTCCGGTGGATTTCATCTGGGTGCCGAGGCGCGAATCCGCGAAGGGGAACTTGTCGAAAGGCCAGCGCGGTATTTTCACCACGCAGTAGTCGAGCGTCGGTTCGAAGGCCGCCCGCGTGACGCCGGTGACCGGGTTGGGCAGATCGGGAAGCCGGCGGCCCAGAGCGATCTTGGTGGCGATCTTGGCGATGGGGTATCCCGTCGCCTTACTGGCGAGCGCTGAGGAACGCGAGACGCGCGGGTTCACCTCGATGATCTGATAGGCATCGCTATGCGGATCGAGCGCGAACTGGATGTTGCAGCCACCCTCGATCTTCAAGAAACGGATGATGTTGATGGCTGCACTGCGCAGGCGCTGGTAGTCGCGGTCGGAGAGCGTCTGCGAGGGCGCGACGACGATCGAGTCCCCCGTGTGCACCCCCACCGCGTCGATGTTCTCCATGTTGCAGATGGTGATGCAATTGTCGTCCGCGTCGCGCAGGACTTCGTATTCGATCTCTTTCCATCCCAGCAGTGACGATTCGAGCAGCACTTGGTGGATGATGCTCGCGGCCAAACCGGTCTTGACCGTGTACACAAGCTCGCGCTCGTCGTGCACCGCGCCGCCGCCTGTGCCGCCGAGGGTATAGGCGGGTCTGACGATGAGCGGATAGCCCGCTTGGCGCGCGAACGCCTTCGCCTCCTCGATATCGGTCACGATGGCCGACGGCGGCACGGGTTCACCGATCTGGCGCATGGCTTCTTTGAACAGTTTGCGGTCTTCGGCGAGCTGTATCGTCCGCAGTGGCGTTCCCAGCAACCGGACCGAAAAGCGATCGAGCGTGCCGCGTTCGGCGAGCGCGACCGCCAAGTTCAGACCGGTCTGACCCCCCAACGTCGCGAGCATGGCATCGGGGCGCTCTTTCTCGATGATCGCCTCGACGTACGCAGGGGTCAAAGGCTCGAGATACACCGCGTCTGCCATCTCGGGATCGGTCATGATGGTGGCCGGGTTGGAGTTGACGAGAACCACGCGGATGTTCTCTTCGCGCAATGCGCGGCACGCCTGGACGCCCGCGTAGTCGAACTCCGCCGCTTGCCCGATGATGATGGGCCCGGACCCGGCGACGAGGACGGAACGTATCTCGCTCACGTGGGCTCCGTGCGGCGCAGCGAGCCGACAAAGTCGGCGAAGAGATGAGTTGCGTCTGCAGGTCCCGGCGATGCTTCGGGATGGAACTGCACGGAGGAGATCGGCAGCCTCGTATGGCGCAGTCCCTCATTCGTCCCATCGTTAAGATTGACGAGCGTCTGCTCGACGTCCGGGGGCAGCGAGTCTGTGTCCACGGCATAGCCGTGGTTCTGCGCCGTGATCAGGACTTTGCCCGAGCGGCAGTCTTGCACCGGCTGATTGCCGCCGCGATGCCCGTACTTGAGCTTGAACGTCTTCGCGCCCAGGGCTTGCGCGAGCAGCTGGTGACCGAGGCAGATGCCGAACATAGGAAGCTTGCCGTACTCGACCGCCTGGCGCAGGGTGTCGACGACCCGCTCGAGCTCGGCAGGATCACCGGGGCCATTGCTGATCACAAGGCCATCCGGCCGCAGCCGAAGCAACTGCTCGAATGTGGTGGTGAACGGGATATCGAGCACCTGCGCGCCGGCCTCGACCAGGCTCTGCGCGATATGCTCCTTCGTGCCGCAATCAAGAAGAGCGACGCGCACGGGGCCGTCACCGCGGTCTGTCTCCTCACCGACGGAGACCGACGCCACAAGATCTGCGGTGCCGAGTGGCTGACGGAGGTAGTCAGCGAGCGAGGCTTGAGCGCCCGCGATGGCCTTGTCGCCCACGGCGAGGACGGCGCGCATCGTGCCCGCCTCGCGCAGCCGCGTGACGAGCGCGCGAGTGTCGATGCCCTCGATCGCGCGGACGCCGCTGTGCTCGAGCCAGGCGGGGACGTCACCGCCGCTGCGGTGGTGGCTCGGGTGGCGGGTGACGCGCCGGAATGCCGCGCCCGCCGCACAGATGGTCTTGTGCTGGCGCACTGCCGGATCGACGCCATAGTTGCCGATGAGCGGGTAGCAGAACACAAGTAACTGCCCTGCATACGACGGGTCGGTGAGCGCCTCTTCATACCCCGTCATCGAGGTGTTGAACACCGCCTCGCCGCGGGAGATGCCCTCGGGGCCGATACCGGTCCCGGTATAGGATGAGCCGTCGGCCAGCAGCAGCATCGCGCGGCGTTCGTTCACGGCGATGACCTTTGCTCGACAGGCGTTGCGGCCGTTCGTTCTGCTCTGATTTCGCCGTCGCGCATGATCACCGAGCCTGCGACGACGGTCAGGGCAGGCTTGACCTGGAAGGTTATGCCCGCGAACGGCGTGACGCGTCCTTTGGAGTAGAAAAGGTGAGGGTCGACAGTCCAAGGCCGTCCGAGATACAGTCCGGTGATGTCGGCCGGCGAACCAGGCTCGAGCGTGCCACCCGCGACACCCAGCAGCTCGGCGGGATTTGACGAGTAGTTCTTCACGAGCGTGGCGAGTTCGACATTGGGCAGAGCGTGAAAGGTCGCCGCGACCGCGACCTCGAGGCCGGTGAAGCCCACGCAAGCATGGGAGAGCGGTGGCTCCTTCTCCGGCTCGGTATGCGGGGCGTGATCGCTTGCGAAGATCGTGATGAGCCCGCTCGCGACTGCGTCACGCAGGGCAGCAGTATCGGCGGCGGTGCGCAGGGGAGGATTCACCCGATAGCGGGCGTCGAACCCGGCGAGCATTTCATCGGTGCATTGCAGGTGGTGAGGCGTGACTTCGGCGGAGACGCGTATGCCTGCCGAGCGCGCGAAGGCCAACAGCTCGACGGTTTGCGCCGCGCTGACGTGGCAGAGGTGCCACGACTTGCCGGTCGCTTGGGCCACCATGAGGTCACGTGCGGCGATGGCCGCTTCGGAGACGCTCGGACTGCCGGTCACGCCCAGCCGGTTGCTCGTGTCGCCTTCGTGCATGAGGCCGTCGGCGAAGCTCGGGTCGTCGCAGTGCGAGCAAAACGGTTGGGGCAGGTCGAGGGTATATCGAGCGGCGTTGTACAGCGCTTTGAGCGATTTGGTTGCGCTACCGTCGTCGGAGAAGGCAACGGCACCGGCGGCAGCCATGGCGCGCAAGGGCGCGATCGTGTCGCCAGCGCGATCGACCGTGATGGCGCCGATCGCATAGCAACGAGTGCCGTGCATGGCAGCCGCGCCTGCGCGTAAGCGCGCGATGCGCTCGGGCGTGTCGAGCGCCGGTCGGGTGTTCGGCATAGCAGCCACTGCGGTGAAGCCGCCCGCCGCGGCCGCGGCGAGCCCCGTTGCAAGCGTCTCCTTCTGTGGATCGCCGGGATCGCGCAGATGGACGTGTGGGTCGATGAATCCCGGACACAGCACCATGCCCGCGCAGTCGATGCGTTCGCTGTCCGAATCGGTGGCGGCGGGTGCCCCCTCCAGCAGAGCGGCGACGACTCCGCGGCGCACGACGATCGTACGGATCGCATCGAGACCAAGTTTGGGGTCGATCACACGCGCGCCGACGAAGTCGCGGTTACCGCGCGGATCGTGGTTCGAGCCGCTCATGCGACGTGCTCCCGTGTGGACGATCCCAGGCTGCGCTCCAGCACCGCCATGCGCAGGTAGGTGCCGTTCTCGACCTGGCGCTCGATACGGCTTGCGCTGGAACGTACGAGGGAGGCCTCCAACTCGACGTCTCGATTCACGGGGCCGGGATGCATGATGATGCAGTGCGGCTTCAGCAGGCTTGCGCGCGCTACGGTCAACCCATAGGACCGCGCGAGGTCGGCGTATGGCGGCATGTCGTCGCCGCGAGCTCGTTCCTTTTGGATGCGCAGCAGCATGACGGCATCAGCGCTGGGCAGCACCGCGTCCATGTCTGCGCTTATGTGGGCGAATCCCCATCCCGGCACGCTCGGCGGCAAGAGCGACGGCGGGCCGCACAACGTCACGGAGGCGCCGAGCAACCAGGCGGCTTTCGCACTCGAGCGCGCCACGCGGCTGTGGCTGATGTCGCCGCAGATGACAAGCTTACGGCCTTTGAGGTCGCCGAATTCTTCGACCAGCGTCATCGCGTCGAGCAGGCCCTGCGTGGGATGCGCGTGCGCTCCGTCGCCAGCGTTGAGGATCGCACCCTCGAAATAGCGTGCCAAGGCGTGGGGAAAACCAGATTCGGCGTGACGGACGACGATGGCGTCGGCGCCGATGGCGCGTATCGTGCGCATCGTATCTTCTAGCGACTCGCCTTTGGCTAGCGACGAATCGCTCACCCGGAAATCGATCCAGGCGGCGCCCAGACGCGTCGCGGCGACGGCGAACGAGGTCGTGGTACGGGTGCTTGCCTCGAAGAACATACCGAGCACGATCTTCCCGCGAAGCCGTATGTTCTCGTTTGGCACGCCGGCCTTGAACTGCCGAGCGCGCGCGATCAACGCCTCGATGAACGGCCGATCTGCGTCATCGAGGTCGAGGAGGTGTTTCGTCTTCGTCACGTTCGCTCGTATATGGTGACGCGGTCGCTGTCGGCCTGCTCGCGGCCGAGATGCACTTCGACATGCTCCGCGCGCGAGGTGGGCACAAAACGGCCGACGTAGTCGGGTTGAATCGGAAGCTCGCGCAGGCCGCGATCGACCAGCACGCACAAGCGCGCGGCGCGTGGGCGGCCGAGGTCGGTGATGGCGTCGAGCGCGGAACGGATCGTGCGGCCGGTGTAGAGCACGTCGTCGACGATCACGACTTCTTTGCCCGAGACGTCCACCGAGATCTGGCTGTCGGGCATGTCCCGGGCTGCGTCGTCGTCGCGGTAGATCGTCACATTGAGGAAACCCAGCGGCACGGCGATGCCCGTGCGCGCTTTGATCTGGGCGTGGATGCGACGGGCGAAATTCTCACCGCCCTTGCGGATCCCGACGAGGACGAGATCCTCGCTCGCGCCATTGGGCTCGATGATCTGCTGGGCGAGTCGCTCGATCGTGCGCTGCAGCTCGGCAGACGAAAGCACGACCCTCTTCTCTTTCAGGGTCGTCGCGTGCGTTGATGCCAAGGTTGGGTCCAGCCCTTTCCCGCTCTATCCTACAATGAGTCGAGGCGTTCGGAAGATTTGCGCAGATGATCGCGCAGCTCGAGGAGCCGGGCTTGTTCCTTCTGTACGACGTCGGGAGGCGCCTTCTCGCGGAAGCCGGGGGCAGCGAGTTTGCGCTCAAGAGCGTCGATGTCGGCGCGCAACTTCTCGATCTCTTTGCGCAACGCGGCACGTTCCTTTTCGATGAAGGCGGCATCGACAGGCAGCAGCACCTCCACCGGGCCCATCCGGCGCGACAAGGCGTGTCGTGGTCGACCGTTGTCGAGCGCGACCGGGATGACGGCCGACGCCCGGCCCATCGTGCGGATGATACCCCCCTCGCGTCGCAAGAGGTCCAAGAGCTCCCCGTCTGCCCCCGCGAGATGTATCTCGCTTAGATCCCGATACTTCATCTGAGGAATGGCGCGCAGATCACGCACGATCTTCGAGAACTCGAGGAGGGTCGCCATCTCTGCGTTCGCCTGCGAATCCAGGCGGCCCGCGCCGCTACGCGGCCAGGGTCCCGCTCCGATGCGCGTGCCGGCATGGGGGAGGTGCTGCCAGAGCTCTTCGGTGACGAACGGCATGATCGGATGGAGCAGGGCGAGCGCCGATGAGAGCACGCGCGCGAGGATTGGCGCCCGAGTGGGAGCTTTGTCCTTGGCGACCTCGATATAGACGTCACATACCTGGTTCCAGATGAAGCTGTAGAGCGTCTGAGACCAGTCCGAGAAATCGTAGGCGGCTGCGGCGGCGTCGACACGTTGGATCGTGCGGGCGAGCGCATCCATGATCCAGCGATCGGACAGCGTCCACTCTTCGACGGGTGGCAATGGCAGCGTCTGATCTGCCCCGGTACTCTCGAGCTCTGGGAACTTCTCGAGCGCGAAACGCACGGCTTGCCAGATCTTGTTGCCGAACTTTCGAGCGTCATCGCAGCGCGTGATCGAAAAGCGCACGTCTTGGCCCGCATGCATCTGGCTGACTATGCCATAACGGGTCGCATCGGCGCCGTATTCAGCCACGAGCTCCATGGGATCGAGCGCGTTGCCGAGCGACTTGCTCATCTTGCGACCCTGTTCGTCCATGATGAGCGGGGTGATGAGCACTTCGCCGAACGGCTCCTCGCCGAGGAAATGAAGCCCCATCATGACCATGCGCGCCACCCACAAGAAGATGATCTCCCGCGCGGTGATCATGAGCTGGGTTGGATACCACGCGGCAAGCTCAGGCGTCCGTTCCGGCCAGCCGAGTATGGAGAACGGCCAGAGCGCGCTTGAGAACCAGGTGTCGAGCGTGTCGGGAGCTTGAGTCAGCGTCGTGTTGCCGCAGGTCTCGCACGCAAGCGGCGCGGTCTCCGCGACATTAACGTGATCGTTGGCGCAGTAATAGACGGGCAGACGGTGACCAAGCCATATCTGCCGCGAGATGCACCAGTCGCGGATGCGCTCGAGCCAGTCATCGTAGGTGCGTTGGTAGCGCTCGGGAGTGAAACGCAGCCGGCCAGAGCGTGATGCCTCAAGCGCCGGTGCTGCCAGCGTCTTCATCTTCACGAACCATTGCAACGAGAGCAGAGGCTCCACGATCGTGTCGCAGCGGTAGCAGGTGCCTTGGGCGAGCGTATGCGGCTCTTCTTTTTCAAGCGCTCCCCGTTCGCGCAACGTGCTCACGGCGAGCTCGCGTGCCTTGAAGCGATCGAGACCACGGAATTGCGGTTCCACGGCGTCGGTCATGGTCGCGTCAAAGCCGATGACAGATGTGGCGGCAAGACCATGGCGCTCGCCGATCTCCGCGTCTGTCTGATCGTGCCCCGGCGTGATCTTGAGCGCGCCGGTCCCGAAGTCGCTCTCCACAGCAGCGTCGGCGATGACGGCAATGGCCACGGGCGAGAGGGGCCGCACGACGTTGGTGCCGATGAGCTTCGCATAGCGCGCGTCGTCTGGGTTGACGGCAACAGCCTCATCGGCGAAAATCGTCTCCGGCCGAGTGGTCGCCACGACGATGCCTGGGCCGCCCTGTTCATCGCGATAGCGGACGAAGTACAAGGTGGCGTCGGCCTCTTCGCGCTCCACCTCGCTATCGGATAGGGTCGACTGGCAATGCGGGCACCAGTTGACCAGCCGTAATCCACGGTAGATGAGGCCCTCCCGGTACAGGTCGATGAAGACCTTCACCACGGCGCGGCTGAGTCCGGCGTCCATCGTGTAACGATCCCGCTGCCAGTCCGGCCCAAACCCAAGAGCGCGGAACTGCTCGTAGATGATATGGCCGTATTTCTCCCGCCAGGCTGCGGCGCGCTCGCGGAACTTCTCCGGGCCAAGATCGTGACGTGTCAGCCCCTCGCGGGCGAGCTCTTTTTCGATGACGTTCTGCGTGGCGATCGCCGCGTGATCCTGACCAGGAAGCCAGACCGCGTTCTCTCCGCGCATGCGGTGCATGCGGGTGAGGATGTCCATCGGGGCATAGGTCGAGCCGTGTCCCATGTGCGCGCGGCCGGTGATGTTTGGGGGCGGCATAGCGATGACGAAGGGCTGCCTGGACGGGTCGGGCTCTGCATGGAAGGCGCCCTCGGATTCCCAGCGGGCGTACCACTGGGCCTCGATCGCCTTCGGATCGTATTTCTCTGAGAGCGGTTGCGTCATATGATGGATTGAGTAGTTCGGGTGAGTGGGGTCACGCCCTTCGTAGCATTCACGCGCTTCTCACCACACCTTCACGGTTTTCCAACACCCGCAGCACCGTGATCTCGTTTAATAGGCACAGAGCTGCGCTTCGACGCAGCACGGGGACCGCAAGGAGATCACAAGCAGTCATGATAGCGTTCAAGAAGTCGGTCCCAATGCACGGCATCGAGAGATGTCACCCGACGGAGCTCCCAATCGAGTTCTACAGACTGACCAACAAATGGAGCGGAATCGTCGAGGGCCGCCACGTCACGGTCTATGCGGGCAGCCTGCGCCACAATCCGGCGAAAGGCGTCCTCGTGCTGCGCACGCTGCCGACAGATTCCCATCGGGTGAGCGGCAAGCATTGCACCGTACCGCAGGACGGCGGCGTGCTCGAGATCGTTGAGAGCCGCGGGACTCGGCTGCGCATCGCGATGGCTAAGGGCGGCTCGTTCTGGTTTGAGATCCCGCTCGGGCTACGCGCAGCCGCGTAACCTGGCTTGAAGCAAAGGACCTTTGCGGCCGTTCGACGGGCGGCCATTGAAGCAACGGACCTCAGGTCCGTTCAATCCGCGGGATTAAGCGGGGACGTCCTTGCTCTGGCCGGTCGGGATGAGCACCGGCTGCTGTCCTGCGTCGATGACTTCCTTATTGATGATGCACTTCTTGACGTTGGTCAAGGACGGCAAGTCGTACATGACGTCCAACATGACCTCTTCCAAGATCGAGCGAAGGCCGCGGGCGCCGGTCTTGCGTGACTGGGCGCGGTGCGCGATGGCGACGAGCGCTTCTTTGGTGAAGCTGAGCTCGATGCCATCCATCGCGAATATCTTCTGATACTGACGGACGAGCGCGTTGCGCGGCTCGGTGAGGATGCGCCGCAGTGCGAGCTCGTCCAGCGGATCGAGGGTGACCATGATCGGCAGGCGGCCGATGAACTCGGGGATGAGCCCGAAGCGCAGCAGGTCTTCTGGTAGCAGCGCCTGCAGCAAGCGGCTCGTCTTCTTCTCGCTCTTGGTCTCAGGCACCGCACGAAAGCCCAGGCTTTGATTTGCGACTCGGCCTTCGATGATCTTTTCGAGGCCATCGAAGGCGCCACCACAGATGAAGAGCACGTTGGTGGTGTCGATCTGGATGAATTCCTGATGCGGGTGCTTGCGCCCGCCCTGCGGCGGTACGTTGGCGGTGGTGCCCTCCAGGATCTTGAGCAGGGCCTGCTGCACGCCTTCGCCGGAGACGTCGCGCGTGATCGAAGGGTTTTCGCTCTTGCGCGCGATCTTGTCGATCTCGTCGATGTAGACGATGCCCTTCTCGGCTCGCTTGACGTCGTAGTCAGCGGCTTGGATGAGCTTGAGCAAGATGTTCTCGACGTCTTCGCCGACGTAGCCGGCCTCGGTGAGCGAGGTCGCGTCCGCCATGGCGAGCGGTACGTCGAGGATCTTTGCGAGCGTCTGCGCGAGGTAGGTCTTGCCTGAACCTGTCGGGCCGACGAGCAGGATGTTGCTCTTATGCAGCTCGACCTCGTCGTTGCCGGTCGAGGCCTGGTTCGAATTGATGCGCTTGTAGTGGTTGTAGACGGCGACCGCGAGGCTTTTCTTCGCGCGATCCTGCCCGATGACGTACTGATTGAGGATGTGGTTGATCTCTTTGGGCTTCGGGATGTTGCGCAGCCGCAGGTTCTCATCGACGTTCTTGTAGAGCTCTTCCTCGATGATCTCATTGCAGAGCTCGATGCATTCGTCGCAGATGTAGACGCCCGGCCCGGCGATGAGCTTACGCACCTGCTCCTGCGATTTGCCGCAGAAGCTGCATTTGAGCTGACCCTTCTCGTCGCCGAACCTAAACACTATGGCCTCGTGCTCCCCGCAGCTTCCGTTCTAGCTGCTCGCCGGCTTCGGTGGCTGCGCCTCACGTGACTGGCGGTTGATGACCTGATCGACAATCCCATACTCGACGGCTTCCGGCGCGGTCAGATGATAATCTCTGTCCATGTCGCGATCTACACGCTCGATCGGCTGGCCGGTGGTCTGTACGTAGATGTTGGCAAGCAGCTTGCGCGTGTTGATGAGATCGCGGGCGTAGATCTCCAAGTCTGTGGCCTGGCCGCCGACTTGGCTCACCCAGGGCTGGTGGATGAGTATCTTCGAGTACGGGAGGGCAAAACGCTTTCCCTTGGCGCCGCCGGTCAGCAAGATCGACGCGGCACTCGCAGCCAGTCCCGCACAAAATGTGGCGACATCAGGCTTCACGAGCTGCATGGTATCGTATATAGCTAGGCCCGCCGTCACGCTGCCGCCGGGACTATTGATGTACATCTCTATATCCTTATCGGCATCTTCTTTTTCGAGGAACAGAAGCTGCGCGATGACCAGATTGGCCAGATTGTCGTCAATCGGCCCGCCGACGAACACGATCCGCTCCTTCAGGAGGCGTGAAAAGATGTCGAAGGCCCGCTCTCCACGAGCGGTTTGCTCGACGACCATTGGTACCAAATGTCCCATAGTGATCCCCTACGACGTAAGCGTGCGAATGCGAGAAAGGGTCGCCGTCAGGCGCCTTGCGTTACTGTGGCGACGTCTGTGACGTTGGCCTGCTCGACGAGCAAGTCGAGCGTCTTGCGTCTTCCCACTGTATCGATTATCGGCCCAAACCCGCTGGTCTTGCGCAGAAATTCCATGACTGTCTCTCTCGGTTGACCATATGCCTGCGCCATCGCGTCGAGTTCTCGCTCGACGTCGCTGGTCGTGGCCTCGATCTTCTCTCGTTTGGCGATCTCTTCAAGCAGCAATGATGTCTTGACCCTGCGCTCGGCTTCGGTGCGGTATTCCAAGCGCAACCCCGCCTCATCCACGTTTTTCGCGGTCAGGTATTCCTCCCAGGACCGTCCAATTCGCTGCATGTAGGATTTCGCATCCGACACGAGGTTGTCGATCTCACGCTCGACGAGGACGTCGGGCAGCGGCACGTCGTTCTGTATGAGAATCGCGTCGAGGACCTGGCGCTGCAATTCCTCGTTGCTGCGTGCGCGGGCGACAGCTTCCAGACGACGCCGAACGTCCTCGCGCAGCGCGTCGACCGTTTGATGATCGGAGACCTGCTTCACGAACTCGTCATCCAGATCGGGGAGCACCGTGCGCTTGACTTCATGGATCGTCACGTCGAAGACCGCTTCTTTCCCGGCGAGCTCCTGGGCGCGGTAATCGGCGGGGAACGAGACCTTCACTTCACGATGCTCGCCGGGCTTGGCGCCGTGAAGCTGATCGGCGAAACCGGGGACGAAGCGATCGGCGCTCACTTCTGTCGTGTGGTTCTCGGCGCTGCCACCTTCGAAGGGCTCTCCGCTGATGCGCCCTATGTAGTCCATCGTGACGGTATCGCCATCGATGACACCGCGATCCTCGACGGGTTCGAGCAAAGCGGCACGTTTGCGCAGCGCGTCGATGCTGTGATCGACCTCTTCTTCAGTCACTGCCACGACCGTGCGGCTGACCGGGATGCTGCGATAGTCCGCGAGCGCGATCTCCGGCCGGACCGCCACCTTTGCTTTGATGCGCAACCCAAGCTGTTCGTCTGAGCGATCGAGGTCGATGTGCGGCCGATCGACAGGCTCGAGCTGGTGCTCTTTGAGGGCCTTGGCGTAGACCTCCGGGACGAGATCTTCAAGCGCCTGGCTGTCGATGCTGTCCTTGCCGACGTGTTGCTCGAATATCTTGCGCGGCACTTTGCCGGCGCGAAACCCGGGAAGTTTGTACCGGGTCACGAGCTTGCGGTATGCGCGCTCCTGGGCTTCGGCGAAGTCGGCGGGTGAAACTTCGATATCGAGCTCGACCTCGGTCGGGGCGAGCTTGCGGACGGATGCGGTCACCGTGAGAGACGATACGAGATATGCATCGGGCCCTCGGCCTTCGTGCGGATTTTTTGTCTATCCTTTGGCGGTGGAAATAGAGGGCGGTCCTGCCCTGTGATGTGTTGAGTGGAGCGGAAGACGAGATTCGAACTCGCGACCCTCGCCTTGGCAAGGCGATGCTCTACCGCTGAGCTACTTCCGCGTGCGTGTGAGTGCCGATTCTTATGCGCGAGGCCCCATTATCCTTGCGGGGGAATGCGCCCGCGCAAGCCGAAAATCGCTGCATGAGCGATAGTGGATTGGTGTTCGCAGTCCTCTTCGTCGGCGGCGCCGCATTCCTCGCAATTTTCTTGTGGATCACCGTCACAAGCGTCCGCGCATCTGACGCCAACGAGCCGCCGCCTGGCCTTTCGCACTGAGCCGTACCACGTCAACGGCGTTTTTTCACCGAACCCTCATCGCGGGGATCAGCTGCCTTAGCGTAGCGTTGCTCGGCGTGAGCGTGCCGAACGCACCCGGGGAAGTGTCGGTGCAACCGTCGGTCATGATCGGGGTTGCGGCGTCGCCAGCGCCGCACATTGTCTCAAAGCCCGTCTGGCAGCGAGCGCTAGCGATCGGCTCAGAGCATGGCTCCCTCATCGCGAGTGACGCTAATACCGCGTACTTCTCGTCCGGCGGTCACGTCTGCGCTGTGGCGTTGGCTAACGGAAGTACGCGATGGTGCACGGGATCGACAGCGTCATCGGTCGCGCTGGCGGGCGGAGCACTGGCGACGGCCGAGAGCGATGGGATCGTCCGAGGCAGGGACACGAAGACCGGCGGCGTGCGCTGGCAGCGCACGATCGGTCCATCGACAGGTGTCGCGCAGCCGTCCCCGAGCGCCGGAATGCCCAACCAAAACCTATGGACAACAGGAACCGCATTTCTTGCGGAGGTTTCCACGGGATCTGGAACCACGGTCGAAGAGCTTAACCCGAAGGGTGATCCGCTGTGGACCTGGTCGATCGACGGCGGAGAGTTCAGCCAGCCTCTGATAGCATCGCCGTACGCGGTCTTCAATCGCGTGACGAGCGGCGCGATCACAGAGTCACACCCCGTGATCGTCAAGCTGGGTTCGGGTGGAGGCGAGGTCGGGATGCTCGTCGGTGGTTCAGACCCGATTGCGATGAGACCACCGAAGATCTATTCGCTGCTCAATCAGCGCTCTCAGGTAGTGCAAGATTACGGACTGACCTTCGACGTTTCTGTCGGGGACGTGCGACCGGGTATTCCCGACATCGATTGGCATTACCAACCGGATTATGATGAGAACAGCAAGTTGCCATATGGCACCCATTGTTGCGGGGTGTCCAAATGGATTGGGATTGAAGGCGACTACCTCTATGGCTCTGTCTTCGAACACGTCTACCGCTACGATCTAGCGCCCCCCGACGGGCAGAGGCCGATTCTTATGAGCGATGCGGGGCTGTTCGTGGCCGGCCCATATGGAAAGCGTATCTACGTCGGACGTCCGGACGGGGTGTGGTCCGTCAGCTTCAACGGGCGCTACACGTATCAGTTGCTCGTGGTACCTTACCGGTTGCCGACCGTGCTCGCCGATATCGCCTTTACCGGTGGCGTTGGCTACGCGGCCTTGACCGACGGGCACATCTTCGCGTTCCAAGTCGATGGCGGACAGCCAGTGATCAACGCGCACGTGCCATGCTCAGCCTTCGCCGGAATATCGGTCACCCAAACTCGCGTGCTGTACGCGTGCGCGGCGCCGAGCTCGATGGTCTACGCGTTTCCCCGCTAGAGACGAGCGAAGCCAAGAAATCTGGGCAAGAGAGGACTCGAACCTCCACGACCTCACGGTCACCGGATTCTAAGTCCGGCGCGTCTGCCAATTCCGCCACATGCCCCTACGGTGTTTAAGGTTTCGCTATTAGTCGATGCCGCTCATGGCGACTCTGGCAAGCACTTCGGCAGTCTCGAGGTCACGAGGAATGGCTCTGTGCGCCGCGGTCAACTCCGCTTAGCGAATTCATTATGGATGAACGCGATAACGGCGCCCGCGATGCCTGCAAAAAATGCGAACAGAAGCGCCCTAATGACATATGATCCAACGTCGCCTTCCGATATCATGAGGGTATTCGACCTGCCTCCCAGATCTGTAGGTATAAGGAGTAACCGGACGACGAATCCGGCTACCGCGCAGCCTAATGCAAAGCCAAATACGTTGAGTGTGGCCTGACGTGGTTCGCGGTTACGCTCCATGGAGTTCTCCTTCAGGAGTTAGTCGCAACGGTGCAGCGCACTGAAAACAGGCTCGAATTCCCATGCGTCTCGTCGCAGCCACGATGAGCAGCTGCATCTTCAAGGAAACGGCCTCAGGCCGGAGGCAGACTGCGGACTTGCAGGAGGTTGCGCACGGAACCATCGGGCGAGGCAAGACGCGCCAGGAGGTCCGCCGAGTGCCATTCCTCGTCGCTCTCGACGACGCCATGGAGCAGCATCGTGTCGCCGAGGGCGTCGACCCAGATCGGCCGTTGCGCGAGGATTGGATCCGCGTTGATGGCGTCCTTGAGTTTTTGGGTCGGGTCGAGGCTCACGGAGAGCGGGCCGGTTATCTGCCGAACCACATTGCCTGCGACGCGGCTCGCGGCGCCGGCCACGTGGGTGACCTTACGTGCCGCCTTGCCGCCTTCGCGCAGCGCGATGCCCTGAAGCGTCGAGAAGTTTCTGACTGCCCTGCGGTTGAGCTCCCGGCGAGCGGGCTTGGGTGCCAGGTAATAGCCGGATACGAGGCCGAGCGCGGCCGCGGCGATGAGACCCCAGGTGTGACGTGCTGTCATGGCGAGCGCCCGCCGTTCTACAAGAGTTTGCGATATGCGTCGTGAGGGACTTGAACCCACAACCAACGGATTAAGAGTCCGCTGCTCTACCATTGAGCTAACGACGCGAGGCCGCGGCTATCGATTCGAGCTTGGTCGCGACCGTTCTTGCCGGACACCTAGGCAGCCGATGCCTAGAGTAGGAATATAAGTAGCATCCATGGCGACAAGGACCGAGTCCATACCAGCTCCCCCGACGGGCAGGGCCGCACGGCCGCGAAGCGCGGATGTCGGGCTGTTCCTGGTCACGGCGACGGTCATGATCGGCATGATCATGGCTATCATCGACGCCTCCATCGTCAACGTCGCCTTGGACAAAATGGCTGGGAACCTCGGCGCGTCGATCGATGAGATCGGCTGGGTGGCGACCGGATACATCCTCTCTAGCGTCGTGGTCATGCCTCTTAATGGTTGGCTGACCGCGGTTCTCGGGCGGCGGAACTTCTACGCCGCCAGCATCGCGATCTTCACGCTCGCCTCGCTGCTGTGTGGCACGGCGACCAACGTCTGGCTGCTCGTCTTCTACCGGATCGTGCAAGGCATCGGTGGTGGGGCGCTCATGCCGACCGCCCAGGCGATCCTCTTCGAATCGTTTCCACCAGAGCGCCGCGGACAGTCGATGGCGATGTTCGGCTTGGCTGCGATGGTCGGCCCGGCCCTCGGTCCGACGCTTGGCGGCTATATCGTCCAGAACTACACCTGGCCGCTCATCTTCTACATCAACATCCCGCTCGGCATCCTTGGATTTTTCATGACGCTGGCGTTCATCAGGGATCCTGAGTACATCCGAAAACCTGAGCGTGGCGCGGACTGGTTCGCGCTCACCGCGATGGTGGTCGGCATCGCATCGGTGCAGTACGTCCTGGAGCGCGGCGAGCACGACGATTGGTATAACTCGTCTTTGATCATCACTCTCACGCTCACATCGGTGCTGGGGCTTGCCTTCTTCATATATCGCGAGATCAGGGACGCACACCCGTTTGTCGACCTGCGCGTCTTCAGGTCAGAGGCCTTCTCGGTCGGCAATGTCGTGGGACTTGTGACGGGCTTCGGGCTCTTCGGCCTCAATCTGGTGCTGCCGCTCTTCGTGCAGATCGTCTTAGGGTTCGACGCCTGGCAGACAGGGCTCGTGCTCTTGCCTGGGGCGCTCGCGACCGCAGTCGGCATGCCGATCGCGGGCAATCTCGTGAATCGGATCGATGCCCGATTGTCGATCGCCTTCGGGTTGATAGCATCGGGGATAGCGGCGTGGTGGATGGGCTCGTTCAGCCAGCAGGCTGGTTACTGGGATATCTTCTGGCCTCGCGCACTCTCTGGTTTGGCGCTTGGCTTCATCTTCGTGCCGCTCTCGACTGTGATGCTGGCGGATATCCCCAAGCGCGATCTCGCCAATGCGACCGGCATTTCAACACTCGTCCGGCAGCTTGGCGGCAGCTTCGGCATCGCGATCCTCACCACGCTGCTCGTCTGGAAACAGAAGCACGTGTTCGCCGACCTGACCGCGAGCGTCACGCAGTCGCACTACGCCGTGCACGCACTTATCGCACAATCGGCGACGCAGATGGATGCCGTGCGACAGCTGGCCGGCATGTTGGCGCAAGACGTCAATCTGATTTCGTTCAATTTCCTGTTCAGGCTCTCGGCGATCATCTTCTTCGCCTCGGTTCCCTTTGTGTGGTTCCTGCCCAAAGTGAAGCCAACGGGGACGCAAGCCGTGGCGGCGGAGTAGCTCAAGGGGTCGACCGCAGCCCCACGGTTCGCCTCTGCGCGAACGCGATTCGTTTAGTGCGCTTGCCGACGCTTAGGCGAGACGCTCCCGGATGAGCGCGCCAAGATAGCCGCCAATGAAGCCGAACGCGACGTCTATGGTGTTTGAGACAAGGCCCTCGTGGGAACCAACGATCGCCTGGATCACCTCGATGACAAGGCTGTACGCGCCGACTGCTAGCGCGATGACAAAGATCGACGTGGTGCGCTGTGAGGCGCTGATGGCGCGCGCGAGGAGGAAGCCGACGATGGCGAAGGCGCCGATGCTGTACGACTTGCGCAGGAGGAGCTGCAGCGGCCCGGGAGGCGATGTGAGGTTATAGACGGAGTCGCTTGAGGCCAGAACCATGAATACGAGGGCGACAATAATCGTCAGTGCCCACCACAGGGCTGGGCGATGCTTACCGATCTGACTGACCTCTCAACGCCGCTCCTCTACGAAAGATGACGTGCCCCGCCCGAGACTCGAACTCGGAACCACCCGGTTAAAAGCCGGATGCTCTACCGTTGAGCTAACGGGGCCCGATCGCGCCTAGAGGGACTTGAACCCCCAACATTCGGATTCGAAGTCCGATGCTCTATCCAATTGAGCTATAGGCGCACATTAGGGTAACTGGGGTGAATGACGGGATTTGAACCCGCGGCCTCCGGTGCCACAGACCGGCGCTCTAACCAGCTGAGCTACATCCACCATAGTGCCGAGGTCCGACAGTTCTGCAGCAGAATTTCGCCGACCTTGGTGATCTGCTGTCTTAGTCGAACACGTGCGACCTGCAAAAAGTTCGCGCCCGGCGAGAGTCGAACTCGCGACAACCCGCTTAGAAGGCGGGTGCTCTATCCAACTGAGCTACGGGCGCACGCATCACTTCCGTAATCTGTGGCGACATCGGGCGGACAGGGATCGAACCTGCGCCCTCTGCGTCCCAAACGCAGCGCTCTACCTGGCTGAGCTACCGCCCGTCACCATATCTATATTTCGGCAGCCGGGCCTCGAATCTTCCATCCAAACTGCTGCGCAGTCTTTCGCCGATGACAGTTGGCGCAACGGAGGTCGCATTTCGCGATCTCCTCTGCGATGCGCTTCCAGGTGGAATCGCGAATCATGCTAGCGACATTGGCGGTCTTGTGTCCCCTGACATGATCGAAATCGAGCACGACCGGGTCCGACTCTCCGCAATCCACGCACACTCTTCCCCGCTTGTATTCACGAATACGTTGAGCTATCAACGCACGTTCCTTGGCATGTCGCTTATAACGCCGGCTATTGTGGATCTTGTGCAAAGCGCGGTAGTGCTGACGACAGTAGGCCCGCTGACATGGGCGACAGTATGAGCAAGGCTGCGTGCGCGTGATGCTTCGACTTGAGAATTCTCAAACAGATTTTGTCTCGCCGCATCTTGGGCAGCGCTTTCCCGCTCTCTTCTGCACACCATTTGGGATAAGGTCGACCTGCTTGACCGATGGTTGATTTCGCACGCTCGTTAATCACGCACATGCATTCGATTGTCTAGGTATCGTCGGGGTGTGAAATGATTATTTTGAGCGCTAGGAAACGAGCTGTCGTACCTTCTCTTGCAGAGCACGAACTGCCCGGCCTCGGTGCGATACCGCATGCTTGCGTGCTGCCTCGACCTGGCCGAATGTCGCGCCATACGGCGGATACCAAAAAATCGGATCGTATCCAAAACCATGCGTCCCAAACGAACGTTCGGCGATGACGCCTTCGACCTCACCGCGGGCGATGACCGGCGTAAAGCCGGGCACGACCAGCACGCACACCGACACGAATCGCGCGGCACGGCATTTCCCTTCGACTAGCCGCAACACGTTTTCGTTGCGTTCGGGAGAAAGCGCGCCCACGCGCGGTGTCCGCGCAGAACGCACTCCCGGCCCCCAACCCATCGCCTCCACCTCGATGCCGGAATCGTCGGCGAGCGCCGGGCCCCCGATGATCTCAGCCAAAGCAGAGGCTTTCGTGACCGCGTTCTCTTCGTACGTGTCCCCATGCTCGTCCACGTCGGGGTACGCGTCTCCAGCGATCATCACCGGCGGCGCAAAGGCTCCCCACAAGGTTTCGATCTCGCGGAACTTATCAAGGTTCTTGGTAGCCACGACGATAGGCCGAGCCGGGTCAAGCCGGATCAGATGCCAGTCGCGCAACCCGTCGTCCAAGTCTGACGTCAGTCGTGGCGCAGGCGCAGAACGGCCATGAACGCCTCCTGCGGCAGCTCGACATTGCCGACTTGCTTCATCCGCTTCTTGCCCTCTTTTTGTTTCTCGAGCAGCTTGCGTTTGCGGGTGATGTCACCACCATAGCATTTGGCCAGCACGTTCTTGCGCATCGCCTTCACGGTCTCGCGCGCCACGATCTTGCCCCCGATCGCCGCCTGGATCGGCACGTCGAACATCTGACGCGGGATGACCTCTCGCAGCCGTTCCGCCAGCATCCGCCCCCAATGAGCCGCCTTGTCGCGATGGATGATGAACGATAGCGCATCGACCGCCTCACCGTTGAGCAATATCTCGAGCTTCTGTAGGTCGCCCGGACGAAACCCGATGAGCTCGTAGTCCATACTCGCGTATCCCTTGGTGCGCGACTTGAGCTGATCGAAGAAGTCGATGATCACTTCAGCCAACGGTATCTCATAACTGAAGAGCACGCGCAGCGGCGAGATATAGTCCATCGATATCATGGTGCCACGGTGGGTCTGGCACAGGTCCATGATCGTGCCGATGTACTCCGCCGGCGAGATGATCGAACACCGTACGTACGGCTCCTCGATGCTCGCGACGGTCTGCGGCGGCGGCAACTTCGCAGGGTTGTCGATGATGAGCGATTCGCCAGCCGTCGTGTTGACGTGATAGACGACTGAGGGCGACGTCGCGATGAGCCCAACGCCGTACTCGCGCTCCAACCGCTCCTGCACGATCTCCATGTGCAGCAAGCCCAAAAATCCACAACGAAAGCCGAAGCCGAGCGCGATCGACGACTCCGGCTCGTATGACAACGAGGCGTCGTTCAGTTTGAGCTTCTCGAGTGCATCGCGGAGGTCGCCGTACTCCGATCCCTCGTTGGCATACAAACCGCAGTAGACCATCGGGGTGACCTTGCGGTAACCGGGCAACGGGACGTGCGCCGGGTGGTCGGCATCCGTCAGTGTATCGCCGACAGCGATCTCCGAGAGCGATTTGATATTGGCGATCACGTAGCCGACATCGCCGATGTCAAGGCGCTCGGCCGGCCGCATGTCCGGCCGGAACGTCCCTACTTCGAGAACCTCGAAAACGATGTCGCTCGCCATCGAGCGGATGCGCGTCCCCGACCGCAACGTGCCGTCAAAGACACGGACGTAGGCGATGACGCCTCGATAGGCGTCGTAGTGCGAATCGAAGACGAGGGCGCGCAAGCGTTCCTCGCTGCCCTTGGGCGGAGGGACACGCGTGACAATCGCCTCCAGGATCTCCTCGATGCCGATGCCTTCCTTGGCCGACGCCTTGATCGCACGCTCTTTTTCGATGGTCAGCGATTCCTCGATATCGCGCGCCACTGCGTCAGGATCCGCCGACGGCAGGTCGATCTTGTTGATGACCGGGATGATCTCAAGCTTGGCCTCATGCGCCAGGTAGAAATTCGCCAGCGTCTGGGCCTCGATGCCTTGCGACGCGTCGATGACGAGCAGCGCGCCTTCGCACGCTGACAACGAGCGAGAGACCTCATACGAGAAGTCGACGTGCCCCGGCGTATCGATGAGATTCAGCTCGTACGTCTCGCCGTTGCGCGCCTTGTACGCGAGGGTGACAGGATGCGCCTTGATGGTGATGCCGCGTTCGCGCTCGAGGTCCATCGAATCCAGAACCTGCTCTTGCATGTCGCGCCGAGCCAGCGTACCCGTCAGCTCGAGCAAACGGTCGGACAACGTCGTCTTGCCGTGATCGATGTGGGCGATGATGCAGAAGTTGCGCACGTGACTGTTAACGCGCTCGGAAGGCGCACGATGGGACATGCTGCTACTGTACGGGGAACTTCGCGAGGCGACCTGGGAGATGCGAAACGGACCTAAAGGTCCGTTGCTTCAAAGGTCGCGCGTGGAGAAAGGTCCGTTTCCAAAGCCCCGCACAGGACGACTAGTGCGAGAGCGCGAGTTCTTTGACGGAGCCGGTGAGATACGGCGTGGGGTCGATTGGCTTGCCCCACAGCTCGAGCTGGTAGTGGACGTGCGGCCCGGTGGCAAAGCCTGTCGCGCCCACGTCCGCGATCTGCTGGCCCTTCTTCACCATTTGGCCGACGTCGACCAGCAGCCGCGAGCAGTGCGCGTACATCGAGCGAAGACCGTTGCCATGGTCGATGATCACGCGATACCCGTACCCGTAGTACCAGCCCGCCTCCACCACGACCCCGGCAGCTGTGGCATAGATCGGCGCGCCATAGTCATTGACGATGTCCAGGCCAGCATGGAAGCCATAATCGGGATATGACCTGTATCCAAAGCCGGACGAGACGTAGCCTAATGTCGGCCAGATCGAGGGGATGGCTGCGAGATAGCGCTCCTGCGCCAGCTCAGCCGCGATCTTCGCTTCCGCGACAGCGCGGATGCGTGACTCGAGCGCCGTCGTCTGACGGCCGGTCTCCTCGACGGCGGTGGTGAGTGAAGATAGCTGCGCGGCTTCTGCTGCGAATCCCAAGCTGTCCACTCCCACCATAGAGTGCAGCCACAGCGAGACCTTGCGCCATGGCGATAGGGCAGCACCAGACGAGCCGCTCTTCACCTGAGGCTGCGCTGGAGCGGCTGGGGTAAGCGCGCCGTAGAGCTTCGCGGACCCGCCGGCGGTCTTATGCTGGCTGGTCGAGGGAGACTTCACTTTAGGAACGATGACGCGCGTCAGCCGGTGGATCTCGTCGTCGTCGCGCTGGAGCTTGCCGACGCGTTGCCAGAGCATGTGCGTCTGCCTCGAGAACGTCGACAGCTCTTGACGTTGGCGCGTCTCGACCGCTTGCAGGGCGCGCACGCGCGCCTCAGCAGCATGCACGTCAGTGACGTGCGCGACGAGCAAGGCGACGCAGAGCGCCACAGCGCTGATGCCGGCGAACGCGAGGTGGCGGTGCGAGAGCTCGACCTTGTAGATCGATTCCGCGTGGTGCGGCACGATTTTTATGAGCACGCGACGGTACGGGCAGAATAACCAGGTCGCGAACTTGCTCAGGCGGCTTGGCTGCGGCGAGACATCGCCGCTAGGAGCGCTGGCCCGCTCTGGCAAGTTCGATTGCTCGACGTTCTTCTTCACTCAGTTCCTTGTCAGCAGCGAAGCTACGGATCGCTTTGGCGTAGCTCCTCACTTCCTCGCGCGAATAGATGCTCGAAACGAGGAAGCCGTTGCCCTGTCCGTCGACGACGGCGAGAGCGTACGAGAGCTCTGATCCCACATCGGGAAAGGCGTTGAAGCGCACAAACCCGACTCGTTGCAAGGAGCGCGTTGCGTTGGCTTCGAGAGCATCGACGCGGGCGCGCACGGCTGCGATATCCGCCGGGTTGGTCGCCGCTGACCTTCTCAGAGAACCGGAGCCTGCCGGCGCGAAGGCTCGGCGTGCGACGACCATATGATAGACGAACACGATGAGGATCGCGGCCACGAACGACATCGCGAAAATCGGGGATGCCAGCGCGTTGCCGAGCCCAACCAAGAATGACGAGAGAGCGTCGTTCATGGCGCTAGGCCCGCAAATTCGAATCGCACCTGCTCACTCCTCCCCGATGGCCGTCACATGACACACGAAGATGTCCCGACAAATTGAAAGGGAGGCTCAGGCCAGAGCGCTTCGCGGCACTCGAAAGGTTCCACATGCCGCTGCTACCTTCCGGTCCTGACGGGGTTAGCGGACTTTCGTCGCGCGAACCCTGGCCGTCAACGCCTCCCACAGCGATCGAGCGATCCGACCGCAGAACGCTCTTGCGGTGCGGACATGCGTTCGCCCTCCAGTTGTGATCCCACGGAATGCGATTTGTGGCGGAGAGGGAGGGATTCGAACCCTCGAGGCGGTTTAAGCGCCTACACGCTTTCCAGGCGTGCCTGTTCGACCGCTCCAGCACCTCTCCACGCGATCGGACCTCAAGGTCGGTGCTACATGTTCCTCTCTGCGAAGGGCTTCCTCCCCTAATCTCTCACGCGTCGATGCACGAATACAGACGTCTTCGTCATTCACACCTTCGACATCGATTGAGTATGAGTGCGTCCTAGGTAGCTACGGGCTCGTCACGTCGACGGGCGTCGACGGAGCACCACGAGCGCCGTTGTGCGCGACGTAGCGAGTGCGATACGCTAGACGAGCGTGCTGCGGTGGATTGGCATCGATCGCCTTGCCACCCGAAGGCATCGGACCGGCGATGAGCAACCACGACCCTTTCGCGTTTGCTTGGCGCTCAACGACGACTGCCAGACCATGACCGGGGGCGGCGAAGGAGATTTCCACGTGTGCGAAGGGCTTGGCCGAAAACTTCGCCACCGGCGTAGAGGCCGTCGGTACGGGCGGACTACCCACATGCACGACGACCCCATCCGTCGGCTCGCTGCGGTCGCCGTTGCGATCGACGGCGACGAACCGATACCAATAGTCCTGACCAGCTTCGACATTTCGATCGACGAAGGTGTGGGCGTCGCCCGCGAGCGGATCGCCGATGATGAGTCCAATGCGATATCTCGCGCTGGATCGCAGCACGAGGATCTGCGCCGTCTTGCCGGCCGGCGCGGCGGCTGCGAGTTGGATCGTTACCACGCCGTTGCCACCGCTCGTGCCACGCACGTGCGGTGCCGCCGGAGGTGTCGTGTCGGCAAGGGTGACGACGACCTGATCGCTTGGGTTTCCTTCCTTGTTGTCAAAACCTACGGAGATCACGCGATAGGTTAGCGTGCCCACCGTTCCCAGTCCAAAATAGTCGTCGTACAATGGCGCGGGCGTCACCTTGGCGTTCAGCGTTTCAAAACGGGCCTCATTCCCCGTTCGGCGCTCGACGAAATACCCAGCAATCGGTGCGTTCGATGGGCGCCAGGTCAAGTGCACGCGCGATCTCCCGACATCGGCATGCAGGCCACCGACTTGCGATGGCGGCGCATCGTTGCGCGGCTGGGCCGCCACCGGCATCGAAGGCGGTCCGAGATCCCCTTGCGGGCTTACCGCCAGCACGCGGTAATAGTAGAGCGTTCCGCCGCGCAGCGAATGGTCGACGAACGTGCCGGTGGTCGGGGATAGCGGTTTGTACGTGAGCGGCACGTACGGTCCACGAAACAGGTTCGACCGTTCGACCACGTAGCCTGCGGTGTGAAGGTTCTCGCGGGGTTGCCAGTGCAACGTCGTTTCGTTCTGGCCCACCGTCGCCGCGACGAACACGGGCGCGATCGCTTTCACGTCGAGTGCGAAAAAGCTTGCGCTTGCTGTGATGCTGCGTCGACCGAATGGATCGATGGACGCGACGCGGTAGGTCAGTTGGGTGTCGCCAGGTGCGCTTTGATCGAGGTACTGTGGGTGACGGGAACTCCAGGTCACAGCGAGCACGAGCGGTTTGGCCGTGACGATGACGTTGCGCGCGCCGCCGCCATCGCGCTCGATGGTGTAGGCCATCACCGGAACTTCGCGACTCGCGGGGGCCGGATTCCAGAACAGCGCAACGCCGGATGTGGTCGACTCGCCGCGCAGACCGGCAGGCGCTGGCGGCAACGGCGTTGCGATCGATGGGTCCACCGATGTACTTTCCAACGTAGGTCCGATCACAGCACCGCCTTGACTCAGGCCGCTCACCTGATAGCGGCGCGGTCCCCCGCTTGCGCCCGTGACCGTCCACGCGAGGCCGGCCGCAAACGCGTAGGACTGATTCGTGAACGCCTTGAGCCCGAGCACCCCATAGACGTCGTTAAGGTCGTTGGGCTTGCTTGCGCGGGCGGCACTCGAGGAGAAATCGCGGATGCTGGCTGCATCTTGTGCCGAGAGCTTTGCCAGCGCCTTGGCGCTCCCCATCTCGATGCGCGCCACCAAGACGCGGGCATGGCCGCCTTGGACTTCGGCCAGCTGCCATCCGCCCGCGGGCATGCGTCCGATGGGTGGGAACCAGATGAGACGCACGTCGCCGTGTCCGTCGGACGCCGCCAGCATGCCGCCGGACGCATCGCTCGCCGCCGCTGCCGGATGCGCGAGCGCGACGCACGATAGCATCCCTGCCACAACGACCAGAAGAGCTCGCGTCAGCTGCACCGGCCGCATCCTATAAGTGCACATGAATAGTGATGTTTGGCAGGGGCCACGGGGTCCCGATCGTCGCCGAAGCATCGACGTCGAGCGGCATCGCCTCCGCGTGCACATCGACGCTCTCCGAGACGTCGAAGCACCCACCCGAGATGCACGCCCCGCAATCGGCGCTTTCGTTGAAGTCACCGGCGATATGCGGCTGCGGGGTGATCGCGAGTTCGATGTCGCCGTCGAAATCGATGTATGCGGAGACGACGCTTGAATCCCCGACTCCCAGATGCATGTGCTCTCCGCCCCCCACATCCACGCCGTGGTTTGAGAGCATCAAGAACGAATCGGCTTGCGCGATCAGCATATATGCCTGCACGCGGGGTCCGCTCTTCTGTCCCACATAGATATGCCAATCCCCGCTGCCGAAATGCAAGCTCGCGGCGTACTGGCTGCTCCCATACTTCGGCCCCGGGATTTCGAAATAGACGAGATTGTTCAGCGGGTTTGGCGCAGAGAATTTACCTTCGAGACCGCCGTCGAAATTGCCGCCAGCCCATTGGAAATAGCCGTCGATCGTGGGCGAGCCGCTGTGGTCGCCCGTCGCGAACCAGGCCGAATAGTCCATCCTGACTGTCGGGTTGTTGCCCACCGTGATCGTGAAATTGCCGTTGAGATAATAGGTGAATCCGTCATCCACAGAACCGAGCTGCAATCCAGCGATGAGCGTCAGGTCGGCGTTCGGATCGAAGGTCGCGGTTTTCACGTCTTCAGGGTTTTGCATGTGGATGTGATAGCCGGCACCGCCACCGATCTGATACAGGCTCATGATGCCCGGTACGAGCGCGATACCGGGGGGCGGAAAGCCGACGTCGGCTCGGAACAGCCAATAGTCCGAGCCACCTTGATAGCCGAGCAAGAACTGCGCATGGATCGGTGGACCACCCACCATGCCGAGGTCCACGTCTCCGACATATTGCGTCCCCGTGCTTGTTTGTTGCAAGACGGGCTTGACATGCGAGTCGCTCGCCGGTTGCCCCGCGGGGAAGGCTACCTCCTCATCAAACGGATCCATGGTCGGCGGCGCAACGAGATACTGCGACCCTTGTTGGTAGAACCGATAGTTGACCTGGGTCTTGGCGGCGGGCATGTACTGGCTCGACGAGAGATGCACGGTGACGGAAAACGAGACGTCGAGCTCGTCGGCACCGCTCGTCGGTGCGATGAGGTGCGCGGATTGGACCTGCAACGGCGTGTTGCCGAACACCGAGGCGTAGCCTTGTGACACGTCGGTCGAGGTCGTGCCGCCCGCGAACGCCGCGCGCCCTGCGAAGGTGAAGAACATATTGGGCACGTCGACATGGGCGAAATGGTTGTTGCCGTTGGCGAAGTCGAAATGCCCATCACAACCGACCACCCAACCAAGTCCCTGCTGCGCCTCGAACTCGAGCTGATCGACCTTGACCGTGACTTGACCGAATTGCTGCGTGATTGGATTCGACGTCAACGGGAACGATGCGTTGCCGCTGCTCACAAGCGTCGCCGTGCCTTTGAGATCAGCGTTGATGAACGGCACGTGCGCCGTCATGTTCGGGTACGTGGCGCTGAGTTGCGATTTATCCACGTCGACTGTCGCATGTGGAATGCTCACATACCCGTTTTGAAACGTCGCTTTATAGTTAACGTCTTGGTCGAGGTGACCTTCGAGGCCCTCACCATCGATCGCCCACCCGTTAACAGCCACTGCGCCATTCGTGCCCGCAAAGCCGAGGGTGTACAAGACCAGGCTGGCATGCCCGAGATCGACGCCTTTGCTGAAGTCAAACGTCACGTTGTTCGAGGTGAGGAAGAATTGGCTGTGGCCGATCTCCATCTGGGGAAGCGCGGCATTCTTGTAGACCCAATCACCGGCGGGGTCAACCGTGGCGATGAGATTGCTCCAGGTAGGCGGATGCGGTGGCGACGCGATGACGCGCAGGTCCTGATCCGAAAGTGCGATGTTCAACCCCATGTCCATATCGTAGTCAGGCTTGCCGTCGGTGCGGCCCTGCAGGGTCGCGACACCCGCGGTCACTCCGGTGAGATGGAGGTTCTGCGCATCGGGCGGCGAGACGACATTGATCTGGCCCGACGTCACATCCAGGCCATCGGGCACGCTCCAGTTATGGAAGTCCACCCTGACCGGATGTTCCTCCGCGGAGTTGCCGCCCGTCTGGAAGCGCAGCAAGATGGAGCCATGGCCGCTCCAGGCCCCGGCTCCGGCTTTGCTGATGTTATGCTGCAGTCCGGATATCTCAAACGTCCCCTGCTTGGTGGCGAACTCGAACTTGCACGGCAGCTTCGGATTGGCGGGCTGCGCGTCGTAGAACGCGGGCGCTGACGCGACGGACTTGCCGGGAGCCGCGGTGACGACTGCGACGATGTGCAGAGGTGCCACGACCGCGTGCACCGAGCCCGACTGCATGCTGACCGCGTGCGTCCCCGCCGGTCCGACGTACGCGACTGTGGGCAAAGCCTTCGAGCTCTGCCTGAAGGGCGAGAGGAAACCGACTTTGAGGCCGCCCAGCGCGCTGGTTTTTATCCTGCCCGATGCGACCAGCAAGTCGAGATTCGGCGAGCTCGGCGCCGGCGGAGCGACATCCACTTGGACCCGCACCACGTGGTGGCCCGCTTTGGTGCTCAACGTCTGCGATGGCGACACAGAGTCGTAGCCGGAGAGCGGAGTGCCCCCGGTGGGATTTCGGCCCAGACCATGCCTGGGCGGCGAACTCAACCCCTGAATCTGTTGCGTCTCAAGCGTCAGTCCGTCGAGCGACCAGGTCGCGACCGCATCGCCTCGTCCATAAAACTTGAGCGTCGCAGTGGCGGTGACGTCATCATCGCATGTGCTGCACGCGCCGTAGACCGATCCCGCTGCCATCGCCGCATTCGGCGCGGGAATACGGTGGTTGGGGAAGTCGGTGATCTCGACGTTTTGCAGGTAGAGCGGCCCCTCCGCATAGGGGTCGACGCCCTCATCGATCGTGATGCTGTTGCAGAACAGCAGATAGGCGCGCCCGGTCGCGTCCGCCGGGGTTGGGGTGTTCCCGTTGAACATGCCGATGAAGCGATTGCCTCGGACGGTCGGCTGGTTCTTCTTCGCGAGCGGCATGGGAACGATATGCCCGTACGGACCGCTGCTCTGCGCGATCGCGCTTGCATCCACGTAGGCGCCGATCTCGGAGGGCGTCATGTGTTGCACGTCCGACTCCGACAGCTGGAATATCCTGATCGTGAACGTGCCGGTGGATGCATAGCGATGCATGTTCACGTTGACGCCGTCGCTGTCATGGAACTGGCCTGCGTTGATGTTTGCTGCAGCGTCCGCCGCGACCGGCAGGGAGAGCAACATGGGATTCGGCTTGCGCTGGATATAGGACTGCACGGTGTTGTTCTGCGCCGGGACGGTTCGGAGTGGTTCGACCGTGCCGTCTCCCCAGTCGACGAAGAGATTATCGAAAGCCACCTGTTGCGTCGTCGCCACAAGCGTGTTGGGCGGCGTGTTCGGCTCGGCGACGAGCGTCGGCTTCGACAGGTAGGGCGAGCCGGAGAGATCGACATTGCCGTAGACGACGACCGGATCGCCGATATAGTTCGTGATGTTCGTGGTGCCCGGTGAAGCCGCTGGCGTGTCAAAGCTCAGCCAGAACTGGTTTGATCTGTTCGTGCTCGACGTCTGCAGGGCGAGGTTCTCGTCTTGGATACCTCCCGAACTGGTCGGGCAGTTGTTGAGCCCGCCGGCGTTGTTAGGCTCGCCCAACGGCCACTGCGCCGATTTCTCAACCTCGACGGTTTTGGACGGCGAACCATGCTGCGAGAATTGCTTGTAGCCGCGAACCTCCCACTGCAGGCCGGTCAGCCCGCTGAGCTTGGCCTTCATCACCACCAAGCCGACGTCGGTCGCTCGACGTTGAGCCGCCTCCGCGAGCACGCGCGGTTGGGCGAGCCGACGCTGCGCATACAGCGACTTCAGCACATTTTCTAGAAATTCAGCATCGGGCGTGTAGTACGTCGTGGCGTCTGCGAGGTGCTCGGTCGCGATGACCGCACCTGCTGCGTTGAGCACGTGTAACTCGAAGTAGTCGGCCAATCCCGGGTTCTCTTCTTTCCAGGAGAAGAAAACCGAGTCGTCGAGCATCGGGATGCCGACGTTCGTGCACGTCTCCGGACAGCCTTGGATGCCATACTGCGGCGTCTGCAGATCGATCTTGCCCTCGACGAATACGAACGAGAGCGATGGGAATTTCACAACCGGTGTCGGACCGTTATAAAATCCTTGAGTGCTTTGGGCCACGATCGGCGTTCCGGCATACGCGTACGTCAGCGGCGGCGCAGGCGTCGGCTGCCCGGGGGCATTCATGGATGGCTCGATCACGACCAGCGAGAGCGAGTGCGACCCCGAATTAGGCAACGGTTGGGAAAGCACGAACCGCTGGTTGCCGGCGGATGAAACCGTCTGCGTCGCAGTCGAGTAGGGATTGCCGTCCAAGCGCCATTGCACGACGAGCGTACCAGGTCCGCTGACCCGCACGAGCGCGACTGGTTGGGGCGGGCCTGAAGACCCCGAGAGCGACAGCGATGATGCGCCGTTGGGCCAGCTCAAAGTCATACCGACGATCTGCATTGCGGCGCCGCCGCCGCGCGCGTTGATCGACACGGTGGCCCGCGCGAGGGTCGTCCCTGCAGGGATGAGCGGTGAAACGAGGATCAACTGCGCCGCAAAGCTTCCGCTCTGATTATAGAGATGCGTCACCGGGCTGTTCGGCTGCACCACCGCGCGGGCGCTCCCATCACCGAAGTCGACCAGCAGCTGGCCACGGGGTATGGGTGTCCCCGGCGGCACGGTCGCGGTGAAGGACACGCCTTGACCGACCAACGCCGGGTTGGGGAACACCGAGAGTCCGATGCTGGACGCTGCGGAGGCTGCGACCACCATCAGCACGAGGCACACCATCGTTGTGCAGACGTGGCGGACGATCGCCGAGCTAGTCATAGCTGCATGTCCGCACGCAGACGCAAGGCGTCGCTCGTCTGACTGTTCGCGGGAACGGTCAGGTCCGTGTGATGGCCGGTCAACGCGTGCAACCCGAGGCTGATGTGCGGCCCAAGATGGTAGGAGAGCACTGCGCCGAGATTGAGGTCGCGGGTGGAGCTGTTCCCAGATCCAGCCGCACCTTTGGAGTTGGCGTTATCCGCTGTGAGCTGCACCTCGAACCCGCGAGACGTGGAAAAACCTCGCGTGGCCTGGCTGGTACCCGGGCTCGGTGGGCTTGTGCTTGCCGACCCGAGCGGAAACGATAGGACGAACGATTCCGCAAACGTCGAGGTCGGCGACGTCACCTGACTCTCGGTCGCATCGATCGATACGCTCAGATTGGCTGGCCCGCGGCTCAGCGTGTACTGCGCAGCACCAGTCCTCGTGACGCCGGCCGAGGCGGGCATTGTCGCGTCCGACACGGTGGCCAGGCTGCCGTTGAGACCATACGACGAGGTACCCAGCGATTTTGTGACGTTAAAGTTGTAGTTGTCGTTGCTCGTGTCGATGCCGCTCGCCAAGCTGTGCACGTGCGATGCACCTACCCCCACTTGCCACTGTCCGGCAGGCGACAATGTGAGGTTAAGGTTCTCCTGGTCGCTGCTGTCGGCAGCCGAGTGTTTGTAGTCGTGGATGTAGCCGAGCAATAAGGAGGCAGCTCGCGAGACATTCAGATTTGCCGTGACGCTGCCGCCGGCGCTGTCCGACGTGGCGCCAAGCCCATTTCCCGTCGCGAAGTCGGCGCCGAAGTTGTGATATTCTGCTCTGACGGCTGTTGACCCGATGCCGTAGTCCAGTTCGGCTTTATCAGCTCCATCATCGGCCGGCGCGCCGCTACCGAGCTCCGGCTTCGCGCCCGAGGCTGCATCCCCGAGCTTGAAATTGAGGTGCGAACCGATCGCCTGATCGAATTCCAAGCCTCCGGCAAGCGTGATGAGGGGCGCGCTCCCCCCTGTCGGCACGAAGGTATACGGATCGTCGATGTTCTGCAAGAACGTCGCGTGAAGGTCTTGCGTCGCCGAAAACGCTCGTCCAACGTCGAAGAGATAGCCCGTCTGGCCGCCGCTCGTGGACGACGCTAACTGCGGATATCCTAAAGAGGCTTGATAGGACCAACCTGACTGGTTGATCAACGAATCGAGCCCGCGCAGCGACTCACCACCCGCGAACAGCAAGCTCGGGAGGGCCGCAGTGACGGGGCCGAGCGTGTGCTGATAGTGCAGCGGTTGGGGCGTGGATGAGCTTGTGGGAACCGGTTGCTGTGAGTTCGGAGAATCAAGGTCGCCGGCGCCGGGCACAAGCGTGAGCAGCGGATCCAGCGCGCGAGACGTGGCGTTGAGGACGCTCGCCGCAGTCAAAGTGAACGTCGGCTCCGTATAGCCCACTCTGAAGTTGGCATTGATGTCCCCCGAGCCCGCGCTCGCGGGGATCGTGCCGCTCGTGCCACCTAGGCTGATGCGAGGACCCACCTCGATCGCGCCGCTCGCGTGCACGGCGGTTGTGATCACGGGCGTCGGATCCGGCCCACCGGTGACCGCAAGGGCTACCGGCTGTCCGATCGCGACAGTGCCGCCGATCTCACCGGTGCGCAGATACACGCGCACGTGATATTTCCCGCGAGCATCGCTCGGGACTGTATAAGGGATTTCGGCCGTCTCTACCCCGCCGCCCGCGAAATAAGCGTATGGGATGAGAACCGGGTCGCCGCGGGAGATCAAGTGGTCATCCTGATCGAGCAGATCGACGACGGCCTGCAGCGACGGAGCATTGGAGGCGAATGAGCCCAACGGTGGAGTGACGACTCGGTAGGTAACGATGATGTTCGTATCGTCGCCTGCGAGCACCGATGCGGCTACTGGGACGGTCGAGAAGATTGTCCCGTACGGCACTCGTGCAGTCGCTGTCACCACGGTGATCACAAGCGTAGAAAGCACGGTCACGCCGCTGGAAAGCGTCGCGACGTAGCGCCCGGGGGCCGAGTAGACGTGTGCAGCCGACACCGGATAAGGCGGCGTAAAGGTGAGGGGAGCGGTACCGTCGCCGAAGCTGAGCGTGCTGCGCGGCGCGGGAGCAACTGCGCTGCCGACCACGTTGACATTGAAGACGACGCTCGACCCTATAGTCGGCGTCGCGTTGGCTACCGAGAGGGTGCCGCTCAGGGCGCGGGCAGCTTCTGGAACAACCACCAGCAGCAGCACGACCGGGATCCCCCGCCGGATGAAAGCTCTCGCTGCCCTGCCAAACGGCAAGCATAAATGGACAGTGCACGGAGCATCGACTGCCATTTGTTGCCAGCCGTTCTCGATTGACGGCCGCGCCCCTTCGCCCCGCGCGCTCTCCATAGCGAAGCTACGTCAGCGCGGATCAACCTGTGAGGGCGGTGACCTGAGAGTTCGGGAAAAGGCCTTCGGAGAGGGTGGGATTCGAACCCACGAACGGGTTTAAGCCGTTACTCGCTTTCGAGGCGAGCGCGATCAACCAACTCTGCCACCTCTCCGTGTCTCGTGAACGGACCCAAAGGTCCGTTGCTTCAAAGCTCCGTCGTCTTGCGTTTGTCGCGGAAGAACGTGCGGAGCAACTCTGCCGCTTCTTCTTCTCGCACTCCCTGTACGACCTCGACGCGGTGGTTGAGCCGCGCATCATCCACCAGGTTATAGACCGAACCTGCGCCTCCGCCTTTAGGATCGGCGCATGCATACACGATTCTCTCGATCCGCGCCGCCACGCAGGCCGCCGCGCACATGAGGCACGGCTCCTTTGTGACATAGAGTGTCGCGCCGCTCAAACGCCACCCTCCTCGCCGCGCCGCTGCCTGGCGCAAGGCCACGATCTCCGCATGAGCGGTCGGATCGTGATTGGTCTCCTTCTGGTTGAAACCGACAGCCGCGACCTCCCCATCCATGACGAGCACCGCACCGACGGGCACGTCGCCGCGCTCGCGCGCAACCCCGGCAAGCACCAGCGCCTGGCGCATGAACTCATCGTCGTGGGCCGCCTTCGAAATCGTATCACCTCGCGCCCGAGTGGGCTCGAACCACCAACCTTCGGCTTCGGAGGCCGACACTCTATCCAATTGAGCTACGGGCGCGCGTGCCTCGGGCAAGAATCGAACTTGCGACCAAGGGCTTATGAGTCCCCTGCTCTACCGCTGAGCTACCGAGGCAAGAAAGTGGCCGCCCGCGGGCGGCCACTGATGTTCGCGCTCGGAGGGACTCGAACCCCCGACCTCCAGATTCGTAGTCTGGCATTCTAATCCAGCTGAACTACGAGCGCGTACGTGTCACGATCGAGCCGCACCTCTTGTCCTGGCGGAGAGAGAGGGATTCGAACCCTCGATAGCGCCTTTACAGCACTATAACGGTTTAGCAAACCGCCGCCTTCAGCCA